>CAWUKT010000043.1:0-58966 GCA_963923035.1 uncultured bacterium
CAACGCTTTTTTATGGATAACAAAAGAGGCCGCCTCTTTTGAGACAGCCTCTTTGCATTTATGAGGGGAGGGCAACCGACCGCAGCAAGGATGGGAGCAATTGTGGAGCTCCCGCGTGAGCGGAGCGACTGCGGACAGCCTGGCCCACCGCGTGAGCGGCGGGGCTGCCCACCTCAATCTATTTGATCGTATTCGTTTGCCTCAGGCTTGCTTTTTGAGCCCGAGGTCCTGGTCGGGCTGGGAGGTACAGGCGATCCATTTTTCGCGGTCGAAGGGCTTGGTGAGGTAGCCGGTGACGCAGGGGAATGAGCGGCTGCGTTCGCGGTCCCGGGGGTGCTCGGAGCTGGTGAGCATGTAGATCCGGGTGGAGTCGAGGGTGGTGGCGTGGTGCTGCTCGTATTGCTGGAGGAAGCCGAAGCCGTCCAGGACGGGCATGTTGATGTCGACGAGGATGAGGTCGGGCCAGGTCTGCTGCTGGACGCATTCCTTGAGGTACGCGAGGGCTTCGAGGCCGTTGGTGGCGTAGTGGACCTTGGCGGTACAACCCAGGTCCTTCAGGAGGAATTGGGTGTAGTAGTTGGTGATGTCATCGTCTTCGAGGAAGAGGATGTGCTGGGGTGAGTTCATGCTGTTACCGAGTGCTGGTTGTCGAGTTTAGTAGTGGAGTGTGCTAGTGTTGGAATCTGGGGGTAAAATTACGTCGGAGCGGGGGGAGGACCGCGTCATTGGTCGAGCGAAATGGGGAATTGGTGGAATATCAAGTCTCAGATGTCCAATGGGAAAGGGAGAATTGGTGGGTTTTCAAATTAGGGGTGTCTGATGGGAGGGTAAAATGGGGGAGAGGACTAAAAGGACTCGCCGATGAAGAGGTAGAATCCGGGGCCTTCCCGGGTGAAGGCGACGTCAAGGCGGGTATAGACGTCTTTTTCGGGGAAAATGAGGAAGCGAAGGCCTCCGCCTCCGGCGAGGACAAAGTTGGAGAGGTGGAAGGGATCTTCTTCGGAGAAGACGCTCCCCGCGGCCATGAAGACCGCGCCGCCCCAGCGGCGCAAGGGTCGACGGTCCACGAAGGGGAGGAATCGGTACTCGACCTGGCTGGCCAGGAGGTTTTTGTCGCGGTAACGCCCGAGGTAATAGCCCCGCATGAGGCTTTCGCCCCCCATGAGGGCCATTTGGTTGAAGGGGACATCGCCCATCGTGAAGAGGCCCATGGTCTGGGCGGCGAAGACCTGGTTCTTGCGGACGGGCCGGTAAATGCGGGCGTCGGCGATGAGGGTGGAGAAGTTGTAGTCGCTGCCCCAAAGCTCGTTGGAATGGAGGAAGGCCAATTCGCCGAAGAGGCCATCCCGGACATTGAGTACGTTGTGGCGGCTGTCGTAGACGATGCCGGCTCCGATGGAGAAGTTTTGGGAGCCTTCCGCTCCGGTCGGGAAGTCGAAGGGATTGTCTTCGTCTTCGGGCAGGAATTCGGTCCGGGTGAGGCCCTGGAAGTCCAGTTCCAGGCCCGCGAACAGAGAGCCGTGGAGCCGTCTCAGGATGCGTTCCTTGGCCAGGAGGTAATCGGCGTCGACGAGCGCGGTGAATTCTTCGGGGGTTTCGGGGCCGATGCCGTGGTAGAGGAGGGGAAAGCGCTGGTAACGGGCCCGCCCGAGGAAGAACCAATTGTTGTGATTGGAATAGATGGCATGATCGGACCAGATGCCGTATTGGCGCTCCAGGGTGATAAAGGACCAGACGAAGATCTCGCTGAGGCGGTTGGTGGTATCGCCCTTGGCGTGGAAGATGCAGAGGGAATTGAAGCCAAATTCCCAGCTGGTTTCGGGGGCAAAGGCGACGGTGGGGTAGAAGAGGAACTTGGCGCGGCCGTCGTTGACGGTGTCGTTGACCATCTTGTTGATGTACCGGGACACAAAGTTGTTCCCCTGGGCCTGGCTGGTTCCGGAAAGGGCCAGGACCATGATGGCGGACAAGAAGAGGGTGAGGAGTGTGCGGCGAAAAGAAAGCCCCTGGTTCATGAGACGAAGTTAGGGGAATTGGGGGAGAAAAAGGGTTGAGTTATGCACGTAGGATGTCCACTGGCAAGCAGGCGAGGGGAGGCGGTCGTAGGAAGTTTGGTGGTGGGCGGATTGGGGGGAATGAATGGGCTGGATTTTGAGCAATCCCTAAATATAGAAAGGAAGTCCTGCCTTTTTGGTAAGCTGGCTTGCCTCAGAACGAAGCCAGCTTCACTTGAAACGAAGCTGGCTGACCTCGAAGTGGAGCCAGCTCAGGTCTGACCGAAGCTGGCTCCACTCTCAGGGGAGCGGCCTCCCCCAAACCGCGAGCCAGCTCGGGACCACCGGCAGCGGGCCGGTAAAATTGCCAAGCCAACTTCCCATTGGAACCCATTCACCGGCCCTGATCCCGCATATTTTAGGCATACCCCCAAATCTCCATTTTTCTTTTCCAACCCAACCCCTGAATACTCCCATTGCCCCAGCACCCCCCAAAGAAAAGTGGGGCTGAGGGCCGGAGAGGACATTTCCCCGCTTCTATTTGTCCCAAAACGACAAAAGAGGCCCTTTCGGACATCCTTAACCCGTGTTTAAACGTTTATCGTGAAAACTCCTCGACCATGAAATCAATTATTCCAGCCACACTTTGCCTGTTTTTGCTCATTGGATTTTCCAGTTGTGAGGAAGATAGCTTGCCTCCGACCTCGGAAACTGTCGCTCCGACTTCCGATTGTTCGGTCATCCCGGCCCGTTTCGCGGCCGACGTCCTGCCCATCATCGAACTGGGCTGCTCCGATGAGAGCAATGGGGCCTGTCACCAAGCGGGGAGTCCCCGCGGCGGCCTCGTCGATTACGAAGGGGTGAACCGGTTTGTACAGAGTGGAGACTTTGTCGAGCGGGTGATCCGGCGGAAAGACATGCCGCCGAGCTACTCCTCCAATGTGCGGAGCCTGAGCGAAGCCCAACTGGACATTCTGGAATGTTGGTTGGCGGCGGGTGCGCCGAACGATTGAGGGGGCCTGGTTCCCTTGATCACAGGAACTTCGGAGCCGCTGCGAGCAGTCGATAGAGGGCTGTGTGTACGTGGGGCAGCTGGCTGAAGTTGAGCAGGGCAAACGTGAGTTTGCCCGGTTTCTTTTCCCGCTGTTTGAAAAACAGCATGGCGGGCGTAAAGAGTTCCTCCATATCGGCCTTCTGCTGGTTCCCCACCTCGACAATCTGCTTCGCTTCTCCCATGACCAGGTCCTCGTTGCTGACCATCACTTCATAGATGCCCATCTCCTCCTGAAAGTCGTCTTCATCGACCAACAGGAATTCGTGGAGGAAATCACTGATGTTCGGTTTGACCTCATTCTCATTGCAGTCCTTGAGGTAGACGAGCAGGTTGAGCAATTCGCTTCCCCGGTCCTCGGTTTTATTTTCCATGTCCTCCCACGCATCCGAATCCAGGAAATCATCCTCCCGACTGGCACTGCCCACAATCACTTGCAGGACGGCCAGGTCAATGAAAAATTCCCGGAGGTCTTCCAGCGAGCCGTGCTGGTCCACGAAGGCATCCACCGCATCAATGAAGTTGGGTTGATCCGCCTTGGTATTGAGATCGGCGAGGTCGCGGGCCATTTCGGCGGAGATGAACTGAGCGGTCCATTGATCGAAAAGATCGTCGCTGAGCTTGCCGTCGTGTTGTTGGGCGCCGCTGCCCCAGGCAAAGCCTTCGAGGAGGGGTTCTGCGAGTTGATGGAACAAATGCTTCTCGTGCTGCATGAAGTGGGGTTGAGGTCGTGTCAAAAATCAGTTGCAAATAAACGGAAGTGGGAGGAGAAATACGCAACGAAGGGAAAAATGCAGGAAAAGTGGAGTGATATTTTTTATGGGAAGAAAAATCACGTACCTTTGCAGTCCAAATTCAACGACACGCACAATGGGAAAGAAATTTTCAACCAAGAAACTCAGATTGCGCTCACGGGCCGCTCGTCGTCGTCAAGCCCTGCGGGTTGAATCTCCTGTCGTCCACCGTAAGCCTACGCTGGAAGAGCAGAACCGTGAAGTAATCGCCCGAATTGAGGCTAAAATTGCCGGCAATTCACCAGCTCCAGCCCCGGTTGTGGCTGCCCCTTCGAAGGAAGAAGAATAATCCGAATCACTTCGGAAGCAAGATAGGAGCTGCCCACGAGGCGGCTTTTTTCTTTTGTACCCATTGCTGCCGATTCATTTCCCCAACCACCACAGAAGAACCCTCCCGGGAGTTTTTCCCAGGAACGATTCCACGTTTTTCCGTAAGTGAAAATGTCTCAGGAAGGTGTATCCTGGAAGAGTTTGAAGGTCCGGATGGTCACCACCAGAATGATGGCATTGGCGGCTGCCACGGCAAGGTAGATCGCCCCGGTTCCCGAATCTCCCAAGATCAATTCTCCCACCCCCAACAAGGCTCCATAGGTCATGACGATGGCACTGATCCAGCAGGCCATCAGCGGCCAGAAACGACTGGCCGGCTTCTGGAAACTGGGAATGTTCCGGTAGATGGGTTCCCACCAGCCGCCGGGCCGTACGCGCTCGTAGAAGGCCTTTAGTTTCGCTTCGGGTTCAGGTGGCGTGACCATGGCCGTGACCACCCAGGCGAGGGTGGTGATGACGACGGTGACGAAATAGGAATAGCGGTTGTCGCCCCAGTCCTCGGCGAATCCTTCGCTGAAGGACGGTTCGATGAGGAATTTCAGGGCAAAGAAAACTACGAAAGGAGTGGCCGTGGCGACGATCTCCGTGACGGCATTGATGCGCCACCAGAACCAGCGCATGATGAGTACCATGCCGAGCCCCGCGCCACACTGGAAGATGAAGTCCCAGACATCCTTGATCGAATTGATTTGGGTGGTGATGCCGAGGGCGAGGACCATGAGGACGACGGTGAAGATCCGGGAGACGAAGACATAGTGCTTGGCGTGTTCGTCGCCTCCGCCCGTCCGTCCGGATTGGGGGCCCATGAAGGGCTTGTAAAGGTCGTTGGTGAGGTAGGAAGCGCCCCAGTTCAATTGGGTGGAAATGGTGGACATATAGGCAGCGAGGAAAGCGACCAGGCAAAGGCCCCGCCAGCCGTCGGGGAGGAAGTCACGCATGGCATCGACGTAGCCATACTTGGCGTCGTCCCCGAGTTCGGGGTAGAGGACCAGGGCGCAGAGGCCCACGATGATCCAGGGCCAGGGCCGCAGGCAGTAGTGGGCGACCTGGAAAAACAGGGTCGCAAAGACGGAGTCGCGTTCGGTCCGGGCGCTCAGCATGCGCTGGGCGACGTATCCGCCCCCGCCCGGCTCCGCGCCGGGATACCAGCTGGCCCACCATTGCACCCCGACAAAACTCAGAAACGCCATCAGGGTAATGGACAATTCCCCGGCCGTTCCACTCCCCCCAATCTGCGGAAAGAAGTTCCACACCGGATTGTCTTCGCCTAATTTTTCTTTCAATCCACTGACTCCGCCCACTTCCTCCGAATTCAAGACCAGCACGGCGAGGACGATGCTCCCCGCCATGGCAATTCCAAATTGGATGACATCGGTGATGGCCACGCCCAGGAGCCCGCCCAGCGACGAATAGACTGCGACGAGCACCATGGCGCCCGCAGTGACCAATAAAGAGGTGTTGTAGTCGACAAGGAAAAACTTCTGGAGGATGCCCATGAAGGCGAGGTTGACCCAGCCCATGATCATGATGTTCATGATCACGCCGAGGTAGACGGACTTGAAGCCCCGGAGGAAATTGGCGGCGGGTCCGGCATAGCGGATGGCAATGAACTCAACCTCGGTGAGGACATTCGCGCGGCGCCAGAGACTGGCGAAGAAAAAGGTGGTGAGCATGCCTCCAATCAGGGCGTTCCACCAGAGCCAGTTGCCGGAGATGCCATCGGCGTAGACGATTTCGGTCACCGCCAGCGGGGTGTCGGCCGCAAAGGTGGTGGCGACCATCGAAATCCCGAGGACGTACCAGGGCAGGGATCGGCCGCCGAGGAAGAATTCTCCGAGGGATTGGCCGGCGCGGTTGGCGAAGCGCAGGGCGATGAAGGTGGCGATGGCAAGGTAGACCCCGATGAGGATCCAGTCGATGGGAGCGAGGAGCATTTAGGAAGGATTGGGTAGGTGGGTCTGGAAGAAGTCGAGGGTAACCTGCCACACGTGGTCAAGGTCGGGATTGGAGGTTTCGAAGGGGTGTCGGGCCCCAAAGACGTGGTCGGCACCCTGGATCTTTTCGAAGCGGGAGAGGTGGTCCCCGGCCCAGCCGGCGATGGCCATGCCGTCTTCAATGGAGACGGCGGGATCCTTGGTGCCGTGGATGACGCAGAGCGGCTTGCCCATTTCACGGGTGGCCCGCTCGATGTTCAGGCGGCCGTCGATGTGTTCCATGAGGTCCTCGTGGATGCCCCATCCCAATTCCATGACCTGGCCGGTGCGGGAATTGACGATGGGCAGGACGCCATCTTTTTCCCATTGGGCGATGGTCTGGGGGGGATAGTGGCGAAAAGTGGAGACGGCGGCCCAGGTGCAAACGGCCTGGACCTCCGGGGAGGCTTGCCCGGCGAGCAGGGCGATGCCGCCGCCGCGGGAGTGTCCGAGCAGCCCGATGGCCGCATGGGGTTGGACCCCGAAGATGCGTCCCTGGTGGTAGGCCTGGATGACTTCGCGGGCTTCTGAGAGTTCCAGCGAGAAGGTATTGTCCCGAAACTTTTCCAGCTCCGTGAACTCGACCGGATTGTCCCCGATGCCATTGTGCGAGAAGTTGAAGGTCAACATCCGGTAGCCCATGGCGGCGAGGTACTGGCCGGTGACCGGGACAAAGCCCCAATCTTTGAATCCTTTGAACCCGTGGACATAGATGATGCAAGGGGCGTCGGTATGGTCAAATCCATACAGCGACAGGTTGATCCGGTTGCCTTTGGACGTGGTAAAGACCTCATTTTCCGTCATGCTGCACTCCTAATTTGATAATCTGAGGAACTATTTTGAAGATCAAATCGAAAATGATGCTAATTTTCCACCGAGGCAATAGCCTTTTTCAACACCAACACTGATCAAATGGATTTTTGGGTCATCTCTGCCATCGTCATCGGGGCGATTTTGTTCATCTTCCTCATCTACGCCCTTCTCCAGCCAGGGGAATGGGAGGTGATCTCAGAGGTGGAGGTCGGTTCTGATCGGGAACGGCTGCACGCTTACCTGAACCGGATCCGGAACTGGCAATCCTGGACGGCCTGGAACGAAGACAGTCCGCACGGCTATTCCTATGAATACGAAGGCCCGGAGACAGGGGAGGGGGCGACGCAGTTGTGGAAAGCAGGGCGGCAAAAGGGCGTGTTGAAGATTTCGGGAGGAACGGCTCCCGACTCCATTGAGCATCGGTTTCGGTTTGGGCGGGGGAGCAACCAAATGAAGGGAGAAATTAGCTTGGCCGAAGGGGGCGAGGGAAAAACGGCGGTGAAATGGCGGATCGAAGGGAAGGCCGGGGATAATCCTTCCTTGCGGTTGATGGCGAAATTGATGATGCCGTATATGCAAAAGGACCTGGACACGGGGCTGAGCCGCCTGAAAGACATTGTCGCGACTTGGGAATCCGCTTGATGGGATTTGTGCGGGAATCTGTCGCGCTCTGAACAATCCAATTGTGATTTAATCCCGATATTAATTTTACCAATCAGGGTCGGAGTCGGCCTTGAAATGGTGTTCGGTTTGTACGGTATGAGAAAATGAGAGGCCGCCCCAGATGGAGCGGCCTCTGTATTTGGGGGCAACGAGTGGCTACTCGTTGGCGAGGATCTTCAACACTTCATTGGAATTTGCTTCTTCGATGAGCGCACCGCTGGGCTTGAAAAAGGTTTTCAGGTGCTCCAGTTTGTCGGTGGCATCGGTGAGCATGGTCACGTACTTGTCCATTTCCTCCAGGTGCTGGGGATGTTCACCGATTCCGACGGAGTTGTGGAAGTAAATGTTGAGCGTGGCGAGGGCTTCTTGTTTTTGGGCCTCGTACTTGGAGGCGAGGGCCCGGAATAAAGGATTTGTGTTCATCTTATGTTGCACTTAAATGAATACCTAAAATTAGGTAGTATGGTAAAAATAGGAGATAGCGAAGAGAAATTGAGATCAAATGTTTATTTAGAAAAAGACTAAATAAAGAGCTGGGGGGCATTTGTCGTTAATTTAAGAACTACCTAATATTGGTGATTGCTGGATTGGGGAACAATAGACGCTCAAGACCCAAATAGAGGTGTACAAAGGGCCTTGTTTTTCCCTAAAAACACCTAAATTATCCCAATGCGGAAACTCGTCTTCCTGAACTATGCTTTGACGGCGGTGTTCATGGGGCTCTCGGGCTGTGCGGCCCTGGGGCTGCTGATATGGGATTTTTGGTTTCCGGGGACCTTCAAGTCGTGGTACATGTTTCGCGGGGGGATGGACCAAAATGCGGTCCTGTTGCTGGTATTTGGGTTGCAGCACAGTTTGATGTCCCGGGCCGGGGTAAAACGGGTGATGGCAAGTCTGCTGACGCCTGAATTGGTGCGCCCGACCTACGTGATGTGGTCGGGCTTCGTGTTGATGTTGCTCGTGGCCCTGTGGTCGCCGATGGCCCCGCCTCTGTATGAACTTTGGGGGACGGTGGGAGGCTACGCCTTGCTGGGGGGATCGCTCTTGGGATGCGCCATTGTGGGTATCAGTGGGATGCAAATGGGCGGTTTGGAGCTGTTGGGATGGAATGCAGCGATGGCCATTTGGAGAGGCGAACAAGAAAGAATCATTCCCTTCCGCACCCCTGGCCTCTACAACATTGTCCGACACCCCATTTACCTCGGCATCCTCCTGATTTTTTGGTTGACTCCCACCATGACCCACGACCATTTGTTTTTTGCGGAGGTGATGACGGCCTATATCCTGGTGGGGGCCTGGTTTGAGGAACGGGACCTGGTGAAGCGGTTTGGCGAGGACTATATCGCCTACCAACAGCGGGTGCCCATGCTCATTCCCTTCACCAAGTGGCGAAGAAAATAGTTTTGGGGCTGCCGCGACATATCGGCCTTTTCGGGCCAAGTCCTAAAACGATTCAATTTGGTCGGAGGAAAAAATCGTATATTGAATCAAATATAAAGTACCGAGGTATGAAGAAACTGATACTCTTTTGCGCCCTTTTTGCAGGGTTTTTCTCCATCTCCCAAGCTCAATTTTCCATTCAAAATGCCTATCTGGAAGAATTTACGGGTACCTGGTGCCCCTTCTGTTCCGATGGTGCAGTGCGGGTTGAGCAGACATTGAACAACAACCAGAATGTCATTGCAGGTGCGATTCACATCGGCAATTCGAGCATTCCGGATCCCATGGAGATCCCGGTGGGAATTGACATCGCGTCCTATTACAATCCCAACTTCCCCCAAGCTCTGATCAACCGGGTGGGCGGTCCGGTGGGACGTACCTCCTGGCAGAGCGTCTGCAACAGCGTGACCCAGGGTGCAAGTGTAGTAGCGGTTTCCATTGATTCGGTGACCTATGACGATGCGACCCGCGAACTCCGGGCCAAGGTCAACGCCAGCTTCACCGGCAACGAAAGCTCCGAACTCCGCTTCAACATGTTCATCACCGAGAACAATGTGACCGGCGGATCGGCCTATAACCAATACAATGCTGACAACGGCACAGCAGGTCACCCGTACCAGGGTGCCGGCAACCCCATCGTAGGATTCGTCCACAACCACGTTCTCCGGGCGGCTCTCGGTGGCGCCTGGGGCGTTGAAAATTCTCTCCCCGGCCCGGTCAACTTCGGCAGCCAGGCCAGCTACTGGTTCACCTATACCATTCCGGCAGGCTTCGACCCCGCCGAAATGCACCTCATCGGTGTCGTCCAGAAGTTCGGAGCGGACGCTTCCGACCGCGAAATCCTCAACGTCGAAGAAGCTCCGGTACCGCTGCTCGTCGGGCTGGAAGACCGCCCCGACTACGAATTCGGCGTTATGGAAATCGCTCCGAACCCCATGAACGAATCTGTCAAAGTCTACTATATCCTCTTCAACGAGGGACAGGTTCGGATGGAAGTCCTCAATACGCTCGGCCAGCAGGTCGCGGTCCTTGGGGAAGGCCATACGAATGCTGGTGCGCACTCGATGTTCTGGAACGGCCGCGATATGGCCGGGAACTCGGTGGACAATGGCATCTACCTGATCCGCCTCGTGACGGAGACCGGCCAGTCCCTGACCCGTCGGGTGCTGGTCCAACGCTAATATCTGTTACTTTTTATGCTCAGGCAGCAGGTCAGAAATTCTGGCCTGCTGTTTTCGTGTGTGTCCTTCCGTTGGATCAATGGATGGGGCATGGGGGAAAACGTGGGTTGGGGTAGAGTGGGGGAGGCTGTACCTTTGGGGACAATGCGTCAACTGGTCCAGGTGATGGTGTGGAGTGTGGTGCTGGGGTGGGGGTTCGGTGCCGGGTTGCGGGGCCAGGTGGCGGAGACGCCACATCCCGGGCGCTGGGCGCGCCGGATTTTCGTGGGGTATCACCAGGTATTGCTCGCGAAAAAGCCGGTGGTACGCCGCGTGACTTCGGTCGATTTGCGACCGAAAATGGACATCGGCCAAGCTGGCCAAAGGCTCCAATTGGGTCTTCAGGCCAATTATGGGCTCTACGGAACAGCGGTTCGTTGGACCTATGGCATCTGGTCGGAGGCGGGCTTCACGGACCGCCGGCAAAGCCTAGATTGGCAGGCACTGGTGCTCCACCCGATTCAAACGGCGACCTGGTCGGTGTGGATCGGCACGGGTTTGGCACTCGATTTGCAGCGAAAATCGGTGTTGCACGAACAAGCCGGTGGGTTTCGCGTATATCTTTTAGGGGGAAAATGCTCCCTGGAAGGTTTGGGCCGGTTTGCGCGCCGGTACCGGGATGGATGGACGCGGTGGGAAGTGCAGGGAAATGGGATGTGGTGGTTTTTGCGGGACGAGAAAATGCGGGGTGCATTGGTGTTGGGAGGCGGTTGGCGGGCGTGGAGTGACCGGGAAGATGGGCTGGGAATGGCGGGGCTGCATTTTAATTTCAATTGATTTTGACTGATAACACAACGAAAAACGATACAATGCTCAGACAAACAATCATCCTCTTGCTCGCTGTGATGGTGTTGCCCTGGAATTCGCTCAGTGGCCAGCGGGTGTACACGAAAGAGGAGTTGGAGGCCTATCCGATCTTTTCCCGGTACCGGGCGGCTTTGGATGAAGCGGCTCGGGTCAAGCGTTTGAACCTGGCCTACCACGAGTTGTCTTCGGTTCCGGCATCTATTGAGGCCTTTACGAATTGTGTGGAGTTTCATGTGTCGCGGAATGGGCTGCGGAAGTTGCCGGAGGAGATGGGAAAGTTGCAGTCGTTGCAGTATTTCTACGGTAGCAACAACCTGATTGGCGGCTTGCCGGCTGAGTTTGGCGATTTGGTTCAGTTGCGGGAAATGGACATGGGCTATAACCTGTTGCCGGGTCTCCCCAAGCAGTTCGGGCAATTGGTCAACCTCCGCATTCTCCGCCTCAACAACAATTCGATCCAGGCCCTGCCCTCCGAGTTCGGAAATTTGTCCTCCCTCGAAAAGCTCAACCTCAGCGTCAACACGCTCCAACGTCTCCCGGACAGCTTTGACCGCCTGGCCGCCCTTCGAGATCTGGACCTCAGCTATAACCTCCTCGAAGAACTCCCTTCCGACATTGGCAACCTTGCCAATCTCGAGCTACTCAACCTCAGCAACAACCGTTTGCAATCCCTCCCGGATAGCCTGTGCTACCTGGACAATCTCCAGTACCTCGATCTCCGCCGCAACCAGCTCAAGACGCTCCCCGATAAGATCGCCCGTCTCAAGAAGCTCCGCTACCTCAACCTGAAGGGCAATCCGTTGTCCAAACGGACGAAGCAGGTGATCGCGGCGAAGCTACCATACTGCGAGATCAAATTTTAGGAAAAAGTGTGGGAATAATTTGGAGGAAGAGGGAAGAAGAAACTATATTTGCCTCCCTGAATTGCCCAGGTGGCGGAATTGGTAGACGCGCTACGTTCAGGTCGTAGTGTCCGCAAGGACGTGAAGGTTCGACTCCTTTCCTGGGTACCCCTCTCTAAAAAGGCACTGTAAAAGGTGCCTTTTTCCAATTTAGCAACCTCAAAATTCGGCTCTAATCCGCAATACAGGGCGATTATGCGATTTGCCTTGGGGGTTCGATAACAGCCATCTCCAAGGTAGATCACCTTTTGGGGGAATATCGAACCCATGAAAGTATTTTTGGTCTCAAGGTCGGCCCATTCAAAAAAATGGTCCATGTTTTGCACCAGTTCAAAGCTGAATTCAAAGCCTTCCTGCCACCCTTCATCCAATTGCACAAGTTCTTCTTTTTCCTGTTCCAGATTGGCCAGTGACTTACGATAGTGGCCCATCATGGTCTCGTACTGCTCAAGGGGGAGTTTGTCATCCAAAAGCAATTCATTGGCCCTGAATTGCTTCTTTTTGATTCCTTCGATCTCCTTGGCTATTTCCTGTTCGCCTTTCTTCATGTCATTGCCCTTCTGTTGGAAGAGATCGGTAATGACAGCCCGATACAGTTGGATGGTTCCCTCGGCTGGTTTGATGCGTCTCAGGTAGGACGCAAAGCTCTCATTGATCTCATGGGCAGGATGGCGCTCTGTGCAGCCATGTTGGCAATGGTAGTAAAAATACCGCTTGCCTGTGTGGCTACGGCTGGCACTTCCAGTGAGTGGTGTTCCGCATTGTTGGCATTGAAGGTGTCCCCGTAGAGGAAACTCAGGGACTGCCTCATAGCGTCTCCCATGACGTTTGTTGCCAGCTAAGCTCCGTTGTACACGGTTGAAGAGATATTCATCTACAATGGCGGGATGGAGTCCTTCAATCCATCTGGCGGATTCCTTTTTGTACTCTGGCAAATATACCTCTCCCAAATAGACGCGGTTCTTGAGAAGTTTGGTCAGGTGATTTTTACCCATGTTCAGGCCATTGGCCCGCAGAATGCGTCGAATCTCTTTGTGAGGACTCCCCTCGGCGGCCATTTCATAGGCTTTTTTGATCCATCGGGCTTTGCCGTTGGGTTTCATGGTTGGGAGCCGATCTTCGTTTCTATGGCAATCATAGCCCATAATGGCATTGACTACCCAACCTCCCTTTTCCTTGATCCGACGAAGTCCGTCTTTGGTTGCAGCCGCCCGAACATCGTTGTTCACCTCTGGCTGGGTGATATAAATGGCAAGAAGGAACTTGTTTTGCGGGATGGAAAAATCAATCCATTGTTCTACTGCTTGGGTTTCTACTCCCATTTTTTCCATCTGATCAATCATGGCGTAGCTCTCGACGATATTTCTCCCAAAGCGGTCCCACTTGGTAAATAGAAAATAGTCGATCACGCGGCGGTTCTTTTTCACATAAGATAGCGCCCTTTGAAACCCTGGCCTTTGAAAGGTTTTTCCTGTGAAATCATCCTGAAAGAGGGCAAAGACTTCAATATCCTTGTCCTGACAGAACTTTTTCAAATTGGCTTCCTGCGCTTCGAGGCTATACCCTTCCCGAGCTTGTTCATCGGTCGAAACGCGGATGTATAGAATGGCTGTCTTCTTCATCGTTTTGAAGTTTTTGATATTGATTGTATTCCAGTTCAGCAATGGCATAAAGAAGGTCGCGGAGTTCGCGAACTTCACGGTTTGAATAAGTGTGGGCTTGTTCTCCCAATAGCTGGCGACACTTGGCAATGGAAATCATCGTATTTGGTTTTACGATGATGTTCCAGAGCCGTATGAAGCAGGACCAGATCACTGGGCAAGCAGGAGTTGAGGTGATTGCAGTTGCAGGGTTCCTTGTCGAAGTTCACGGGCCAGGTCAAGGATTCCATGCAGGAAAGTATCAGATGCACCACTCATAAGTTCCTCCTCAATCAAGTCTTCCCAATTGTCATAGTGAAAGATCGGGACTTGAGAATCTCCAGTGAAATGATGGAGTTCAGTACTGGTAGGCTCACGTTGGAGGTGGGGCCAGCTCCCGTAGCGACTGGATAAGATAAAGTCTTGCCATTTCTCAAAGTCATAGACTACGACCACGTCAATGGGATACTTTGATTGAGCATTGATATAGATTCCGATTTTCATGATTGGGGGAAGATGTTGTGTTCAAGGTTGATTTTGTAGGACATCAATTGTTGGTACTCCCCAAGCAGATCAATTTGCTTTTGCAGGTTGTGAACCTGTTCAGCGATCATACGGAGGGTTTTGAGGAGGTCTTGGTTGTAGTCGTCAGCGTTTCGGGCAGCGTTGCCAATGATGCGGCGGTAGTCTTCCAAGCGCATAAAAGGGATGACAGTCCCCATGATGAATTGCTTCAACTGTCCAGAATCATAGATGCTGACTGCGATTTCATAGAGGTGGGGAATGTGGCTATATACCGCCCAGCAATTGGCTATCGGGGTTTTCAATGGACGTCCAGCGTGATAGCCCTTGGCTTGGATATAGAAGGCAGCATTTTTCATGCCTTTTTTCCATGTAGTGATTTTGCCCCAAGGCTTCGCCTTGCTATCGGACATCCTGGTGGAGGGATTTGGGAACTGTTCTTGTATGTGGATGATGTGCGACATTTTTTTTGCCTGCATCGGCTTATCCGTATGTCGGGGTATTGGTGTACTGTCTTGGCTTTGCGTTTGGGGTGGGTTCTCGATGGAAGGCAAAAGCAACTGGAATAAAATGTCGGGGGGCTATGTCGGGCGGGTTTATGCTGGGAAAATTTTGCCTGGAATCGGGGTTCTACCCCTTCCTTTGCCAATGACAGTCCGCCAATACCCCCGCACATTTGCTGGCCGATTCTGACTTTAAAAAAGTGGAGTCAGATCATTCACTTTGTAGGGAGGACTGCCCCGCGGCGATCAGAGAAATGGCTTAGGGATGGGAGCAATTGTTGGAGTCAGTGTGTGGTTCTGTGAAATGGCGCTCGGAGAGTGACGACTGCGGACAGCCCGACTCCGATTTCAAATGCCCTTGGAATCGGAGGAAGCTCCAAAGAAATATCAATACATAAAGAAAGACCACCGGCAACGTGATCAATAAAAGAACGAATAAAATCAATTGGGCGTATAATGGAGAAAATGGAAAAGTCTTAATAATACGCTGCCGATGGTAATAAAAACCTTGCCGTAAAGTCAGCAAGGAAATACATTATTGCCTATCAGAATGGTTTTGTCAACCTATTAAATAAGCATAAGCCACAATCAGTTGTGAAGAATTATTGATCAGATTTAAGAAAAGCATAACTACTTCACCATTGACGAAATCGGTTCTCTGGGATAGGATGCTGCTTGTGGTGAAAATATATTCACCATACACATACATGCTACGGCTGGATAGGCATTTTGAAAAACCTCCCTAATTTTAACAAACGCCTATGAACGACCTTTTTATGCTTTCTAAAGCTGCCCTTTTTTCCACCCCTGCTTATCCAGTTCGTAGCCTGTGACCACTTCGATTCTATTCTTTAACGCTTCTCAATGCAACTGTTTATGACTCACATTTCGGCTATGAATTTAATCTGGAAAGAGAACTAGATTTTCAAAAGTGTCGCAAAATTTTACTTCAATTAACCAAAGATGAAGATCAGATTCAAAGATTGTATGAGTGCATAACGATTATAACAGAGCAGTTTTTTATCTCATACTTTGAACGTTATGAAAATGGCCTTGATTGATGAATAGAATGCATTGTAGGATCAAATTCTCTATTAGCTAACGAACCAATATGCCAAAAGCTCTTATCTACTGTCGAGTCTCTTCAGAACGTCAGGTCCGCGAAGGAAGCGGTTTGAAAAGCCAGCGCCACCTTTGCATGGAGTATGCAAAAGCGCATAACTATGACGTTGAAAAAGTATTCCAAGAAAAAGGAATCACTGGAGGGAATGATTTTAGGAAGCGTAAAGCTATGGTGGCTTTGCTTCAATATTTAGATGATCATAGCGGGGAAAACTATGTGGTCATCTTTGACGACTTAAAACGGTTCGCCCGTGATACACATTTTCATTTGGCCTTAAGACAAGAATTGGCGCAACGAAATGCTGTTCCCAAATGTCCCAATTTCAATTTTGAAGATACACCAGAAAGTAACTTCATTGAAGTGGTATTAGCTGCTCAGGGCGAGTTGGAGCGTAAACAGAATACTCGACAGGTAAAAGAAAAAATGAAAGCGAGGCTCCTTGCTGGATACTGGCCTTTTCGAGGACCGCTTGGCTACAAGAACAAAAGAGTTAAATATCGTGGCAGTATCCTGACTCCCACTAAAGAAGCACCTATTATAAGAGAAGCATTGCTTGGATTTGCAAAGGGGCGATTTAAGCACATTCGCGATGTAAAAAGATTTCTAAATGAGAAAGGTATTGATCGAGGAGAAACGGCAATTGGGGATATTCTGAGAAATATCCTTTACGCTGGTTATATGGAATTTCCCGCTTGGTCAATTGGAATGATCAAAGGAAATCACAAGGCTCTTGTCTCTCTCAAAACTTGGCGCGCAATCCAAGACCGTTTGAATAAACCCACCATTCGGTCTTACAAAAGCGAGGATGGTGAATTTCCCCTACGACGGAAAATAAAGTGCGCTGTATGCGGTAGGATGATGACTGGTAGCTTTTATCATGGTAGAAACAGTTGTTATCCTTTTTACACTTGTCACAATAGTAAATGCATGGCGAAGCCGAAATATGTGAGACGAAACATTGTTGAATCTGCGTATGAAGAAGTTTTGAAGAGTATTAGGATTCGGGATGAGGTGTTTGAGTGCTTGGAGATAAAGGCTCGGAGTGAATGGGAAAAACGGCATGGAATTTTTCAATACCAAAGAGAAGAAGAGGAAACAATTGACGATCTGGAAAATAGACTCGAAAAACTAATGGATGCAGCTATCAAAACAAGTTCTGAACGTCTTCGAAAACGGTATGAAACTGAAATCAGAGAACTTGAAATTGAGATTGAGTCGTTGTCAAATGGTTCAAATGAAGCTATGGATGGCCCTGATTTTGAAGTAGCTTTTTCTGAATTTTCAAAAGTCATTCGAACCCCTCTTGAATACTGGAGAAATGCTGATTTAATAGCCAAACATAAGCTCCACGACTTAGTATTTTCGGGTCTAGCCTCATACAGCGAAAAAAGCGGCTTTCGAACCGCTGAATTGTCGCATGGGATATACCAATTGTCCCGATTTTATGGGTCTGATTTTACTATGGTGGACAGTGATAAAATTCCCTTTGATCCTATCTTGGATTGGATTTTAAGGTTTGAAGTGATGCAAACTTGACTCTTTGAGATGAAAAAACGTGTGGAAAATTAAATCTAGGTCTTTTCATCGATCAAATTATATTTGGATTAGCCTAACGTAAAACTAAACATACACTACTGAAAAAGAGGGGAAATGGCGAAGTATATTAATGACTCTCAGATAACTGGAGATAAAGGAGTGGCAAGATTCCATTCCTACTGTTCCAATCATGAACCCTTTATCATCTGGAGAGAGTTGAGTAATCATGATTTCGGCATTGATGGTGAGGTGGAATTCACAAATTTTAGGGCAAGTGGGAAGAAAGAAGTCACGGGCCATATCTTAAAAATTCAGCTAAAATCTTCAGAAAGAGGAAGTTACTTTCACCAAGATAATGGAGAAACATTTGTTTTTCAGGCTAATAGGAACGACATAGAATATTGGGCAAAAAACAAACTAGGGGTAGTCCTCGTCATATATGACGTAACAAGAGATGAATTATACGCAAAGTTGGTTCCCAAAGTAAAAGCTGTTCGGGCAAAGGGCAATAAAGTTCCAATTACGTTTTCTAGGATTGAAAACAAGATTGATTCCGACAAAAATGACTTTGTTAAACGCTTTTCTACAAATGCTATTGAAAGACTAAACTTTGTCGAAACGGAATGTTT
Organism: uncultured bacterium; assembly: GCA_963923035.1. GTDB lineage: Bacteria > Bacteroidota > Bacteroidia > J057 > JADKCL01 > CAWUKT01. The sequence goes on from CAWUKT010000043.1 coordinate 17,941, forward strand.
GGCGTCTAATATTTTTAAATTCAGTAAACTGCCTTATTCTATTTTTCATTTTAAAGCCAAGATTACAAACCTTAGAGAAATCTTTGATTCGTATGAAAGTTACGAACTTCCTATATTCAAAATTCATGACGGAAGGATTTATCTTTATTATGATCCTTCTGCATTCAGAACATTTTGTAAAGAAATAATTGATGAAAGTGATAGAAAGCTAGAGAACTTCGATTCATTTCTACGTGGTAGCATTGATAAATACCGTATTGCAATCGAGTTATTGAATCTTCTAATGAAAGAGGTTTGGCGGGGAAGAGATTATAGGTTGAGATATAATCGTCATCATAATAGGTATTTTTTCTTGTATGAAAAGAAGGGCTATTTAAAATCTATTTCTGGAGAGGAAATCTTGGATAAAGATGGCAATGGACTGAAGAATACTAAAGATGATCTTGATTCTAGGATTGAATTTTATCACACCATCAGAAGCAAAGGAAGCAAAGAGTCCCGTACCGTCGTTAAGTACTATGAATACGGAAAACATAAATTTTTTAGGCATCACGCATTCTCAATGGAATACTTTTTGAACGAAAAGGGCCTATGGGTGGCAATTAATCCAAAATACTTTTTTACTACAGATGGTTACAAGGTTCTAGAAGATAAAAGTTTAGTGACTAAACTGACCAATTACCTTACTTCTAAGGAATTCAATAGAAAAGTATACAATGATGTCCACTTCTTATTCGAATTTTTAAAAGGAAAGAATCGAAATACAAGAAATATAATTATTTCCGAAAAGGAGAAAGCTAAGGTGGAACTTTCTAAGTATGAAATATTTGATGCTCCTTTTGGTATTTCCCTTGATCAAGGGAAAACGGGTATAATTAAGCAAAAAAAAGGACAGATTTCTAATCAAATAGATTTATTTAAAAATGAAGGTTGAACTACTAAGGGAACCTCTACTCGAATTTGGTGAAGGTTTTTTGTGTGCAGATCCTAAAACTGGCATAATAACGGGAGGCTTTTTCTCTAGCAGTGATGGATCTCACCATTCGGAAATTCAATATGGAGCAATAGGAACCTCTCAAAATGTTCAAGAATTGAATGATTGGATTTCGGAAATGAAGAGTCTAATCGAACCTTCTGCCACTAAAGTAACAATGGGTGCTGAAGCATCTATTGAAGACGGAGAAATTTTGGACATTCGGGATTCTCAATTGAGTCTCGAATTAGACCTCGTCAATCAACCAAACCAGAGTGAGTCTGAAATTGTAAATAAGAAGCTCAATCCTGATTTTCCTGGTCTTAACAAAGAATCTCCGCTTTCCTGTGAAATGATCAACATGCCTAACTGTAATTATTTCTTAAAAGACAGAGACTTGGATCGCATCTTAGATTCTGATGATCCCGCATTGGTTAGAGCTGGAAGGATAATTGATCAATATAAAACTGCATTTGAGGTAATCGTTGAAGATCCAAGACCCCCCAAAATAGTAATTGTTGTTATTCCCCAGAGAATTTACTCAAGTCTTTCATCGATATCCATTGGAAACAAAGTTTATAATTTTAGGCGACAACTTAAGGCAGAATTAATGTCTTGCAGCAGCGAAATTCCAGTTCAGTTAGTACTTGAAAAAACAATTAAGGGCGAGAAAAAAAGCATGCAGGACAAGACAATGGTTGCTTGGAATTTTTCTGTGGCCCAGTATTATAAAACTAATAGTATTCCTTGGACAATCTCAGATATAGATCCTGATGCATGTTTTATTGGGATTAGTTTCCATAAGGCTATTAAATCGGAAGGAAATTATGTCCGAAGTAGTGTTGCCCAAGCATTCAATAGAAACGGGCAAGGATTAGTCTTCGTTGGAAAGCAGTTTGAGTGGAATTCAAGAGAAACCAAAACTTCAGCTCCTCACCTCCCTTATGAATATGCAAAAGAGTTGATAAAGAATGTAATAAATGTTTACGTAAGGCAAAATCGGAAGAAAAGACCTATTCGTGTCGCAGTACATAAGACTACTGATTATTGGGATGAAGCAATAAACAGAGACTATATGGAAATTGAAGGGTTAAGAGATGGGATCGAAGAAGTTTTAGGAGAAGAAACGGTTATTGACTTTGTCACAATAAAGAATTCTCCAATTAAGCTACTACGAACTATTGGAAAATATCCAGTACCTAGAGGAACCTTCCTTCAATTAGATCGTCAAGAAGGTATTCTTTATACCACAGGTTACATTCCTTACTATGAAACATTTCCTGGGATGCACATGCCTCTTGCTAAGTCTATCAAGCTATTTGGAGGGGACTCATCTTTAAGACAAGTCTGCAAAGAAATATTGGCTTTAACAAAAATGAATTTTAACAACTGTAATTACTACAGCAGTCTTCCAATAACATTACTATTTTCAAAAAAGGTAGGTGAAATTATTCAATATCTTCCTGAGGGTATTACTCCTCCAAATAAGTACTATTTCTATATGTAAGGTCTTTATTCTATAGAGAGCCCTCAGAGAACTTGAAGGCTTGACAATAAGAATTACATCTTCGATGTAGGGATGTTGAGAGCATCAGGAGAAAGAAATAGCCATTAAGATGAGCGTCAAAATAATAGAAAATGTTCGGGTACTTGGGATAATTCAGAACCAAGGTAGTTTTCGTGATTATAAAAATCGCTTTCGAGGGACTATTGATCTGAACTGTAATATCCCTGAACTAGGATTGAAGACTTATGCTCACTTTACTCATACCGAAGGTTCCCGATGGAATAAATTGAATTTGCAGATCGGAGATCGTGTGGAATTTATCGCATCTTTAAAAATAATTACTGGATACTACTCAAAAGAATCAAATAGGGAGTGGACATGGTATATCGGGTCAAAGGACTATGAGATTAGGGAGCGGCTTGAGTTAAAAAAGCCCAAGCATATCAAGAAACTAGATATGTGAATATTAAATTTTTTGAAAGCCAAGCAACATAGCCTTTCCCAACCCTTTATCGAGGCAAAAAATTAAGAGCCCTCAAATAAATTGAAGGCTCTTAATTGACGTGATAAAAAATAACGTATCTATGAGTAAAACTTTTGTTGGATAAAAAATACCAATTAAACGGGTTGTGCTTACAATCTAAATGCTAGAGATAATATACGAAAATGAGCACTGTAATAGAAGTTCCTTTTGGAATATTCACGGTATTTTAACCCTAAGCACCAAAATCAAACCCACTCTGGCCCTGCTGATAGCTAACCAAATCAACAACCCGCAAGCCCAAATCAGCCTCCACCCCCAATTCTGGAATAGGAATCTGTGTCAGTTTGACCAACCGAGAATTCCTAAAATAAGGCTTGGTGCGAATCAGAAGAGGCGGTTTGTTGGCAAAGATGAAAATGGCCTCGTCATCATCCAAAGTTCTGATTTGATCAACGGTCTTGAGTGGCTTTCGCATTTCCTTGTAGCGGTCTTCCCAGTAATCCCAATGATCCACGGTGGTATCCCCTAAGATTTCGGAAATCATTTTTGAGGTCTCATAATTGCTTCCAGGGTATACCAGCCAGGAACTGCATGAATCTAGGATGGTATTGGCATCATTGTCTCCGTATAATCTCTTTAACTGGCTCATGCTTTGTAGAATGATGGCTATTGAAACTTGCTTTTTTCTTAGCACGGCACAGTGATTTGCAAAATTCCTGATCTTCCCAATATTTCCCGCTTCTTCCAAAAGTATGGTTACGTGCTGATATGACTCCCCAGGAATAGGCATGGTATTGAGGAAGTCAAGGATTTCCGAAAACAATAGTTTGAGGAAAAAGGAAAACGAAGGGATCAAGTGTTCGGGTATTTGGATGAAGAGAGCGGTTTTCTCTCGGCGTAGAGATGCAATGTCAATGGTGTTGACATTGCAAAGCTGCTGGTAGATCGGATCTTCAAACATTCGGAGAGCTACCCTTGCTGTGCTTAAAATTGAATTGAAAGCCCGCTCCTCCATCGTCACCAATGCCGTCCAAGATTGCAAACCTCGTTCATCAAGGTGTTGAGCCATATAGGCGGAAACAGTCCCATAATCCCCCACCATGTTATTGAGCAAATGGTAGACATTGTGAAGATTTGCAAAATGAGGTTCATCGTCCTTCACTGCTCTGATAAGTAGCTGCAACAATTGGGTGGCACCATCTACAAAGTATTGATTTTCTCCAGTGACTTCGGGGTTAGCAGCCTCGATGAGGATAGCGGCAACGTCCATAATCTGTCCAATGGTAGTTGCTCTTTCCAATGGATTATATTGGCAACTTTGTCCAAGGTTTTCAACGTCGATAACCTTGATCGAATAGCCTTTTGATTGGAGATAGCCAGCGCAATTTCCAAAAATTTCCTTGGCTGGATCAGGTACAATAATTGATCCTTCGGCAGCCAGGACGTTTGGAATTACAAAGCGGGTGCTTTTTCCCTGTCCAGGACTTGCCGCTAGAATGAGGTTTTTGTTGGAATCATCCAGAGAGAGTCGAAGGGAATTTCCGTCTAACAGGAGGCCGTCTTTGCGAGTTGATGCAAGCCGCTTTTTGGCCTTACCTTTTAACCAATGACTGGTTCCATAAATGGATTTTTTCCTGTAGATGTATGAAAAGAGTTTGAAGAAGGCATAAGTGGTATGAGATAGAAGGTTGAAAACAATTTTGAAAATTCCGCCGATGAGGGTGATAATAGCTTCCATCACCTCTTTCGGAATTTGGTGGCTTTACCGAATCCAATAATGATTGCTGCCACTAGATGGAATATTGTAGCGATTACTTTCCAGAGTCCTTTACCTACTGAATACATTAGCTTTGGTAGCCAGCGAAGTGATAGAGTCTTCCCAAACCACCAGATGATGAAGGGTACAACCAGAAAGGTCGGGAGAACAATGGCAAGAATGTTCATCGGGACATCCCCCTTTCTTGACGCTTTGTTAGCTTCTCTTTGACGACACGGCGAATGGATTTAAGAGTCATAGTCCGTCGTTTCTCTCCTGCGATTTCTTGGAGCATCTTGAGATGCTTGGGAACGATTACTGACTTCATGTGTTTGAAGGTTGCGCTGCTATCGATGACTTCACCTTTCAGATTGATCAGTTTGAAGGTCGAAGGATGCGGTTTGTCTTTCCAGGACGAATCGTATTCGACGAGTCCAAGGATACGGTCTTTTTGAAAGATGAATACTTTGCCGCTGTGGACCTGACCGTGAATGCGGCGGCGAAGCATATCGGGTTGTTTTTTTGTTTTCATGACGATTAACGGTTGCGGGATCGACCCCGACTACGGGATCGGTGTTGGTATTCAAGGTTGAGGAGCTCGTCTTTGGAAATTCCCAGCGAGCGCAGGAAGCGCCACTTGCGGTTCTTGTACACCACCCCAGAGAGTTTTCCCCTTCGATAGTAGAGTTTCATGTTGTGAGCTTCCAACAGAGCGGCGAATGACTCAATTCCAGAGGCTTTCTTCAGGCACTGTCTGACAGTTGTAGAAATCTGATCCTTCAAAGGAATCTTGTCGGTCTTTTGCTGTTTCAGGCGATGGCGGAGCTTTTTCTCATTCTCGCGCCGATTCGTTTTTTCCCGTTCCAGTCTTGTTTTTGAACGCGGCTCTTTATCCAGAATGACCACCGACCTGAGTTCTGGCTTTCGGGATCGTTGCCACTTCTCCAGCTGTCGGTGAATCTGTCTAAACTCGGATCGAGACTTGGTCTGTCGTGATGCTTCCTGAAAATTATTGGCAGAAATCATCAGGTGAACATGCGGGTTATCACCATTCCAGTGAATGTTCCCGTAGGCCAAAGCATTGGGAGCGCGGATGCTTAGATATTCCCTGGACATCTCATCGAGAAATTCCCTGGTCAAAAACGGTGCATCCTCTTGGCTAAAACTGAAATATTCATGGTAAAAGACATTTTTCCCTCGGGTATTGAGATATTTCGCATTGGCTTGAAAGGCACGGTTTACTGCATCAAGATCAGTTGAAGGGAGATTATGAAAAATCATAAACCGTTTGTCATTGGGATCGTGACGCCCCTTGTCAGTAGCGATATACTTGATCATGGCTTTGAAGCGACGATCTTTCCGAGATTTTGAAACGAGAATTGGCACTACTTGTCAAAGAGTAAAAAATCAATCAGGCTTTTTGATCATTTCCTGTATGATCCGAAAAAGGGTCTTTTGATTGTCTTGAATAATAGCAATGTCTTCTGGCCCTACCATACCTGTGCTATTGATTTTTCGAACGACTTGATTGAGGAGGTTGCCATACTTGTTGACCCGGAAAGTCACCTTGGCAAAAAGCTCTCTTTCCATAGTCGACAGAAAAGGTTCTTTTTCAAGCTGACTGAGTATAACGCCACGTGAAAAAGTCGCTACTGGCAACTTGTTTCTGGTTGCAGCTTTCTTGAGACGTCTGTGATTGTCTTTGGTGAAATAGATTGAAACACGAACTTTCTTTTTGCTGTACTGGCGGTGATACTGGGTCTGGTAATTTGTGGACAAAGATTCCTTCTGGGAAGATGTATTGTCAGAAATCACCACCTCTTGGCCAGGTGTTAGCTCTTGATATTTGTCGCCAAAACTCATCGTTGAAATGCATGTGTTGAGATGGTGTTAAGAGAAAAAAAAGGGGGTTTTGGGGGCAAAGCCCCTAAACAAGATGAAGCTCATTCTGAGCGACGAGATTTTGGGGCCAAAAACAGGCGAAGCCAACTTTTTGTACCCAAATTCTCAATCTTGCATGGACAATCGCAGCCCGAAATATTATCGACGCGATGGGCCATTCACTGAGGGAAATTTCTATGGGTGAAAAACTTTTCACCCATTCATTCTGGCACGGATGTGAAAGAATGTAAAGAAGGAAATTTCTCTCAGTGCCACTCAGCTATTTTCCCTTCCCAAGTTTCCAGCACAGAAACACAGTAGGAGGGAGTTGGGCTGATTCGATCACGAATCAGTTCACCAGTGCGTCGTAGTATATCTCAAATGATTAGCATGAATCATGGGAAAGCACATTCAAGATACGTTCCTGATTATCGTCGGGAATCGCAGAGAGATTTCCCGTCCCCCCACAATCAGGACAAGGGGCATAGTCGGGTGGACAGTTTGGCGTCACTTGCTGGAAGAGGGTGTCGAAGACAAAGCCTCTTTCGCCCAAACGCTTGTGGAAGAGTTTGCCTTCCTCAGCTGAGTATTCAGGATGCAGACGCATCTGAACGAAGTTTCGATCAAAGGAGTCTCCAAACCAGTTGGAGAACTGGCAGCCCTCCGTATCACGATGCAAAATGGCTAAGGCCAGCATGCCAATAGCGGCGTCCAGCATATGCGTATGAAAAATCGTCGAGCCGCTGGAAGGCGGATCACCACTGCCTGCCCTCTGAAGCTGATAGCGTTCCTCCACGGCACAACGCAGACAACTCGGGGTCACTCCTGGAATCGAGAAAAAGATTTCCGCAGCTTGGCCATTGGGATAGAGACCAGCCAAGATGATGGGCTTTTTGAAGTACAGGGCAATCAGATTGGCGTAGCTCTGGGCAGCAAAAGAATCAGTCATGGCTAAAATGAGGTCGCAGTCCGCAAAGTGGGCTTCCAGCTCCAACATCTTCATTTGGCAAATGTCATCGTTGATACCACAGTAGTGTACGGTCGGGTCAATCAATCGCAGACGACGTTCCACCGCATAGGTTTTGGGAAGGCCAACATCAGCCAGGACGAAATCCGCTCGCGTCATATTTTTCTCCTCCACGGTATCGGGATCAATGACGGTCAAACTCCCAAGGCCACTACGAACCAAGTCCGAAAGGACCGTCATGCCTCCACCTGAACCGATGGCCACCACATTACTGGTCTTCATGCGGATGAGATCAACAGCTCCTTGCAAACAAGTGTAATCCTGAATTCCCCACTCCGTGTGGCTATGACTGTCTTCAACCATGCTTAGCTCCATGGGAATGGGATGATGCGGATCCTCTGGTAATAGGAGATAGGGGTGAAGTGAAAAATCCGTATCGGCCTCTGATTGCACAATCGGGCAAATGAAATATGGCGCATTGGTGGCCTTGAACAAGGTCTTGATATAGCTGATATCGGGAGCCGAAAGTTTGGTATTGCCTTCGGGATGGGAATGCACAAATCCCAAAAGTTCCCAGCCCAGTGACTCATAAATGGCCTTGATAATCGGATTAAAATATTCCACCGAAGGTGAACACGTAGTCACAGTCGCTCTGGCTTTGGGATCATAGACGAAGAGTTTGACCGTCATCGTCCGTCGATCTCCAAAGATCAACCCAAGGGTTTCACAGGGCTTTTTGCCAACGGTACTTTTGAGCAATGAGTATGCCTGACGGTAAAAATGTACCGTCGGTTTGGAATGTAAATATTGTTTCATGTGAGTTTAGGTTTGACGAGCGGCGATCTGGGCATCAATGGTGATCCCTTGCTCGATGTAGGTCATGGTCAGCTCCGACCATGCAATGGCAATGTCCTGAGCAGCCTCCAAAGTGTTCAGCTTGTGTTTGTGCTCATCGGCAATACAAATCATCATGTCCACTCCTGGGCGGGATGAAGGCAGGCGATGGGTCAAGACCACACTTTGATTTCGGCCTCCGTAGGAGGGCATGGATAGAATATCAATCTCGTAGGGCAGCCCCTGATCTTTGACGAAGTCAAAGGTAAAAAGCCCTTTGCCATTACGGGTCCGATAGGTCCCTTGGGCCTCAAATCGTCCTTTGGGAATGGAAAAGCGATTGGAATTGGACTCGGCCAGAATCCGTTCCAATTTCCGTTGATTGGGAATGGAGTTCATGGCAAAAGATCGCAGGGTGTCAAAAAGTAATGTCTTCATAACGATTCAATTTGTTTGCTTCGCAAATGAGGGCAAGGCCCCTTGGATGTTTAAGGGTCCAAGGGTGGCCTTGCTTTCAAACTCGATTAATGGAAAGTCCCTGGCTCGATTTCAACAATGCCGCCTGCAAAGTAGCCTTCGACCATGGGTGAAGGGGAAAAAGGGCCGCAAGCGGACGGAATAGAAATAGAGAATTCGGCTCCCGTTACGGGAGTACAATACTTGTACATGATACTGATGGTTAAATGAGAAATGATGCTGAAACAAGCCGAAAAGAACGTCTGAAATGTGGGCTTAAAACCCCAAGGCTGTTTCACCTTACAATAGAGTATTCGAGCCTTTTCACCCCAAGGTTGGGTTCAAAAAAGCTGCTTTTTAGGTGCTTACTGCCTGCTTTTGTCCTGCTATTTTGAGTTTGTCCTAGCCATAAAAAAAGCCGATATTCCAAGCGATCTGGCATTTACCTAAATAGAAAGTAATGAGACGATTCAGCCTATTTTTCCTCTTGCTTATCGGTTTGTCTGGTGGGATTGCATCATCAGGTACTGCAACCCCGATGGCCTATGCTTACTCCTGCGATCTGTCACCGCAAGTCCTGGATTACATTTTGAAAAAAGCCGCCAAGGAACTTGGCATGACCTACGAATTGGTTGTGGCGAAATATAAAGATGGGAGTTGCATCGTTCAGCAACAGTCACCCAAAACCTACAAGGTGAGTACAGGTGGTGGGTCAATTATCATCCTGGACGACACCCTCTAAAGGTTGGTATTGGGTTTCTCTAGGCGGCGCTCGGTGCGTTTCATCCACTCGTCATACGAGAAGAAATGAAAGGCTCGGATGCTACTATCAGCTTCAAATATAGAGGTGATTTTTGCTTCCAGTTTTCGAAGCGCCTTCAACTGAGAACTTGGTTGGTTGTCACGAATACAGCTACGGAAGAAGATCAACATCGCCCGTTCAAAAGGGAGGCTCGCCCCGCGACGCTGTAAGTACTGAGAAGCCATACGTTCGTAAAATTCCATTGCCTCCACATCACCAGCTTCGTACTGGAAGAGAAGCATGATAATCCTGGCTTGGCCTTGGATATCAATCCGACGTCGTTTGACGGGATGCTCAATGATGTATCGAATATGCCGAATGGCTTTGGGGAGATTCCCCCGCCAGAATTCAACCCTGGCCTGAAACAGTTGGAGAATATATCGACTGCTGGTAGTTAAGCGAGTCGAAAATTTAGGAAGATTGGCCTTGATCTCGGAGAGAATTGTAGCACTTCCACTAAAAGAACGCTCATGAAGCTCCAAGTCTAAAGAAGCAGTGTAGTAATAGGTGAAGTGCAAATAGTCCCGCTTTCGATCTCGGGCGAAGAATTGCAGGTGTTCTTTCCCCTCTGCATAGCGCTTGTGATGAAACAAGATGGTGACGAGTTGATATTTGCGTAGCCAATATTCTTTCTCATACAGAGCTAAAAACGCCTGGTTGCTTTCAAAGGTTGCAACCAAGTCTTCTAAGATTTCCAAACTGTTCTCAAGCTCCCCTGAGAGATATTTAGCGATATATCGAAGTCGTAGCCAAAAGAGTCTTGCCTGATTTGATTGGGGCGCTATTCCTGTTCTGATCAGCTCATGTTCATTGATCTGTTGGACATAGCTTACCTCAAATCTGCCCTTGGGGGTAAACCCTTGCTTGATTTTACTGTGAATCTGATTGTAGAAACCAATGAGTTCCTGAAGCTCAAAGTATTTTCGCAGTACCTCTCTGCGCTCCTGCACCAATTGATCGACAAAGCTGTCGGCATATTTGTGTTGATCATCCTTGAGAAAGATGTCGTTTTCCAAATCAAGGAGGGACAGTGAGGTCAAAAATGACTCTTCTTTTACGGCCCTGTGTTTGCAGCGGCGAACTTTCGTCCTGGCCTCGCGGTAAAATCCTTTGTGGATCAAAAATGAAATCTCAGCGATTTCGGCGTTCTGATTTGGACCCGTAAAAGTACCATAAAACGAAATTCCCTTAAAAATCATTGAGCCTAAACGACCCTTGAGTTCGGAAAAGTTCTTGATGGAATACTTGTCCCGCAAAACATCTTCGTCATAGGTTTCCTGGGCAAGGAGGTCCCGAAAAAATTCTACGTACATCAAAACTCCTTCTTCCCCCGTTCGGTTTTCCCGCAAAGCGGCTACACGGAAGAACCATTCCATTTCCTTTTTTGTCAAAGAATGAACCAGACGATAAATGAAATCTGAACTGTTGGGTTTCACGGTCAAATGAGATTTAGCAGAGATACCGAAATGATTTTCTTCTGCCAATATATGCATTTCTCCTTAAACAGCTGCTTAAAGCGGAAATAAAATGATATTGTGCTCCTGCCGAATTTGCGACTATTTGCACTCGTCGTCAAGAAATCGAAATGATTCAAAATTTCGGTTGTACCTCGGGAGATGATACGTGGCTGGTAAATGTCAGATCACCATCTATCCATCCAAACATCCTCTTCTGGGGTCTTGACACGGTAGTACAGAAATACTTCACCTACTTTATCACGTTCTTTCTGTTTGTCTGGCTTATACTCAGTTGAGTCATGGTTTTTGTATGGCTCGTAAGCGAGCTATTTTGTCCTCTCAATTTGACATGAAGATTGATTTACTACGTGAATAGTTTGGATCATATCCTTTGACATTCGAATTGAAGACTACTGTTTTAATTATCTCCTTTTTATTCAAAAGCCCCCGATTTGCACTTCCTTTTGGGGGAGCGTTTCTCTGATCCGACGGATTTGTTTTCCATCGGTTACAACTCTGTTGATTGATACCAAGGTCGCCCGCGCTCGCGGGGGCCTTGGTTTGGGTTAAAAAAGCAGCCAAGCCATCAGAATAAAGGCTTGGCTTGCTCTGTTACTCAACTGTCCCTATATCTTGAGAGTCGATCCATTGCTTGATGACGTAGTCAAACCAAGCTAGATCAGGTTTCCAACCATTCTTCAATTTCAACACCAGTTGTTTCCAACCTGGAACTGCGAGGAAGAGCGCAATGACGTTCAGAGTGTTCATGCTGAAGTTCCGCTTCTCCCATTTGCCTTTCAAGGGATCAGTAACCATGCGCTCAAGGGTATATTTAGAAACAAAGTCTGAACTTACATCTACTACCTTCTTGATCAATTTTCCTGCTTCATTCCGCTTCTTTCTAAAAATCAATTCTCGATTGATTTGAATACCTCTCCAACTCAATCCATGAGCATACTTGATTTCCTCTTTGTCGTCCTTGAATTTATTGTAGAGGATCGGATCATGCGTTAGAGCTGCCCCAGGCAGCAAAAAGAGAGTGAATGTGAGAAAAGGCAAGAAGTTTTGCCAATCAAGCAGGGTAAACTGCTCAATTGTACTAAATAGCGGGAGTTCAAAAGGAAGCCAGATATCTGGCCTCCGATTAAAAGCAAGGATAGCTCTGTTTAGTAAGTCTAGGAGTGGGTTTAAGACTCTGATAATAAGCAGTATAGTTGTTTTTGAGACGCCTATTGATTTCATGATTGTTGTATTTGAAAAAGAGCAAATAAATGGCCTGCTGAAAAGTGTGACTTCTTCAGCGATTCAATGTGAATAGGGATATGTTTTTGTTGTAATCCCTTGAATGTCAGACAACCGTACTTGATTGTTTCATGGCAATCATGCTACAATCACAATCTGGTCGAATCGTACATTGCTCTTTTTTTCCCTCTTTAGCTTGGTGCAATTATGATTCCGACCAGTGGTCAGAGGCTGCTGGAACAGCTATCTGACAAGGGAAAGCACTTTGCTTTCCTTTACTGGGTCGGGCTTTGCACTTGTAAAGTCCGCCCTCTTCTTGGAACGAAGAGTATAGACAAAGAACGGCTGGGCCGAATCTAGGATTCGGTCGTGTTTTTGAGGAAAAATGGAGCTACTTAATTAGGGATGAGATATTCTTTTATTTCATGTGCTTGTATAAATTTTTGGTTCAATAAGATTCCTTGCTCCAATCACTAGGATTAAAGCCATTAATAGAGTTCATGCCGCATCATACTGAACTCGTCTCAGTCGAAATCATTGACCCTTGCTGTAAATCAGGGGTAGAATGATCTCTCGGTTTTGTACCCTGCTTTTTTGTCCCTGCTGGATTTTAGCAGGTGTCAGGCCGATTACTGTCAGAAGCTGCTGTAACAGCAACTGACTCATCGGAGCCTTTGACTGCTAGGTCTCAGGCTCCACTTCTTGGAGCCTGACATTGCGTGGGACGGGAGCCGTCGTCAGTTTGAGAAGGCTCCATATTCTAGACTGGATAACTACCTGTAAGAGTAGCTAATTAGAATCGAGATATTCCAGTTCTTTCAACGTCAAACAACAATAAGCAAACACCCCAAGTTTATAGTCATTTAGACGTTTGAATGTTATTTGTATATTTATTGAACGACAAATTGTGTCAGAATAGCGGAAATTATCATGGAAGAAAAACTTGAGGAACTTTTCAAATTGGTTCAAAAGGAATTCATGAGGTACGGAGAAATTGTGCAAGCTCTGAACAAGGCTATTAACAGAAAACTGAATCTAATTGAAGCTAGTTATGAAGAGGTTTCTATTAGGAAGAATGTTATTTGCAAGGGGGCAAGTGGAACAGCGCTAGTTTGGGAAGGCGATGAGGAAGGATGTTTCTTGAAGAATGATTCAGGTTGGTTAAAGTATGACAACCTTAACTGGTATCTGAAGAAAAAGAGAGGGATCGTTAGGCCAGATAGTAGGATTCTCGATGTACTATCTGTGTACATTGGTTTTAAAGGATGGAGTGGATTTACAAACGAGAGTCGTTTTTCTCAAAAGAGGACAGATTTAGAACTACCTGATGATATAATAGGAAGAAGAAAAATTGTGCTTGAAATTCAAGATTTGATTCTTTCAAAAAAATCAAAGAATGCCACAATTGTTCTTCATGGAATAGGAGGAGTAGGTAAAACACATTTATTAGTTACATTAAAATCACTTAAATTTTTTACCGATGAATTTGAAGTTGTTGAGTGGATAACCGTTTCATTTGATCCAATCTCTGCATTAATAGAACATTTTAACAAAACTGAGGTAGAATTTAAGTACTCCCCCAGTCAGAACTTAAATTCAAATTATGCGCGCCTTTTAAGAATGTTAAAGTCTTTTTATCCTAAAGACAGGCGCGTTATAATTTTCGATAATGTTGACGATGTAGAACATTTAGAATTGCTCAGAAATTTTTCAGATAAAACCAATTGGAAAGTAATAATTTCAACAAGGCACAGTCCTCTTACTTTTGGACACTGGATTTTTATCCCACTACTGTCTGTTGAAGACGCAAAAAGTTTATTTCATTATCACTATCAGAAAAAAGATTGGAATGAGCAGGATGTTTCAACTTTAGTATCTGTTCTAGGGTATCATCCTTTACTAATTTCTGTTTATGCTAATGTTGGAAATCATCATCCTGAGTTGGGAATCAAGGCTTTACTGGAAATTTCTAAAACTGTCAGGGGGTACGGAAATCGGAGTGAATTAGACACTCTAATTAGAGTAGATCCAATGCTTGGAAGGACTACCGAAGAATATATTTCCGCCAAAGATTATCTTGTGCAAATCTTTTCCTTTTCTAACATATCGAGTTCAGAATCACTGATATTAACCCTGTTGTCGGCAATGCCTATTGACCAGTATGACTTAAAATATTTGCACAATTTATGGTACCTGAATCGACCTTTTGGAAAGACAATACACCAAATCTTTATAAAAAATCAGGATTCATTTTTGTTTGTTTCATTCACAGAAGGTCTAATACCTTTGATTTTTCCTCGAACAAGAAAAAAGAAAGTATGGACTAAACTAAACAGTATCGAAAAATTTGAAGGACAATTTCGGATTCTCAAGGAAAATGGATGGTTGAATATCTGGGAAGGAAAGGTTCAAATGCACCCTATTGTACAAAAGGCAATTCACGAGGTAAAGAGCCCCTCCGTCCATAATTGTAGATATCTTCTCGGTGGACTTATTGTAAATCTTGAGGTAGATGAGGAAGAAACAGCGACGGCTAAGGAAAGAGAAATTCGAATCGCTGAATATTCTATCAAAGTAATCAATGATATTAACCCTCAGATCTCAAACTTGTTGAATTCGATCGGCACGTATTATTTCGAAGGTGAGGAGACTAAAGAAAAGGCTCATCAATATTTTGAGGCATCTCAAGATAGAAAAAAGACTGTTCTAAGTTTTTTGATTAGAAACTCTGTATTTGGAGCTATGGGGAAAATAAATCTCGGTCACTCTTGTCGAGAGTTTGAGCGTTATGACGAAGCTATATCGCACTTTGATAGTGCTATTGAGAAACTTGAATTACTGCAACAAAGTTGGCTCCCCTTTTCGAGAAAACTTAAGAAAGCATACGCAGAAGCTTTTAATGGATTGGGGTTAGTCTATCAGGATAAGGGTAACCAAGAAAAATCAATGGAGTATTTGAGAAAATCCCTAGAAATTAGATTAAAGGGGTTTGGTCCTGAAAGTATTCTGGTTGGAAATTCTTATTACAACATGGCATCAGTTTATCATGACCTAAAAAACGAGGAGAAAGCCTGGGAACATAACTTGAAAGCTCTTCAAATTTACGAGAAATTGAAATTAGGCGATCATCCCCATTTTGGAAAAATCTGTATTAGAATTGGTTCTGAATACGGAGTAAGAAAAGAATATGAAAAAGGCTTATACTACACACGCAAAGGGAAAGAGATAAAGAAAAATCTTTTTGGAGAAGAGAGCATTGAATTTAAAGAGGCTAAAATGGTAGAGGATAAGATTCTGGAATGGCAAAAAAAAGGAAGGTGACAGTATTTTCAGTAGCCCCAAGCCAGTCGATCCTGCAAGGTCGGCTGGCTTGGGGAGCAGCTTTGGATAAACTGCCCCCGTGTTTCCTATTCGTGGAGGTTGCCATATCTATACAGTAATCAACCTCCCACTTTCAAATTCGATAAATTTTCTTCGGTTGGCCTTCAACTGGCTCAGGTTTCGAGCGAGTAGGTTCGATAATTTCCCACTTGGGGTACAAATTGGCCCGAACTGCAAAGTTCGGGTTTTCTTTTGATATCTATAGGCCATAGATAGGCTACGGCAAGGTCATATCAGACATAGAGAATGAACGGTGTCTATTTGCCCCATGACAAAATGGAGGCAACATGGTTTTTATTAGGGGCAGCGTTTGATTTCCTGATCAGTCAATTTGACCGAGTTTCCCTGATCATTTGTCATAAAAGACTGGTTGGCATAGAGTTGGATCCAGCTGGGGTAACCCTGTAGAGTGATTTATTCTGCTTTTTGAGAGGTCCTTGCTCTTTCGTTCTTTTCAAGCTAACAAATAGACCAGATAGACAATCACGGGGAAAACTTAACCAATTTTATTATGGCTGACGCCTTACTCACTTACGACATCACAAAACGCCATTCGGCAGTAAAGGCTGAATTGAAGAAGAAAGGGTATCTTGATTATTGGACTGCAAATAATAAGACGTACTATTTGCCTAATACAACAATGTGGAAGAAGGGTGGTGACTCTTCAACAGCACTCAAAGATATGCAGGCGGTAATTTCAATACTCAATCATAACCAATACCTAAGCAATAAAATTAGCTTAGATAGATGTATTGCAGTTGATTTCAGTTATTGGAATGGTATCCCAGGACAACCTCATAGGTCTTGAGAAAGCATCGCTTTCTGCACGGCCGAGGCTGCGCCCACGCTCGCGTGGCGCAGCTTCGGATTTTGCTCTCAAGCCACCCCAGCGATGTACCGTACAAAATCATCTTCCAAGGCGAAGATCTGACGGTATGCCGTGGCCAAAGTGTTCGACACTTCGCTGCCTCGGGTACCACCACAAACCCTGACGAATTCTCGTCGGGGTTTTGTCATTTACAGAGCTTCAAATTGCAGTACCTCGCCCGGGGAAAGCCAAAATGCAATTGCAAGCGGAGTTCGATAACCGTACAAAAGTCAACACGCTTAGCAGAACCTCACAAATACAACTGAAAGCCCAGGTTAACCTGATAATAATCAGGACGAAGCCGATTTCGGGAATCTTGTTCGTACAGCAGGACCCGCTCCTCACCTTGGCCAGCGACGATATCCAATCGGTCGTACACGGCAAAGGGAAGATAGCCGCCCAGGACCACATAAATACTGCCAGAGGCCCGGTATTTCAACTGCAAGGACGTGATCAGGTTGCCCTGGCGGGTCCGTTCAATGATCTGAGTGGTTTCTGCACTCAGGGGAGTCAATTGCAATAAATTGCCGGAGGGCAAACCTTCGCCAGTTTCCAGGGCAGCGCTTAAATAATTGACCCCTGCACCGATTCCGATCAGCCACCTTTGGTTGTGGGCAATGGGTTGGCTCCGGGCGATCAACAGGGAATGTGTACTCACCCTCCGGGTGAAACCGATAGATCCTCCCCCGACATATTTGATCCCCCAGGCGTTATTGAGTCGATATTTAAACTGGGAGGTAAAAAGCACCTCGTATGCCCGCTGGTGGAGTTGGCCGTCAAGCCCAGATTCATTCAGTGCGGTCAGTTCGCTCCGAGGCTTGCTTACAAGCAGGCCAATCCCCGTCCCCATGGAGATGTTTTTATGTATTTTTTGAGCCCCCCTTCCCCGCAACTGATCAGATGTATCCTGAGGCACCTCCAGAGCGAGTCGGTCACTAAAGTTAAGTTGGTCATTGAAAGGGATGGGGGCGGTTGAGAGGGAATGGCGGTTCAAATAGAAAAAATTATTCAGGTACAGGCGGTTGGCGTCCTCCCTATCATATTCAGCAAATCCGGTTCGGTAATTGATGAAACTAAGCCGGAACAATCGATCTGCTTTGAAATACTCGGTGGTGAAATTGAGAAAGAGTCGACTCGAACTTCCACTCATTGAAAAGCCTTTTACTTTTTCTTCCTTGACCGTGTATTCCGCTTTGACCAGCGCGTAAGTATTGTCCTGAATGTACAATGCGCCCTCATAGTTCGGAGTTTCAAACCGCATTTTGAACATGGCCTCCCCCAAATAACTCGTGGTGTCCACGAGTTGGAACCGGTATTTTTTCGAATGGATATCATCCAGGGGAGGCTCCCGGGAGGCCACCACGTCAAACCGGTGGACATTGTGTGCGCCGGCCATGATATTTGTAAAAGGCTTGTAATCTGGCTTTTGGAGCTTGACCTCCCCATCAAGGATGCGGACTGTGCTGAACTTGTTCCGCTTGGCATAGGCCAGCTTATCAGCTTCGATCATCGCCTCCGCCGAATAAATCAGATCCTGGCAGAGGCTATCGGTGGCCAATTGTTCAATCACCCGCCCGGTGATGCGCTCGCTTTCCCGGGGATAGTTCTCCGGGATAGCGTCCAACACTTTTTGGAGCAGGACCCTTTCGTGATCTATGTAGGTGATGACGACATCTTCAGTGGAAATAGGTGCTGGTTGTAGCGAGATAAAATTGGAAATCCCCGCCGTAAGCTCAACCCGCTTGGTCGCATACCCAATACTGCTCACCATGACCTCCAATTTCCGCTCAGTTGCCTGGTGCGAAAAATTACCGTTTAGGTCAGCGACAAATCCGGATGTTCCGTCGGGCAATATTTGGAACCGGGCAAAGGGAACCGGCTCCTCAGTCTCCCCATCCCGTATTTCCCCTCCGAAACGATAGTCCTGAGCCTGCAAAGGTCCAGCCATGAACGCCACGATAAGGACAATAAGAGAAATCCACTTCATTGTTTGATGATTAGGTATCGAAACCAGCCTGTTTTCTTATCCGGTTGAAAAGGTGACCTGGCTCTCACTAGAATTGTTTTTTCTTAAGTCATCTTAAACTTACCTAAAATCGGAGTCAAAGTGGGGGCAATTTGAAATGGTCTTGTGGCTCTATCTCCAGTGATCAACAGTTGCAATTTCTCCTAAAGATCATTTCGGATTGGATGAAAAGGGAGGTGGCTCTGTTGTAGTATAGGTGTCAATCCATGCCTTTTCCGTAAACCAATGCTCTTTGGTACCTTCCACCCATTCACCCCACAAACAACTCTGTTTCCTCCGTCCCCTGGCCATTATGCGGTCCCAATAGATTGGCCAGCGGGCAGTTTTTTTCTAATTTGCCCCCAACCAACGATAAACAAGCTGAATGAAATGGATTCTATACGGTGCGCTGGGGGGACTGCTCCTGTTGATGGGAGGGGGATTATATGCCCAAACCGATGCGCGTTTCACCATTTCCGGGTACGTTTCGGATGCTGAAACGGGCGAGAGGTTGGTGGCCGCCAAAGTGGTGGACCCCAGCTCTCAGATAGGGGCCATTTCCAATGCCTACGGGTTCTATTCCTTGACATTGCCCGCCGACTCGGTCCGCCTCGTCGCTTCCTACGTGGGGTACCAGCCTTGGGCCCGCACCTTTTTCCTGGAAGAAGACCTGACCCTAGACATCCAATTGACGGAGGAGGCATTGGAACTGGAAACGGTCCAGATCACCTCGGAAGAGTTGCAAACCCTCCAGGAGGACGCCAATATGAGCAGCATTCAGGTGCCGATTGAGCAGATCAAGAAATTGCCGGCTTTGATGGGTGACCCGGACGTGATCAAGGCCGTCCAATTGTTGCCGGGAGTGCAGTCGGGGGCTGAGGGGTTGAGCGGATTGTACGTGCGGGGAGGAGGGCCGGATCAAAACCTAATCTTATTGGATGGTGTTCCTTTGTACAATGTCACCCACCTGGGTGGGTTGTTTTCGGTGTTCAACACCGACGCCCTCAACCGGGTCAACCTCGTCAAAGGCGGCTTTCCAGCCCGCTATGGAGGCCGGCTTTCCTCCGTACTGGACATCACGATGAAAGAAGGGAATTCCCAGGAATTCCACGGCTCGGCGCAGGTTGGACTGCTGGCGGCCAAGGTTTCGCTGGAAGGCCCGATTGTAAAGGACAAAACCAGTTTTTTCCTTTCCGCCCGCCGTACCTACTTTGATCTCTGGGCCAGTCCCATCATCCGGGCGGCCACCGAGGACAATTCGGGCGGCTATTTTTTCCACGACTTCAACGCCAAAATCAACCATAAATTTTCCGACAAAGACCGCATCTATTTCTCCTTTTTCAACAGCTTGGACCGCTTCAGGCTCGAAACCTTGGACCAGTTTTCCCGCTTTGATTCAACTACTTCCCAAACGACCCGGTTTGAGCAGCGGTTTGAAACTGGATTTGGATGGGGAAATACCGTGGGGGCGCTGAGATGGAACCACCTGTTTTCGAATCGCCTGTTCGGGAACTTCACGGCGACCTTCAGCCGGTACGATTTCGACATCAATACCAGCGTCGAAGATCTGGAAACCACGGAAGGCGATCCCACAATGAGGCGGCTGGTGGCATTTGCCTACGAATCGGGAATCCGGGACTATTCTTTGCGGACCGATTTTGATTTTTTCCTGAACCCCAACCACCTGATCCGATTCGGCGGCTACCTCACCCACCACAAATTTTCACCGGGCAATACCCTTCTGCAATACGACCTTCCGTCCCTGGTATTGGACACTTCGATTGGGAATCCGACGATCTTCAGTACGGAGGCGGCGGCCTACCTGGAAGATGAGGTGAGGGTGAGCAGTCGAATCAAGTTGAACATTGGGCTCCACCTTTCCGGGCTCAAGGTGCGGGACAAGTTCTTTCCTTCTTTGCAGCCCCGGTTTTCGGGGCGCTATTTACTCCCCAACGAATGGGCGTTGAAGGCCTCGTATTCCGGGATGCAGCAGTATATCCACCTGCTCAGCAACTCCGGGGTGGGCTTGCCGCTGGACCTGTGGGTGCCCGCGACCGATCGGGTTCCCCCTCAGTTTGCCCACCAGGGAGCCGTCGGGGTGGCCCGGACCTTCTCGGAGATTGGTGTGGACGTTTCGGTGGAGGCCTATTACAAGAGCCTGACCAATGTGGTTGAATACCTGCCCGGCGCGTCCTTTTTTGATTTGGAGGGGGATTGGGAAAATTTGGTCACGTCCGGTCGGGGGGAATCTTACGGGGTGGAGTTTTTGGTGCAAAAGAAAACAGGCCGCTTGAGCGGTTGGGTGGGCTATACCCTGTCCCGGAGCAACCGGCAGTTTGAAGATTTGAACCGGGGGGAGGTGTTTCCCTACAAATACGACCGCCGGCACGACCTGTCGATCGTGTCGAGCTATGAAATCAATGATCGGATTGACCTATCGGCCACGTTTGTCTACGGCACCGGCAATACGGCTACGGTCCCGGTAGGTCTCATTTGGGCCCAGAACATCAGTCTGACCGATCAATTTTCCCGATTGTTCCTCACCAACGAATTCGGACCCCGAAACGGATTCCGTTTGCGCCCCTACCACCGGGTAGACCTGGGGGCCAATTTTCACAAGCAGAAGAAGCGGGTGAGCCGGACCTGGACGGTTTCGATCTACAACCTATACAACCGGCAAAACCCTTATTTCGTGTACTTCGCCGAAATGAGTTCGGGCAGCCCGGAATTCAGGCAGGTCAGCTTGTTCCCCATAATTCCATCCTTTTCCTGGCGTATAGAATGGTAAGCATGAGAAACTGGATCCTATATATCCTCCCCCTGGCGATTTTCGGGGCCTCTTTTTCCAGCTGCGAAAAGGAGATCGACGTGGATTTACCGCCTTATACGCCTTCCTTGGTGGTCATGTCGCGGATTCAGCCCGACAGCGTGTTCTCCGTCTTCCTGTCCAACTCGGTGAGTATCCTGGACGGCGATGAACCGGAAGAAGTCACCGACGCCACGGTGGAGATTTTGAATGCCGATGGCCAGGTGATCGCGACCTTGGAAGATGAAGAAGACATTGGGTTTTATCGGGGAGGGGAATTGGACAAGCCCCGCATTGGGGCGACCTATCATTTGAGGATCGCAGCTGAAGATTATCCCTCGGTTTCCGCGTCAGCAATTTGTCCCGAGCCTGTCCCTATTCTCGAAGTCATCCGAACGGATATCCTGGGGGTAGATGGCGCCGGAAGACCAACCCGGGAACTCACCATGACCTTTCAGGATGATCCGGCTGAGCGCAACTACTACCAATTGGCCCTTTACGAAGCGGATACGGCGTTTCTGTTCGGAGACACGACGGTCTTTCTGACGCGGATTTTTTTCGAACTGGCCAATGGAAACCTGACCAATCGGAATTCCTACGAGGATGGCTGGATGTTTACGGATGATTTTTTCAATGGCAATGAACACACGTTGAGGATGGAGGCGGAGGAATCCGTTTTGGGTGACAGCACCGCCAACCTCTATGTTTTTCTGGCGACCGTATCGGAGGATTACTACCGGTACCGGCTGTCGGCCGCTCGCCTGGACGAAATCAATCCCTTTTCGGAGCCCGCCCAGCTTCACAACAATATTGAAGGGGGAGTGGGAATCTTTTCGGGGATCAGCGTGGATAAAAAGGTGGTTCCAGATTAATGCGGGTTTAATTTTTTCCCCTCCTATCCTTGCATTTTCACCTTTATTCAGGATTTACCCGCAGGACGATCTTTCCCTTGATGCCACCTTTTTGCAACAGCTCGTGGGCCCGTCTCGCTTCGGTAAAAGGAATGATTTCTTCAATCACAGGGGAAATATGACCTGCTTCAAGCAATCGGAAAAGATCAGTCAAATCCTCCTTGAACCAATCTTCACGGTCTGTTCTCTGTTTCCCAATCGAGTAGAGTTGGGTGACATTCTTGTTGGAAAACAGCTTCCAGAATTTCCACCGAATGAGTTGCAGGTCGAGGAGGACGCGAATCCCCTGCAAAGTTGTCTTGGCGCCAGCGAACCCATAGGGAACCAAGACCCCATTTTTCTTCAACGCTTTCCGCGATTGCCCCAAACTTTTCCCTCCAACCCCATCAAATGCGGCATCCAAGCCTGCTGGCCCCACCAAATCGCGGATGCGTTGGAGGATATTTTCACGTTTGTAATCGATGGGGATGGTCCCATGGGCTTCCAAATGACCGTGTTGCTGCTTGGAAGCGGTTCCGAACATTTGGAGGCCGTAGTGTTGACCGAGTTGCATCAAGGCTGTCCCAACTGCTCCGGCCGCGCCGGTGATGAGGATTTTTTGTCCCTCTGAGACGGCGGCATACCGGAACATCACTTGGTAGGCGGTCAGGTAGGAGAGGATCATGCTCACGGCATCGGGCGCGCTCAACCCGTCGGGAACCGGTACCAACCGGTCTTGATGAAGGCATATGTATTCCGCGTAGGCACCGGTGACGGTGAGATCGGCCACCTTGTCGCCTTTCCGGAACTGTTGGACGGCTGCTCCGACCTTGTCAACCCTACCGACCATGTCGTAGCCCAGAGAAAAAGGCGGTTTCTTACCCTTTAATTCGGGATAAAGGCCCCTTCTGATCACGGTGTCCGTAAAGCAGGCGCTGGTCGCCAATACTTTGATCCGGACTTCATTGGGTCCCGGTTCCGGGAGCGTGGGCGCTTCCACGACCTCCAGGACTTCCGGACCGCCAAATTTTGTGAGGACGACTCTTTTGTATGCCATGCAATCAAGTGTTAATACCTGATCACAAAGTTGGGGGAGGCACGTCCTTCAGAACGATGACTTAAGTTAAGAACTTGGCCCCTTGGCCATTCTTTTGCGGATCCGGCTGAGACTTTCCGGTTCTATGCCCAGCATGCTGGCGATGTATTTCTGGGGAACTCGCTGCACAAGTTCGGGACTTTCTTTGACGAAGTCCGCGTAGCGTTTTTCAGGGGAGTAGGCGGCCAGAGAAATGCCGAGTTCAATGGAGATTTTGACCAATCGTTGGTGGACTTGATGGGAAACGGTTTCAAACTTGGGCATCCTGCGGTACAGCTCCAAGAGCGCATCGCGCTCGATTAGGAATACAATTGATTCTTCCAGGGCTTGAAAATTCATGCTGGACGGGGTGCCTTCGGAGAAGCTGGCCGTATCCGAAATCCAGTTGCCTTCCGTAGAAACATAGCACGTTTTTTCTTTGCCATCGTAATGGTGGTAATGGCGAATGCAGCCTTGCGCGAGGAAGGCCACAAATTCGCATTGTGCTCCCTCTTTCAGCAAATAGCTCCTCTTTTTGAGCGCCTTCTGGTGAAATACGTCACCTACGGCTGTGATTTCATGCTCATCGAGTGGAATGAACTGATTTATTTCGGCAATCAACTTGTCTATCATGTTTCGGAAGTATCTAGGAGCCACTGCATTGAGAACGGATGGCGACGGTCTTCTTTTGGTGGAGTTAAGTTAGGGAAATGGGGGGACAATTGAATTTGGGTTTTGCCTTGGTCGCCTCCTTCTCAGGGATCAATGACTTCCCAAGGGTTTTTCAACTCTGCCAAGCGCTTGTAATCATTTATAACAGATTTATCGTACTCTTTCAAGTCTTGAAACTCCGGATAGCTCTTTAATTTTTCAATGCTGTTCAACAAATATCCCTGCTGCCGCATCGTGTTCTTTCGGAGATTTTCGCAAATCCCCATTTGAGGCTCGAGCCGGTTGATTTTTTCGCACTGGTATCTCATATATTTCTCCGTGTCTTTACAAAAGTCCAGTACGCGAATGTGTTCTTCCAGGAAATCAATTGAACTCATGATTGGTGGTATTAATGGGGGAGTGAAAAAAAAGTATGAAATGAATATTCGGCAATCGGAAGGTGCTCATGAAGCCCTAACAGTTGCAGTTATTTTTGTGTGTGATTGCTTAGATGGAACAAATGAGATGCAATATAGGAAACCTAAGAACTCACCTTTTTACGTCGGGTCATGACATAATGATGGGGGGCGCTAGGTACGTTGTTTTCCCACCAGCCCATTCAATGCAAGGATCAGGAACCCCAAAGAGAGAAACTCCACGCCGACCCGGATCCAGTGCCAATTTCCCCAAATTTGAAGCTCCGTTTTCAACTGATCGGCCTCCAAAGCAGCCTCCAGAAACTGTTGATTGGCACCTTTGAAGTAGATGTAAAAGAAGCTGATGAAAGCGATCGCAAACACAGTGGAAACGACTGCATATCGGAGCGCCGGTGATTTTTTGACGAGGCAGTAGATGGTGAGGAGCAAGGGAATCACCGCGGCAATGATCGTCAAAATGGTGTAAAATTGGCCGATTTTCGGGCCAAATTCAGCGTAGTAGCCATAGAATTCATTGGCCGGCAAACTCTTCCAGTAGGGGAGGAGGAGCAATCCTTCGGTGATCTGGCTCCCCAAGAAGATGGCGAAGACAGCAACCAATACAAACGCAAGCAAACGATTCATAGCCGATTCATTTTCAATCAAGATAGCAAGATTTGGGGGCTCCTCGTGGGCTTTTAGGGAGAATCGTGCGGAACATCGATTCATCAGGTTTGCCTTTATTTTCCACCACGTCAATTCTGAGATCTATTTCCCCGCCTCCCTCCGTTCCGCCCAATCCAGGGTTGGGATTTCTCCTTTGGAGCACTTTTCGTATATTAATTTGTTAGCTGGTTTTTAATTTTTCCGACAATCTCGGAATTGTTTACCCATCCTGGAATTACGTACAATGAAAAGCACATCCCGTTGTCTTGGCCCGTTTACTATTTTTTCATCTCCCCGTTCCCTCTTCCTGATCGCCACCATGCTGCTGCTTGGGCAGTCGCCCGCCTGGACGCAGGGTTCCAGCCTGGTTGTCTTGGGGCCGGGAGGGCTGAGCTATACGCCGTTTGCGATGGAAGGCCAATCCAACGCGGTCAATGTGATTCCTAATTTTTCCTACGCGGGGTATATGCGGGGAGGAGTGGCCCTTCCGAATATACCGGTGGCGGTGACCGTGACGCCTTCCGGCAGCGACGATACCCCTGCGATCCAGGCCGCGATCGACATGGTGGAAGCCCTGCCCCTCGATTCCAATGGGTTCCGCGGGGCGGTTTTGTTGGTGGCTGGATGCTACAACATTGACCAACTTTTCATCGAGGCAAGTGGGGTCGTGTTGCGGGGAGAAGGCCAGGGATTGGACGGAACGGTGCTGAATGCCAAACTGTTGACGAAACACGATGTCATCACGCTCCAGGGAAATGGCAGTGGTTTGCCGCGGCTGAATGCGACCCAACAGCCCATTACCTCGGCCTACGTCCCCGTGGGCACCTTCGAATTTGACGTCGCGGATGCCAGTGGATATGCCGTGGGAGACTCGATTGTGGTGGTCCGGACGCCCAATACTTTTTGGATCAACGACCTGGGAATGGATGCGGCGACTCTGTGTGGCGGCGACCCCAATTGTTCGGGCTGGACGCCCAACAGCTATACGATCAGCCACGAGCGGATCATCAGGGGCATCACCGGCAATACCATTACGGTGGACCTGCCGATTGTGGATGTCATGGAGACGCAGTACGGAGGCGGGGAAATTTACAAGATCAATGTCACGGGGAGAATCGAACACAGCGGAATCGAGCATTTGCGGATCATTTCGGACTACGATACCACGGATGTCGAGGATGAAGACCACGCCTGGATTGGGGTGCGGGTAAAAAGGGCGGTGAATTGCTGGGTAAAAAATGTCACCGGGCAGCACATGGGTTACGGTACCGTTTCGATCTCCAACGAATCCAATTTCAATACGGTGCAGGAGTGCGCGACGCTCGATCCCATCTCCGAAATCACCGGCGGCCGCCGGTACTCATTCAACATCTCCGATGGTCTGGGCAACCTCTTCCAGCGCAACTATACCCGCGGCGGCCGGCACGACCTGGTGACGGGCTCCCGCGTGACGGGCCCCAACGTCTTCCTCGACAACTATTGTACGAATGCCTATTCCGACATCGGCCCCCACCACCGGTGGGCCACCGGTCTCCTGTTCGACAACGCCTTTGGCGGTCAGATGCGCGTGCAAAACCGGGGCAGCTCCGGAAGTGGGCACGGCTGGGCGGGGAATACCACTCTGTTCTGGAACCTGTTGTCGGAGGCGTCCGACATCAAGGTCGAGAGCCCCCGCGGTGGCATGAACTGGGGAATTGGCTGTACGGGCCAGAACCAGAATGGGGCCGGCTACTGGGAAAGCTGGAACTCCACCGTGGTGCCCCGCAGTCTATACCTCCAGCAATTGGAGGACCGCCTGGGACCGGCCGCGGTGAACAACATCGCGATCCCGGAGCAACTGACGGGAACCATTTTCCATATCCTGGCAGCCTGGGCCGGGGAAGCAGATTCGTTGGCTCCTTCATCCACCCAGACCCTGCTCGTCGCAGAAGATGCGCATGTCCGGGCCGGAAGCAATGTCAATACGAATTATGGGACGTCTACGCAGGTGCAGGTCAAAGAAAACAATGGCGTCAACCACAACAATGACCGGATCGCGTTCCTGAAATTCGACCTGAGCGGGATCACCGGCCCGATTTACAACGTCACCCTGCGCCTCAATGTGACCAATACGCCTCCCAATGCGGCGCAAAACAGCCTCCATTTCGTCAGCGATGATACCTGGTCGGAATCCACGATTACCTGGAGCAACCAGCCGGCGGCCACCACCTTACTGGAGACCAAAGCGGTACCACTGGTCTCCGGCCAGTGGCTGGAATACGACGTGACGGGCATCGCCAAAGCGGAATTGGCGGGGGACGGCATCCTGAGTTTCCGCTTGTCGGAGTCCTCCATGAACAACCTGTATGCCTTCGTATCGAAGGAGGGCGGCGGTGGATTTATGCCCCAGATCGTCTATGACCTCGATTCCATTCCTCCGGTGGGAAGTTGCGACAACCTCATCTTGTCGACTGCCTGGGAACACTTCACAGCCGTCAAGCAAGGCGGGCATGCGCGACTGGATTGGAGTGGGTTCAATGGCTCAGAAGCGAAATCCTACGTGGTGGAATGGGGAATCAACGGTCGGGAATTCACCGCGATTGGCAGTCAGGATGCGCAAAGGGACCCGTACATTTTCATCCACCAACACCCTGCGTTGGGCACCAATTACTACCGCATTCTCGAAGTCGATTTCAACGGCAAGACCTCCTATTCGAAAACCCAAAGCCTGGTTTTCCAGGCTGGCGACCTCAATCCCTATTTTTCCGTTTATCCCAATCCCTCCCCCGATACTATGCACCTGGAATGCTCTGAAAATCACCGGGTGGACCGCATTGAGATCTACTCTTTGTTGGGAGAACGCCTGCACACCCAAGCCAATCCCAGCCTGGACCCCCACATTCGGATTGACCTCTCGGGCCTGCCGGCCGGAATCTACTTGCTCAAAGTCGGCAGCCAAACCCAACGGATCATCAAGGCCAATCCGGGGGATTGAGTCGATTTGCGATGCGCGATTTCGAACTTTACCCGCCATCTGCATTGGTATTGAAGTGTTAGCTTAGTCCGACTTTACAGCAAATAAAAAACGACTTTTGAACAAAATTTCTCTCCTGTCTTTTCCTGACCTTTACATCAGATTCAATGACGGTTGATCCGATCCAGGGGCAACCGACAAACTCGAAAAAAGACAGCCATGAGCAAGAATAAATTCGGAAAAAAAGGGTGGACGCCCGAACGATTGGGAAGTTTGGCCGGGAAAACCTATGTGATCACAGGAGCCAATACGGGGGCAGGATTCCAGGCGATCCGAATCTTGTTGGGAAAAGGGGCGGAGGTCTGCATGCTCAACCGAAATGAGCAAAAGTCCCGCAAAGCCATCGAGGATCTCCAAGCAGAATTCGGGGCCAAGGCCAAAGTATCCTTTGTCAAAATGGATTTGGCGGAATTGGCATCCGTGCGCCGGGCTGCGGATGAAGTATTGGCTAAGGTTCCGCACATCGAGGCCCTGATCTGCAACGCTGCGGTCGCCCAGGTGGCCAAGCAAAAGATGACCGTGGATGGATTCGAAAGTCAATTGGGCATCAATCACTACGGCCATTTTTTATTGATCAATCTCCTCTTTGACCGGGTGGAACAAAGCGGAAAAAGAATCGTCGTGGTGGGCAGCGAAGGCTATAAAATGGGATTGAAGACGATTCAATTCGACGACATGAACTTCGACCAGAACTACCATCCCAACCGGACCTGCTGCCACAGCAAATTGGCCCAGATGATGATTGGCTATGAATTGCAACACCGGGTCAGAGAGGCGAACAAGAACGTGGAGGTCTATGTCTGCCATCCCGGTGCGTCGAAAACATCCCTCATCAATGAAAATGCCAGTCTGTTTTCGCGGATCATGTTTGGGATGATGGCGATTTCCCCGATGTACCAGTCCGCGGAAAAGGGGGCCTATCCCGAGGCGACGTGTGCGACCGAAAGCGATTTGAACCAGCGGGCCTACCACGGTCCGACGGGGCGGATGAACTGGGTGGGGCCGGTGGGCGAGTGCGACATGGAGCCTTTTGTGAAGGATAGAGAGATTGCGGGGAAATTGTGGGCCGTTTCCGAGGAGCAAACTGGGCGAAAATTTCAGTTATAGATAAATTGGGTGTCAAATGGAAGTTCCGGAACCGAAAGATAAAGGCAGGGTATTCATGACCTGCACGATGGACAAGGTGTTTACCTGGGAAAATGTCTCGCCCCAGCACATTCTGGCCTACATTTTTGCGGGTGAACTGACCATGTCGTTTGGAAAAAGCACGCTGACCTTTGTGGCCGGTGATACCGTGTTGGTACCCAAGAACCAGTTGTCGCGGAGCGTGAAGACCCCCTTGGACGGAGAGCCCTTCAAATGCCTTTCCATTGCCCTGCCGGAAGAACAACTGCGTGCCTTTTACCTCAATCGTCCTTTGTTGGAGACCTGGACCGATAACTTTTCGAAGCGGAGGCCCGTTCAGCCGCATCCTCTGTTGGACAGCTTTTTTGGGTCCCTACTGCCTTATTTTGACATGCAGGACGACCTTCCGGGTCCATTGGTGGAGATCAAAATCCGGGAAGCATTGACGATCATCGACGCGGTGGACAAGCGGGCGAGTTCCGTTTTGGGCACCTTCAGCGAGATCGGGAAAATCGACCTGGAGAAATACATGGAGGAGCACTTCATGTACAATCTTCCTTTGGAGCGGTTTGCGTTTCTGACCGGGAGAAGCCTGACGACCTTCAAATCCGATTTCAAGAAGATTTTCAAAAACACGCCGGGCAAATGGCTCACGCAGAAACGGCTGAACCTGGCCCATTACAAGCTCGCAGATGAAAAGCAAAAAATCTCCGACGTCTACCATTCTGTAGGTTTTGAGAACCTTTCCCATTTTTCCTTTGCCTTCAAGAAAGCGTTTGGGTACAGCCCCAGCGCGTTGAAAAGCAATCAACTTTGAACCCAGCATTACCACCATGGATTTGATCAAAGCAGCCACTGAATGGGCGAAAGCCGAAGTGTTTTCCTCTGTGTTTTTCATTGTCTTCGGGACCACCTTCGTCCTGGCCACTCTGGGATTTTGGCAATTGGGAAAAACCGAAATCGCCAAGGCCTTCATTTTTCCGACCCTGGTGGCCGGGATATTCCTCCTTACTGTGGGCCTGGGACTGTTTTTTCTCAATAAATCGAGGATTACGAGCTTCCCCGAGACTTACCAGCAGGATGCCCCTGCGTTTGTGGCCTCCGAATTGGACCGCACCGAGCAGTCCATCCAGGAATACCAGCTGATCGTGTTCAAGGTCATCCCGCTCCTGATCGTGGCGGCAGCTTTGTTGCTGTTGTTTGTAAATACGCCCATTTGGCGGGCGATCAGCGCGACGGCGCTGGCCATGTTTGTGGTCATCGTCATGGTCGATTCCAATGCCCACGCCCGACTCAAGGATTACCACGCCCAATTGGAGTTGGTGGACAAACCGACAGAACTGCCTTAAAAAGGGAATTGTGACTTGGGGGGAAATGGAGAAATAGCCTTCTCAATGGCGGGAGACACCATCCAGGGATAAGATCAATGTAAAATCAAGAGCGCCGCCCCAAAAAGGCGTCGATTTCCTTCACCGGGTTTTCAAGGGTGAACCCGAAGGGAACGATCAGGACAATGATGGACCAGATCAGGAAGGTGCGGCCTTTAGAAATACGCTTTGTGGTTACCATAGGAACTCCCAGCCGGAGGCTGGCCTCGCTTTCGTTGAACAGAAAGATACAGAATTTTGCGCTCTTTTGTCGCCTCATTTCCCTCTACTAGCTCAGGATTGAACCTGAAATTACGTCGGTGGACTTTACTGTGGTCGTTTTCCGGCCGCTCTCTCTTCTCGGCAATTTTCACTCAAGGGTCAGGGCTTTGGTGGTTGAAAATCCTGGGTGATATTTCAGAAATCTTTCAATTCTGCTTGGGATTCGTTCAGAATTACAATTCGGAATTGATTTTGGTTGCGAGGTGGGGAAATGGGGGAGGGGAAAAGAAATGAGAAAATACTGATCCAACTGGTTTACGTGTGTCCACAAATGAGGTGATCATTCTGTTCCCAGGCCTCCTGATTGGGGCAAAATCACGTCTTCACCCCAACCACAGCTTCAACTTCCCATAGACATCGGCGCTGTCCAGCAAATCCAGGTGGCTGTGGTCCTGGGCAATCCAGGTATGCTCCGGCGGAAATTGCAAATCTTTGTAAGGATCGCGGTGCTGTCCCAGGGCGCTTTTGACATCGACCAGGCGGTCGCCGACCGCCGTGGAGAGGGTGCCACTGCCAGTGCCGGTCACGGCCGCAATGCTGTAACACCCGACGCCGTCGGGCAAGGGGACGTAGGTGCGCGGGTCGCCCGCCACCTTGAACCGGTCCCGGCCCTGCCAATCTTCGTCGACGACATTGCCGTACCGCAGGTCGGTGACGCCGTGGCTCCGGATTTTTCCGAGCCGGGCGAAGGGCCTTGCGTAGGGAACGGATGCCAGAACGGCATCCAAATAGCTCCCGATCCGCTCCAATTGCGCGCCGTGGTGGGGCGTGCCCAGAAACACCATTTTTCGCAGGTGTTGCGGCCAGGCATGGTCGGAGCCGTAGTGGACGGCACTCCGGCTGACCAATCCGCCCATGCTGTGGGAGAGGAGGACCAATTCCTCGACGGGAACCGGCCACTGGGAGATCAAATCTTCCAGCAAGGCGCTCAAGTCCCGGCCATTGGCCGAGATGTGGCGGCCGGAATTGTAGTGGAGAAAAATGGGGGTATACCCGAAATCAGTGGCAAGGGCAAGGCCGTGGTTGTGCGCATTGCGGGTCCATTGGAGGTCGCTCATGCAGGAGCCGTGGACCAGAAGGAGAATCTTGCCATTGACAGCCGGGAGGGCTTCCCGAAGGGCGACGGAGTCCGGCTCGACCGCGCGTCCCGCGGTTCGAAAGTGCATTTGGGTGGCCAGGGGATTGTTTTTTTCCTCCAGATAATCTCCCAACACGCCATTCAGCGCCGCCCGGATGGCCTCCCGGTCCTCGGAGGATTTGATTTCGCCCAATACCGGAGTCAATTTTTCCAAAATCCCGTCCAGACCTCCTCCAATCAGTTTCGCCCCGACCCGCACTCCTTGATAGGTCACGCCGGCCAGATTCTGAAGCAGCGTTTGAATCGGAGTGGTGGGCAAAAGGGGAGGATGGAGAATTTGGCGGTGCAAGTTCTCCGCAATGTCAGCAATCCCAATTGTGGCATCCTGGATCAACCGGGCAATGCCTTGAAGCTCGGAGCCTAATTTTCTGTTGTTCGCCATTGTTCGGTTTTATCGGAAGAGAGAGGACGCTGAATTCCAACCGTGGGGAAGAAAATCAGGACTACAATATAAACCATGATTCCATAGGAAAAGGTCCGATTCCAACTTCATTTCGCCATCAGAAAAAACATCTCCCTATACACTTGCGAAATGCAAGTGAGTTTGTATGCCTTTGTATCGCTTGTGAAATGCAAGTGAGTATTTCCCTCCATTTAACCTCAATAAAACTCATGGGAACGATACAAATTGATCTGAATGCATTGAAAAAGGACAGCTGGACAGACCAGGAAACCGAAAATGCCAAGGTGGTCGTGGATTTTGTCCAGAACATCATGAACAATCACGACTTCGATTATATCCGCAAGACTTACGGCCATCACCGCTACAAGCAGCACAACCAAAGCATGGTCGATGGATTGACCGGGGTATTGGAAGTTGTCTCGAGATTTGCCAAGCGCAATCCCGACTATACCTACGAGGTGAAGCATTTGTACGTCGATGGGCCATATGTCACGGTCCATTCCCACGCCACCACCAACAAAAAACACCGGGGAAATCCCCAAAAAGGCCTGAACATCATGGACATCTGGAAGGTGGAAAATGGCGAATTGACGGAGCATTGGGATGCCGTCCAACCCATTCACGGCGCGCTGAGATTCTTTTTCTGGATGATCGGAGGCCGCTTCAGAAACCGGAATACCTATTTCTAGGCCCACCCTTTCACATTTATTCAACCTCAATCCAAACAAAAAACAACATGGTCAAATTAGGAGAGGCAACCGCCCAAGCCACCATCAACGCCAGCGTGAACACCATTGACATATCCGATTGGCTGTTCAGCCTGACCTCAGACGATTACGCCCAATGCGCCGATGGCCACCAGAGTGCGGCCCAGGGAAGCCTTCCCTCCGGCAAGCGGGTCTCGGTCAACGTGGAATTCGTCGCGGGCTTTTTCATGATCCAGCACTATATCGAGACCATTTCCGAGAAGGACCGGGTCCTGACGGTGTCGCCCAATACCTTGCTTTGGTTGGACGACGAGCGATATGTGCAATTGCAAATCACCTGGGAACTCAAGTTGGAGCCCATCGATGCGAACAGCTGCCGCTTGACCTGCATTGTGACGTCGGAAACGGAAAACGAGCTGTTTGTGCAGGCTACGCACGAATTGACCAAGGACATGGACCCCGCGGAGACTCCCTTCCAACTGCACATCAACGAAGAAACGCCATTGTTCGCTCGGGACATTGAGCGGAAGGCTTTGGCCGGAACCTGGGCCTGATTGGTTTTTTCCTTCTCCCTTCTCAAAAAACCTGCTCCTGATCTCTCCCCAGCCATTCTGCACAGTTTGATGATGGATTGGTTTTATTCTCCAAATACTTGTATATCGAAAGTGTTGGAATGCGTTTTTTTTAAAACCACAAAAAAGAAACAATGAGATCAGACTGCCCGGTTAGTTTTGCGCTGGATTTCTTTGGAGACAAATGGACCCTGTTGGTTATCAGGGACCTGGCACTGGAGCAAAAGAGGTTCTACAAGGATTTTCTGGGCTCGAAAGAAGGAATTGCGACCAATATCCTCTCGGATCGGCTGAAGAAATTGGAAGCCAATGGCATCATTCGGTCGGCGGTGTACGCAAAAAAGAAGACGCAAAAGGAATATTTCCTGACTGAAAAAGGGAAGGATTTAATTCCGATTCTGTTGGAAATGATGGCGTGGTCATTCAAATACAACAATGAGCTGAACGTGACCGGGGAGTTCATCCAAAAAATCAAGGACAACCGGAACGGCGTGGTGCGCTATTTCCTGGCCCAATTGGAAGAGAGAACCGATCGGTCTGAGGAGAGTGCTTAGATTTCATCGGGTGGATTCGAGGCCGGAATTCACTCGGATGATGTCGGACCTGCTGGGGATGGGGGAAAGAGGAAGAAGGCATTGGAACTCAATCACACCTGACAGCAACTACCCGCCGCGCTGACCGGGATCATGGGAGGGCAAGGATGGGTTCAACAATTTGGAGGCAGGCAGGTTTATAGAGTAATAAAGACGCATGACACGCATTCACCTTCTATTGGGACTGCTGTTGAGCGTGGTCCTGGCCACTCAAACAAATGCCCAACAAACCCCTCCGGAACCATCCGGATGGGCGACATGGACCGCACCTACCGGCTGTATGTGCCGGCCGGGTACACGGGCCTGGAGCCAGTCCCCCTCATGTTCAACCTCAACGGCGACGATTCCGAGGGAATTCTCCAGGAAGTGTTCAGTGAAATGAACCTGGTGGCCGACACCGCGGGCTTCCTGGTGGTCTATCCCGATGCCTCCGAAGGCAAATGGAGCTCCGGCTTCGTCGGCGCCCAGTACATTTGGGTGGACGATGTGGGCTTCATGGAAATGCTCATCGATTCAATTCAGAAGGATTTCCGGGTGGACCCGAGCCGAATCTATGCCACCGGCTTTGGCCAGGGCGCCTTCATGAGCTTTCGCCTGGCCTGCGAGTTGGACGACCGCATTGCGGGCATCGGAGCGATCACGGGCAATATGGCCGTCGACATGGAGTCGTACTGCACCGGTTCCCGGCCCATGCCGGTCGTGCACCTGCATGGCGACCTGGATGTCGTCAATGCCTATATCTTTGCCGGCGAACTGCCGGTCTTCAGCCTGGACAGCGTCCTGCGCTTCCGGGAAGATTGCTACCACTGCTACAACGAGGCCCAGGTAGCGATGGGCGGCGCAGAAGCCGGCCCCACATGGCCCATTCCGGTGGCACCGGAACCCGCGCTCGTGGACCGGGCCGAACCCGTGGACCAGGAAGACATCCATCCCAGCCAGGTCATCTGGGAATTTCTCTACGACTTTACCCACGCCAATCCCAAAACCAAATCCCACCCCCGGTGGCACGACGGACCCCAGATCACCATTTATCCCGAGCCCTTCATCGATGAACTGCACATTGAAAACCTGCCCGTCGGCGCCGAGATTCAGTTCTTCAATTTCGATTGGCTATTGACCCACAACCACACCGCCGAGCGCTCGAAGGTCTCCTTTACCACCGCCGAGTGGCAGGAGGGCGTGTATTGGGTGCGTATCAATTATGCGGGTTCGAGTGAGATTCGGCGGGTCTTGAGGAATGGATTTTAGCAATTCCTTTTTCATTTCCTCCTCCTTTCCAAGAGAAAACCCATGGCCGGTTGCGTTCACAACCAGACATGGGCTCCAGACTCAATTCTCAGAAGTGTTTATTGAATGATCAGCCGCTGACTCGGTGAAAAGCCTTGGTAATTGACCATTCGGTAGAGGTACATCCCCGCCGCCAAATCGGAGACATCGCTCTGAATCCGGTTGACACCCGATTCAAAAATGCGCCCCGGCAGCGTCTTGACGACCTGGCCGGAGAGGTTGATGACTTCAATGCTGGCCTCGGTCGTTTCGGGTACCGTGATCTCGAAGGTGGTCTGGCCATCGGTCACGAGGTTGGGCGTGGCCAGAATGGAGGCATTTGCGAGCGCGACATCCCCGAACGCGGGGAATGGGGGAGGACTGGTCGGGGCACCATTCACCCGGGACGTGCTGGTTCCATATACCTCAAACTCAGGAATCCGGGAGTACAGGTCCGACGTGAACGTGGGATCGGTGATGTACAGGCAGACGTACCGGGCCGTCACATTCACATTGTGAGACGTGATCGGGGTCTTGCTGCCATTGTAGTAATTCGTGACCGCATTCGCCCAACTGCTGCCGGTCCAGTACAAGACGTAGTACCGCTCGGTGTTCAGGTTCACGGACAGGCCGGCCGTCGACGCATGCTTCACCTTGAACTCGTCGATGTTGTAAGTCCCGTCCAACTGGACGATGATATAGTTCGTTGCCGACGCACCATTCGAATTCCACCGGGTCCCGACGGTCTCGTCAATGGCCTTGGCGGCCGAATAGGCGCTGCTGAGTTGGGTGGTATAGGAATAAATCGATCCGTCGGGGGCCAGGTTGCCGTTTCCGCCCGGGCCGGCACAGGTTCCCAGCTCGGCTTCGAGAGCTTTGTAATAAGCCAGGGCGAATTTGTCGCGCCAGCTGTCGCTGTTCAACTTGGCCGCATCGCTGGAGCGGTCTACAAACCCAATTTCATTCAGACAAGCC
Organism: uncultured bacterium; assembly: GCA_963923035.1. GTDB lineage: Bacteria > Bacteroidota > Bacteroidia > J057 > JADKCL01 > CAWUKT01. The sequence continues at coordinate 54,499 of CAWUKT010000043.1, forward strand.
GGGGCATTGTTGGTCCGCAAGACGCCAAGGTGGTAACCCAGGTAACTGGCGTCCTCTACATTTCTCCGGTTCGTCCATTGTCCTTCCACAACCATATTGTCCTGGATTTCCTGGGCGAAAGCCTGGTCCTGGGCCGTGGGTGAGGCGCTTTGGTTGCAGTAAAAGGTCTCGGTACCGGTCCCGCCGCCTGCATTGCAGTGGATGCTGACGAAGCGGGTGGCGTTCCAACTGTTGGACTGGGTGGCGCGTTGGGTCACCGAGGTCCAGCCGCAGGGGCCGTTGGTATTCCTTGTGAGGTGGACCGTCCAGCCGCAATTGTTGGCTGTGATCAGGTCGCGGAGTTTCTGGCCGGTGGCCAGCGCCGTGTAAATCTCCGTGGTCGTCCGGCCGTCCACATTCGAGCCCGAACAGTTGTAGCCGTGGCCGGGATCAATCACAACGACCTGGGCCTGAGTGGTCAACGAGCATCCGATCAACAAGGCGCCAATGGCCAATGTTGCGAGCAGCCTTCCGGTGGTAAATATATTTTTCATGGTAATTTCTGGAATAAATAAGCGGGTAAACGATCAATTTTCGACGATGTCAGCGACATAGATGACTCCCGTGCGGGCGTCCTCAAAGGCGATTTTGGTGCCATCGGCTGACCACGCCGGCCAGAGCTCGTAGACATCGGGCGTTTGGGTCAGGTCGGAGAGCTGCCCGTCTTCTACATTCACCATGTACAATTCCGATCCACTGATGGTATGGCCGTCCTGGGATTCGTCCAGGAAGGTCATGAGGTGCTTGCCATCCGGGGACCAGCTGCCTGCCAACCCGGTTCCGAGGTGCCGGATGAGACCGCTGCCATCGGTCGCAAACAGGTACATTTCGCTGCCTTCGTGAACGACCACCGTTTGTTGGTCGGGCGAGAGGAGGGGCCGGTAATACTGACCGCCATCGGTCGTGACGGCCCAGGACTTGGAGCCGTCCTTCAGGGCCGCCTCGATGCCCAGCGTCTCGATATTGATCGAGACCACCACGTCCTTGTCGGATTGGGCCTTGCTGGCACTGAGCAATCCATTGGGATTAAGGGAGGAGTTTTGGACCTGGCGGTCGCTCATGCGGATGCGCTTGATTTCCGGGTGGACCTGGAGCCGGTCGCTTTTGTGGCGGTAGTACACATTTTTCCCGTCCGGGGACCAGCTGGCGTTGAAACCGGAGCCTTCGACGTCACTCAGCTGGGTGACGGTCCGGGTACCGAGTTCGACCACGTGGAGCTTCATCCCGTGGGCGGAAGAAACGAGGAGCCGGGTGCCGTCGGGCGACCAGACCGGCATGCTGTACTCTTCACCGGAGGTGACCGCTTTGACATTTTTGAGGGTGAAACCGCCCGGGGTGGGGGCAGTCGTGGACATCAACACGAAGGCCAATGCAAATGTGGCACATCCGCTCAATAAACGATTGAACGAAAGTGAATTAGCTTTCATTTTCATAGTTGCGTGAGTTTTAAAAATGATAAAGAGTGATAACTTTAAATTGAGCCTGAAAAACAGAAAATTGGATAGCTATATTTTTTCAGATCAAACAATAACTGGAATGAATTTAGCCAAAGAATCGAACAAAACCGCATTTGGGTCAAGTCTTACCCCCAATGGCCATTGGGGCGCCCGGGTTGGAGCCCCCTTTTTGGCGTAAACATTGGATTTTCCGGCCTTCAATTTGGAAGTATTGCCCGAGATTTCTTTTTATGGCTCTATTCCACCCAGCCCCCAATGCGCGACCATGAGTAAAATCCAAGCCCCGCTCCAAGACCCGAACCAATTTAAATTGTGGACGACCGATGTCCTGCGCTATGCCGATACCGACCGCCAGGGCCACGTCAACAACGCCGTGTTTTCCGTGTTTCTGGAATCAGGACGGGTCGCCATCCTCTACGACCCCAATCAGCCGCTGGCCCCCACCAACGGTGAATTTGTCATCGTCAACCTGGCCCTGAACTTCATTGCCGAACTCCATTGGCCCGGCGAAGTCCGGATTGGGACGGCCGTGACCCGCCTGGGGAACAGCTCTTTCTCCCTGGGCCAGGGCATTTTTGTCGGCGAACAATGCGTCGCCACCGGAGCCACGACGATGGTCCTCATCAACCAAACCGAACGCACGTCCATGCCCCTCACCGAGAAGATTCGGGTGATTTTGGGGCAGTACCTACTGCCGACCTGATGATGGGCCAGCTCAGGGAGCCGAAACGATTTGGGGATCGGAAAATATGAAGCTGAAGTATTGGCGGTCCTGCTGAAGGTCCTTCAGCGTCGCTTCCAGTGTGACCCAATCACCTTCCTGGTACCGCGAGGACAATTTGGGATTGCCTTCGAAGAAGAATTTGAGTCGGAATTGGTGGGAGGGAATCAGCGTCCGGCTATTGTCCTGGCCGTTGTCGGGGTGGTCCAGAAAAATGTGGGTATTGTTGACGTCGTAGACGGGGCCGGAGATGGTAAACCGCAGCCCGAATTGGGCGGATGCTTCCTTGAGGGGATGCGACTGGTCCACGAATTCCTGGATGGACAAAGCATAAGGAGCGGAGGCCGGTTGGGAGGCAGGAACGGACGTGGGAGTTGAGGTGGGGGCCTGCTGGGGAGCGCCGTAGCCAAGGAGGTATGAAACGTCCCCGTAAAAGTACTCGGAAACAAACAGGGTGATGGCCACACCCGCGATCAGGCTGACTCCGATGATAAAGTAGAAGATTTTTTTCATGTGGGGGTGTTTTGCGAGGATTCGGAGCAAAAACCGAGCCATTGGAAAAAAAATTGAAGTCGGGAAAGAAAAAAGAGGAGAAGGAATGGGATGAAAACGAATCAAAATCAAAACGCCAGATGCGGAACTTGTCTCGAATTTGACTAAACTCTCTCCAGAAGGGTCCATTTTTAGACAATTCCGACCTCCCCACTGGCCTAATTTTACCTCCAACTCAACATCAACATTTTCCACTCAATCTACCACCAGGCATGATCCGATACATTCTTTTGGGGGCGATGCTCCTGCTTGCACTTCCCGCATTCAACCAAAACGTGGTCGCTTACCGGGAAGCCCCCCTCCAGGGCAGCAATTCTTATTTCCTCAACGGCACTGCCGTCATCGAAGAACTCGACAACGGCACCCTCCGGTTCCGCCTCAGCAGCGGCTACTCCACCAACAACGGCCCCGACGTCCAGATTTTCCTCACCAACAACAGCAACTTCTCCACCCCCGTCAACACCAGCGGAGCCCTGTTCGTAGAGGACGTCGGCAACCAGGGCGGAATCAGTCATTTCTCGGGAGCCTACTCGAAAAACCTCCCCGGCCTGAACAGCCTCTCCGAATTTGACCACGTCGTCTTTGTCTGCGTCCAATTCGGAGACCTCCACTGGGGCAACGGCAGCTTCGGCACCCTCATGACCAATTGCACCGCCACCAGCTCCACCCTCAACGTCTCCAGCTGCGGCACCTATACCGCCCCCAGCGGGGCGACCTTCACGGCCTCCGGCACCTACCAGGACATCATCCCCAACGCCGACGGCTGCGACTCCGTCATCACCCTGAACCTCACCGTCGGGGAAGTCGACGCCTCCGCCAGCAATACCGGCGCCGTCCTCTCCGCCAACACCCCCAACGCCACCTACCAGTGGATCGACTGCAACAATGGCAATGCCCCCATCTCAGGCGCGACCAGCCAGAGCTTTGCCCCCTCTGCGGATGGTTCCTACGCCGTCATCGTCACCGATGGGATGTGCTCTGACACCTCCGCCTGCCTGAGTTTTGCCCTGACCGGGATCGACGAAAATGACCTTGGCGAAGGCTTCAGCCTTTATCCCAATCCGGCCGTAGACCGGGCGGTCTTGCAGTTGGACGGGGCGAAGGAGCCCGTGGACATCGACGTGTACAGCGCCACCGGCGTCATGGTGCGCCAGTGGACCCGGGTGAATGGCTCCGAATTGCAGATGGACCTGACCGACATGGACGCCGGGGTCTATTTCCTCCGCGTCCGGAACGACTCCGGCCAGAAAGTGATGCGCCTCCTAAAGCAGCGCTAAAAAATTAGCGGGCCCCTTGGCCGCCGTATTGAGTAGTGATAAAAAGTCGACCGCCCTTTCCTCGTCAGTAGGAGGGGGCGGCTGGCGTTGGAGAGAACTGGAATGGATTCCAATACGAGGAGGGAGGAGAGGGCGATGCCTGCGGCCCGGGCTCTCTGACCTCGATCTCAGCCGGTGCTCCGCCGGCTGAGGATCTCAAGCAAGTCGCCGATCCCTATCGCAGATTTATTCTTCCGCATCGCTTGTGGGAACACCAGGAGATTGGGATTTATTTCCTGAAAGTTGGAACCGAAACCTTGCGCTTGGTGAAGATCGATTGACAGACCAGGTGGTCTGGGAAGCATTTGCGTTGCGCACCGCCCAAAAATAAAGAGGCCGTCTCATAACCACGAGGCGGCCTCTTTCGATTTACCCCCGGTCAG
>CAWUKT010000044.1:0-58548 GCA_963923035.1 uncultured bacterium
CCCCCCCCCCCCCCCCCCCCTCGATGGTAAATACAATTATGGTTGGAGGCGAATAGAATTATGCTTGGAGGTGGGTGAATTCGCCTTTGAGGTGGGGGCATTGAGGTCAAAGCCGAATTGGAAAGGGGCAATGGGAAATGGAATTGGGGGAGAAGGGGAAATCAAAATGGTCCACGGTAGGCGAGTTAGGGGCTTGGGACAATGAATTGGGCTTGGAGGTGGGCGAACTAAGGTCCAGGGCGAATTCACCCCGATCCGCTTTCGTGGCACTTAGTTCCACGAAGAGAAAACAGGGCCGCCAGGCCGCCCAATGGGCATTTTGGTGGAAGCAACTTCCACCAAAGCGAGCGGGGTGAGCGGTCCCGTCCAGCCGCCCCTCCATTGCCCGTCACCCATTTCCCGACGCGCCCATTTCTCTTTTCCCTACCTTTATTTCCATGAACCCCCACGCCCTCTTTCGCCTGCTCCTCCTTGGATTCCTGACCGCTTTCCAGACCACAATGGCCCAAAACTGGGTGTCCATGGGGCCGGGAGGAGGGTATTTCAAGGAATTTGCCTTTCATCCGGTGGACACGGCGACGGTCTATGTGGGCAGCGACGACGGAGGGGGGATCTGGAAGAGTACGGATGGGGGCAATACCTGGAACCTGTCGACCGCGGACTTCCCCAATATGACCGGCTGGGCCATCGAAATCGATCCGGCCAATCCCAATGTGGTCTACGGCTGCGATGTTTACGGGCGGCACGGACTGCTGAAGACCACCGACGGCGGCGTTTCCTGGTCCCGCATCACTGCGGGACTCTCCACCCAATACGACCGGATGGTGTCGGGCATTGCGCTGAAGACCTCGGATACCTTGTTCATCAGCACCGGCGAAGGAGCCAATACAACGCCGCCCCGGCCCGGCAACGGGGTCTTCCGGAGCGACGACGGCGGGAATTCGTGGACCCCGGCAGGCCTCCAGGGCACCACCGTCCTGTCCATCGGCCAGAACGTATTCGGGACCATTTTTGCGGGCACCGAAAGCACGGGCCTCTACTATACGAACGACAACGGCGCCACCTGGATTCTCCACCCCGACATCCTCCCCACTGCCGTGGTCTACGAAATCGAAACCCGCGATTCCGTCATCGCCGTCGCCACCCCTTCGGGCGTTTACCTCAGCACCAACTGGGGCATCAACTTTACCAATACCGGTCTGGTCGGCGAGTTCAATTTTGACCTGGCCATCCGCGCGACCCACCCCGACGTGGAATTGTATGGGAGCACGTTTACCGGTTTGCAAGCCTATTCCTCCGCGAACTCCCTGTGGACCCCGATTTCGGATAGCCTCATCGACAACCAATTGATCATCGGGATGGGAGCCCGGGACGCCGAGGTATACCTGGGTCTCTTTTCCAACAGCCCCATTGTCCGCTCCCCCGACGCCGGTACGACCTTCACCGAACTCATTGCCTCGCCCGCTGTGACGGAAATCAATGACCTCGTGGTCGATCCCCTCCAACCCAACCGCATGGCCACGACGCTGCTGGGAACTTACAATCTCGGCGGGGCATTCAACAACCGTTGCATTTACACGACCACCGACCAGGGCCTCACCTGGGACCGCACCGGCCCCAAGGCCCACGGACTCTGCCTCGTTGCCAATCCCTTTGAGTTCGAGCGGATGTTCCTCGGGACCTTTTCGCAGGGCCTCTACCAAAGCGACGACGGCTTCCAATCCTTTACCCAATTGATCGGCGGCAACAAGTTGGTGGGGGACATCGCGGTGAGCCGGCGGGATACGCAGGTGGTCCTCATCTCGGAAGTGGAGCTGGATTCGTCGTTGGTGCGGATCAAACGGAGTGCGGATGGGGGCCAGAGCTTCGGCATTGTGGCGAACCTGCTCGTGAATCGACTCGCCTTCGATGCCGGAAATGAGGATTCGGTCTATGCGGCCACCAACAATGGCCTCCATTTGTCGACCGATTATGGCCTGACGTGGGCGGCCTGGCGCCTGGCGGGGGAAGACGTGCTGGCATTGTACAGCGCTGGGAATGCGCTCTATGCGGGGACGGATGCGGGGGAGCTGTATGCGGTTCAGGCGGGGACGGTGGCGAATATTTCCGGTCCGTGGGCGAAACCGGTTCAGGTCAAAAGTATTTTCAAGTCCGGCCCACGCCTGTTGGTGGGCCTGAACGGGGCGGAGCAGGACACGACCTACGACCTGAATGGCAGCCTCTGGCAATCGGATGACGGCGGCGCTACATGGATGGAGATCACCCAGCAATTGCCCCACACGAATGTCTACGGAAACAATGTCATCGTGGGCGCAGGCAATGATGTGGTGGTGGGGACCTATGGTGGCGGTTTGTACCGCGCGGAAAATGTGTTGTTGTCCGCGGAGACTTCCCCGGCCGATTTCCCCCGCATGGAAATTTACCCGCAGCCGGCCCGGGAACGGGTGCGCGTGCGGGTTCCCGGGCATGCGGTCCGCTCGCTGCGATTGGTGGACCTGGCGGGGCGGCTTCAGTTGACCCGGAGCTATCCCCTCGCTGAGCCCAATGCGGAGGTATTGCTGGAGCTGCCGGCCTTGTCAGAGGGGAGTTATTTGATGTGGGTGGAGCTTGAAGGGGGAGTTTGGATGGTAGAGAAAATGGGGGTGGGAGGAAAATAGAGGCGGTAGGTGGAGGAAAATGCAGGGAAACGGACCGGGACCATGGAGTGGGGAAAAGTGAGCAGATTGAAGGGAAATGAATGGATTTGAAGGGAAAATGTAGTCGCTTCGGGGATATTTTCGGTAAAAATGCTATATTATATCAGTGATGTGGGCTCCATTTTCAAAAGGGTACGGAGCCATTTTTCTTTTTTCAACTTAATACACTATCAACTATGGCTAGGAATAGTTATGGGAGCCTGTTTATGGCTCTGGCCTTTATGGTATTTTTTCTCAGCTGTGAGTCCAAAGACGGTGGTGGCAACGAGGGCGGCGCGGTAGATGAGGTCGAAGATGTTGCCGATACCGATGGGGATTCCAACTTCAATTTCAATTTTTCCTCCCAACTTCCCGATGATGTCCCGGTCAATGCGACGCCAGATCAGCTGGTGGAATTTGCCTGGAACGAATTCATTGCCCTGAACTGGAAGTCCTCCTTTGAGACCGACGGCAAGCGCGACAATCCGGACACGTCCTGGGAATTCAGCGATCCCAACGATCCGAATCCCTCCCTGCTGGTCTGGGAGACCTACGCGCACCGCTCCGAATACCGCCCGGCCTCGGGGACATTGGAAGACTTCGACAACCCGCCCCACTACGACTTCGGCGATCAGGACCAGTTCCAGGCCTTGGACGGGGCCAGCTTCGACCTGTGGAACAACCTGGACGAGTCCAATGAGATCGGCTCCTGCTTCTTGTGGGGCCAGACCGACGAATTTGGCGTCGACAATACCTACCTGGTCCGCTACCAGGCGAAGTGCAACAGTGACCAGTACAATTATGTCAAGAATACCTTCGCTGATGCAGCCGCGGTGACGGCGGCCCAGACGACTACCAAAGACAATATCGGCCAGTACAAGGCCTATTATGAAGGGGCGACCTCGACCTGTGATTGTCCCGAAGGGGTCTTCTGTCTGCCCTGCAATACCGATGGCAAAGCGGGCGCGATTGAGATCAAGACGGCCTGGCGCCGACTGGCGCCCAGCGAAGATGCCAGTCGCTACATCACCCGGAATGCGATTTATTTCGTTCAGGACGCCGCTGAGAGCGATCCAATCCAGTACGGCAACGATGAATTTGCCCTGATCGGCATCCATATCATCCGCAAGACGCAGAACCACAACAATTTTGTGATTGCGACCTTCGAGCAGGTCGACGTGGAAGCCTCGTCGATGGGCTATATCACCAGCACCTTTGCCGCGGACGGCGGCGAGCTGACCGGACAATTGGTCAAGGACTATCCGCGGTACAGCCGCTTGCCCTTGCCGCCCGCCGAGGCCGTTTCGGCCAATGCAGCGGCCAAATCAGCCATCATCGCGCAGAATGCGGCTTCCAAGTTGCAGTACTATCAGCTGACGGGGGTGCAGGGCACGCCCCAGACGATGACCGTGACCGGGGCGAGCGGTCAGGACTCGGTGGTGGCCGACTCGAACGCCTTCTGCTTCTACCTCGCCAACTATGTCATCGAGTCCGATACCCAACTGGGGAACTTCCACGGCAGCTTTGCGGCTCCGCACAGCCAAGCCATCAACGAGCTCTATGACGGCAATCTCATCAGTGGCGGCGGCTGCCAGGGCTGTCATGGTTCCGCCCAGATGGGCGGTTCCGACTTCTCCTTCATTTCGGCCAGCTCCTCCTTCAATCCCGACTACTATATCCTCAATGAGCCCGCCGCCGGCACCGGCAAATTGCAGGACTTCATGGATAAATTTGCCGCGAAAGCGGAGTAGGTTTTCACGAACTTGAATTTGTACGGCCCCCATCCTCGCCGAGGGTGGGGGCTGGTAGGTTGGGGGGAAGGCAGGGAAAAAAAGGGAAGGGGAAAACGGAGTCAGAGCAATTGGTACTCGAACAGTGGGGCGCCCTTTTCGCCTTGGTCATTGTAAAAGTCCCGGAAGCGGAGCTTGAAGTAAAAGCCCTCCGCGTCGCGGAGGATATAGTTGACCCCTTCATCAATTGTAAACAGGCCCTGGTCAAAGTCAAATTCTTTCCAGTCATATCCAATGACATCGGAGATTTCCGTCAGCACCATGGTCTCGGCCACTTCCCGGGTGATGTCGGCGAAGTCGTACAGGGTGTCCCGGGCCGCGCTGATGCCCTCGGGATGGAGCAGGACGCCGGTTACCAGATAGGGGATGGTATCGGTGCCATCGAAAAGGCCGGTGGTGTATTGGGTGAAAATGAGGTCCCAATCCAGGTCCGGTTCGATGCTCACCACCTGGCCGCCATTTGAAAAAGAATAATAGGTCCGTTCATTTTCCAGCTCCAAAACCAGGTTCTGCACGTCGGTGGCGCTCAGGTCGGCCCAGCTGAGCGCCAGGCGGTCCTCGCTCAATTGTTCCAATTGCAATTTCACATCTCCCAACAACTGGCCCTGCGTATTGAAGCCCCGGTCGACCACAAAGGACACGCCGCCGTCTTCCCAACCCGAAATGGCGGTTGGAGTGGCACCGGTAGAGGGATCAAATGAGAAGCTCAGGCCATTGCGATCGGTCAGGCTGGCCAGATCGGTGGTGGAGGTCCGGGCAGCCACCATCAGCTTGGAAGAATTCAGGCGAATGACAGGAAAGCCCTCGTTGCGATCAACCCGAAGGTCCCAATTCAATTTGTCCACTTCCCCCGTCACCGAACCGGCCGACAGATCGAAGAAGACCTGGTAGCGATAGCTCGGATCCATTTCCACCTGCGCCAATTCCACACTCCCCCGATCAAAGGGAGTGACCGGTTCATCCTCCGGCAGGCAGCCCGTCAGCATCGTCAAACTGAAGGCCATCCCCATGAATAAATACTGCAATCGAATCATTTGAGGTTCCATTTGAGATTGACAAATACCGTCCGTCCCCAATTCATCGGGAGGGTGGTCGAACTTCCACTGTGGACTCCGCCGGGGCCCGGATTGGCGATGCTGGTTACGTTTAGGAGGTTCTTGCCCCCCAAGGTGCAGTGAAAGCGGTTCTTCAGGAAGGAACGACTTGCGCTCAGGTCCAGGGTATGGAAATCGCCGAGGGTAAACTGGGAGAAATTGCCCTCGGAATCTACGGTGACCTGGGGAGTTCGGCCGCTGTATTTGTAAAACAGGGCCCATTGAATCCCCGGCCATTCCCATTCGTAGTTCAGGCGGGCGGTTCCCTCACCGGAGAATACCCAGGGAGCGTCACCGGCTTCGATGAACTCCCGTGACTGGCCAATCACCGATCCCCCAAGTTGAACTCCCCAGCCCTCCCGTTTCCAATCGGCGGTCAAGGTGGTCCCACCGGAGCGGGAGCGCAGCACATTTTGGTAGGTGTATAAATTGGTGCTGCCGTTTGCAAGCGCCAACGAGATCTGATCGTTCAGGTCATTGTACCAGGTGCGGCCCTGGACGCGGAGTAAATTGGCCTCCGATACCCAGGTACGTTCCACCGCGGCGGATCCGTGGTGGGAATACTCCGCCCGAAGGTTCGGATTGCCCTGGATATTGTGGTTGATGTCGACAAAAAAGAGGTGGAGCTCTTTTAAGGTCGGCGCCCGGAATCCCCGGGCATAGGCCAGGCGGAAAATCCAATTGGAGTTGCTGCGGGCCCAGAGGTTGAAGGAGGGAGTGAGGGGGGCGGAATAATTGCTGTTGTAGCTGCCACGTACCCCGGTTTGGAGCTTGAGCCAATCGCGGGGCTGGTAGCGGAGCATCCCGAAGGCCGCGAGGTCGGTCATGGCCTGGGAGCGGTCGTCGATCCGCGATCCAAATGCCGTTTGGTGCTGGGCATCGTAGCCCAATTGGAGGGACCAGGCACCCGGAGACGTCCGGGTGAAATTTCCCCGGGACATGTACAGACCAAAGCGGCTCGTATCCTGTTCTTCGTCGGCCAGGAGCTGAGATTCCAGGGTGGTGAGGTCTTTGAGGTAAGAGCGCTTCTCGCGCAGGTAATGGTTGATCCCGGCGACAATGTCCCCGGACCAACGACCGCTAAGCGGCCCCTTCAGGTGAAGGTGTTGGTCAAGCCGTTGGGTGAAGTATTCATCGTCAAAGGCCGTCTCGTAGTAGGGGGCGCGGAGGGCTCCCCGGTTGGTAATCAATTCCTGGAAGTAATCACTGCCCACCTTGAGCCGCCATTGGCGGAGGTTGCGGGAGTAGTTCAGGCCTCCAAAGTACTGTTCCTTGGGTTTCCAATCCCGGAAGCGACCCGATTCGTTTTCGGAATAACCGCCGAAGAAATTGCGGCCGCCGGAGAGGGCAATGGCTCCCCAGGAACCGGCCGCTTCCACGGCCCCGTCAGCATTGAACTGGCCAACCGACTCCACGTAGCTACGGGCCGTGGCATTGAAGTGGTCCGTAGCGGTTTTGCGGGTAATGATGTTGATGGTACCGCCGAGGGCATCGGTTCCAAAGGGAACCGACAGCGGGCCTTCAATGACCTCGATCCGTTCCACTTGGTTCAGGTTCAATTGACTGAGGTCAATGTTCCCGTTTTCCCTTCCCACGACGGGCACCCCATCGACCATGATCTTGACCTGTTGTCCGGACAGTCCTTGCAGACTCAGGCCGGTTCCCAGGATTTGATCCTGTTGCAGTTGCACATTCAACTCCTGGCGGAGGACATCCCGAAGGTTGACCGCGCCCTGGGCCTCGATGCGTCGCCGGTCGATGACCTTGACCGGGTAGACCGATTCCGAGATGGTTCCGGCTTCCATCTGGGCGGTGACCACGACGGGTTCGAGGGAGAGCGGGTCGGGGGAAAGGAAAATGGTGGGATGGCCACCGGGCGCGATTCGCCGGGTGAGGGGGGCATAGCCGATCAGCCGGACCTCGAGGTCGGCGCTGTCGGCAATGCGGATATGGGCTTTGCCCATTGAATTGGAGATGGCCCCGCCGGCTTTCCCATCACGGGATTGCCAACGGAATTCAGCCCCGGCCAGGGACTGGCCGGTTGCTTCATCCACGACCGTCAGGACGGTCGATTGGGCCGCCAGCCTGCACCAGCCTACCCCGAGGACGAATAAAAGGATGCCTATCTCAAAGCGCAATCGCATTGGCCGCTTCTTTTTCCAGTTCTGCCACTACTTCCCGCCAGCCTTCCAGCTCAGGAATCCCCGGTTTGCGTTTCCCAAATACCTGCACCATCATTTCTCCATCGGCACTAAAGACCTCCAGGCTGGTAACGGTCCCATCTTCGGTCGGCTTCCGCACGGCCCAGACTTTGTCAATGGCCGCCTCATCGAGGTGGAAGTGGAAAATGGGGTCCATGATATTGAACCAGGTCTGGTGGTCGAGGAGCTTTTTGACCGGTCCGGTATGGATTTGGATCATGCCGTGGTTCCCAACAAACACCATGATGGGAATCTCCCGCTCGGCAACCTTTTCAATGCAGCGTCGGAAGGCTTTCGGATCAATGGGAACTGCATAATTTCCCTCGGGGGCGAGGCGAAGGGCTTGGGGGCGGGAAACTTTGTACTTCTGGGTCATCCCGAAGAAGTCATGGGTATCTTTCAGGTCAATCCATTCCTGCTGGAATCCGGTGACATCGATTTCTGCATCTTCCAATTCCGCTTTGGGTTCCGGACGGTCCCCAACCGGTTGTTCCCAGGATTGGTCCTCGTGGCGGAAGTTGTCGACCAAGGCAGTGTATGCCGCCCAATCGCTTTTGGGGGTAAGGTAGATCTTGTGGATGGCGTCCCCGGCGGCGTCAAAGAATTGAATGGACTTGCGTTCCTTGCCGCGGCTTATGGCCGTGACGGCATAGGCGTAGGTCCAGGGCTTCCAGAAGATGCGGAGGTCAATGTCTTCATTGACAAACAAGCCGACGTGGGCGCTGTCCAGGCTGGCATTGTTGTAAATCCCTTTTCGTTCGTGGACGACGTGGGGATTTCGGGTGAGGGCCATGACGTAGCCGAGTTCGTGGATGCGGGACAATATACCGCGCCAATCCGCCCGGAGTCGGGTGACGGTTTCACCGCATTGGGTGGCTAGAAGCTGGGCTTCCCGCAATCCCAATTGATCCGCAGCATTGCGGATGCGGGCATGGGGGTGTTCGGCGAGGAGATGGGTCCAGGCCGCTTTGATTTCGGTGGGGCTCATCGATACGTGTTTCATGGATTAAAGAGATTGTCAACGGATAGCATGTGGGTAGTCATCTCCAGGAGGGACAGGGCTTCCTGGTATTCTTCTTCCGAAAACATCATCAGCAGATTGGAGATGGGAGTTCGGATGATATAGGGGCGGTCAGCATACAGCGGGTGCTGACGGTTTACTCTTACCTGGCAACAGTGGGCCAGGTGCTGGAAGGACTGAATAAAGCCCTTCAACTCTCCGGCCGGAAACTTCAGATAGATATTGCCGAGGAGCATTTGGATTTCGTCGCAGCAGGAACACCGGGCTGACCAACCAAAGTCGTTGCGGTGTATAATTTTGATCTTGTGGTTGTCCATCAGGATTGGGGGATTGGGCTGGGTAAATGGAGAGGGCTGAATTCAAGGAAGAACGAACCGTCGGGGCGGGCCAATTGGTTGCATTGGACTTCGAAGACCGGTTCCAGCCAGGCGGGAACGAGGACCTCCTTGACAGGTCCCTGCACCACTTTGCGGCCATTTTGCAGGAGCAAGCAGGAATCTGCGAACCGGGCGGTAAGGTTGATGTCGTGGAGCACCGAAATGACGGTGCCCCCCGATTGGATAAATTCCCGGACGATGTTCAGCAGTAAATGCTGAAAGGCAATGTCGAGGTTGTTCAGGGGCTCATCCAGGAACAAGACCTTGCTGGAATAGCCTTCAGGGGTCCAGAGTTGGGTGAGGACCCGGGCCAATTGGACCCGTTGGCGCTCTCCTCCGGACAATCCTTGCCATTGGCGGTGCAGGAGGTGTTCCACTTGGGTCTGGGCGGCCAGGCGAAGGGCGATATTGCGTCGGAGGGCCTTGCTTTCCTCTTTTCCGTAGGGGTAACGGCCCATCTCAATGATCTCGGCCACCCGAAAGGGGACTTCATCGGGGATTGTTTGTTCGAGAAATGCCCGGTTCCGGGCCAAGTCCCGTTCTTTCCACGCCGCCAACGACCGCCCCCGGAAGGTCACTTGTCCCCCCAAGGGGGCAACAAGGCCGCTCAGTACCTTCAGCAAGGTGCTTTTTCCCGCTCCATTCGGCCCAATCAACGCATGGAGTTTCCCCGGCTCAAATTGACCCGAAACATCCTTGAGGAGCGATTTCCCCGCAATGGCATAATCGATATAAGAAAAACGAATCATGCCCGGGCAACTCCTTTCGAACGGTTTTTGAGCAGCAATTGAAGGAAGACCGGCGCCCCGACAATGGCTGTCACCACTCCAATGGGCAATTCCATGGGGGCGACGAGCGTTCTGGCGAGGGTATCGGCGACCACGAGTAAGATGGCGCCATTCAGGGCTGAGAGGGGAATCAGGTGGCGGTAGTCGGCGCCAAACAACTTGCGCGTGAGGTGCGGAACCACCAAACCTACAAATCCGATGGTCCCGGCCACAGCCACAGCAGCTCCGACTGCCAGGGTACTCAAGATGAAGAGGGTGATTTTCAAGCGTTGAACGGGGATGCCGAGGAGGAGGGCCGAGGATTCTCCGAGGCTGAAGGCATTCAGGACCCGGCCCAGGGTGGGAAGAATGACGAGGGGAAACAGGACAAAGGGCACCACGGTCAGGATATGCGACCATGTGGCCCCGCCCAGGGAACCCATGGTCCAAAACGTGAGGTCCCGGAGCTGGTCGTCGTCGGCGAGGAAGATGAGGAAGCCGGTAAAGGCAATGACAAGGGCCTGGACGGCGACCCCTGCGAGGAGCAGGGTGGTCACTTGGGTCTGGCCCCGGAAGGTGGCGATTCGGAGCACCATCAGTCCGGTACCACAGGCGCCAAGAAAGGCGCTGACCGCTAATCCGTATTGCATCCACCAACTGCCCAGGGCCAGGCCGAGGGCAGAAATGCCGACAATAAAGCTGGCGGCGGCAGCGGTAGATCCCGCCGTGATCCCGATCAGCCCGGGGGCAGCCAGGGGATTGCGGAACAAGCCCTGGAGGGTGGCGCCGCTGAGGGCCAGCCCGGCCCCGACGACGGCCCCGAGAACGATTCGGGGCAGCCGGATGTGGACGACGATGGCTTCCTGCTGGCCGGAAAATCCGCCATCTCCCACCAGCGCGAGCTGGTGGAGTAGGATTTGGAGCACCTGGCCCGGTTGAATGGAAAAGGCCCCTACGCCACCGGCCACGGTGAGGACCAGCAAAAGCAGGCCTCCGAGGGTGAGATAGGTGATGAGGGGGCGTTTCATATCAGGATTGGGTATTGATTTGGTTGACCAGTTGCTGCACGGCTTCGGCCAGGCGGGGACCAAATCCCAGCATCAATTGGCCGTCCATGGTGACGATGCGGTTTAGCTTGCCGGCATCGGTCAAGGAGACCCCGGGAATGTCTTGTATCCCGGTATCTCCGCCGAGGCTTTCCAGGCCCGAATCAAACATAAGGATGGTTCCGGGATTGGCGGAGACGACGGCCTCCGAAGTGAGGGGGCGGAAGTCCTCAAAGGCTTCTACCGCATTGACGCCGCCAATCAGCTGGATCATGGCGTCGGCAGCCGTATTCTTTCCGGCCACCATCAAGGTGCCGGCGCCGCGGGCGTAGATGAACAGGATGCGTTCAGGTTGGATGAGTTGGGGCGCATTTTCCATGTCCCCATTTATTTTTTCGATCAGCTTCTTCGCTTCCTCTTCTTTTCCCACTGCTTGCCCTACCGCTTCCACCGTTTTCCCCAATCCTTCCACCGAGTATTCCCTTGGAACCAGGTGCAAGGTCGCCCCCGCTTGTTCCAATTGTTGCTGAAGTTGGGGAGTGACTTCACCGTCGAATCCGATAATCTGGTCGGGCTCGGTGGACAAAAGTCCTTCCAGGCTGAGGTTTCGGACGTGGCCAACTTTGGGAAGGCTGTTCAGGCTGGTCGGATAGGTCGTGGTCACATCGACTCCCACGAGGGAAGATTCCAGTCCCAATTCCACGAGGATTTCGGAGAGGGTGCCGCCGAGGGAGACAATGCGGGAGGTAGAGGGGGCAGATTCCGTTTGGGTTGGGTCCGAGGAAGAATTTTGACAACCCAGCTGGCCCAAGGCCAGCCAGGTTGCCAACATGATTTTAATGAACGCTGATGCTAGAAATTTCAATGTACAAGGAGTTTTTGGGTGACGTGGCCAAGGTTGGATTGGAGGCGGACAAAGTAGATACCGGCATCAAAACCATCGAGGTGGAGGGGAATGTCCTTGAGGCCCGCCGTCTGAAAGCCCAGATTGGTGCGGGAAAGTTCCCGGCCCTGCATGTCGAGGATGGAGATGACCATGTCGGTTTGGGGCTGGACCATGTCCACAATGAGGTGGCTGGTCCCTTGGATCGCTGGGTTGGGTGCCAGGCCAATGGAACCGAAGCCGAAATCCGGCCGGGTCTGGGACAGGGCTACATTTTCCTTGTCGAAAACGATGTTCCCGGTGCTGCTGCCTTCAAATGCAGTGAATACCACCCGCCAGATATTGCCGTCCACGGCTTTGATGAAGTAGGCGGTACTGTCGGCGAGGTCGTACTGGAAGGTCGTCATGTTAAAGGTCTTCCAGTCGTAGCCGATGGTGTTGATATGGTGGCTCATCGGCTCTCCGGCGTAGCCGGCCGATTGCGGATTGGGGGTCACCACTTCGGCGACTTCCACCCCGGCATTGTGAAGGGCGCCTGTCACGGGGTAGTAGACGCCGGGAGACAGCTCACCCGTGTAACGGGTAAACAACAGGTCCCAGCTGGTATTCAGGGGCTCCAAATCCACCATCTGATCGCTGCCGACGTGGTAGTAACCGAAGTTCTTGTCGGTATAATTGGACTTGGCGAGGTTCTTGGTCAACTCGTTGCTGCCATCCAGATCGGAGATGGAAAAGGTAAATACGCCTCCGCTGAGGCTGCGGATCCAGATTTTCTTCTGGACACCGGCCTGCGTCTCCAGGATATACAGGCTATCCCCCTGAACGGCGTGGGTGATGATGTTGTAGTTGCCCCATCCGAGGTCGAAGTTGCCGTCGTTGCCCTGGTTGAAGGCGCCGAGGGCCCACGAGGTATCTGCATTGACGAGGGGTTTCCAGAAGGTGGCATTGGTATCGAGGTTGTTCCAGTGGGCGGTGTCGCCCGCCTCGTATCGGTACAGGACGTGGCCGATTCCTCCGTTGATGCGGATGGCAGATCCGAAGCCGCTGGCATCAAAGGCAATGTCCCAATCGGCGGCAGTGTGGCTGGAAACCGTTCCCTGGTCCAGGCTGTAATAGGTTTGGAGGGCGTACTGGCCCCCGAGCGACACCGTGTCGGTGGCGACCTGGGCCGAGATGCTTGCGTGTACAAACAGAAGGGAGAGAATGATTGTAAACGTGATCTTCATTGGAGTCTATATGAGCTTATTTAGAATCGTTTTAAATAGTGATACAAAAGACGGAATGAATGCCGCGTCGGACAATACCTTGCCAATGGCATTTTTCAATTGGGACTTGGCTAGGATTGGGTAAATGAATTTCTGGGAGGCTCTTACCCTGATTTGGGTAGTGGAGGAGGAAATTGGGTAGTAAAAATTAGGAGCTTGCCGGGTAGAGTGGGGGAGGAGAAGGAGAATGGGAAAGGCAAGACCGATTTCCATCTGCAACCCAACGCACCTTTCATTCCTCCGCCACCATCTATTATTGTCTTAAATTGAATCCCATGCGCAAGACCTCCACGGGCCTCGTCCTGCTGTTTGCCAGCCTTACCCTGGGCCTCGCACCTTTTTCTCCGGAGCCTCATCTCGTCGCCAATCTGCGGTGGATTGCCGGCGGTGCGGTCGGCATGGAGTCCACGAATTGGTTCGATACGCTCCTGCACGGGACGCCGTGGCTGCTGTTGCTGGTCTGGATCGGCCTTCAGGTGGCCCAGCGGCTTTCTCCCAAGTCTTCCCATTGACCCCCAGGGTGGACTTTCATCCGCCTTATTTTTCCTCATCCTCGTAAAATCCCTTTGTTTGCCCCGCCATTCCTCGTAATTTTCTTCCTCACCTACCAACGCATACCATGGAATTCTCGCAATCGCTCCTCCACCGCCTTAACGCCCGCTTCGGGGTGATTTGGGTCCAGACGCCGGACCTCTTGTTGTTTTACAAGCGCCTGCGGGCGGTCGCGCTGGAAGGAGATTATACGCTGTACAAGTGGACGAGTGCGGAGGGCCTGATGGAAATGGGGCTGATCATGGATACGGTCCTGCCGATTGGGGATGCGATTGGGGATGTGCGGCAGGTACTGACCGAGGCCGTTCGCCGGACGGATGAGCTGAGTCGGGAGATTTTTGTGGTGGAAGGAATCGCGGACCTGATGCACTACACAGATGTGAAGATCCTGCTGCAAAAACTGGCCGTGGAATTGCCAACGAGCAAATATCCCATGCACGTGATCCTGCCGTCCCCGCGGCTGGTGCTGCCGGAAGAGGTGGTTCGGTTCGTCGACCTGATGTCGATGCCGGAAGCCACGCAAGAAGATCTCCGGGAGGTTTTGAAGGAGTTGGAAAAAGGAATGGGAATGGAGATTGGGGCGGAATTGGCGGATCGGCTGGCGCAAACGGCGGTGGGAATGACCTTGTTGGAGGCGAAGAATACCTTCCGCCTGGTGGCCGTGGAGACGGGATTTGTGGAAGCAGGCGTGGCCGTCGTGCAGCGGGAATTGGAACGCATCCAGGAAAAATTGGATTCTTCTAGCGGGAACGACTAATCCCTGATCTGCGCCCAGACCGTTTCCATCCATTGGGCTTCTTCGGTCCCGTAGCGCCCATCCGCGAAGAACAAGCGCTTCAACAATTTCAAAGCCTTTTCCCGGGCCTTGGGAGCCGCAAGGGCGGACTTGATTTCTGCTTGCAAGGCCTCCCGATGGTCGGCATCTGCCTGCTGGTACTCTCTCAGAGCGGCCAGATAGACCTCTGATCCCACTCCCAAGCGAATCATTTTTTCTTCCCGGGGATGAATCACCTCATCCGCCGAAGCTGCTGAAATCAACAGCAACGCCAGTATCCGACGCAGGGCCACCCCCGAAAGCGCTTCTCCTTCTCTCATACCCCAATGTACCCACAACTCCCGCTTTTTTCGAATTCATTTCCCAAAAAGCAAGGAGAATCCGTATCTTCTTTCCAATTAATTTTCAATCAACTATTTACATTACTGATTATGCCAGAAACAAAAAGCCTCAAGGAGCGCTTCAAGGAGAAACTGAATAAACTTGAAGCGGGTATCAAAGACCTTGCCTCGCTCGACGTCACCACCCTCAGCGGTGACATTTCCGTCATTCCCTCCAGCGAAAACCGCCCCTTTGATCTGGACGCGGTGGTCGAGCAGCTTTCCAATCAGGATTCGACCGTAGAAGGAAAGATTTATGTGGTCGCGACGACCCACATGAAGGCGGACCAGGACACCATTCAATTTGTGAAAGCGGAACTGACCGCCGATGAAAAGACCTTGGTGGAAGCCCACCATGAAGCGGTGAAGACGGCTCAGGAGGCCCGTTCGAGCTTTCTGAACTTCATCAAGGAATTCATCAAGCCGGGATAAACATCCATGGCGACCACTGCTTCCGAAAGGGCTTCACTCCAGGAATTCATCCCCGCCGACTACCTCGACGGCCTCGCGGTCGGTCGGCGGGAGGACTTTTTGCAGCCGCTGATGGACCTGGGGTACCTCGAACGGGGCCTGTACCACCCGGAGGTGGTCGCCCGTGCCTTGTCCCCGGCCCCTTGGCCGGGCCCGGCCTACCAGTACGTCTACCGGGCGGTCGACCAGGCGCTCCAGGCGTTTCGGCTGGATGCGGTGGAACTCGGCTTGCTCAAGCCGAGTGAGGTGGCGGCCCACCTGGAAGACATCGAGAACCATGCGCTCCATCCGGGTTCCATGGAAATGGACCTCTTGCTCCGCCTGGTGGCTTTCGACGGCGAATTTATCTTCTCTGAGTTCCCCGATTTGGGCGAGGTTTCCCTCCGGTCCCGCCAGTTGCAGTACCGGCTGGATGTCCTGGGGCTCCAGGACCAGGACGTCGGCAGTCCCTTTTCTGCGGCGGATGTGGAAGCATTTGAGCAGTTGGGGAAATGGATGGAGGAGGACAAGCGGGAAAAAGTCTTGCAGGTCATCGGCGATGTCGATGCGCTGTCGGACCAATTGGTTGGGAAGCTAAAGGATTCGCCCATGGGGCGTCCCCTGGCCTTTTTCCGCTTGGATGAGTCCCCCTTTCCGACCCTCGGCAACCGTCCCCGGCTCTTTCGCCGGGAATTGCGCCGCAACCTCCCCTTCAATTTGTGGGAAGCGATCCAAAGCCTGATCAATATCAAATCCTTCGTCCGGTACCGCGTGGTCAACCTCAACGAATTGAATGCGCGGCGGGATTCCGCGGAGAACCACCTGCTCCTGCGCTTGCTCCAGGTGCAATTGTGGTCCCGGGGGCATTACCAAGGCCGATTGGACGCTGAAATTGGGCCTTTGACGTTGGAAGCGTTGCAGGACCACATTGAAATGCAGGGGGAGAAGGCCGATACCTACCTGCTCAACCTGGGCACCAAGGAGGAAGACCATTCTCCCGATTGGGCGGTGAACATCAAAGGATTGTTCGACGGCTTTCGTCCCCGCAGGCGGGCTCCCAAAGGGATGGGCGACATGATGGAGGAATTGGAAAAGGACCTGGGGCAACTCGCTCCGGAGGAGCGGGAAGCGTTCCAATGGAAGCTCCAGGAAGTCCATACCCATTCGGTGGCGGACGTGCAGGAAAATATGCAATCGGGGCGCCGGTCCTATCCCGGCATCCGCGGCTGGTTGCAGGCCTTTGCCCGGCGCGGACGCCGCCTGCTGGACTTCTTGCGGGAAGGCTTCAAGAAGGTGACCCGCTTTCTGGGGAACGTGGTGCGGAGCATCAAGCGCTATATCCGCGAAGGCCTTCGTGTGCTCGGGAGTGGCTTCCACTTCCTCTTTTCATCCCGCCAATTCACCGCCTATTCAGGAGACAAGTTGGTCCTCCTTTCGGATTTCGATGCGGATTTTGACCTGGTGACGCTGGCGGCGAAGGATGTGGATCCGGCGACGGTCGACCTGCACAAACGTCACCTGGACCGGGTGGCCCGGAACCTGTACATCAGCCTGGACATTGCGGGGATGGTATTGGGATGGGCGGTGCGCGTGGCCGCGGCCGGATTTACCTGGCCCAGCCTGGTGCTGTACACGGCCCGGATCCTGCGTCGGAAGCTGGCTGGCCGGTGGAGAAACATCGGCAGCTCATTGGCGATGAAAGTAGAGGCGCTGGGCTAGTCCAGCGGTGTTCATTTCCCTTTTCCCAACCCATACCTCAATCCCACTCCCAATTGGCCACTCAGGGCCCGTCCCCCAAATCGATCCCACCAAAACAAATACCCTCCCTGGGCTTCCAGCACAATGGATTCGGTCAGGGACCAGCCCCATCCAAGCTCTCCCGCATAGCGGTGCGCCGCAAAAAATACGTCGCTCAGCTTCAGGTAAAACCCGTAGGACTGGCCCACGCGGCCTTTTCCCTGGGCGAAGTGAACATTGCCCTGCGCGTACAATGGGAGCCCCAGGGCCCCCGGGAAGATGCCCAGACCGGTGCCTGCCCCCGCCGAGTAGCGGGCATTGAAGCGGTACAGGACGCGTTGTTCCAATTGGAAAATGGGGCGTTCCTTCGCGTAGGAGCCCGCGTGGAGTGGGGCCACCTGGAATATGCTGGCGCCTTCCAACCCAGGATCCTGGGCGAGCAATAGGCTGGGAAAGACCCCAAAGGTGAGGAGCAGCAGCAGTTTAAAGGATTTCATCGGCGCCGGGATCTAATTGGGTGGAGGAACGGGGATCGCCATCGATGTCCGTGGCCGGGAACCTGGTTTCGCCGTCGAGGTAGCCCGCGGCGGGCGCTCCGGGGATGAGGTGCAGGTCGCCGCCTTCCAGATCTACAAACCCCGGATCGGAATTGCCGGAGAAATTCAGGCCAGATGGGACAGTGAAATTGGGGCCGCCAAATCTCGCTTCCGGGTGGAAGAACAAGTTTCCGTAAATCTCAAACTCGGTGGTCGCTTCGAATTCATCGCTGATGGCATAGAGCCGCTCCTGGTCGCTGGCGATGGTATTGAAGCGGATGATGATCTTTTTGTTGTGGTAAGCGGGAATGTCGGCGGTGGAGATGCGGAGAGAAAATGTATTCTGGGCCAGCATATTGTTTTCGATCAACAAAGAGTCGCCACCGGGATGATCGGGATAGTACATGATGCCGTTTTTGGCCGCGTTGAGCATATAATTGCGGCGAACGATGCCGCTGCTGCGGACACTGACCGCATTTCCGAAGGATTGGCGCCCGTTGCGGAAGGTATTCCCTTCGATCAGGACATCCGGCCCCATCCAATAGATGCCGTGGTGGGCCTGGGCCATGGCCGCGCCCACCTGACTCAGCGCGATGTCCTCGAAGGTGCAGTTCCGGATGGTACACGAGACAGCATCTTCCCAGCTGCTGATGCCGTTGGACCCAATTTCCTTGAAGCTGCAATTTTCGATCAGGACATGGGAAGCCCCTCCGTTGAAGCCCACTCGGATGCCAACGTCGTCAATGCCTTCAAACATACAATTCCGCACCACGACGCTGTCGACTTCCTGCAACCGCAGGCCCTTCCTAGTAAACCGGCAGTTCTCGATGACCAGCCCATCAAATTCGTGCCCATCGACCACGAGGCCATCGGAATAGGTTTCGCCGTCGAGGCGCTCGGTGGGTTCCAGGCGGGGCGTTTCACATCCCCAGAGCCCCATGACCAAGCCGAGTAGTATCCATTTGAATTGTTCCACGTTCTAAGATAGTTCGTTTGTCATTTTCCCTCAACCACCTGAAAGCACATTCACCAATAAATAAACAGACAGCAGGGCCCCCAGCACACTCACTCCCAGGGACCAGCCTTTTGCAGGCACCCCGAACCGGAGCACCAGCCAGCTCAGCCCGACAAATGCCCCCACAATGACCAATTGACCCACTTCCAGCCCTACATTGAACCATAGCAACGGCAGCACAATATCGTCCCGGATGCCTTCCAGCAAATGGGTGAAGAAGCCCGCGAATCCCATCCCGTGGATCAGTCCGAAGCCCGCGGCCAGAGCATAATTGACCGGGCGGACCTTGGGATTGGCGCGGTAGGTCAGGAGGTTGTAGACGGCGGTGAGAAAAATGGTGATGGGAATGAGCACTTCGACCGTTTCAGCGGAAATGAAGCGGTAACCGCTGGCTGTCAGGGCGAGGGTCACCGAATGGCCCACGGTGAAGGCTGTGGCCAACAAGAGCAGCTGTTTCCAGGCCTTGGGCGGATATACCGCGCAGAGGGTCACCAGGAACAGCATGTGGTCGAATCCACCGGGATCGGTGATGTGTTCCAGACCCCAGCGGGTATACGTCACAAAATCTCCCATGGCCCCAAGTTGTTAATTTTTGCCTTTTCCTCCCAATTGCTGCACATACACCAGGACCATGACCAGCATGAACAATTGTCCGCCGGCGCTTCCAATCCATGCCCCCAGCAGCCCCAGCGGTGCAATCAGCAGGATATTCAGCGCGAGGTTGACCAGGATGGCGCCGGTATTCGCGAGGAGTACTTGTTGTTGTTTGCCTTTTTGGTAGAGCAAATAGATGTAGACCGAATAGAGGTAGCAGGGGAGGAGGTACAAGGGAGCGAGGAGAAAAAACAGCAGGTCAAATTCCAGGTCAAACAGGAACTTCAGGACCGCCCAGATCGCCGGTATCCCGGCGACCGAGACCAATACGCCTGCTCCCAGCATGCGTCGGGCCAACTTTGCAAAGCTCTTGCGGGGAAGCCGGTAGATGTTCTTCGCGAAGGGATAGAGCAGGAAGCCAATGCCCGCTTGCGCCCACAGAAAGAGGTTGATGAATACCTGGTAGCGACCGGCGGCGGCATCGTCCATCCAAAAAGCGACGCACAAGAGGTCGGTGCGCAGCGAGACCATGCCCGCAAAGCCGAGCAGGAAGAAGGGCATGGCCAGCCGGAAATACCGGAATTGAATCGGGGGATAATTCCCCCGGAAGTAGTGGGGGCCGTAAAGCGCGCCCAACAGGATGCCGCGGACGATGGCCGCGAACGCAAAGTACTTGACCAGTCCCGTGATGCTCAGGCCGACGGGATCGAACCACAGGCCCGCCACCAGCACGGCCGATCCCAGCAGGTCGACGAGCAGGGCGCGCCCGAAATGGCGGTGGTAGACCACCAGCACGTCGAGGCTTTGGCGGAGAAAGCCGCCCAACATCCAAAGGACCAGGAACATGGTCGTTTCCCAGTCCCATTCGGCGAGTAAAATGACCGGGAAGACCATGAACAGGAGGACCGCGCGGCTTCCGGCAACCTGCCGGAACAGAGGCCCGATTTGATCGGGGTGCTGCGCAAAACCGCGCAGCAGGTATTCTTTATTGCCCCACGCGAGGATGTGGAGCGTAATTCCAATGAACAGCAGCGGATCCACAAATTCACCCCAGACAGCTTCGTCGCCACTGCGGATCACCCAGATGGAGACCCCGATATTGGTGAGGGGAGCGAGGAGTTGGAGGAGGAAATGGAGGATAACCGTTCCGCCCCGTTGGAAGAGTTTACGGGAAATAGATACCGGCATAGCCCTCCACGGTTGATGCGATGGAATAGGGGAGGCGGGATTCGTAGGGGGGAGGGGAAGCAAGGAAATCGAGGACGGATTGGGCGAGTTCAGGGGCGTTTTCGGCCACCTGCCAATGGGGAGCGGCATGGGCGATGCCCACCGGCGTGGAGACAACGGCGCATCCCGCGGCCAGGGCTTCGTTGAAAACATAGGCCTGGCCTTCGTAGCGGGCCGTATGCAGGAGCATTTTACTTTTCCCGATCCATTCCATCACTTCTTCCCGGTCCATTTGTCCCTTCAAGCTGACCTGTTCCTCCAAGCCTTTTTCCCGAATCCGCCCTTTCAACTGCTCCTCTTCCGGCCCCCCGCCAATTAGGACCGCCCGCACCGCGGGACGTTGCCGGGCGACCCGCTCCACAACGTCCAGCCACAAGCTCCACTGCTTGACGGGAACCAGGCTGCCGACCCCCACGAGATCGATGTTGCGATCTTCCGCGAGATGATCCGGCGCCTCAATGCCCCAGGGGAGGACCTGTCCCGCTATTTTCCGCTCCCATGTCCGCTCCAATTGCTGGAGCCCCCGCTCCGAAATGGCCACGACCTGCATCCGCTCGGGGTCGAGCCGACGGAGGTAGCGGTTGCCGGGGAGGGCATCCTGGCCCTGCAAGGTGGCAACGACCCGGATGTTCCGGCGGCGGGCGAAGCGCTGGGCCAGCCAGGTGCATTCCAGCAGCCAAAAGCTGTGGATCACATCGATGGGCTGGGCGGCATGCAGGGCCTTGAGTTGACGCAGGGCCCGGCGCCAGAGCCGGATTTTGGCGAGGCCGCGGGCATTTTGGCCGCCGAGGGGGTGGACGGATAGCCCGTGCCAGGAGTATTCCTGGGCCCGAAACGGATAGTGGAGGGCCAAGATGGAGATGCGCCAATTCGGATGGGCGACCGACAGGGCCCGGACATAGGCTTGCAGGGGAGGAATGCAACTGCTGTCCGCTTCGTTGGCCGCGAAGCCCGGTGTCAATATGACGATGTGTTTACTGAAGTTCATACAGGACCCACCCCTTCCCAAATTCCTCTTGGGCGACCAGGCGGTGGCGTTGGTTCAATTTTTCCCAATTGAGCATAGGACTTTTTCCTTTCCACTGCACCCGATAGGCTGGCTCATTGAACAGCACCACATCTCCCTTTTCCCCCGTCCCCATGCCTTCCAGGTACATACTTTCCACTTCCAATTCCGGCGCATAGTGTTTCAGCGCCCCTTCCACCCCAAAGGTAAAGACCCGCTGGGCCTCCGATGCCGCCACCGATTGGGCCATGGTTTGTTCCCGTGCACTCATTTCCCAAAAGGGTTTACTGGCCCGGTATCCCATCCCCAGATTCAAGACGACCAACCCGACGAGCACCGCATAGTAGAGGCCGAGTTTGGTGTGAAACAGGTGGAATGCAAATAAAAGGTCGTGGATATAAAGAAAAAAGACGAGCGGAATGGCCAACAGGATAAAGCGTTGGTTTTGAAAGGGAATGCCGGACAAAAAAAGGAGGTAAGCAATTAAGGGAATGAGCAATAATCGGTGGTAAGAGGACAAATCACGGATCCGGAAAATCAACCGGGGCAGGACCAATACGGCTGCGCCCAGGAAGCCCGGGTGGTAAAAAGCACCCAGATAAAAGACGATGTTGGGGAGGGTATAGGAAAAGCTCCCATCCAGCATGGTGAAGTGCCGCCGGAACCAGTTGTTGAAGCCCCACTGGTCGAGGAAATGGTGGTCCGGCAAGCCGGCTCCCTGCAAGCGCAGGTGAATCAGCAGGGGGACGACCGCGAAGGCCGCCCCAATGGCCAACGGGATCCACTTGCGGTCCCGGATGCCGCTGTACAGGCTGTGCACGAAGAAAAAGGCCACGATGATCCCGGCCGGATAGCGGCTGAAGACCGCCAGGGCGCTCATGATCAAGACCCCGGCCAGGTGCCGGGAAGTACCGCGGGTCTGGTACACATACCAGTTGAGCATGGCGCCGGTCACGCAGGCGGCGGCGAAGGCGTCCGCCATCGCCATCATACCGTTGCGACCGAGGAAGGGCGAGAGCCCCACGAAAATGACCGTGACGGTCGTGAAGCCACCGCCGGGCAAATTGGTGGTACGGGGGGCGAGCCGGGTGAGCAGCCCCGCCGTGGTGGCCAGGCTGAGCATGGACAGGATTTGCAGGGCGAGGGCCACATCGCGGACCAGAAATGAAAGGAGGGCGCCGCCCAGGGGGTACATCTCCGGCCAGTAAAAGGCGTCGGGACGCGGGCCACCCGCGATCCAGGCCCTGAGTTCAGTGGCGTAGGCGACGTACTCGTAGCTGTCCTGCCCGTAGAGCCCATTGAAGCCGGTGAGCCACCGGGCCAGGCCCAGCACCAACAGTACTTCCAGGAAGGCCAGTAGGCCAGTCCGTTTTTCGTACCATAAGTCTTGTTGTTTTCTGATGGGCATGCAGGGCGTCATCTACCCGGCTGAGCCGGTATGCGAAGAGAAATTACAGACAATTCACTCCAAAAAGAAACAATCCGATGGGATTTGGGAAATTTTCCGCCCCGCCCGAATACCCCGACAAAATGATCTTGGGAACGAGCCGATTTGCCGTCGGATGGAGGACAAAATGGTTTTGCCCCGATCAATTCATTCTCTTTTCCCCGTGCCCCATAATAATCCCCTTTTTTTTGCGTAGTCCTATTCGAAAGAATCCTTATCTTTGTCGTTCGTATGCGCGAAAAGTTCACGATTGTTGCTACTACACTGCTTCTGTTCGGCCTCGTTGTCACAGGTTGTAACAAGGAATTTCGCTCCATGGTGAAAAAGTCCAAGAGTCGGTCCATCCAGGACATCGACACAGCGGCGGTATATTTTTACAACCGGAAGAAATACGACCGGGCAATTCCGCTTTTCGAGCAATTGGTGCCTGCCATGGCGGGGACTTCACGGCAGCCGGAGCTGTACTACTACTACGCCTGGAGCCGCTATATGATGGGCGAGCTGGTCAGTTCCGCCTTTTACTTCGAGGATTTCTCCCAGAAGTTCCCTTCCAACGAACATGCGACCGAGTGCGAATGGATGGTGGCCAAGTGCTATTACCGCCTGAGCGACCCCCATTACCTCGACCAGACCTATACCGACAAGGCCATCGCCCAATTGCAGTTGTTCCTCAGCCGGAATCCCAAATCGGATTACGAAGAGGATTGCATGGGGTACTTGAACGATTTGCGGGAGCGGAAGGCCAAAAAAGCATTTGAACAAGCCAAGTTGTACTACAACCTGGGCTACTTCAAAGCGGCGGTCAAGGCCTTTGAGGTCATGATCAGCGAGTATCCCGACTCTGATTTCCGGGAAGAATCGCAGTTCCTTCTATTCAAGAGTGCCCATTCCCTGGCCGGTGTCAGTACCGACCGCCGGAAGGTGGAGCGCTACCAGGAGGCCGGTGTATTCTATGAGCGCTTTGCAAAGAAGTTTCCAGAGAGTAAATTTGCTAAGGAAGCTGCCAACCTTGATGATTCGGGGAAAAAGAGCCTGGAGAAATTGCGGTTGGAAGAATTGGAACGGGAGCAGGTCAAATTGTACAAATCCATCGAGGAGAATGTCAACCTGGCGCTGCGCACCAAAGACGAAGAAGAACGGGCCAAGGCCAAAAGCCGCGCCCTCAAATCATACGAAGAATTGCGGGATGATTATCCCGACAGTGAATACCTTCCCAAGGCCGATCAACTCTACAGTAAGTTGAGCATGGGCCAGAGTGGGGAACAAGAATAAGCATTGAAATTAAGATCCATGGAAGATAGTTTTTTGCCCCTGAACATTGATGACATGGTCGAGCCGAGCGGGAACGTCTACAAATCAGTTGCCCTGATTGGTAAGCGTGCGAACCAGCTCACGCTGGACCTCAAAGATGAACTCACCCGCAAGCTGGCCGAGTTCGCTCCTGCCCACGACAACCTCGACGAAATCACCGAGAACCGTGAGCAGATCGAGATTTCCCGTTACTATGAGCGCCAGCCCAAGCCGCACCAGCGCTCCCTCAAGGCTTTCGTTGCCGGTGATGTTTACTTCCGGAACAAGGAAAACCCGAGCGATACCAACATGCCGGAAATCAAGCCCTGATTCGAGAATACATGCTTTCGGGGAAAAAGATCATACTTGGTGTCACCGGAAGTATAGCCGCATACAAAGCCGCCCTACTGGTGCGGCTTTTTGTCAAACATGGGGCGGAAGTCCGCGTGGTCATGACCGATGCGGCCACCCATTTTGTCGGAGAACTCACCTTCTCCAACCTTTCCCAACAACCGGTATTCCGGGGCCTCTGGGACGGAGAATGGACCGAACACGTCCACCTCGGTGCCTGGGCCGACCTCATGGTCGTAGCGCCCGCCTCCGCGAATACCATCGCTAAGATGTCCCAAGGCATTTGTGACAACGCCCTGACCGCCGTTTACCTGGCGGCCAAGTGCCCGGTCATGGTGGCTCCCGCGATGGATGCCGATATGTCCATTCACCCCGCTTATCTCCGCAACCTCAGGTTGCTCCAGGAGGATGGGGTGAAGATCGTTGATTCGGGGATTGGGTTTTTGGCGAGTGGGCTGCACGGAAAAGGCCGTCTGGCGGAGCCGGAGGAGATTCTAGCGGCCGTGGCTGATTTCTTGGGCGGTACCGAAGGTCAGTTGAGCGGCCGAAAGGTACTCATCAGCGCGGGTCCGACCCGCGAACGCATCGACCCCGTTCGCTTCCTCACCAATCCCTCCACCGGTACCATGGGCTATGCCATCGCTGCTGAGGCCGTTCGCCTCGGAGCCGAGGTCACCTTGATCAGTGGGCCCTGTAATCCTTCCGTAGATCCGGGCGTAGCGCCCGTCTATGTGGAATCCGCCGCCGAGATGTTTGAGGCGATGGTCGAGCGTGCGGGTGACCAGGATGTGGTGATTATGTCGGCCGCTGTGGCGGACTATACCCCAAAGCGGTCCTACGACCACAAGGTGAAAAAGCAGCCCGGTGACCTGCAATTGACGATGACGCGGACCCGCGACATCCTGCACCAATTGGGTCAGCAGAAACCCACCGGCCAATTGTTGGTGGGATTTGCGCTCGAGACGCAGGACGCCCTCGCCAATGCGCGCGGCAAGCTGGAGCGCAAGAACCTCGATTTCATCGTGTTGAATACCCTGGCCGATGCCGGGGCGGGATTTGGCACGAAAACCAATAAAGTCACCCTCCTTTCCCGGGACGGAAACGAAGTGGCATTCCCTTTGAAAGACAAAACCGAGGTGGCCCGGGACCTGTGGGAACACCTCACCCAATCATTGAAGACTACATGAAACGGATTCTTTTTGGCCTGATCTTCTTGCTCTCATTTGCTTCCGTTGGATTCGCCCAGGAACTCCAATGCGTGGTGGACATCCAGACGCCCACCCAGGGCTCCGACAAGCAGATTTACGACCAGATGAAGGAGTCCATCACCAAGTACATCAATTTCCGGAAATGGACGGATTTAAAATTCCAGCCGGAAGAGCGGATCAAGGCCCGGATGCAGTTCATCATCAGTGATCGCCCTGCGATTGACGAGTTCAGAGGCACGCTCCAGGTCCAGTTGATCCGGCCCGTCTACAACTCCACCTATGAATCCATCGTTCTGAACGTCCGGGACGAGAACATCTTTTTCAAGTTCAATGCCTTTACCCCGTTGGAATTCTCCGAGAACAACTACATCAGCGAGTTGACCTCCATTCTGAACTTCTACGCCTATATCCTGATTGGATTTGACAGTGAGACATTTGGGTTGGCGCAGGGAAAAGAATACTTCCAGAAGGCCCAGAACATTGTGAACCTGGCTTCCAGCGTTGGTCAGGCCGGATGGCAGAGCTTTGATGGCACCCAGAACCGCTACTGGTTGGTGACTGATATGCTCGACAACGGGATGAACCGGATCCATAACGTCCTGTACACCTACCACCGCCAGGGCCTGGACCAGATGGAAAAGAACATGCCAATGGCCCGCAAGACCATCCTCCAATCCCTCCGGGAAATGCAGCGCCTGAACCAACGCTACCCCGGTAAATTCATCACCCGCGTATTCCTCACCGCCAAAGCGCCCGAGATCGTAGACATCTTCCGCGAAGCGGACCTCCGCGACAAGCAGCAGCTCATCCAAATCATGGATCCGCTGGACCCGGCCCGGGGCAGCGAATACGCCGAAATCCTGAAATAAGTTCCTTTCGGACCCAAAAGATAAGCGGCCCTTTCCCAGTTCGGGGAAGGGCCACTCGCTGTTTAAATACTTCTATCGATAAATGGTTACTGTACGCACTGTTTTCTGGCGGATGCCTGAGGCCGTCGCCCCTTCAATCACGGCCGTATAGACGCCTTCCTGGCTGGGCTGGCCCCGGAAATCCCCATTCCAACTGAAGTTGGGATCGAAGGACTCATAAATCAGGGCTCCCCAGCGGTCAAAAATCATGATCTGGAAGTCGACGAGGTTATAGGAGACAATGGAAAACTCGTCGTTGACATTGTCGCCATTGGGAGTGAAAGCATTGGGGATATACCAGATGATTTCGGATTCGACGGTCACAGTCCGCTGGATCGAATCCAGGCAGCCGAATTCATTGCCCACAAGGAGGCGGACCACATACTCGCCGGGCGTTTGATAGATATGGACCGGATGGGGGCCAAAGTCGATGGTGCCGTCACCGAAGTTCCAGGTAAAGGTATCCGCTCCGACCGAGGTATTGATGACGAAGAGGGAGTCAAATGGCATTTGAAGGACGGGATCGCCCGATTGGGTGCCGACCTCAAATCCTGCCGTCGGGGACGGATAGACTTCCACAAAGCCAGTTAAGTCGGCGGTGCAGCCCTGGTCGGAGACCAGGGTCCCCGTGACGGAATAGGTTCCGGCCGTTTGGAAGACGTGGCTGGCCACAGTCCCGGTGCTGGTCCCACCATCTCCAAAGTTCCAGTTGACGCCCACCGTATTGGCGCTGACCGCCGGACTGAACTCCACGCCCAAGGGCGCACATCCCCGGGCGGTGTCGGGAAGCATGACACCTTCCGGGAGGGGCGCGATGGTGATCGGCAGAGTGAAGCTGGAATCACATCCCGAGGCATTTTCAATGGCCAGGTCCACGCTGCCGGTTCCCGCCTGGGGCCAATCCACGCTGATGGCGGCAGTTCCCTGCCCGCCAACGATAGTACCGTTGGTGACGGTCCAGGTATAGGAGGCTCCGGCCACGGGAGGAAGGGAATAGGTAATTCCCGTAGCCCCCGCGCAGACGCTGGGCTCACCCGTAAAATTGGGCGTCGGTCGCGGCACAATGGAGACATTCAAGGTGATGGTCGAATCGCAACCCACCCCATTGATTTCTTGAAGGCTCAGAACCCCCGTTCCGTTGTTCCCCCAATTGACGGTGAGGGTCGGGGTTCCCTGGCCGGAAACCACCCAGCCTCCGGTGATGCCCCAGTTGTAGCTACTACCCGGGACATTGGGGGCGGTGTAGACATGGTCGTCGGTACGTTCGCAGACGGTGGTAGGTCCGGTGATGGTCGGGGTAGGTTTGGGCAAAATCGTCACCGTGATGCTATTGGAGCTGTCGCAACCAAAGCCATTGGTTTCCAGGAGGTCAATGCTGCCGGTTCCCGTATTTCCCCAGGCTACCGAGATGGAATTCGTTCCCTGCCCATTCAAAATCGTTCCTCCCGTCACCTGCCAATTGTACGTCGGTCCCGCCGTTCCGGTGGAATAGGTGAAGGGACCATCGAATTCGCAGACCTGAAGCGGTCCTGAGATCATGGGATTGGGCCGGGGGCGAATGGTGACCGGCAAAACAAAGACCGAATCACAGCCCTGGGGATGGGTTTCGGTGAGGGTTACCGTGCCATTTCCCGCATTTCCCCACGCCACCTGAATGTTATTGGTACCCGTTCCCGATAGGATGCTACCGCCCGCTACCGTCCAGTTATAGGTATTGCCGGGGACATTGGGCGTGGAGTAAATGGCCTCATTGCCTTCGCAGATTTCGATCGGTCCGGTGACATTGGTGGTGGGCGTCGGCAAAATGTCCACGACGAAGGTCACGAGGCTGTCGCAGCCCACCGCATTGGTTTCGGTCACCGACACCGAGCCGGTTCCGCTGGCGCCCCAGGTCACGGTGATGCTGTTGGTGCCCTGCCCACTGGTGATGGCC
Source organism: uncultured bacterium (assembly GCA_963923035.1). Classification (GTDB taxonomy): domain Bacteria; phylum Bacteroidota; class Bacteroidia; order J057; family JADKCL01; genus CAWUKT01. The sequence continues at coordinate 28,529 of CAWUKT010000044.1, forward strand.
CCGCCGTTGGCGGTCCAGCTATACGTGGACGCAGCCGTCGCACTCGTCGCGTAAACGAATCCACCGTCTCCCGAACAAACCGAATTGGGGCCGGTGATGACCGGGATGGGTTTGTCGAGGATGCTGACCGAGAATGTTGCAGTCGTGGAGCAGCCATTGAGGTCGGTTTCGGTGACGGTCAATGCCCCCGCTCCATTGGCCCCCCAATCCACCACAATGGTAGAGGTATTCGCGCCGGAGGTGATCGTACCGCCGGAGATGGTCCAGGAATAGGTCGATCCTATATTGTTTGGCGTCGAATAAGGATGGGCCCCGGTGAGTTCGCAGACAAATAAGGGGCCGATGATATTGGGAGTGGGAAGCGGGAAAATGGTCACGGGGAATGTAGCGGTGGTGGTACATCCAAAACTGTTGACTTCGGTGACTTCGACCGAACCCGCTCCGTTGGTGCCCCAATCCACTACAATGGCATTGGTACCCGCCCCGCTGATGATGCTTCCGCCGACCACGGACCAGGTGAAACTGCTCCCAGCGGTATTGGCCACCGAGTATCCGACCCCTGCCGATTGGGCGCAAATGCCCCCCGGACCGGCGATGACCGGAGTGGGATTGGGATTGAGGTCCACCGGAAGGACTTGGGTCACGGTGCAAGCAGATCCGGTTCCCACGGTCAGGGTCACGGAACCCGTTCCCGCCGCTCCCCAATCGACCACAATGGCACTGGTACCCGCACCACTGACGATACTTCCCCCCGTCACGGACCAGGTAAAGGTCGCTCCCGGCTGGGCAGTTCCGGTATAAGCGACTCCGGTGGACAGCTCACAGAGCGAATCCAGGCCGGTAAAGGCCGCAATCGGAGTGGCGAAGAAGGTAATATTGATCGTGGCGGTGCCGGTGCAACCCGTCGCCGTGGACTCGGTAACGGTCAAGGTTCCCGGCCCGGTCGCCCCCCACAGGACGGTGATGTTCGAGGTTCCCTGACCCGTGACCACGGTGCCATTGGTGGCGGTCCAGGTATAGGTATTTCCGGGCGTATTGGCCACGGAATATGGCACCGGGGCCGGATTCACAGGACAATGCGTGGTGGGCCCCACGATGGTCGGAGTGGGCAGCGAACTGGGAATGACATTCAGGGTCACGGTCGTATCACAGCCCTGGAGGCTTATTTGGGTCACGCTGACGGAGCCAGTGGGAGCGGCCGACCAGGTAATGTCCACCGAGTTGGTTCCCTGCCCATTGACAATGGTTCCCCCCACGGCCGACCAGATATAGGCATTGCCCGGCAGATTCGGGGTGGAATAGGTGAGGGTGCTCCCGCTGCATACGTTGACCTGTCCTGTGATGACCGGAGTCGGAGTCGGATTGATGGTCACCGGGAAGACTTGGGTATCGGTACAGCCCGGCGCACTCGCGACGGTGAGGGTGACCGATCCTGCCCCGGCAGTCCCCCAATCCACCACAATGCTATTGGTGCCGGCTCCGCTGACAATGGTCCCGCCAGAGACGGTCCAGGTAAAGGTGGCTCCCGCTTGGGCGGCGGCGGAGAAAATGGTTCCCGTCGCCAATTGACAGACGGCCACCGGTCCGGCAATCGCGGCATCGGGAGTGGGGAAGAAGGAGATGTTGATGGAAGCCGAAGCCGTACAACCGGCGGGTGTCGTTTCGGTCACGGACAAGGTTCCCGGTCCGGTGGCTCCCCACTGGACGGTGATCGCGGAACTGCCCTGGCCGCTGGCAACAGTGCCGTTGCTGGCCGTCCAGGTATAGGTATTTCCGGCGGTATTGGTGACGGAGTAGGCGACTGGGGTGGTGGAAACGGGACAATGCGTCGTGGGACCCACGATGACCGGAGTGGGCAATGCGGTGGGCGTCACGTTGAGGGTGACAGTGGTATCGCAGCCCTGCGGACTGGTCTGGGTCACGCTGACCGAGCCCGTGGCTCCGGCGCCCCACGTGATGTCGACGGTATTGGTTCCCTGCCCACTCGCGATGGTGCCGCCCACGGCCGCCCAGGTATAGGTATGTCCGGCCTGGTTGGGCGTGGAATAGGTAAATGTGCCCCCAATACAGACATTGACCGGGCCGGAAATGACCGGAGTCGGGGTGGGATAGACGATGACCGTCACCGGTACCCGGTAGGTTCCCGGGCAGATTCCCACCCAGAAAGTGATGGTATCGAATAAGATGGGCGTCGTGAAGTTGGCGCCGGTGCCGAGTACATTGCCGCAGGTCGGGGCGTCCTGCCAAACGATGGTCGGGGTAACCGTCAGGCCAGGGTTGCCGAGGATGGCAGCCGTCAAGTTTGCCGTTTGTCCGGCGCAAATGCTATCGGGTGTGGTCTGGAGGGTATAGGAAGGATGGGGGGCATTCGGAGTACCCGCGCCGCCCTGGGTCGCGCCATTGGGGATGAATTCGGTGACGGCCTGGGAACTGGAAGTTCCGTTGGTGCCGCCATTGGTGGTGGCAGCTGCAGTGGAATTGAAGGTCGAGATGAAGCCGCCGCCTCCGCCTCCGCCCGGGCCTTCCGCTTCGTTGTTGCCGATGAATTGGCTGCCGCCGTTCCCGCCATTGGCGGTCAGATTGATGCCGCTGACCAGGCCGGTGACATCCATCCAGATGGCGCCGCCCCCGCCCCCGCCGCCGGGGCCATCATTGCCCCCGCCGACCGTATTGGCGCCATTGGCACCGTTGGCGGTGATGGTGCCGGCCCCGCCGACGGTTCCGTAGCTGAGGAAATAGACGATGCCGCCACCGCGGCCGCCGGCCCCACCGGCGCTGTTGTTTTGGTCGCCGGCGCCCCCGCCGCCGCCAAAGAACAAGCGGTCTTGTTGGGTATAGTCCAGGGGGCGGCCGCCGTAGCCGCCAATATTGTCGCGGTTGTCACCGCCCCAGGCTCCATTGCCGGGAGGGGTGAGCAGGGCATTGCCATTGTTGGCTGAGTAGGAATAGCCGCCCCGGCCGCCGCCGGAGGAGGTATTGTTGGCGAAGTTCGCGGCTTCGAGGTTCCAGGCCTGGACCCAGTTGGCCACGGCGAGGTTCGGATTTCCGAGGCCATTCCAAAGGGCGGGATCGCCTCCGTTGGCGCCGCCGCCGCCGCCCGCATTGTGGGCATTGCCGCCGCCGCCGCCATTGGCCGGGGCTCCCCGGCCGTAGCGTCCGCCGACGGCATTGTAATCGGCTTGAAAGCCAGCGATGCTTTCTCCTTTTTCCCCGCCATCCACTGAATTCGCCGACCGGAACGTGGTGATGGTGAAGGGAGAATTGTCATTTTCCAGCGCCCCACCCCGAAAGCCCCGCGCATTTGCATCTACCGCCCCATTGATCGTGCTTTGTCCCTCCACCTCGACGGCCAGTATTCCGCCGCTGATCCCATTCCAGGTGTCGGTGGTCAAGTTGGCGCCCGCATTGACAGTCAGGGTGGTATAACGGGGGATGCGTACGACCTGAACGCGGCCGGTGGAGGTATAGTTGAATTCGAGGCCGCAGCACAATTCGATGGAGGTGCCCGAGGGCACGGACGCCACTTCGGCGAGGTCATAGTGACCGCAGTTGTTGTAATTGAGGACCTGGCCGAAGTTGGCATTGTTGGCGCCGTCGATGGTGGCGCCCTGCATCTGGATCACCATGACCAAATCGCCGGGGGCAAGGGCATTGGCAAATCGACCATTGGTGTTCAGGTTTGAATTCGCGACCGTGAGAATGGTGGTCCCCGCATTGGCATTGGCGGTCAGGGCGGTGAATTCGTTGACGACGGTGGTTCCCCCGTTCAGGGTCAAGGCCCCGTCCTTGCCCCGCTGGGCATGGACAGAAGGAGGCACCACGAACCACAAGAGCGCGACTGCTACAATGCAGAGGATTCGATTAACCATTGAAAAATAGAATCTGTTGACGATTATTGAACCTTTTGCCCCGCTTCCATGAATTTGTTTCCAACCAAAATGAGCTAATACGATCGCGGGACCGGGCGATTACACTACACTCAAAAATTACGAAGGCTGAAGAGCATTTACAAAGCCGTGCAATGAATTTAGTGTTAAGATCAGCGAATTCATGGTAAATGGCTGTGAATGTACCCGATAAGGAGAAGTTCTGATCTGAATATTAAACGTCAAAAGTGTGTTTTCAGGTGGGAAAAGGGCAACAGATAAGAGAACGAGCGCATCGTGATGTCTTTGCCATTAAAAGAGGAGGCTACCTGGGAAGGAGGTTAAGTTTGGAGGGGGATATGGAAATAAATCTTACTCCACGTTCTGGAGTTTCTCACGGATCAGGTCGTTGTACTGCCATTCGGCCACGACCTTGCCATTCTTCATTTCAATGATCCGGTCACAGTGACGGAGCGTCGTGATCCGGTGGGCGATGACAAACAGGGTCTGGCCACTGGCCAATGCCTCAATGGATTCGGTGATGGAGGCTTCGGTTTCCATGTCCAGGGCGCTGGTGGCTTCATCAAAGACGAGCACTTCACTGTTCCAGTACAAGGCCCGGGCGATTCCCACCCGTTGCTGCTGGCCGCCCGATAGCTTGGCCCCATTCTCTCCAATCTGGGTTTCGACACCTTCCGGCATGGCTTCCACGAATTCCCACATGCTCGCCTGGCGCAGGGCCCATTCCACGCGTTTATCGTCGATCGCGTCCAGGCGCTCGCCAAAGGCGACATTTTGCCGGATGCTGCCATCGACCAGGAAGACCTTTTGCTGGACGTAGCCCACAATCGCCCGCCAATTCGCAATATCGTCCGGCTCCAGTTTGTTGCCATCCACGTAGATGCCCCCGGATTGCTCCGGCAGAAAACGCAGCAGGACATTCACCAAAGTCGTTTTTCCCGAGCCCGATTCTCCAATGATCCCGATTTTTTCTCCCCGCTGCACCCTGAAACTCACCTCGTCCAGCGCCGGTCCGTCGGCCCCTTCATAGGTAAAGCTCAGGTCCCGAAACTCAATGGTGTCCGTGATTTCCATGGGCAGGATATTTGGACGCTCCATCTCCAGGGGCAGGTCCCCTTCTTCCAGCACTTCCAGCGTCACCTGGTGGTTTTTCATGCCCATAACCGCGTTCAACAGCCGATTCATCGAGGGCAGGACCCGGAAGGCCGCCGCCGCGAACAGGGCGATAAATCCGAACAACTGGTCGGGGTTCTGGGCAAAAAAGAAGGAGTAGGCGAAGATGACTACGATGCCCAGCACGGCCATGACTTCCAGGGCGCGGGTGGGAATGAGGCTGAGGAGGTACCGCATTTTTTGGGTGCGGTTGAGGGCCGATTGGCTCTCGGTGAAGGCATTGAGGAAATGGAGCTCCTTGTTGGTGAGCTTGACGTCGGTGAATCCGAAGATGGCTTGGTTCAGGCGGGAATAGTTGACGGCGTGGAGCCGGTTTTGGTCCAATCCCAGCTGATAGAGGCGGTTTTTGGAGCTGTTGTAGATGATGAGTCCGGCGGGAATCAGCACGGCCATGACCGCGATGAACAGGGCCGGATCGACCAGCGAAATGCCCACGACGATGAAGATCATCACCATACTCTCGCTCACGATGTTGATGGCCGAAATCAGGACGCCCGACGCAAAGAAGGAGGGCACGTTGATGATCTGATTGATGATCTGGGCGGAATTCGTGGCCTTGAAGAACTGGAAGCCGCGGTTGTAGTACTTGATGAACTGGCGGCGGGCCATATTGGTGGCGACGGAGAAAGAATAGGAGGAATGGGCGTAATGGAGGAGCATGGCGAGGGTATTCTTGATGAGAAATACCCCCAGCAAGGCCACGGCGAGGAACATCATAAAGCCCTGGTAGGACTCAAAACCCAGCCCGTCGTACAGCAGGGCCATGTATTCGTTGGTCTGGATAAAGGTCCGGTCGGTGGCGGCCATCATCACCGGGATGAGGAAGGCGAGCCCGACCACGTCCAGCAGCGCCCCGAACAAGGTCATCAGCACCAGCCGAAAGCCCCGTTTCTTCTCCTGAGGCGTGATCAGGCGGAGAATCCGGCGGATGGTGGAGAACAGGATATTGTTGCGGAGACGTTCCAATGCTGTGCTGCTTAAATGAAGCCGTTGTCGGCCAGGACTTTGTGGATGGCTTCCTTGCCAATCAATTCGCCGCTCCCCGCGGCCATGACCGCGTCGATGTCGGTCCGCTCGACGCGCCGCACATCGTGCGGCGAATTCCGGAGGATGAACATGCCGTCTTCCTCCACGATATGCGGAGCTTCCTCCTCCGTGAACAGGTACTCGTGCAATTTCTCGCCGGGCCGTTTCCCAATATACGTCAGCGGAATGTCCTTTGGATCGTGTCCGTAGTGCGGGGCCAGGGCCTCGATCATGACCTCGGCGAGGTCGGTGATGCGCACGCGGTCCATCTTCAGGACGAAAACTTCCCGTCCGTGCATGATCTCGGCCGCTTTGAGGACGAGCCGAACCGCCTGGGGAATCGTCATGAAGAACCGGGTCATGTCGGAAGTGGTCACCGTGACCGGACCGCCGGCTTCGATTTGCTTCCGGAACAGTGGGACCACGGAACCTTCGGAGCCGAGGACATTGCCGAAGCGGACACAACTGAATTGGCTGTCATTCAGGCCAATGGGGGCATTGGCGACGATGCGCTCACTGAGCAATTTGGTCGCGCCCATCGTATTGACGGGATTTACGGCCTTGTCGGTGGAAATGGAGATCAGGCGGGTAATGCCTTGCTCCAGCGCGGCTTCCACGACGTTTTTGGTCCCGATGACATTGGTATAGACCGCTTCAAAAGGATTGTACTCGCAGAGGGGAACATGCTTCAATGCCGCGGCGTGAAACACGATGTCCACGCCTTCAAATGCCCGCAGGAGGCGTTCCTTGTCCCGGATGTCCCCGACGAGGGGCCGGATGAGGTGGCGGTCTTCGCCGAGCGCATGTTGGAGGTGCCAATGGCCGCTTTCGTGGTTGTCGAGGACCCGGATGCGGGTCGGGCGGGCGGCGATCAATTGGCGGACGATCTCGGAGCCGATGGAACCACAGCCGCCGGTCACGAGGATATCTTTGTCGGTAAAAATGCTCATTTATTTCAGTTCGGACAGGGAGGCGGCCAGGGCGTCCCGGACGTAAATGATTTCGGGGTCGGAGATGGAAGTGTAGAAGGGCAGAATGACGATTTCCCGGCTCAATTGCTCGGCAATGGGGAAGTCGCCTTCATGGTAGCCGAAGTCCCGCATATAGAATTCCTGGAGGTGGATGCAGGGGGAAAAATAGGCCTTGGACTGGATGCCCCGGTCGGCCAGCTTCCCAATGACGGCGTCACGAATGGCGGCGTCGACCTGGATGGGGAAAACAAACCAGCTGTGGCCCTCGAGCTTCCAGCCCTGGGGAAAATGGACGCCGGGAACATCGGCCAGGATTTCCCGGTAGCGCATGGCCTTTTCGTGCCGCAAACTCAGGATGGTATCCAGCTTTTTCATTTGCTCGACGCCCAAGGCCGCGGTCAACTCAGAAATGCGGTAGTTATAGCCCAGGCGAACGTGGGTGAGCCACTGCATATTGGTGGCGCGGCCCTGGTTGCGCATGGAACGGCAGGCATCGGCAATCTGGTCGTCGTTGGTGACGATCATGCCGCCCTCGCCGGTGGTGATCTGCTTGTTGGGATAGAACCCGTAGATGGCGGCATCGCCAAAGGTCCCGGCGGCCGTACCATTGTGCTGGGCCTGGATGGCTTCGCAGGCGTCTTCGATGACTGCAAGGCCGTGTTTGCGGGCAATCTCCATGATGGCATCCATTTCGGCCGACTGGCCGAAGACGTGGACGGGGAGGATGGCCTTGGTCTTTTCCGTGATGGCGGCTTCGATGCGGTCCGGGTCGATGTTGTAGGTACCCGGCTTGACATCGACAAAGACCGGGGTGGCACCTTCGAAGAGGATGCAATTGGAGGAAGCGATGAAGGAAAATGGGGTCGTGATGACTTCGTCACCGGGGCCGATGCCGAGGGCGCGGACGCACAGGTGGAGCCCGCTGGTCCCGGAATTCACGGCGATGGCGTGGCGGGTGCCGATGGCCTCCGCAAACCGCTCTTCAAATTCCTGGGTGGCCGGTCCCAAGGCGAGCCGGTCGGATTCGAGGACCGCCGTGACCGCCGCAATCTCTTCGGGGCCGATATAGGGTTTGGAAAGGGGTACTTTCATGCAAATCAAATTCCAGCGCCAAATTAGTCAAAAATCCTCCGACATGTTGAGATTTTAGAAAACCGCAAACAACCTGAACAGAAGGCCCATTTCTTGCAACAACTATTGAAAATTTTTTCAGGAAAAAGACCTTTTCAATATCCTGAACAGCCGATTGGATAGAGAATGGTTAGACTGCACAAAATGAAATTGGCATGAAAAACAACGTAAAAGTACACCTCCATTTGGACTCCCACAAACGGAAATCGGACGGGAAAAGTAAGTTTTCTCTGCGGGTCGCCATCGGGCGAAAAAAGAAGCTGTATCTGGTATTTCCCCGCCGTTCGGACCAGCCTTTTATGGCGGGGAAGTTTTGGGTCAACGAGACCTGCCCTGAGAGCGGGGCAACGCTGAAAAGCAAACGGATCAAACACGCGAAGGGCAACTCTAATTCGCGGCAATTGGAAAGGGCCTTGATGCAACAAGTAGAAGCGCTGCACCAGTTGGTGGGGAAACTCGAACGGGAGGGGTATGAAATTTCCCATGAACTCCTGAAACTGCATTGGGAGAATGAGCATGCAGAGACGTTCTCAGATTGGATTTTTGGGTGGTTGGAGCGGTACAATCAGGAACGAAACATTACCAAATCTACTTATCTCGGCTACAAGGGCAACCTCAATAAGATTCGGGAATATGAACAAGCGGGGAATTTGGTAGATGCCGGGACCATCTCGGTGGTTTGGTTGGTGGGGTACCAGAAATGGATGCTCAATGAGAAAGGCTTGAAGAGTCGAACGGTTCATACCTGCATGACTCAAATTGGGGTGTTGATGCGCTTTGCAAAGTCAAACGGGGCACTGGCGCGCAATGTTTACCAAGATTTTCTGGATAAAAAGCTGATGGTAAAGACAGAGATCAAGCCGGGCGCGTACTTAGATGATCAGGAGGTGGAACGGTTATACAGGGCTTTTGTGAACGATGAAATTCTCCTTCATCCCCGACTCGCCTTGAGGGATGGGACGCCAAGTATTCGCGCGGAGAAGTACCACGGACGTTTGGCAATGGCTTTGTTTACCTGCTACACCGGCCTTCGCATTGGGGATGTGAAACGGGTGTCGACCAATCATCCGAGCCTGAAAATTGAGCGGGACCGTTTTTCATTGGAGATGAAGAAGACCAAACGGACCATCACCATTCCGATCAGTGAGCGGCTGCGGACCGTGGCCAACCTGACTGGCATGGGACCGGTTTTCGAGACAAAATGTGTGGATTGCGACCACATGAACGCTTCTTTGAGGCTCACCTTGGAACTCTTGGGGATCGAGAAGTATGTGACCTTCCACGGATTGCGGCGGAGCTTCGCGAGCTATATGCTCAATCAGGATGTTCCATTGAAAGTGGTGTCGGAGTTGTTGGGCCATGCGAATACCCTTCTAACTGAGCAACGCTACGCTTTCCTCAACGATAAACGCAAGCAGGAAGCGGTCGCGGTCTTCGACAAGGGCCGCTCCATTGTCTTCGAGAATCCCGAGGTGCGGGAATTTGTTGAAGACGTCTACCAGTTGTTACAGGCGAATCCGGGGATTCGCTTGCCGAAGCGGATGCAGGAGCGGATCGCGCAGTTGAAGGAGCAGTTGGGGCTGGACGTGTTGGACATTGTGGAGGAGCGGAAGGGCGTGTTTCGGGCGGTTTAGTAGGAGCAATGAAAATCTGGAGTTGGCCCCGTTGTTTGGCGGGGTTTTTGGTTAAGTATAGACTATGTAGAAATTAAGTATAGATGATTTATGAATGCTGAATGGATGGGGAAAGATGCGAATGAATGCGGAGGGATGGGGTTTGAATAGATTTGGGATGGAAAGAAGATGGCCATTACATTAAGACTTGTCTGACTCTTCTTGGAATCAGTTCACGGAATCCATCTTTCGTTGCTGAAATCGGTTCAATTCGTGTTCAGGACATTTATTTTGGGAGTTAGATCACTTCAAGAAGGAATCGAATTCTTCGTGAACCACAACAATCAGAAAAGACATCAGGGAGCTGAAAGGAGGAAACTAGCTGATCTCGACTTCAATAAGAGCGGCCTATCAATGGTTTATATCGTGTCGTGGCTGATATTAGGAAGCCAAGCTACGCACTATATACATTGTTGTGGGGGATATCCATTTTTTATCCTCAATGAGAAAAAGGGGAAATATATTCTTTAGAGATTGATGGACTTTCAGGGATGTTCGCGCTCAAGAATGGATTCAAATATTCTCTTCAATGTATTCAACTCTTCACTCTCATTATTAATCCAATGAGTAAGAAATAGCTTCTGTAAGCTGAAAATTGTTGCTGAGTCATTCTCATCGTGAAGCGTAAGAGCCAATTTCGCAAACTTTTTCTTTGAATTATCAGCAACTTGAATATCATTTCTCTTTAACCCCCTTGTCTCTTCATCCTCAACAAACAATTCTATCATTTGAAACGCCTTTTCATCATTCCAAATAAGGTCTTCAGGAATCTCACCTGGGAGATAAAAAACATTATTCTTGTAGTAATCAAGATACTTCTTTCTCAATTCTACTTTCTGTTCATTGTTGCCTCCCCCTGTTCCTCCATCAACTGAAAATTTTACTCTCTCACCCGTTTGTCTGAAAATCACTTCGTCCAGCCTTTCAGGGTTTAGGTCATTGGTAGAAAGTGTTCTCCAATCGGTATGTTCAGCTATTTGGTCCCCGTCAAGTAATATAAATTCCTTTGAGTTTTCTTCCCGACAGTAAATTGAGGCAAATTCCTTTTTTATTACACCTTCCCCTCCTGGATTATGTTTTACATGGAATAATTCCCTCCGTTCTTCTCCAAACCCATCCAAAACTCTTTCAACAATGGTTTTTGCGAGTTTATCTTCGACAGTAATGAACCGTTTATTTTCAACTGGGCTTTCAATGTGAAAAAAGGCCTCTTCCGGTATTAGGTTTTGCTTGATAGAAAACCTCCCATCGGTGGGGCTTTGGAGAAATACATTTATTGATGTTTTCGGAAGCCCTCTAATAATTGAAGGGGAATGGGTTGTTAAAACTATTTGATGTTTCTTTCTAATAATCTGTTCAAGTAAAAATGACGTCAAACGCTTTTGAGCCCCAGGGTGGAGGCTAACTTCAGGTTCATCTAGTAAAATCAGCGAATAATTTGATGCTTTAAGCACTTCGGTTACCAACCTTGTCACCGCTATTTCCCCGCTCCCCGCAAACGCTTCGGAATATTGGGCAAACTTCGTGTTAAGCAAAACAGAATATCCGTTTGAACGAAAAATTGAGTGCTTTACAGACTTCCCAGCTAGGTATTTTCTTCCAAGGATGAATGAAATCCATTTAAGCTCTTCTGTCGTTAAATGTTCTAGTCTTTCATTCAATGCCCTGGTGGAAGACCGAATTTCTAGTCTCGTTTCATCGAAGATTTTTTTTAGAGAGCCAGATTTTCTCCGAATAAACTCTTGTTTATTTCTCGAACTAGAATTCCTTAAATCTCCAAAATAAAAAAACTTGTCAAATGCACTTAATTCGGACCTAAAGTCCAGATAGAGAATGTTTTTCCTAATGGGGGAGTCCCTTTCATTTCTACTTGGTCTAGTCCTCATTCCTGCCCACTCAAGTGGGCGACTCGTTTCCCAATAATTGGGGTCATTCTTTCTTCTTATCCTTGCCTTAATTACTTCCTTCGTTTCCCCATTGTCGTCTTTATAACTATACCAAAAGGAGTGCCTTCTTCTTTCATCATCATAGTATTCAATTGGATCTACTTGAGTATCAAACCAAAATTGATAGGGAGTTTTTCCATAAACAGTTCCAAATATCGCATGCAAAACAGAACTTTTGCCGCAACCATTTTGTCCAATAAAAACGGATAGGGGGAATTCAAAATCAATCCGACTATTTATTTCGAGATTTCTGTAATAGGGGAATTGAATGAAGTCGATATATTTTTTTATATGACCACCATCAAAAAGTCTTTGCACATTCGCTATTTGCTTTCGAATATCCATCATCAATCATCTTGTCCTTCTTTCCGCGATCTTCTTAACCATTCAGACTCATCCAACCCAACTCTCGAAAGTTTGGATGCGAGTCTATGAGCAGCACGTTGGGCATGACTATCTTTCAAATCGGCAATCCATAAGAACTCTTCATCATAAATCGACTTAAAGAAATATATCTTCTTGTTCTTTAGTTGAGCAACTATTGAGTCGAACCCAGAACTAGGAGCAAACTTGATCGTCCTAAGTTCAAATGGCCCCTTTGCAAGCGCAAGATTTACGAATGAACCTGCTTCTTCCACGACAAACTGAAACTTTTTTTCATTTGGTACTGGGTATAAAGGAAGAAAAATGAATTTACGCTCACTTGAAAGTCGAACGCTATCACATTTTGCTTGCATACATAAAAAATATCCATTTTTGGAGCCAGAAACCTGCTTGATTATCGTGCCTAAAGTCAGCTTTGGCTGAATACTAGGTAATTTTAAATTACTTTTTTGGTGAGAAAGAATTGAAAACTGTTCGTTGTGTTTTGAGCCAGACTCTTCGGCAACAAATAAATTGGGGTATTCTTTAGAATGATCTTTTCGGCTAAATGAATCCAATTTTTTCTTTGGTATTTCAAGGTCTTCGGCCTTGGATTGAATTGCTTTAAGGAATCCCCTTTCAATGCTGTCAATTGCAATGGATTCGTTGAAATTAACCGCTTTATTGCCAATTAATACTTCTTTTTCAATGCTTCGGCTTCTTATCCATGGAATTAGGTTCTCAATATTAACAACAGAATCAGCAGTATTATAAGCCAATAAAGCACCTATCGAATCAGTTAGCATCTCGTTTAGATGGTCCTGAGAATCTTCAGGATTTGGCAGTAAAGCTCTGTGTAACAAAAATGCTGCATCCATTTCTTTGTTAAACAGGCTAACTAAACGGAAGGTATTTTGCCGAATAATTGAGATGGATTTAAGAATGTAGTTTGATAAGAGTCCAGACGTCATTTTTGTAAATTCGCTCAGAATAAAATCCGGCAAATCCTTGTACTGAACTATTCTTTTTTCAAGTTCGGGAAGATGGCTGAATTTAACTTGCGGCTTTGCAATCACAAGTATTCGGATGTTTTCAGCACTAACTTCACAAAACGATTTTGAAAAACCTTCTTCCTCTTCTTGATTCAAGAAATCATATACTCGTTCGGTTATACCTTGTAGGTCCGTTTCTCCGGTATAAATAAGAATGAGCTTTAAACTCCCTTCTCCTATCGTTGGATCATCGAGTATTGACTTAATCACCCTAAGTGTATGCCCCCCCCTTGGATCGTCCTCCTCAATATCTTCTTCAGAATCCTCGTCTTCCTCAGACTCCATGGGTAAGTTAATCCTCCAATCAATGACAGTAATATCCGCTTTTTTGGATACTTCAGTTAAATCTTCAATATCAGCTACGCAAAGCGGATTATATACGGCGCATATTTTTTTACTTCTTGCGAAGGATTTCGAAATCTCTAAGGGATCTAAATCATGGTCTTTATCCTTGGCCTTATTAAAGGCCTCATCATCAATAAATACGATATTCTGAAGAAATTCATTCGCAATTTCTTTAGAGAGAGTGAGAAAATCTTGACCGTTCATTCTTCTTCAGGATTAGTTTGTTCTACTTTGAAAGTTACAGTACTATTTTTTCTTGGGCTAGAGACAAAAATCCTATAACCTACTCCTTCCAAAACCTCCTTGGCAATATGAAGCCCCATCCCTCTGCCTGTTGGCTTTCGAGTGAATCCATAATCAAAAATTACTTGATGATCTTTTTCATGAATCGGGATACCATTATTTGAAACGTAGAATCCAGATGAATCAGCATGAAGCCTTATGACCTTTTCCTCGTCATCAAATTTTTGATTTAACCAATGGATTGCATTGTCAACCAAAATAACGAATACAGGGTAAAACACTGACCTAAGCCCAAATATTGAGCTTTTTCCAAACCCTTTTGTTCTTTTTAATTGAATGTTATGCCTTTCCAGCCTTGCTTGAAATAAATCTTTCAAGAAAATATAGATGTCACTTGCAGGGATATTTTCCTTTGTCCTGTAAAGCCTCCTGTTCAAGGGGGTGAACAAGGTCAAGTATCCATCCAAATGTTCAAAATTGATCCTTATGTTATTATATATTCCATCGAGGGATTCATTTACGTCGGACCAAGCTTTTAGGTCCCTTATGCTTCTCCGAATCGAATTTATCGTGCTGTTAAACTCATGATGGATAATTCCCACAGCAATTCCAAGTTGACTCAGCTCAACATCTGAGTTTACCCTGTCCCGTAAAACTTCTATTTCTTCCTCTAGTGCTTCAGTCATATCCGCACTAGTGATTATTTTCCCTTCTTCATCCTCTTCCCAATAGATTGTATCAAGTTGCTTAATTATGCTTTCAAGGATGTGGGTAGCATGATTCTTTTCTTTGTTAATTAGCTCTTCCATCCTGATCCTCTCAGCCACCAAGTCAAAATCCTCCGCCTCCTGAATTTGAAGGTTTTTAAATTCATCTTTTACTTCTCGGATCTTATTTTCCAATCCAATCATCAGACCGCTGGTCAATTCCTTGACTTTGGAAGAAATATTGGAAACAGCTTGCTTTGTTTCTACGCCTTTTTTCTTTGTTGCTTTTGAGGCTTCTGTGGAAATAAATTCAATTGCCTGTTCAAGGCGTTTTCGTTTACTTATTTCAATATTGAGACGATTGGTATAGTCAGTGACCAACGCTTCTATTTGAGATTCAGCACCATTGAATAAATTGGCATTTAATTTCTCAAATTCGTCGAGATAAGCTTTGAAATCTCTTTTTGCGTCCTTGGAAATGGAAAAACCTCTGGGTTGGTTTACCTTTATTTTTCGTTTTAACTCAGATAGATTTTGTCTTGCCTGATATTCCAGATCTAAAAGTTTCTGGCTTGCTTCATCAGGATCTTCGATATATGCAATTGAGGAAATTTGTTTTTCCGTTTCTTCAAGAAATTCTCCAAGTTCTTTTTCATATTTCCCTTTGGAGTTTTCTTCAAAAAAGCGATTTAAGGAATTCAGAAACTTTGTTTTTCTACCTTTTGCTTGTTCTTGCCTTTTTTCAATTGCTTTATAAATTTGTTCCTGCTCGGCCCTCTTTTTTACAAAGTACTCTGATTTAGGTCCACCTCCATCTCTAAAGAAATCTGCTGCAAGTTGGACAAAGAAATTTTTTAATATTTCCTGTAGTTGTCTATATGGCTTATTCTCAATAAAACCCTCTCTTCCAGCCTTTTCCTTTAATTTGAAATTTGACTTTTGAGTAATGTCTATTACGCCAAATATTCTACGATAAGAGAAAAAATAGAATGAGGCACTCTTAGTTCTATTTTTTTCAATATCAATAAAGTCATAATCCGAATCTCCGTAAGGAAGAATCCTGATATTATCTTTATAAATGTATAATCCGCCGAATTTT
Source organism: uncultured bacterium (assembly GCA_963923035.1). GTDB lineage: Bacteria > Bacteroidota > Bacteroidia > J057 > JADKCL01 > CAWUKT01. The sequence continues at coordinate 44,145 of CAWUKT010000044.1, forward strand.
TCTGTTTTGGCAATTATCCTCGCCCAATTTTGCGAATCTACTTTGGACTGACGTTGCCTGCCCTGTATGTAGGCCAAGTTTATTGAAAAGGGACCACATGAAGTCTTTTTATAATTGTTTCCATTCCAATTAATTACATGGTCGAATTCTTCTTCGTCATACACCTTTATCTTTCCCCTGAATTGCCCAAATTCATCGAAGGCACCATTAACATGGTGGTCGGCGAGCTCAAAATCTTCCGGAGTAAAAAATTGCTCTTTGTTTAATAAATCAAAAAAGGTTCCATCTTCAGATCGGTAGTCCTTAAACCCGACCTCAATTGCAGGTTCGGGATGATTTGGGGTCATTGTGTTTGTAAACCCCACCATCATCTTTTCTATCTTTGTCGCCCCATTTGAGTCTTTTTCACCATCAATATCATGGTTAAGAGTTTCTTCAGTCGGCTGAATGAAAAAATGAGTTCCGGCGCCGAATTCCAGGGATAAATCCTTCTCAAATCTTTTATGAAGCTCTGAAGGGTCAACATCAAAAGATGAAATTTCCTCTATGAGTGACTTCCCTTCTTCAGGCTCTATATCTTTTTGATTAACCAGCTTTTTAATGGAGTTAACTAGTTCATCTTTCATCCCCTTTATTTCTGACTTTCCGGGAATGTTGTCTCCGTCAAATTCTCGCAATGGAATTACCACATCTTCGAGATTTAGGGCAGGTAATTCGAAAAGCCTCCAACTGATAAATGCAGCAACAATTTTTCCGAGAGTATCATTTCTTTTTGCTCTGGATAGAACCAAAAGCTGACTTCCAATTGAAGCCACAGCAAGTCTCCCTATTCCTTTTTCTCCCATGATGGGGCGGGTTGTTTTCTTGGGATCGGTTGGAGGAGCGGGTATTTTTTTATTGGAAAACTTACTTTCTGTTCCAAGCGTAAGCCACCTAGACTCGAAATCCAACATAGTCATTCCGAGACCATTGTCACGGAGAATAAATAGCTTTTCGCCACGGAAATAGTCAACTTGGGCATTATCCGCATACGCATCGTGAGCATTCTTGAACAACTCATTTATGGCAGTTGGAATACCTGCAATTTGTTGCCTACCTAATAAGTCAAGAGCCCTTGCTCTAGTTTTAAAAGTCGCCATATCACGAGTTTGTGAAGATATTTTGCAAGTGAGCCCCAATATTTGCTGCAAGCTTTGGGGGCACAGCATTACCGATCATTTTTGCAACCGTTCCTTGGTTATTACTATAAAAAAGATATTCCGGAGGAAAGGACTGGATTGCAGCGCCTTCTCTTAGTGAAATTGCTCTATTTTGAACAGGGTGTCCATAGCGACCATTCGAATAGCTACAAAATCTAGTTGTCAATGCCGGCGAGGGTTCTTCCCATTTCATTCGGCCATATACATCATAATGGCCAGTGTGATTCTTGTAGCAGTTAAGTTGAAGTTCCGGGTCATCCGCCCACGACCTTCGGTCTCCTCCGTTGATCGGAGTCTTCTTTATTCGCTTCAGATTCAATGCTGACAATGCAGCCGCTGAATGGTTATAATGGGTCTGATCTTTATGACCAGCTTCTATAGGAGGATACAATTGCTGATTACCGATTGCATCCTTAACGGACTTAACATTGATCCGATTTTCTTCTGGCAATTCTATTTTTTCCTCAAGCCTTGATGCAATTAAGACATACCTTTTTCGATTTTGTGGGACACCAAAATACTTTGCATTTAAAACTCCGTCATTAAAGGCGTAATTTTTCTTTTTTAGAAATTTCTTGAATCGAGAAAGAGGGCTTATTTTTTTCTTTGTTTCTAATCCTGGTACATTTTCAATAAAAACGAACCCTGGCATGAAGTGAGAAACAAACTCTTGAAAATCTTCAAGTAAAAGTCTGGTTTTTCTGGACTTTGTTTTGTCAGTCTTTAAGTTTGTGAAATGTTGACAAGGGCTACAACCAACAAATATTAAAGTGTCGTCCCACGGGTCAATACCGAAGAACTGTGAAACCTCTTCCTTTTCCAATGAACCAATATCAGACCTTAGGAATTTAGACCCAGGGTTATTTAGCTCATAGGTATCTTTTAAGCCTTGGTCAATGTCAATTCCTCCAATCACATTAATACCCACTTGTCTGAAGCCACAGGTGACTCCACCCGCACCACAGAAGAAATCCAATGCTCTTAATTTCGCGGTTTTTTTCGAATTTCCTTGCTCTTTAGGCATTTTTTACACGATGATTTTTTCGAGCAAAATATAAGATACAAATTTAGCTTACTGAATTTCAAATCATAAATATCTTTTGTGTTGATTGTGCTCATCAGTTGACCCAACTCAAAAGAACGCGAAGTTTCCACCATTTTCCACCTACTTCTACCTTTTTCATATCTCTTCTTCGCCCTCTCCGTAGGCTCAAATAAAAACGCCACATGAACCCTACGACCATCTCAATGAACGAGCCTAAAACAGCAAAATCGAATTCATCATTATTCAATAATTTTGATCAATTTTCATCATTTCTTGCTGTTTTTGAACCTTTTTTATATCCCGGCCATAACCCCATCCGTAGACCAAATCAAAAACTTCACATGAAACCAATGCCACCACCAGAACCCAAATCGGAAGGAGTCAAATCCAGTCAATTTCCTATAATTTCCGCTTTTTTCCGCCATTTTCAGTCATTCTCGAAATCCTTGGTTGACCAATTGACGTAACACCAAAAGAACCTTAACCCAAATACCGCCCAGCCTTCCAGACGCATTTTGCGTCCCGGTACCTGCTGGCCCAAATGAAATGAAAAACACAACCCCAAACCGCCCCCAACACGCTCCCAGAGCGGTTCCTACATCCTCCAGGAATCGCCCCAAGACGCTTTGGCAACACATCGCCGAAGCATCCACACTAAATGAAACCCCAACCTGATGCAAGCACAAACCAGACGCAAGCTCCGCCCATTGTCCGAACTGCCCCTGAGCTTTCCGAAGCCCCAAGGCGATACCGAGGTGATCAAGCAGTTCGCCACGGTTGGCGATACCCTCACCCTGATCAAACAGGTCGTGAAGGAGTACCACTGGCAGGTCAAGGAACTGGCCCAATACCTCAAGGGCAAAGACCGCCTGACGACCTGCGAAAACATCTGGAAATTCTGTTACGGCTATATCGGCTACCTCAAGGACGAGACCGGCAAGGAACAGGTCCGAAGCCCCGCCCGAACGTTGGCCGATGCGCGAAAAGGCGTCGATTGTGACTGCTACGCGGTCCTGATTTCGTCGCTGCTCTACAACCTGAAAATCCCCCATAAATTTCGCGTCACGAGCTACCCCCATCCCGACTATCCCGATCCGCCGTACAGCCACATCTACGTGCTGGCCAAAAACGGCAAGCAGGCGGTCGTGCTGGACCCGGTCATCGACGCATTTAACCATCAACTCCCTTACCTCAAAAAACGAGACATACCCATGCAATTGGAAGTATTAAACGGAATCCCCGAAGCTGATCTGGTCGCCGAACATCAGGCGTACCAAGCCCGTCCGAACCGTTATGCAGGCAATCCCGAGGCCGACATGCTCGAATACCTCGACATGGTCCGCGAACTCAACGGCCACCACAACTACACCGGCACTGCCGCTCCCGACATCGTGGAGGCCATCCATGCCCTCCAAGGCGTGGACAGGGCCAAAGCAAGTCGCAGTCGCGGCCCCGCCCAACCAAATCCCGCAGCTCGTCCCTCGCGTGATGTGAAACACATCCCCGCATGGCAGGAGGCACTTGCAACGGGCAAAATTCCTCCCGGCACCACTTTGGAACAGTACAAAGCCATCCAACGGCGCGAATTTGAACGTGAATTCTACCAAATCCACGGCATGAGCGTGGAAGCCTACAAGGCCAAAATGGCGGCGCAACGAATCGCCGATCAGCGCCAGTACGAATTACAGCAACGCGAGACGATGAACCGGATGCGCCAAGAGCTGGTGAAGCGTGGCGTGACGGTACCGCCCGGAGCCACCCAAGATGACCTGATCAAGCTGCTCAGGCTGAATCCGCTGTCCAAGGGCGCGGCACAGGCGGTACACAAGCTGAACAAGTTCAATCCCGGTGCCTTTGCGCTTCGGGCGGGGAGCTTACTCGGCGCGAGGATCAATTTTAACGGCGTCGGTCAAGTAGTCTGGGCGCTTATCCCCAAGTCCGTCGCGATGCAGAGAGGCATGAGCGGCTCGGATTGGGAACGAGTCAGTCACGCTTGGAAACGTTGGAAGGAAATCCACTTCAAGGCCGGAGGAGACCTTGAAAAGCTCCGCGAGACGCTGATCAAGGGAGCATACAACAAGAAGTACCAAATTGTCCTGCCCGAAAACCTCGATGGCGTCCCCCTCGCCACGGTCCTTGGCTTCCATCCCCGCGAGGTTGACATCATGCCCCAAGGACTTGCCGCCGAGCCGATCTCCACGGCAACGGCATTGGCGGCGGCTTCGACGCTACTCGGCGCTTTGGCGGCGCTGGTCAAAGGCATCAAAGCCCCCAATTCCGAAGGCGAAGTGATCGTGGATGAAGTGGTGGTGGAACCGAAGAAAAAGGAAGATGGAGAGGAAAAGACCCCGGCAGAAAAGTTCGCGGAGAGGTTCGGCAACTTCGCCGACAAGGTGAAGGACGTAGGCGATCTGTTTGCCGATTCGGAAGTCGAGGAAGTCGAGGAAGACGAAGTGGAAGACTTCGGAATGGAAGAATACGAGGACAATGAAAGTCTGAACCGGATAGAGGACAATGAGAACGGGGACCAGCCAGACAAAAAGCCCGAATGGAAAACGGCCCTGAAATGGCTCGGATTCGTAGCTGTCGGTCTTGGGGTTGCCTACGGCGGCTACCGACTATGGAAGCGAGGCCAGCGCTCCAAGGACGAGTCATCATCTCCCGAAGCGACCACTTCTCCCAATGGAAAGGCAGGTGAGCCTCAACAGGCGACGAAAAAGGCTAAAAAGCGTACGAAGGTAGAGCCGAAGACGGCCATTGCTTAACGCCAGCCCACATATAGGTCAACTCGTCCGCGAGGAAGAAGCACCGAGTTCAAGCAGGAAGGCAGGTAAGTCCCAACGGACGTCGAAAAGGGCAGCGTAGCCTTTGGTAGAGTAGCCGAAGGCAAGGATTACGTATTGGAATTTTCTCCATGCCTGACCGGATCATATGCTGGTTGGAGGCAATGGATGGGAAGGACTATGCCAAAATTTCCCTTATTCCCCCTTGCTATCTATCCCATGCTGCTCCATGATGTTAATCGCCCATTCCTCCTCAATCTCAAAGGCAACCATCCGCGTCTTGTACCGCAGGGACGAAATCCCATCCTGTGGCCAATCCAGCAGTCGGAAGAAGTCAAACTGCAAGACCTTGCTCATATAGGCCAGTTCCAGCACGTCAAAGGACCGCTGGTCCAGATAATCAGCCATCGAATCGGGATGCTTGTCGATGCGTTTGGCAAAATCATTGAGGCTCATGTGTTCCGATTTGAGCCGACTACGAATCAGTTGGCCGAAGTGGATTTGGGGAAAGTCGTCGGGATTGTACATGGCTGGCTGGATTTGAGTTTGGATTGGAAATCGGTGAGCGCGTGAAACGCTTGGGTTTGGGCCTCGTGGAGGTCCAGTTCGCGGCGTTCAAACAGGAGCAAAAAAAGCTCCCGGATCGCTGTGTCCAAAATTTCGCAGTATTCGTCGGGGTCCGCCTCGCCGAGCGGGACCATCAAATGGTTTTTCATGTTGAATATTTTTAGGGAAGCGAGGCGGCGAGTTTCCGACGGCGGCCCGTCCAGTTGCCTTTCCGATTGGTCTGCCACAAACTTACAGGCGAAAGGAAACAGGATGCAAATAGAGGGTTCAGGCGGAAAAGAAATGAGTCAAAAAATGGAGTCGAAAGAGTCAAAAACCAGCACTATGCAGGAAAATAAGACAATGATTGGAGTTTCAGCAGCCAATATTTGACGCAAAACAACCTGGTGGATTCGTCCTCAATTCAGGTGCGATTTGTAAAGTGATGCGCACCAAGCCAATGGTCAGCACCCAAAAATCGTATATTGAGGCTGGTCCAAACATGAATTGAACATGCGAAAAATTTTCTGGATTGCGTTGGTGGCGCTGGTTGCGTCGTCCGCGCCAATTGGCTATGTACAGGCTGAGACTGTCGAGGTTGAGTATGCTTCCCACATTGATGAAGCTACCTTGGAGTGCATCTTTGAAGCGGTGGCTTGCGAGACAGGGATGTGTATTGATACCGTGAGAGAACAATACACCCAAGGAGAAATCATCATTGAGAAACAGGCCAATGGTTACAGGGTTATGACCTCTGATGGGGGATCAATATTGGAAAATTTGCTTGAAGACAACCTCTGATCACTTGGCCAAGGGGAGAGCATTGAAATCAGTCTGATCCTTTATCAATTCTCGAATGGAAGTTCCTCGCTGCTTGGATTTCAAGTAAAGAGCAAGGTTGAAATTCTTCTCGTCTCTGCTCAACCCCTCTTGATCAACGATTGCCTTCTGACGTGCTTGGAATGATTGAACCATTGATTCGTTGACTGCCCCACCGGCAAATCCTATTGCTCTGATGGCTTCGCAAATCAATCGTGGATATTGAAGGGCTCTAAACTTGCGACTCTTTGATTCCAGAATCATTTCCAAATAGTCCCAATTCCCTTTTTCAACGTGAAAGAAAAGGTCCAAAACGTCGATTTCCCAAGGAAAATGGGATCGGATCGCCCGTGGCTGCTGATCCAAAAGACGAATAATCTCGTGTCCCTTTTCCAACGCTTCAATCTGGAACATGCCCAAAGCCGAGGTATAGAGATAGTTTGCAATCTCTTGATTGTCGAGCCGAGATAAGTTTTGGGATAAAGTCTGGAAGCCAGCGTTAAGAAAATCAAAATCACCAAAAACAAAGCCCAATTCAATGTTTCTCTTGACCAGAAGTACCTTTTTCAAGTCTTCCTGAAGATCATTCTGAGTTTGGAGGTTCGTGATGTGGAAAGCCAGATAGGTGGCCTTCTCCCGGTTTTTCAGGATGAGGCAGGAGGTGATAGCATTGGAAAGACTGCGAATTCTCTGGGCAATGCTACAAGTGTATTTTTCCCTGATTAGCCCTTCCCCCAATTCAATGTTTTCTTGGGAAGCGCGTTTGTGGTCCCCTTCAAGAATGAAAAAGTGAACCCTTAATTTTTGAGTGACATAGCTGTCTGAGGTGGTACTGTCTAAATATTGCTCAATCCTGTTTGCGAGCCATTTCTTTTCCGCCGGAGAGCCTCTAAATGCCTTACGAGAGAGCTGAATTAAGCTATGCGGCTGAATCTGCCCTGACAATTGGTCGACCAAATCCAGGGTAGGAGAAAGCGAACATTGCTCTGCCAAATCCAACCTGTAATCCTCCCATTTCTCGTCTCTCAATCGCCCGAGCCGCAATAAATAATAGGTATCTTCCTGTTTGGTTGCAGATACTACTTCCTGCGCAAAATACTTTTTGGCCAGCTCTAAAGCTCCAAATTCCATCGCAGAAACAATCAAATGATAGTTCTCTAAATGATCTGCTGGTGGCTTTGCAAAACAGTGGACTATCTTCTCTAGCAATAACTCCCGATTCTTGTAGTAATCCCCTGCCTTTTCGAAAAGGTTCGATCTTATTTGCCTTTCATCGTACCCTTCTGAATCAAGCATCCTTCGATACAATTTCCAGTATTTCGGGGACTGTGCGCGCTTCCTTGAGTTCTTCTTGACCCATTTGGAGAAATAGCTTTTCTGTTCAATATCCATCCTGTGGACAAGGTTATACAGAGATTCGGGTGACATACTAAATGGATAATTGAGTAGAACTTAAAATGCTGTCAATCAGCAACTACTTTTGATTTATCAATCATCAATATAGCGGTGATGCGGGTCAATTCCCAAACTTTCTCCCTTGGCCGAACTGTACTCTCGGGCTACCTTCACACCATACCAAAGCGAGGTGGCCGAGTTTCCCAAAACTCATTCAATTCATGTTTGGCCCACCTCATTTCCGAAGGTCCGCGTCCCGGCTGGACCGCATCTGTTGTGGCCGGGGCGCTCATTTGAAAACCAATTCGAACCGTTCTTTACAGCCTCCTCTGGCAATTCGGGCATTTTTGAAGGCTACGGGTTGTCAGGGAAAGTAAAAACCGTTTCGGCAAGGGGCGGGAAAGGAAAACGGGCGCTCAAAGCTCATGGGAGACTTTTGCCCGAACTTTTCCGCCCCTCAACGGACTAAAAAAAACGAAAAATATTCAACGAGAAACCCGTTCAACATGAAATCCCCCTCCATCCACGACGGAGAACGGGTCAAAGCACGCTGCAAAGAGCTGAAGGTCTTGGGCAAAGTCTTCGCCGACGAAATGGCGTGGACACCCCGCAAACTCTACCGGATGTTCCAGCAAAGCGATTGGCCCACCGGCGACTTGCAACGCGCCGGACAGATATTGGGCTGCGACTTCTTCGCGGCGTATTCAGGAGTGGTTGCGCAACGACAGGATGGATTTTTGATTGGTTTGATCGTCATGCCGGGAGTCCTGCTTTCTGACATCGCCCGAAAGCGAGCCTTGGAGGAGTTGCAGAACCATACGGAAGAAGAGTAACTGTTTTAATTATCCACTTGCCCCATGCCCTTGGGGCAGCGTTTCTCTGTAATGAGGGGTATCTGCCCCTCTTTTGATGCCACAGGTCGCCTCCGCCCGGAGGCGGCCTGTATTCAAATGTAGCGATAAATCCGCTTCACTCATACCTTTCCGCGCATTCCAGCATCCGTTGGATTTCCGAGGCTGGAATCAACCATAGCGTATTGAAGCCATTTTGCTGAGTAGCCTTGAGAATCCCACTGTAACACCAGTTCCGGACCGTCGCCTTCGACACTCCCAAACGCTCGGCGGTTTCCCGCACCGTGTAGAATTCCTTGGGCTTCTCCTCGGTCCCCCGAGCGAGGTGCATTTTGAGCAAGCGGTCAATCCTTTCCAGAAGGATTTCATTTTCCCTACGAAGTTCGGCCTTCATGTTTTCCAGATCGACCTCGGTAACCAGTTGAAGAATGTCTTTCGCGTTTATTGGCATAGGCAATTCTAAATTTGTTTTGACCTTGCTCTAACCAACATGGTCAGAACAGAAACCTTTGTTGATCGGCTTCTCTGCAAAGTTGGGAAATGATTTTCCGTTCGACGGTCATACATGCGAGACTGAATCTTGCATGGCTGGACAATCCCCAGAAAACACCCCTGAAAATTTCAAAACGAACTGAATACTGGATAGATGTCCAGAGGATTGGGCGGTTTGGTCGGAATTAAGACCGTGCCAGAAATCGGCCACAGATTTTTTCAATTGGTTAGAACTTGGACGGAGAAGTTTTCAAACGGGGAAAAATCGCGCTTTAAGCCTTATTTGGGGCTGTTTTGAAGAGTCGGGATGTTTTAGTCAAAAATATCTGCTTTCCGGGGACTTATCCGAAGAGGCCTTCCCGCATCTGACAACGCTGGCCTTCGAGGAGGTGGAGTTGGCTTTCGACGGCCAGTTTGGTCCGTTCGTTGTCGAGTTCGACCTGGTACTTTTCGCGGAGTTTCCGCCGGTGGATCGCTTCTACATAGCGGCGGACATCGGTCTTGGTTTCGAGGAACAAGGCCGGAACCTGGGTGGGCTTGCCGTCGGCGTCTTTGGCGACCATGGTGAAAAAGGAGGTATTGGTATGCCGGACGATGCCCTGGCTGACATTTTCGGCTTCGACGCGGATGCCAATGACCATGGAGGAGTTGCCGACGTAGTTGACGGAGGCTTTGAGGGAGAGCAATTCGCCGACTTCGATGGGTTCGAGAAAGTCGACCCGGTCCACGGACACGGTGACGGTATAGCCCCCGGAATGCTTGGCGGCGCAGGCATAGGCGATCTTGTCCATGAGGCTGAGGACGATCCCGCCGTGGATTTTTCCGCCAAAGTTGGCGTAGGAGGGGATCATCAGCTCGGTGATGGTGGTCTGCGACTCGGCGACGGATTTGTAGGTGGTCATGGGAGGTAAAGGTGGAAATTTATGAAGTGTGAAAATATGCAAATGAAGGGGGAAATGGGAGAGGGGGAATGGCTGTTTCAACCGGAGTGAAGAATATTTGGCTTTGGAGGAAAATGGGGAAATGAATGGGCTGGATTTTGGGAAGTCTCCAAATATACCTAGGAGGTTCCGGCCTTTTGGTAAGCTCACTTACCTCGAACGGAAGCTGGCTTCGGTTTGAGGCAAGCTGGCTTGGGTTCAAGTGAAGCTGGCTTCCCCTCGACCGAAGCTGGCTGGGGTGAATGGGAAGTGGACTTCCCCATGGGGAGAGCTGGCTGGGGGCAGAGGTCAGTGCCCCTGGTCCCAGGGGAAGTGCGGTAGGTGTCGAAGGCGTCTGTTGGAGCTCTCGTGTGAGCGGAGCGACTGCCGGAGGGACCGCCCGGCTGCGTGAGCGCCGGGACCGCCCCAATTCTTCACAGCAGTTCGATGGTGGCGAAAAAGGTGTCTTTGTAGCTTTTGCCGATGGGGATTTCGTGGGGGCCGATGGAAATCCGGTTGCCGAAGACGGCGTCTACCTTGTCGAGGGCGATGATGTAGGAGCGGTGGACGCGCATGAATTGGGTGGGGGCGAGGAGGCTTTCGAAGTGTTTCAGGGGGCGTTTGACGATGACTTTTTGGGTGGTGGTGTGGACGTGGGCGTACTCGCGGAAGCTCTCGATGTGGGTGATCTCAGCGTAGCGGACCTTGATCATGGTGTGGTCCTGCCGGATGAAAAAGTGGTCGCGGGCCTCTTCGGTGGGCATGGGGCGGGGTTGGGAACGGAGGCGGAGTTGTTGCTCGGCTTTTTGGATGGCCTTGACGAAGCGCTCGAAGGAGACAGGCTTGAGGAGGAAATCGACGACTTCCCACTCGAAGCTGGTGAGGGCGTGTTCCTGGTGGGCGGAGACGATGATGACGAGGGGGGGCTGGGGAAGGACGTTGATGAGTTCGAAGCCGTTGAGGTTGGGCATGTTGATGTCGAGGAGGAGGAGGTCGGGCTGCTGGGTTTTGAGGACTTCCAATGCTTTGAGGCTGCCTTGGCACTGGGCGATGACCTCGAGGCCGGGGACTTTCCCGGCGTAGCTGCTGAGGAGCTGGAGGGCGAGCTTTTCGTCGTCAATGAGGATGCACTTCATGGGGAATGGGGTTGGTTGCGGGTATGAGGTGGAGGTCGATGCGGAAATGGTCGGGGGCCTCCTGGATGAGGAAGGTATGGTGCTGGGGGTAGAGGAGTTGGAGGCGTTGGCGGGTATTCTCGAGGCCGATGCCGCCGCTGGATGACCTGGAAGCGGGGGAAGCGAGGGTATTTTCGATGGAGAATTGGAGCTGGCCGTTCGTGAAGCTGAGTCCGGCCCTGATCCAGCCGTCGCCGGTTTCGGAGTCCCAATCGCTGTATTTGAAGGCGTTCTCGAACAGGGGAATGAGGAGGAGGGGCGGAACGGTGAGTTTCGGGGGCAAGGGGCCTACCTGGAAATGGACGGTAGGATGGTCGCCTTGTTTGCCGATCTGCATGGCGATATAACGTTGGATGAAAGCGATCTCTTTTTCGAGGAGGATGAGTTTGACCTGGGTCTCGTAGAGCATGTAGCGCATCATCTCAGAGAGGTTGAGGACGGTGGGGGCGGCTTGGTCGGAGTGGAGGTGGATGAGGGTATAAATATTGTTGAGGACGTTGAAGAGAAAATGGGGATTGATTTGGGTGCGGAGGAATTGGAGTTCGGATTGGAGCTGTTGGTTCTCGAGCTGGGCTTGCAGGCGTTCCTTTTGGAGGAGGTAGTCGAACAAAAGGATGGGCAGGCTGAGGATCATGACAAACAGCGTGGAGAAAATGGAGAAGCCAGCGGGGCGCTGGCGGTGGAATTCGCCAAAGAAGTCGGGGTCGAAGTAGAGGAAGATTTCGGCGATGCCATCCTTGAGGAAGCTGAAGACGATGGCCATGGCGAGGACTCCGACGGCGTAGGTCCCCCAGCGCCGGCGGCGGAGGAAATTGGGGATGAAGAAGTAGAGGTGGAGGTTGACGGCGGCAATCTGGATGCATTCGAAGATGATGAGGGCCGTCCAGCCGGTCTGGTTGCCAGGGGAGAGGATGGTATGGAACAGGTAAATGGTCCCGGCGAGGTGGAGCACCCAGAAAAGGGCCTGGAAGGAGAGGCTCGCCGTCGGCGGGCGGTGAAATTTCATGACTGAATATACGAAAGCGTCAGGGAATGAGGGGGGTTGGGGCTACGAATGGAAGGAGAGCGTCTACAAAGGGAGAGAGGAAGGGAAATGGAGCGTTCGTTTACGCCGGGAAGTTGTTCGTCGACGGGAAGCGGCCCTTGGTAGCGATTCGTTGGTGAAGGTGGGGAAAGGAGGGACCTTGAGATCGTCAAGCAATTACTGCTTCCGTTCTTTTCCCAAGTCTTTCATCTATTTTTTCAACTAACAACCCACTTTATCATGTCCAAGCAAATGAATGGCTACTGCGGCTACATCAAGAACAGCTCCATCGTGAGCAATGGCAACTTCACACTCCGTTTCGATAGCGGCAACACCAGCTACAATGTGGAGTACAGTGACGGTGTTACGAATCCGGTGGTGGTCGTTTCGCTGACGAGCCCGGACCCGACGCTGACGTACGTGCTCAATGCCTATACGGGGGGCTTCACCCTGTATGTGTACCGGAATTCGAATGGGACGCCCACGCCTACCACGTCCGACTTCAACTTTATTGTGGCCGAGATTGTGTGATGTGACCCAATGTCACCATGGTATTCCCCTGCCATCTGCGGATGGTGGGGGATCCTGTATTTGAGTAGGATCAGTAGCTGGAGCCGCCTTCGTTGCTGGATCCGCTGCTGGAGTCCCGATCGTTGAAGGAGCCGGAGGAGCTGTTGTCGCCGGCGGAATCGGAGGAGCTGGCAGAAGAATTGGCGGAGGAGCCGGCCTGGCTGTTCGGAGAGCCAAATTCGAGTTCGTCGGTATCGACGTCCATGCCCATCGCGGCCATCATATGGCCGGCGTTGTAACCCCGGGCGGCCTGGTGAATATTGCCGTGGGTAATGCCTTCCACGGCGCTCATGTCGTGGTTGTTGATGGTGGTGGCCCCGGCATCGGCGGCGGTATTGGAATCGCCCCGGGAACCGATCCGGCTGTGGTTGGTCTGGTACTGGTTGATGTTGCGGCGTACGTTGTCGGGGATTTCCCGGTCGACGACGGCGGGACCAGCCCAACCAAAGGCGGCGTCCACGGTGATCAGCAACTCGACCGGGATGTCGAGGGCATCCAGAGCGGTGGCGAGTTCCACGGCACAATCTCCCCCCCGGCTATAGCCGTAGATGATGACCTTGTCCATGCCCGCGGTATAGCGGTTTTGAACAAATTGGGTGCCGGTGGCGACTGCGGTGGCAGAATTGAATCCCGGTGAAATGACAGTGGCCCGGGTCTGGATGCCGGCCTCATCGGCCGCAGCGACGGCGTCGTTGACGGCGGAGGTGGAGACGTTTTGGGCTTCACGCCAGCCTTCCATTTCGGTGCCCTCACCGGTGACGCCACCGGTATAACCCACGACGATGACTTCGGGCGTGGTGTCTTTGGAGGGATCCCGTTGGATGGGTTGGCTGGAGAAATTGGGGCCAGCTTGCAGCTGGAAGGTCGGGGCGGGAAGGGTGATGCCGCCTTCGGTTCCCCCCAATTGGGGATCGGATTGGTGTTGTTGGACATCCGGTCCAACTTTTTCTATGCTTCCCATGGCTTTGGCATTTGCTAACAGGGTGAAAAAATGCGGTTTAAAAAGACAATGTTTGCTCTGGGTGCAATATACATATTTTTGGGCTGATGGTGCGGATGGGGCATGTGGAAAATGATGAATGTGGAAGGGGGGCGGTTTTGGGGATTGGTGGGGATGGGGGATGAGAGGGGAAGGTGGAAAATATGCAAATGGGAAAATGCGGTCCATGGGGAAATGGAAGCCTTCTTCCAGCTAAGATTGGCTATGGTATCTGCGGTAGGTGTCGGAGGCATTTTGTTGGAGCTCCCGCGTAGGCGGAGCGACTGCCGGAGGGACCGCCCGGAACATGTGTGACGGGACCGCCCTGTTGATTTACTTGATGACGGTGCCTTTGGCGGTCCACCAGGGGTGGTAATCGGCGCGGAGACGGCCAGCCTGGATCATAGGATCGGTGTCGACGAGGGCGCGGGCTTCTTCGACGGTGCCGACGTCCATGATGAAGATGCCTCGGTACTCGGTGTCGTCGCCAAAGGGGCCGGCCACGAGGATTTTGCCTTCGTCGGCGAGGCGGTTGATGTTGTTGAGGTGGGCTTCCTGGAGTTCGTTGAGTTCGGCCTCGGTGAAGGTCTCGGCCTGGTCGCCCCG
>CAWUKT010000045.1:0-57881 GCA_963923035.1 uncultured bacterium
AAATGTGGATGGGGAGAGTGCAGTGGAGGATTTTGTGGGTTTTTCAGGACCGACTCACTAAATGTCACCGGGTTCTGATTGCTTCTATAAACTCCGACATACTGAATTCGATACATCTGCTTTACTGTTTGCCGGATGGATCAATCCCTGGCCTGACCAGCCACCGCCCCCGACGAACAGGGACGGTGTGGTCAGCTTCAATCAACTTTTTATGAAAAAATGCTACACTATTTGACGAGAAAAGTGGGAGGACCGGAGAAAAGATGGGTTGGTATAGAGATTTGGTATAAAGGGCTTTCCTATGTGGATAGGACTCCGGCCTCCCGAACACAGATAAAAAAATGGTTAAGGATCAGATAAAAGGAGATGATTAAAACAGGTTCAACATCATGTGATCAGTCAGCCAGGGGCCATTGGCCGGTGGGCTGACCGATCGGAGCGTGCGCCCCAATCGGAGTAAAAACAATCCATTACAAACAAACCGTAACAACCAGCTCTCCCTGCCCCCTTGTGAAAAGGGAAGGCCAGGAATTGCCGAAGTAATGGATACAATCAAAAATCACCCTCTAATTTTGTAGGTATTGATTCATACGGCTATATTTCAAGGAACTGTTCGGTCCGGTACCAGTCGCCAAACTTGTGTCACCGTGACCGATTGGGTGGGGGCTGGCGATTTGTCCAGCCCCCTTTCTATTCCATCCGCGCCTTCGTTGGAACTTGTCACCGCCCCAACCAAAAAGGACAACAGGAACAGAAAAGAATTCTTCGTTTCGTCTTGGCGTTTTGCCGCTTTGACGAGAGCTAAGGTATCTTGGTTGAGTAATTTTTTAAAACAAAGAATTGATCCTTGTTACATTGGCGAGTATATTTAGAGCCGTTTCATTGCCCGATAAAAGCTATTTTCCATCAAAGTGAGTAAGCGCAGAGCAAATAAGTTCCTATGGGAATTGGTTAAATCCTTGACCACGGCCGAGCTGTACAAGTTCAAGGAGCGTGCTTTTGAAAAGGAGAGGAGATACCCCAAATACGTTGAACTATTCGATCTGATTTACAAGCAGGAAGAGTATGACGAAGAAGCAATTGTAAAAGCATTCAAAGGCGAGAAGTACCTAAATCATCTCCCAAGGTTCAAAAACTATCTGTACACCAGAATCCTTGAATTCATTCGAGATGCCAATCATGGGGAAGAATCGGAACTGCATGGTATCATCGAAAAAGTTCGGATCGTTTATTACAAAAGGCTCTACCACCACCTTCCCGTGATCATTGGTCGGGGCAAGAGGATTGCTTACCAAATCGAGGACTTTCACGCGGTCAGAAAGCTCATCCGATTCGAAATCAAGGTGCTCCGGGAACTGCATGAACCATCGAAGTACAATTCAGGGATAAAAGCACTTTTACAGGAGGAGCAAAGCGTTTGGGAGTTGGAGACCAATCAAGTTGAAATGCTCCGGTTAGATGCGCTTTTTCAAGAAGTTTGGGACATAGAGGGGGCTCAAAGATTGGAGTTTGTGAACCAGTTTTTAGCAGACCCGAAAATAGGGAAACCTGAATTTGCAAAATCGAATTCTGCCAGGATTATTCAATTGCAGATAAACTGGATGTGTTCATTTTTCAGGGAAGAATATGGTGTTTTGATTGATGGGGCCAATCAAATCATCGAAATTTTTGAGAAAGCCCCTGGCCTCATGGAGGACCGAGTGATGTATGAGTCTCTGACCAAGGCTATATTGTATTCCTCTCAAATCCAAGCATATTTAGGTCAGGTTCAGGAAGCGCAGAATCAATTCTCGAAGCTGAAAGTCATTGCTGAGGCTGACAAAAGAGTCCCACAACTGTACTTGGAGCAGGAAACGATCTTCGAATTGTCAATAGCCCACGTCTCGTATGACTATCAAATCGGGGAATCTGCCATCATTCGATTCTTAAAAAAGGAGAAAGAGTATTTTGCCGATCTCAATTCAAGATCAGAAATCAAGATTGCCCATCTTGCCGCGTCCTTTTGGTTAAGTAACGGATCCGCTCGAAAGGCGCTTCCTTGGATTTCACGAAACCGAAATAGGAAAAATGGATCTGTACGTCCCGATTACATTAGATTTTCAAGGCTCCTTTTTGTGATGTGCCATTGGGAATTGGAGAATGTTGATGTGGTCGAACGAGAAATAAGAAGCATCAGAACTTCCTGGGGGAGGCAAAAGCTAATGAATCCATACTTTGACTTCTTTCTTGATCTATTTTCGAGGCTGGTTAAGCAAAAGACCACTGAAAAGGAGATCCTCTCCTCCGCGCTAACTGTATTGGACAGTAAGAAGGACATTCCTTTTTGGATCAATATGGGTAACTACTTTGACTTGAAAGAATGGATCGTTGCCAAACTCCAAAAATCAACAGTATTTGATCTTAAAAGCTAATCAAAAGCCATCTATGGTGGTAATAATTATCCCGCCTCCCACTCTTGAAACCTGAAAACTCTGTCCATTCTCCCAATCCCCTCCGATATAAGTGATCGTGACATCCTCCGTCTGGTAGTAACAGTCGAGGTAATACCACATCGAATGACATCCGTCCTGATCGAGAACAGGCTTGGCTTCCGACAGAACCTCAGAGGCTAACCAGACCTTTAGTTTCCCATTTGGAAAGCAAACGCAGGGACCATTGTTGGGGAGTGAAAAGCAGGGATTTTCGTCGGGGGTGCCGGTACTTTGGGCAAATGACTGTTCAGGTAGCGCGAACAGCAAGAGGCAAAAGGTGAGTAAAGCAAAGAAAGTCTTTTTCATAGCTGAATTATTATTGGTTGGGCGGTGACAACCTAAAGGTAAATATTCGACGGTTGGCAGGAAAGGGCATGTAGATAGCGCTTCTTTATCGCCGTTACCTTGATTGATTCCATTTGGTCTTGGCATAGGGTGCTAACAGAGATTTTTAGATTGCTGCGCGATCCGGGATTTCTCTATCATTGTACCCACGTTCCTCGGCCTTTTGTTTCCATTTCCGTGAAATTGCCACCACCTTAACATTGGGAGAGGCAGTAAAACCGAGATGAAAATGATGAGCGCCGTTTGTGCTGTCTAAAGGAAAAGACAATCAGTCCAGAACTTTATACAGATCTTGAAACGGAATGGTGTGCCAGTATTGTGGGGATATTTTGTTTAGATGTTAGAAACCTGCTAGAAAAACGGCTCTATTTAGATGCAAGGCTTTGTAAATCAATGAAATATACGTGACGACCTTACTTCCAACCCGAATTAACCCCCCAAGAGAGGTACCCCTTCGACCCTCCCGATCCATTTGCTCACTTCCCCATTTTTTCCATTTCCCCATTGATTCCATTTTCATATCTGCCCATTAATTCCATTTCCCCATTCCCTCCTCCCTTCCACCACAAAAAAAGCCCGACGCGAACGCCGGGCCCATATATTTCATACGAGCGTGGATCAGGAGATCACGCCGAGTTCCTTGCCGACCTCGGTGAAGGCCGCAATCGCACGGTCGAGGTGGTCTTTGTCGTGGGCAGCGCTCAATTGGACGCGGATCCGGGCCTGGCCCTTGGGCACCACGGGATAGAAGAACCCGATGACATAAATGCCGCGGTCGAGGAGGGCATCGGCCATCTTCTGGGCCAACGGGGCGTCGTAGAGCATGACCGGAACGATGGGGTGCTCACCCGGCTTGATGTCGAAGCCTGCCGCTTCCATGTTTTCGCGGAAATAACCGGCGTTCCATTCCAATTTGTCGCGGAGCTCGGTGGAGCTTTCCAGCAGGTCGATGACCGCGATGCTGGCCCCGACGATTGAGGGGGCGAGGGTATTGGAGAAGAGGTAGGGACGGGAACGTTGGCGGAGCATCTCGATGATCTCTTTGCGGCCGGTGGTAAATCCGCCCAGCGCGCCCCCGAGGGCTTTGCCGAGGGTGCCGGTGATGATGTCGACGCGGCTGAGTACGTCACAGTGCTCGACGGTTCCGCGGCCCGTCTTGCCGAGGAAGCCGGTGGCGTGGCATTCATCGACCATGGTGAGGGCCTGGTATTTGTCGGCGAGGTCGCAGATTTTGTCCAGCTGGGCAATCGTACCGTCCATGGAGAAGACTCCGTCGGTGACGATGATCTTATGGCGCGCCCCGGCCTCATCCGCGGCCTGCAATTGCTTTTCCAGATCCGCCATGTCGTTGTGCAAATAGCGGTAGCGCATGGCCTTGCAGAGGCGCACGCCGTCGATGATCGAGGCGTGGTTCAATTGGTCGGAGATGATGGCATCTTCTTTGCTCAGCAACGGCTCGAAAACCCCGCCGTTGGCATCAAAACAGGCCGCGTAGAGGATCGTGTCCTCGGTGTGGAGGAAGCTGGCGATCTTGGCCTCGAGTTCTTTGTGGATGTCCTGGGTTCCACAGATGAAGCGGACGGAAGACATTCCGTAGCCGTGCGAGTCGATGGCCTTCTTGGCGGCCTCGACCACCACGGGGTGGGACGAGAGTCCCAGGTAGTTGTTCGCACAGAAGTTCAGGACGGATTCGCCGGTGGAGACACCGATTTCAGCGCCCTGGGGGGTGGTAATGATGCGTTCAGATTTATACAGCCCCGCCTCTTTGATGTCTTCGAGTTCCTGGAGCAGTTGGGGTTTCAGTGTGGCATTCATAGGAGGAAATACAGTGGATAGTGTGAGCGGCAAAAATGCACAATTTCGGGGGGAAATTCTATATGTGGGCGAGGGGAGCGGTGGAAAGGTTGGGGGAAGGGGGAGAATGGGGGAACAAGGGCTGAATTTTTTCTTTATTGTGGTCACTCAGGTTTTGATGAACAAGTTTATCCCTAGTTTTGCCCCTCGGATATTTAAACCATTGGTATGCATTTTGCCTATTTTGATGAATCGGGGGACGACGGTTTCCCGGGGAACTCTGATCTATTCATAATGACCAGCGTCTGCGTGGACTCGTCCAATTGGCGGTACAATTTTGAGCGGATCATGACTTTGCGGCGCTTCTTGAGGGAACAATTTGCTTTGCCCCTGAAATTCGAAATGCACACCCACCAGTTTCTATTGAACAAGCGACCTTACCGGGAATTGGGATTGTCCAAGGAAGACCGTCTTGAGATTTTGAAATTGTATTTCAAACTGGTGAACACTCTGCCGATGTTTATCACGAATGTGTGCATAGACAAGCGAAATATCCGCCAGCAGAATTACGAGGTTCTCTCCAATGCTTTCGGTTACAATCTGGTTCGGATTGCGAAGACCTTGCGGAATCCGGAGGTCAATCCAGGTGGAGACAGGACCTTTATGATCATAACGGATGAAGGCAGGGTGGGAAAAATGAGGAAGATTGCCCGGAGAATGCAGTATGACAACAAGTTACCTTCCAAGTACCACAAGGATGGATATCAGTTTCCGCTATTCTCGATGATCGAGGATGTGATGGATAAGAACAGCCGGGATTCTCAGTTTATCCAGCTGGCGGATTTGGTGGGGTACTTCGCTTCTTTGTATATCCGGAGGGTCAGCCAGCCCCCCATCCATTGGAATAGCCGAATGGAAAAAACGCTTGCACCTGGTGACGAAGAAAGGTTTTTGAATTTGTGTTTAGACTCACTGAATCTAAAAGCGTCTAAACTGAAGTACGGAATTGTGTATTACCCAAAGCCCTAAAACAAAAACACCACCTACGCTGCCTGTGCAGTTTCAGTGGTTCACTACAAATATACGCATTCCCTCCCAAATAGTTAAGTCTTTTCCTGTTTTACTTTTTTTGACTCCGACCTACTCCAAAAGACCGATTGAATGGCCTTAGGGGGAGATTTGTGTTTGGACGCGGAGGCAAAAAAAACTTAATTGGCAGCTGAAGGAGCGCAATGGATCAACGCTCTGTCCAATTATTGACATGAATTCCGGGCCGGTTTGCGAAAATTGGCCACCACAGTATGACGGAATCTACCACAGCCATCCTGCTTTTCAGCCGTCGCGCCTCTTCCGAGGCGCAACACAAGTATTGGCTGGCCCCGGCCCGCGCCGGCGCCAACCTGGCCCTGGCCCGGGACCTTGTCCGCGAGGCCGGCCGCACAGCGGATCGGAGTGGCTTGCCCGTCTATCATTTCCATGAGGGCAAGCAGCGCGGCCACTCCTTCGGGGAGCGACTCGCCAATGCCTTTGCGGATTTGTTTGCGCGGGGCTACCAATCGGTCATTGCCATTGGCAACGATACGCCGGGTCTCCGGCGATTGGAATGGACCGACGTGGTCCAACCGCTGGCCGCGGGCCAGCAAGTCATAGGACGGACGGTCCAGGGTGGTGCCTACCTGATTGGTTTACAGGCCGAGCGCTTCGACCGGGCCAGCTTCGAGGCCCTTCCGTGGGAGACCGCGGACCTCGGGACAGCGCTGGAAGCCTGGATGGCGAGGGCCGTGGCCCTCGAAGTGCTCCATGAGCTCAATGACCAGGCGGACCTCCTGCTCTGGTTGAAGCAAGCCGGAGCCCATCACCAATTGGCCCGGCGGTGGTCGACCCTTGTGGGAACCATTGCCACGGCATTTCCTTTTTCCCCTGCCCTTCTCCCCGCTGTAGTATGGACGAACCATACCTTGCGCGGCCCTCCTTTCTCCTGAATCCATTTCCCAATCCCCTCTTTTATTTTCCTTCGCGGCTGGTGTTCGGCTGTGGAGACATAGTGCTTAGATATTCCAAACCAAAATTTATCTGTACCAAATGAAACAACTGATTGCTTTGATGGCACTGCTACTGGCGGGCCAATGGGTCATGGGCCAGGCAGCCCTGGAAATCTCCGTGCTGGACTCGGAGAACGAGCCGGTTCCCGGACTCAATGTAGAGATCAGCAATGCCCGGATTGGATATGAATCGGGACGGGTGACGAATGAGCAGGGTAAAATTCGACTCGACGGCTTGTCTACCTCGGGCGAATACACGGTGGCCACGCAGAAAACCGATCTCTTTGGGGCCAGCTCGGTGGAGGGCATCGTCCTGATCTCCGACAAAACTTCCAGCGTAACCATTGCGGTGGCTTCGGACGTCAGCGTGGAATCCGTTACGATTCAGGATGCATCGGTCACCATCAATACCGTCGACGGACGCGTTGCGAGTGAACTGACGCGCCGGGAAATCGCGGAACTGCCGGTCGAAGGCCGGGACATTACCCGGGCCCTGTATCGCCTCCCCAATATTTCCCAGGCCACCGGCTTTTTCCCCGAAGCCCCCAATGTGGCTATCAACGGCGCCAATTCGCTTTATACCAACTACCAGATCGACGGCCTCGACAACAATGAAAACTTCCTGGGCGGCCAGCGCTTCGCCATGCCGGTCGGCTTTACCCAGAACATTACGGCCTATACCAATAACTTCAGCGCCGAACACGGCCTGACCTCGAACGGGGTGATCAACATCACGACCCGTTCCGGCACCAACGACTACGGCGGCGAAGTCTTCTACGTCACGCGCCCCGGCCCGGCGATTGATGCGTCCTCGCCCTATGCCCAGCGCGACTTGTCCGGCAACCAGGTCCAGGACGGCTTCATGCGCCAGCAGTTTGGCTTTGGCGTGGGCGGTCCGATCAAGAAAGACCAGACCTTCTTCTTCCTCAATGTGGAGCATACCCGCGATGTGAAGGACAACCTGCTGAATTCGCCGGAGCTCGGCGTCAATGAAACCGTGCGCGGGGTCAACAATTTCACCTATGTCTCCGGTAAGCTCGACCATTACTGGAACCAGCGCTGGCGTTCCTCGCTCCGCGTCAACAGCGGTACGATCAACATCGACCGCCAGGGCGGTGGATTGGAAGGTGGGGTAACCTTCCCCTCCGCGGGCAACGAGCAGGACCGGAATTCGCTGAATGTGGCCCTGAAGAATACGTATGTGGGCGATAATTTCATCTACGAAGGCAATTATCAGTACGGCAGTTTCCGGTGGAACTACGCCGATCCCGAGAATCCCAACAGCCCGAACGTTACGGTGCTGGATCCGGTCGGTCTGACCATTGCCACGCTGGGCCATCCGGGATATGTATTTGACGAAAATGAATTGGCGCATGTGCTCCAGCAGAAATTTACCTTCTACAAGGGCCGCCATACTTTCAAGGCGGGCGCCCAACTGCGGAGCCACGGCTATGAACTCTTCGGTGGTGGCAATCCGAATGGCTCTTACCTCGTCCAATTGAACCAAAATGAATTGGATGGTCTGGTCGCGACCGGCATCGGCAGCAGCCTGAGCCCGTCGGATATCCCGTCCTCGGTGAACGTTCTCAATTACAGTGTGGAATTGCGCCCCAATTCCTTTACCAACCGCCAGAACATCTATTCGATTTACGCGGAAGACCAGTTCTCCGCGACCAGCCGCCTGAATTTGAATGTCGGCCTGCGCTACGATTACGACGACCTCTCGGTCGGAGGGGCGTCTTCCGGCGACCTGAACAATATTGCTCCGCGCGTGAGCGCGAACTACAAGCTCGACGCCAACAGCTCCATCCGCGGTGGCTACGGCATCTACTACGACAAGGTCCTGTACGCGGTCGTCTCCGACGCCCTCCAATTCAGCAACAACAGTGCTGACTTCAAGGCCATGGTCCAGGAATTGGTGGACCAGGGCGTCCTTCCGGCTTCGACGGATGTGGACGCGGTCACCAATGAAGGCAACCTCGGTGCCTCCGTTCCCAATGTGAACTACCTGGAAGGCCCGGCGGCCAGCACGCTGCTGGCGCAGCGGGACCAGGCCTTCGGCAATGAGTTCCGCATCCTCAATCCGAATGGCTACGACAACCCGTATTCGCACCAGTTCATGCTGGGCTACCAGCGCCGCGTGGACAGTGAACTCAGCTTCTACGTGGACCTGATGCACAACCGGTCCTACAATTTGTTCCGCATCCGCGACCTGAATGCGCCTTCGGCCTACCCGATTGACCCCGACAATGTCGTGGTTCGGAGCCAGGCCGACGCGGATCTGACGCGGACCATTCCGATTCAGACCGACGCCTCGGGCAATTTTGCCGTGGTGAATGGCGATACCCTGCGCGGGATTTCCCGCGGGGTGATCATGACCGAAGCCGGAGGCCGCTCGAATTATTACGCGGCGAACTTCACGCTGCAAAAGGAACGCGGAGACGACAATTATGCGATTCGTTTGATGTACACACTTTCGCTGCTGGAGAACAATACCGAGGATATCAACTTCCGGGCGATGGATTCCAACGATTTTGAGGCAGAATGGGGACCGTCCATCAACGATCGCCGTCATATCATCAACGGGATCTTTAATTATTATCCCCACAAAAATCTTACCTTTACTTTAGCGAGTCTGATCCAAAGTGGTCAGCCGATCAACCGGGTTCCGGACGCGACGATTTACGGCACGACGGACCTGAATGGCGACGGACGCTCCTTCGGGGACGCCTACGTCGGCAACAGCGACCGGTCACCGGGCGAAGAACGCAACAGCGATCGCCTGCCCTGGTCCACCACCTTTGACGCGAGCGCCTACTACAATATCCCGGTAGGCGAAAACAAGATAGAACTGGGCGCCTCTGTGTTCAATGTCTTCAATGCGGTTAACCTGAGCGGTTATTCCAACAACGCTACCCAAAGTAACCAGATCCAGGCCGGCCCTGCCAGCAGCGGTCTCCTGGTCCGTCGGAATGCTGCTCCGCCCCGCCAGTTCCAGTTCTCCGCACGATACCTTTTTTAATTCTCTTAACCTATCCCGGGGTCCGGCAATCGCTGGACTCCGGTTATTTTTGCACCATGAAGAAAATCTACTGGGCCATCTTGGCCATTCTGTTTTTAGGGGGATGTGGCGGCGGAGAGGAAACAGCGACGGACATTCCTGCTGACCAGAGCTGGGAAGCAACCCTGGCTTCGGTACGGGGCCAAACGGTCACGTTGATGATGTGGCAGGGCGATCCGTTGATCAATCAGTACATGAAGGACTATGTGGTGCCGACGGTTAAGGATTCCTTTAACATTACCCTGGACATTGTGCCTGGGCAGGGAAATCAGATTGTGAGCCTGTTGATGACGGAGTTGGAGGCGGGGAAAAATGAAAGTGAGATCGATATGGCCTGGATCAATGGGGAAACCTTTTTCCAGCTCCGCCAAATCGACGGCCTCTACGGTCCTTTTGTCGAAACCCTCCCCAACAGCCAATACATCGACTGGGACAATCCATTCATCAAATACGATTTCCAGCAGGAGGTCGGCGGCTTTGAATGTCCGTGGGGCAATGTCCAGATGGCGCTGATCTACAATTCGGAGCAGGTCGAGGCACCGCCGCAGACGCTGGACGAGCTCAAGGCATTCGTCAAGGCCAATCCGGGCAAGTTCACCATTGGAAATGATTTCACCGGGATGACCCTGCTCAAGTCCATGCTGGCCGATCTGGCGGGCGGCCGCGAATCGCTCAAGGGCCAGTTTGACGAGGCTCTCTACGAACGCTACAGCGCCGAGCTGTGGGCCTACCTGAATGAGATCAAACCCTATTTCTGGAACGAAGGCGAGACCTTTCCCGCCGACGTCGCCCAGATGCACCAGCTCTTCGCCAACGGCGAACTCTGGTTCACCATGTCGAACAACGACGCCGAGGTGGACAACAAGATCAAACAGGGCCTCTTCAACGACCAGGCCCGCGCCTATGTCCCGAAATTCGGGACGATTCAGAACTCGCATTACATGGGCATCGCGAAGCAAAGCGCCCACAAGGACGCGGCCCGCGTCGTCATCAATTTCCTGATCTCACCGGCCGCCCAACTGGAAAAGATGCAGCCGGCGGTATGGGGAGATGGGAGCATCCTCTCGGTCGACCGTCTGCCCGCGGAATGGCAGGACCGCTTCGCGAACGTGCCCGGCCGTACCTACGCGCCCGACCGCAAGGCCATCCGGGCGCGCGCCGTCATGGAACCGGCGCCAGAGTACATGCTGCGCTTGTTTGAAGATTTTCGCAAGGAGGTCATCGACGGATAAGTGCGCCGCCACCTGACCATAGGACTGTTTACACTGCTGACCATCGGCCCGATGCTGGCCGGCTTGGTCTATGCGTTCATGTACAGCATTGGTTTGGCCGGATTGCTGGGCAAAGGCTTTACGACCACGCATTGGGAGCGGCTGTTCGAAGGTGGCGAAGCCCTGGCGACATTGGGGTATACGACGCTGATCGTGCTCTTCTCGCTCCTGCTCGCCCTGGTCCCCGCGCTGGTCCTGGCCTATTTCCTGACCTTCGCCCGCAAGGGGCGGAGCTTCTATCGGACACTCTTCGTGCCGCTGACGGTACCGCCACTCATCGCGGCCTTTGCCATGTTCCACCTGCTCAACCCCGGCGGCTTATTGTCCCGCTTTGCCCACGGAGTGGGCTTGGTGCAGGAGGTCGGCGACTTTCCCCGCCTCGTCAATGACGGGTGGGCCGTGGGCATCATTTTGACCCACGTCTTCCTGATCTTTCCCTTTTTCACCATCGTCTTCACCAATATGGCGCATAAAGAGCGCCTGCCGGAACTGCGTCACCTGGCGCAGACCTTGGGCGCGCGTCCCTGGCAGTACCAGTTGCGGGTCTTTGTGCCGGTGGTGTTGCGGCGGGCGTCCGCGTTGATCCTGTTGTACGGGGTCTTTCTGTTTGGCACCTATGAGGTGCCGCTGCTGCTGGGGCGGCAAGCCCCCCGCGCGGTGACGGTGTTCATCACCGAGAAAGTCACCCGCTACGACCTGATGAATATTCCCGTTGGCTACGCGATGGCGGTGGTCTACATGGTCCTGATTGGGGCGGTGGTGACCTTTCTCTTGCGTCGCAGGTCCTTCAATCCCCTCGGCGGATGAGACAGGCACTGTACATATCGACCGGCGTCTTCCTCGTCCTGCCCGTTTTGGTGTTGGTGCTGGTGTCGCTGGTGACGAACTGGGGCTATCCTTCCCTATTCGGAGAGGGGATTACGCTCTCGAATTGGGTGACGACGGTGGGGGGCGGCGGAGAACTGGCGCGGAGTTTTTTGACTTCCGCGAGCATGTCCCTGGGAATCGCCGCGGCCTCGACGGCGACCGGCTTTTGGGTGGGACGGTCCATCATGTACCACCCGTGGCGCCGGACGCTTATTTCATTTGCCTATTACCCTTACCTCATTGCCCCCGTCGTATTGGGCGTTCTCTGGCGGTTCTTTTTCCTCCAGGGCAATCTCACAGGAACCATTGGCGGGGTGATGTTGGCCCAATTCCTCTTCGTTTTTCCCTACGCCATTCTCTTTTTCTCTGGCTTCTGGACCCAAAAAGTCCGCGATTTGGAACACCAGGCCAGTACCCTCGGCGCTTCCCCCGGCCAAATCATCCGCCAGGTATTGCTCCCGACCGCAAGACCTTTCCTCGTGGTCTGTTTTTTCCAATGTTTCCTCATTTCCTGGTTTGAATACGGCATCACCCAGGTCATTGGCATTGGAAAAGTCCCGACCCTGACCGTCCGTACAATGCAATTTGTCAATGAAGCGAATCCCTACTATGCGGGCGTGGCGGCCTGTCTGATGGTCTTGCCCCTGATCCTGCTGCTCTTGGTGAATCGCCGTATCTTTGCCCGAAACGAAATGGGACGTGATTGAAGTACAGCACATACGCAAGGCATTTGGCCAGGAAGTGGTCCTGCATGGCATCTCCTTTTCCCTGGAACTACATCAAAATTTGTCGGTGTTGGGACGGAGTGGATGCGGGAAAACGACGTTATTGAAGATTCTGGCGGGGATATTGTCGGCCGATGAGGGGAGTTTTCGCTTTGAGGGGAAGGAGATGTTGAATATCAAACCGCAGGAGCGGGGCGTGGTATACCTGAGTCAGGAGCCGTTGTTGTTTCCGCACCTGAATGTATTTGAAAACATTGCCTTCGGGCTGCGGTTGCGAAAGGAGAAGAAGGACGTAGTGAAGGAAAAGGTCGGGCAAATGTTGGCGGCGTTGGGATTAGACGGGCTTGGAAAGAAAATGTCGACCGAATTGAGCGGTGGACAACGGCAACGGGTGGCTTTTGGCCGGGCCATCATCATTGAACCCCGGGTGCTGCTGCTGGATGAGCCTTTTGGCAGCCTCGATGTACAGACCCGGGCCGAGATGCAGGACCTGTTCCGGCAACTCAGCCGGAAGTACCAGATGACATCGCTCTTTGTCACCCACGACCTCAAGGAAGCCCTCGTCATGGGCGACAGCATCGGCCGGATGGAAGGCGGCCACCTCGAGGTATACCCGGACCGCCAGGCTTTCATCAACGATCCCGCTTCGGGCGTGCGCTCGGAGCGCGACTTTTGGACCTCAATTACCCAAGATGACCATGAACCAGTTTGACCACATCGAATCTGTCTACTGGGTATTCACCCAGCTCTGCAACGACAAATGCGACCATTGCTATAACCTCAGCGGGCCCCAGGGCGCGCGCATCACGGAAGAAGATTGCCTGGCCATCATCGAGAACTTGCCCGCAAAGGTGGATCGCCTGATTCTGAGTGGGGGAGAGCCGCTGGCCGAACGCAAGAAGCTGTACCTGATCCTGGACAAGCTCAAGGAGAAGTACGGCAACCAGACCCAGATCATGGTCCAAACCAATGGCGATCTCCTCACCGAGCAGATCCTCGATACCCTGATCGAGAAGGGCGTGACCCGCTTCGACATCGCGAGCATCGACCGCTACCACAAGAAGGCTGGAGCACGTCTGATGGAGCTGGCGGAATTGTTCGATAGCCGGGGCGTGAATGGGGAGGAAAAGGAGCCCTTGGTCCGCAAAGAGAATTTCCTCCATGCGTATCCCCTGAGTTGGGGCTTCTGGGGCGCCACCGAAGACATGTGGCTCGGCGGCAACTGGGCGCGGGGCCGCGCCATGGAGAAAGGCATCTGGAAGCAGGACCCCGACCACAATTTCTGTGCGATCCTGAGCGGGGCCATTGGCTTCCTGAATGGCGGGGACACCGTCCCACAGGAAATCTCCATCCAGCTTTGGCGCATCAATCCCTGCTGCCCCGGCACGAAAGAGCCGATGGGCGACGCCCGCGTGGACAAGGTCAGCGACGTCTTGGAGCGCGTCTCGACAAGCCCGGTCTTCCAGGCCCTCGACAAGGGCGATCCCTACGCCATGGGCGAAAGCGTGGGCGTGAGTGAAACCCACGCCCGCAAGCGCTGCGGCGAACTGAAAAACGTTTGCCTCTGGTGCGATGAGTTTTTCGACCAGCACTTCGACATCAAAACCCTCCGCGCCAAGAACGGGGTAGAGGCCTGATCCATCATTCTTTTCCCACCGTGACGACGACTTTCCCGGCGGCATGCTTGGTCTCGATGAAGGCCATCGCCTCCGGCAATTCGCTGTAAGGATAGGTCCGCTCAATCACCGATTTGATTTTGCCACCTTTGACCAGCTCCATGAAGGGCTTGAGGTCCTTGGCCAGCCAATCGTAGTTCAATATCATGGATTTCTTCGATCCGAAGGTATTCAGGATAGGATGGAGCAGGACCTGGCCGATCATGCGGCGCATGGAGGTGAATCCCACGATCACCACCCGTCCCGCCGCCGTCGTCCGACGGCGCAATTTCCCCAGTGAATGGTTGGCCACGTTGTCGATGATGACATCGTAGCGCTGGTCTTCCCGGGTAAAGTCCCGTTCCTCGTAGTTGATCACGTGATCGGCTCCCAGGGAGCGGACCAATTCTACATTTTTCCCACTACAGACTCCTGTGACTTCCGCGCCCAGCGCCTTCGCCAACTGGACCGTATAGGTTCCCACGCCGCCGGAAGCGCCATTGATGAGGACGTGGTCGCCCGGTTGGATTTCCGCCTTGGTGACAAGGGCATGGTAAGCGGTGAGACCGGAAATGGGGATGCAGGCCGCCTCGGCCAGCGACAGGTTGTCGGGAACCGGGAAGAGGCAATCGGGATTGGCCGTGGCGTATTCCCCAAAGGCGCCCATCCCGCAGCGGGTGAGGCTGCCCAGGACCCGGTCACCGGGTCGAAAGGCGGTAACTTCGTTGCCGACGCCGATGACCGTGCCGGCCATGTCCACGCCAATGACCGGAATCCGGGGCTTCTTCCAGCCGAATTCCATACGGACGAGGAAGGGCTGGGCGCGCATGATGCGCCAGTCGGCGGCGTTGAGGCCGGTGGCAGCGACCCGGACGAGGACTTCGTTGGGGGCGGGGACAGGTCGGGGGACCTGTCTCAGGTGCAAATTCGAGGGGGGACCGTACGCGTCGAGCACGTAGGCATTCATGGTATTCGACATGTTTGAGATGGTTTATTCGGGTAAAGGAGTTGCAAAAAATCCTTGGGCGTGGACGAGGCGGATCATTTCGGCCTCGGTCAGGGAGTCATTGGCTTCGACGCGGAGGACCTTGTCAATGTCTTCCGTATCGACAGACCATTGGTAAATACCGGGGTGGAGGGCAAAAGCGGGCTCCAGCCGGGCGGCGGTTTCTCCATCTCCGATATTGGTCTGGAGAATAATGAGGTGCATGGCAGAGATTGGTTTTGAGGTTCAGGTTTCAGGTTCCGGGGAATAGGAAAAGACCTCTTCCAGGGGGAGTCCAAATACGTGGGCGATCTTGAAGGCCAGTTCCAGCGAAGGGGAATACTTGGCTTTTTCGATGGCCACAATGGTTTGCCGGGTGACTCCGACCTTATCGCCGAGTTCCTTTTGGGTCATTTCATCCTGCAAGAAACGCAGCTTGCGGATATTGTTGCTGATGCGGGTCTTGGCCATTTAGATGCCCCTCCGATGGTAATACAGGTGCGAGACGCTCTCGATCACCGAGCTCAAAATACCTCCGCAGATCATCGTGACGAACATTTGAA
This sequence comes from uncultured bacterium, assembly GCA_963923035.1. Lineage (GTDB taxonomy): Bacteria > Bacteroidota > Bacteroidia > J057 > JADKCL01 > CAWUKT01. The sequence continues at coordinate 15,780 of CAWUKT010000045.1, forward strand.
AGGCGCCGCCGCCCCAGGCCAGGACCGCCATTGCGACCATAAATCCCAGCATGAAGGCATAGTGGCCATTGCGGGACGATTTGAGTTCAATGAGTTTGTCCCGTTCATCCTCGAAAGCGGGAGGATCCTCATCGGTGGTCATCTTGTGGACGATGGAAAAGCCAATGTGGACCAGGATATGCCAGACGATCTGGCACGGGAGCAGGATCAGCACCGCTTTCCCCCACAATTGAAGGTCATTCAGTGCTGCCGGATCGCCGTCTTGTTGGACCTGGAAGACATAAATGAAGTAGCCGATGGTAAAAAGCGTCGTCGCAAACAGGGAGACAAGGCTCTTTTTTTCTTGGTAGCTCATAGGAGAGTTGTTGTTAGGTGAAGTTTACTTGATGTACGGTTTCTTTGATACAAAGTTAGGTAAAATATACTTGGTGTAGAATATTTTTTACTTTTTGGGGCTAAGTAATTGGATGTGAGGAGGTAAAGGGGAACTAAAAAATGGGGTCAGGAGCCCTTGAGGAATTCGGGTTCGGGGGAAGGAGAGGAGGGAGGAGACTTGGAAAAACGTTTTTTGAGGAGCCCATGCTTGGGTGAAGCCACAAAAGCAATGGCAAAACAGACGCCCGCCATCGTCACGATGGCGCCCGCTATCGACCCGTCGAGCGCCCGCGCCAGGTAATATCCGCTGGCGCTGCTCACCACGGCGATGCCCGCCGTCCAGCCCAGCATGACCAGGAACTTATCCGTCAACAGGTAGGCCGTGGCCGGTGGGACCACCAGCAACGCCACCACCAGGATGGCCCCGATGGAATCGAAGGCCGCCACCGTGGTCATCGAGACCGCGCCCATCAGCAGGTAATTCCACAGCGAGATGGCGATGCCAATCGTCGCCGCAAAGGTCGGATCAAAGGTCGTCAGGTACAGCTGTTTGAAGCCGATCCAAATGAACAGGACATTGATCGCGAGGACCGCCCCGGCGATGTAGAGGGCCTCGGGCCCCATGATCGTCCCATTGGCCGTGATCCACAGGTCAATGGGCACATAGGCGATTTCGCCGTACAGGACGCAGTCCTGGTCCAGGTCGACCTGGCCGGCAAAGACCGAAATCAGGATAATCCCGAGGGCAAAGAGCCAGGTGAAGGTCACCCCAATCGCCGCATCGCTCTGCAAGCGGGCCTTTTTCTGGAAGAATTCGATGAGAAAAGCGGAGAAAATCCCAAACAAGGCGGCCCCGCCGATCATGAAGACCGATTCCCGGGAGCCGGTCACCAGAAACGCCAGCACAATGCCGGGCAAGACCGCATGGGAGATTGCATCGCCAACCATGGCCATCTTCCGCAGAATCAGGAAGCAGCCCAACAGGCCGCAGGAAATGGCGAACAGACTCGCAGTCGATATGATATAGACGGCATCCATGTCAGTCGGGGTTGGAATATGGAATGGATTGAGCGTGAGGGTCTTTGTCGGGGAAATCCAGCAAGCGCTCCAATTCAGCTTCGATCTCGGGCGTGATGACGTGTTCGATGGTCTCGGCGTCTTCGTGGACGTGATCGGGGGCGATTTTGAGGTATTCGGTCAAATAAAGCTCCCACAAACGGTGCAATTTGACCGTTCGGGCGCCCTTTTGATGGCCTTCGGTCGTCAAGGACCAATCGGGACCGGTTTTGCGCACCAATCCCTTTCGCTTGAGCCGTCCCAGAGTGGCTTGGAGGCGTCGTTTGGGAAAATAGCGCTCCTCAATGATCTCGTCCAGGGTCCGTTTTTTGTCCGGCACCCCATCCTTTTCCCCCAAATGATAAAGTTCCTTCAGGAGGTTCTCGTTCATGATCTGCTTCATCAGGCGGCGTTGGGAGACGAGACGGGAAATGATGCCGCGGTCAGGGGCGACGAAAAAGGAAACGAGGGCAATGGCGGAGGCAATCAGGACAATCCAGGGGCCCGTGGGCATGTCAGTTTCGGTATAGCTGATATAGGCACCCGAAAGTCCGGAAAAGCCCCCCAAGGCGGCTGCAATCACCGTCATTTTCCCCACCCGATTCGTCCAAAATCTAGCCGCCGCGGCCGGTGTAATCAACATGGCGGCCATCAGGACGACCCCGACGGCCTGGATCCCCGTCACCACGGCCATGACCGTGAGCGAGGTCAACAAGAGGTTCAATCCCCGCACCGGAAGTCCCTGTGAGCGCGCGTAGCTTTCGTCAAATGCGATGATGGTCAGTTCCTTGAAGAATAAGATCACCGTCAGAATCAGAATGCCCGCGACCGTCCCAAAGACGATCAAATCCTGTTCGACCATGGCAGCTGCCTTGCCAAACAGGAAGGAATCCAGGCCCGTTTGGGCGGCATTGCCGGAGTGTTGGATATAGGTGAGCAGGAGAATGCCAATGCCAAAAAACACGGACAGCACCAGCGCAATGGCCGTGTCTTCCTTGATGCGGGAGCGACCGACGATCCAATCCATGACCACAATGCTGATCCAACCAGCAACGAAGGCGCCAATGATCAGCGCGAAGGGATTTTTGGTGCCAGTTAGGAGAAAGGAAAGGCAAATGCCGGGGAGCAGGGCGTGGGCCACCGCATCACCGATCAAGGCTTTCTTTTTGAGGAGCGTAAACGTGCCGACGACCGCAGAAGAGGTCGTCAAGAGGATGGAACCCACCACCACCGCCACCACGGCGGAATCCTGAAAGGAGAAGAATTGGAGGAAGGTTTCCATGGCCTAGTATTTTTCGCGGCTGGGAATTTGGCGCTTGCGGACCAATTCGCCGACTTCGCTGAGCACAGTCAGCTTCCCGCGGTAGGTCTGCTGGAGCAGTTCATTGGTGAAGACCTGCTCGATGGGGCCACAGGCGACGAGGCGCATGTTCAGCAGCACGATCCAGTCGAAGAATTCGGCGGCGGTCTGGAGGTCGTGGTGGACCACCACGACGGTTTTCTTTTGCTCCGCGAGTTCGTGGAGCAAACCGAGGATGGCGGCCTCCGTGGCCGCATCTACACCCGCAAAGGGCTCGTCCATGAAGTAGATGTCCGCTTCCTGGGCCAGAGCCCGCGCCAAAAAGACCCGCTGCTGTTGGCCGCCGGAAAGCTGGGAGATCTGGCGTTTGACAAAGCCCGCCATGCCCACTTTTTCCAGACATTCCATCGCAATGGCCTTGTCCTTTTTCCCCGGCCGCCGCAACAAGCCCAATTTCCCGTACCGTCCCATCAGCACCACATCGCGCACCGTCGTCGGGAAATCCCAATCGACCGAGGCGCGCTGGGGCACATAGCTGACGCGGGAGCGCACGGCATCCAGGGGCTGGTCGAAGATCCGGGCATAGCCCGATCCCAAGGGCAGCAAGCCCATGATGGCCTTGAGCAGCGTCGATTTGCCCGCGCCATTCGGACCGATGATCCCGACCAACGCGCCCTCGGGCAGCGTCAGGTCGATGTTCCACAGGACCGGTTTCTTGTGGTATGAGACCGTCAGGTCGTGGACCTCCAGGACGGGATTGGGAGCTTCAATTTTCATCGCGCATCCTCCATTATTTCAGGGCCTCCACCATGGTATTCACATTTTGCCGGACCATGCCGACGTAGGTGCCGGCGGGCGTCCCATCGGCGCCCATGGCGTCGGAGAAGAGGCTCCCGCCAATGGCGACGTTGTGGCCCTTTTTCTCGCAGCCCTCGACGATGGCCTGGATGTTTTTTTCCGAGACCGACGTTTCCACAAAGACCGCCCGCACGCCATTGTCCACGATATAATCGACCAACTCGACCCGGTCCTTCAGGCCGAATTCGGAGAGGGTGGAGATGCCTTGGAGGCCGCGGACCTCGATGTTGTAAGCGCGACCAAAATAATTGAAGGCGTCGTGGGCGGTGATCAGGATACGGCGCTCGGCAGGTATGCGATCCAGTTCGGTTTGGACCCATTGGTGAAGGCTGTCCAATTCGGTGCGGTAGGCCCGGGCGTTGGCGGCGAAATAGTCTTTGGATTGGGGGGCCACTTCGCCCAGCGCCTGTTCGACCTGGGCGATGGTTTCGGCCCACAGGCTTACATCGAACCAGATATGCGGATCGAAATTGCCCTGGAAATTGGGATCCTGGAGCAAGCGTTGGTCGCTGATTCCCTCGGCCACGGCTTTGACGGGTTTGGTGCGTTCCAATTTTTCCAGCACTTCGCCCATTTTGCCTTCGAGGTGGAGGCCATTGAAGAAAATGACATCCGCATCCTGCAAGCGGTCCAGATCGCCTTGGGTGGCTTTGTAGAGGTGGGGATCGACACCGGGGCCCATCAATGCGGTCACCTTGACCGAGTCCCCGCCAATATTGCGGGCGAGGTCGGCAACCATGCCGGTCGTGGCCACCACGGTGGGCGTGCCTTCCGCGACTCCTCCCGACGAATCGACTTTGCCACAACTGACGAGGCTCAGGAGGACGATGAACATCCCCCAACTGTATTTTCCTAAAAACGTATTTCGCATATTGGTACCAGCCTGACCAGAGACAGGCCAACTTAATTCACTCCAAAACTAGAAATTTTTAGACGAACCTAAAAATTTTATTAGACGAGGGTAAACCAAGTTGCACAAGCGGAGGGATTGGTCGGTTCAGAGCAGGGTTTTGATTGCCTTTTCTCTGTCATTTTCCTAACTTCTTACCCCGAAAATACGCTCATCATCACCCTTTTAATTCAAAACCATGAAAAGATTATTGTTGCTGGCAATTCCCCTGTTCACGTTCCTCACGTTCATGTCCTGCGAGACCATCGTCTGTGAAGAGCCACCGGAAGAGGCGGCCCAGGAATTCACGGAGTCCATTGTGATCGAGGGAGCCGAGATGGAAATCCCGGAAACGATGCAGGCCGAAGTGATCCGCCTCGACGACGGAACCGCCCAATTGAAGGTGTCTCCGAAGGATGGAAGCGGCAAGACCTTCACCCTGTTCGTCTGTCAATGCGTGTCCGGCGAGGGGACCTGTGACATTGCGGCGAGCGGCTTTAACATCGCCTGTGTGACGGGTTTCCAGCCCTGCGCGAACTGCGAATTCGTGGAGGTCACCGGAGGATTTGGCGGGAAGTAGGGGGGAAGTCAAATGCAAAAACAGCCACATTCTTCGGAGCGTGGCTGTTTTTTTATTGGGGATCAGGGGGCGATATCCGGCCAACCCGTCAGGACCAGGGTGGTGGACTTGTTGAAGGGCCGGGGATGGGAAGGATTGGGGTGCTGGATGTTGAAAAACAAGGCCGAACCATCGGGGGACCAAATGCCACCGGTGGATTCGGCGCCGTAGGGAATGACGGCGAGGCGGCGGAGGTCGTCGCGGGTCGGAGACGTGAGGCCCAGGTCCAGGGTATAAATTTCATTGGTCAGGTGGCGGGCACCGGCGGGAATCCGGCCCTTGTCGGTGCCGTTGATGTCTTCGTGGATGACGAGGAGCTTGCGTTCGATGGACAGGGCGAGGTTGTCGGGATTGGACAGGTGAATGCTGTTGTCTTTTTCCCCCGCGCCCCCTTCCAAAAAGACCTTCAATTCATCGTTGGAGGCAGAATAGGTCAGAATTCGGCCGTAAGGATCGTCGTAAATGCCATTTCCCACCGCCAAATCCTTCAGCCAGGGCGCCGGATGACCTCCCAGACGAATGGCCTCGCTCAGGTCAATGCTATCCTTGCCGGTTTCGGTGATGTAAAAGGTGTTTTGTCCGTCCCATTCAATGTCTTCCATCCGCAGGAAAATGGTCGCGCCCCGTTGAAAAGCGATTTCCCGCACCCGCGCGAGAGAATCAAGCGTCCTGGGCATCGGAATCCAGGCCGTCGGCAAGGAATCGTGGGCCATTCGGAAGGCGTACAATTGGCCGCGTTGCAAATCGGCGGGGCGGTCGGCCACGAACTTGAAGAAGACGCCGGGAGCGTCGTCGTCCATCATGTAGACCGTGCGACGGTCGGGCATGCAATAATTGCCCTCGTGCATGAAGCGCCCCATGCTGTACAGCTTTCGGATTGCCTTGCGTGACTGAATGTCCACCTCGACCATCCAGCCGTAGTTTTTCCACCGGGGAATCTCGTAATCGGTCGAATCCGGTACCGCATAATTGCTGGTGTCCCGAACCGTGGGCTTCTGGGGATTGCGGAAAAACCAGCGGTTATTCTCGGGCTCGACCTCCTCGGAGGTCAGGACCGTCCCCCAGGGCGTCACCGCACCGAGGCAATTTAGGAGGGTTCCCCCCACTGGCGAAAAATCAATGCTTTGGGGCACGCCAACGGCCTTCCAGCCATCCAGCGAATCCAAGACCACTTCGATGACCGTTGCCCCTCCACCATCGCCCAGCGCATCACTCGTGGTTCCGACCTCGTGGTTCACCCAGAGGATGCCGTGGTTGGACCGCCCTTGCACCGGCAAAAAAGCCAGGAAGTCATTTTTCCCCTTCGCCTTCGCCAATTCTCCATTGGGAGCCTGCACTTTGTCCCCCTCCTGGAAAAGCACCTTGTAGGTATAGCCCTGTTTGGGAATCATGAGTTCCGTCGGGCTGAAACTGGTGTCCACGACGTCAAAAAGGGCATCCTCTCCATCACCGGTCACCTCTTCGGAGCCGCAGGAAGTGAGGAGCAGGAGGGAAGCAAGGAAAAACAGCAGGGCAGCGCGCATGGGATATTATTCGTTGGAGTCGGTTGGGTAACGGTAGGCCTTGACGGTATCGACGAAGGTCTGGACGTTTTCGCGTGGCAGATCGGGGTAAATGCCGTGGCCGAGGTTGGCGATGTGGCGACCGGCCGGGAATTTTTCGAGCATGTACACCGTCATTTCGCGGATGAAATCGGGGTCGGCATACATCAGGGCGGGGTCGGCATTTCCCTGCAACGCCTTGTCCGCCAAATACGACGCGACCGGCTCGACTTCCATGGTCCAATCGAGTCCGACCACCTGGCAATCGAGGTCGCCGATCAGGTCCAACGAATGGAACGCGCCCTTGGAGAACACAATCTTGGGCACCTCGTCGATGGCCACGCAGATTTTGTGGAGGTAGGGAATGGCGTAGGTCTCGTACATCTCGCGGTTGAGCAGTCCCGCCCACGAGTCAAATACCTGCACAATGTCCGCCCCAGCGGCGATCTGCGCCTTCAAATAATCGATAGTTGTGGCCGTGATCATGTCCAGCAGGCGGTGGCTGAATTCGGGGTTGGAGTAGAGGAGTTTGCGGGCCACGGAAAAGGTCTTGGAGCCGGAGCCCTCGGTCATGTACGCAAAAATGGTCCACGGCGCCCCCGCAAATCCGATCACCGGCACCCGTCCACTCAATTCCCGCTTCACAATCTGGATCGCCTCAATGGTCTTTTCGAGGTTGGAATGTTCCCCGGCGGGATGGAGTTTTTTGAGACCGTCCAATGTCCGCACCGTCTCCGGAAACACGGGCCCGACCTTTTCCTGCATCTGGTAATCGAGCCCCATGGCTTGGGGCACGACGAGGATGTCGGAAAAGATGATGGCGGCATCCACGCCGATCAAATCGACGGGTTGGAGGGTGACTTCGGCGGCGATCTCGGGCTGGTCGATCATAGCCTTGAAGCTCCCGGCCTGGGCCCGGACGGCGCGGTATTCGTGGAGGAAGCGGCCCGCCTGGCGCATGAGCCATACGGGAGGGCGTTCGACGGATTCTCCCCGGGCAACCCGGAGCAGGAGGTCATTTTGAAGGGTCATGGCGCAAAGGTAGGGAGGGGAAGGGAAAGTTGAATTTCAAATGGGTGAACAATGTAAAAATTTTTTGGCTGTGGGGGTGGGCGGAATGTTGGATGGGGCGATTCTGGGCTTTCGGTGGGGGGGAAATGGTGGCTGGCCTATGGCCGGGGATGGGGCGGGCTTGCCTGGATTGCTCCCTCTGGCGCGTGAACTAGATATTGTGTTCAGTTAACTGGCTTGGGAACTCAGTTCACTGGATGTTGTAACAAGTTAACTTGACTTTGAACCCAGTGAACTAGGTTTGGAACCCAGTTCACTGGGTACAGAAGCTAGTTAACTGGAAATTGAAGCTAGTTAACTCAAGATTTTATCCAGTTAACTGGATACTGAACCCAGCTAACTGGATTTGGGAGCCAGTTAACTAGACCTGGAACCTAGTTCACTAGATACGGAACTCAGTTAACTGGAAATTGAAGTCAGTTAACTGAGTCTTTGTTTGAGTTCAAGGGGGAAGAATGCGCCTCGGAGGGGAATTCGCGTGCATTGCTCCGGCTGGCTCATAGGGAGTGCTTTCGGGGATTTACTTCCCCAAAACTGGAAATGGGCTTCTAGGACTGTATTTTGCTGAGTAGACGTTGCAAGTTACCTTCCACCACTACAATATTCGGGTGCCCTTCCGGCAAAACCTTCCGAAAAATGACCAATGCCTTTTTGTACAAGAGCAAAGCCTGCTCATATTCTTCCATATCCACCAACACTCCCGCCAAATTATTGTAGCGTCTGGCTGTGGTGGGATGTTTGGTTCCGAAATTACGTTCGTCGGCAGCGACTGCCTTTTCCAATAGTTCCTTGGCTAAGACATATTCGGCGAGGTCTTTTAGCACCGTGGCCAGATTGGAAATGTATATGGTTGTCTGAGGGTGTTGGGGACCATAATTGGTCTCCGCGGCAGCGACTGCCTTTTCCAATAGTTCTTTGGACCCCGCATAATCGCCGAGGTCCTTTAGCACTAGGGCCATATTGGAATAGCTGATTGCCGTAGTGGGATGTTCGGTTCCGAAATTACGTTCGTCGGCAGCGATTGCCTTATCCAATAATCCTTTTGCCCCCACAAAATTGTTGAGGTCTTGTAGCACCAGGGCCATATTGGAAATGTATATGACTGTCTGAGGATGTTGAGGGCCATAATATTTTTCGGCAGCAGCGACTGCCTTTTCCATTAATACCTTTGCCCCGGCATAATCGCCGAGGTCTTGTAGCACTAGGGCCAGATTGGAATGGGCCGCAGCGGTTTTTTCATGATCAGGGCCATGTATTTGTTCGTGGGTTAAGACAACGCTTTCGAATAACCTTTTTGCTTCAAGGTATTTTCCCGAGTGTTGGAATACAGTAGCCAAAACATACTGGATGCCTGCTATGAGGTCATGTTTCTCTTTGGGAAATCTATCCAGCATCGCCTGCCCAAAGGGTATAAAGGGAAACTTATCCACTGGGTTGTCCTTCGTTTGGTTAATGTATAGGAGATCATCCACCCGCCCAATCAACCCCTCCATCTCCTCAACCGTCGGCGCAAACTGCGTCCACAACACATCCCCGACCACCCGGTGCAGCCTAAACCGGCGATCCTCCCCCTTCTGCAACCAACCAGTGTCCACCAGCCGATTCAAAATCACTTCCAACTCGCCGGGGAAGTTTTGTGACTGCCATAGAGCTTCCAGCGGGTTTGGAGTTGAGCTTTCAGGAACCGATTTGGCTTTGCCCCGTCGGAAAAGGCGGTCAAACCAATTGGGACGGGAAGCAACCGGTTGCTTTTTTCGATCGCGATATCCCGAAACCAATTCAGCAATGGTGTCAACAGATAGATAGTCACTCGGAAAGCAGGTGAATTGGGTCAGCAACCAAGTTTCCTCCTCCGATAGTTTTCCTTGCACTTTGAAAATGCTCGTTAGATAGCTCATTACCCGTTTGACTTTGTTTTTTCCCCGATTGACCGAAACCATGACTTTCCAATCCTCTTTCAAGGCATTGAGTAACTGGTCGCGGCTGGAACTGCGTCTGTTTGCCGTCTTCGCCAATATCTCCACCGTCAGTGTATGGTATTCCACCTGCTTCAGCAGGTCCAGTACCGCGGCATCGTCCTTGAAGTCCGGACAATGCGATTTAAACAGGTCCAGGGCCGCTTCCGGTTCCAGCTTGTCCAGTTCCAACTCGGAAATGCTGCCAATGCTGTGGCGGGAGGTCAGGAGCAAGTGCCATTGCGGGCCTTTGGGCAGGGCGTCGAGGTGATTGGAAACGCTTTCCTCGGCATTGTCGAGGACGAGGAGGCAGGGGGAGCCGTCGAGGGCCTTCATGCGGTTGAGCGTCTCGGCAAAGCGTTGTTGCTGGTCGGTGAAGGCGTCGGGGATGCCGAGATTGGATTGGAGGGTGGTGGCGGTGAGGAAGGACTGGACAAGGTCATGGCTTTCCTGAGTGACCCATGCGATGTGGGCGTAGTCGCCATAGTAAGCCTCGATGTAGGCTTCCGCGAGAGAGGTTTTACCAATACCGCCAATGCCATTGACCACACAGGCACTTTGTTGCTCCAACAGCATTTTACGAAGAGTCAACAGTTCTTCATTTCGACCAATAAGATTCTGGGGCTTCCGCCGAGGAATATTTAGGGTGAGTTCTTTGGGAAGACCAGGACTGGATTGAGGAGACAGGATATTTGGTAGAGACTGTCCTTCGATCTCTTCCCACAGATGGGCCGAAGTTTCGAGGAATGCCAGCAATGACTCTGTAATCTGATTCTCCAAAGTGGCCTGCGCGGCGCTATTTTGGATTCCAGCAATAAGTCGGTTCAACTTTCCGCTGTTCCGGGCCCTCAGGAGAGTGAACTGGGTGCGATACTTGGGATCGCTGAGGGGGAGGTGTTGATCAATGAGTTGGAAGACAGTGCTGAATTCTGTCCGCTCAATATGCTTGTACAATCGCTCAATAAAACTACTCATACCCCAATATCCACCCCCCACTTTCCACCCCTCCCAACATTTTCCCCCAACTATTTCTTATTCCCCGCCCATTTTATTTACAATTGTTAATTCCCTTTCCCCGCCCTTCCGCCCACTTTTACCCCTCATCAAATCCCAAACCCATGAAAAAGATGCTCCTCGCAGGCCTGTGTCTGCTTCACTCCCTTGGCTCCAACCTTTCCGCCCAGGTCACCTATACCGAACCCGGGGTGCCCCTCAATGTGATTTTCGACGGCGAACTCGTCGAAGCGGACTACTGGGACACGGTGCCGCGTATCCTCTCGGCGGGGCTCGGCTTCTGCGACATCGTCGCCGTCGACACGAACGCCCTCGACCAGGCGACGGTCATGGCGGCGGGCGGGGCCTGGCTGACCGACATCACCTGCGGCGTGAACGACGTCGACTTCACGTCCACGTCCCTGCGGACCACGGTGGAACGGGCCTATACCTTCCAAAATGAACCTTGGGTGCTGCAAGATGGGGCCATTGGGCTGGACGGGCTGCCGATTGTGTTCAGTTGGCCGGTGATCACGAGCACCCTCGACGTGACCGATTTCATCTTCATCCTGAACACGGGCGATACCGTCGTGGGCTATATGGCGGGGCCCTTTCCCAATGTCGAGAACAACGAACGCAATTGTCCGGTGGTGTTCGGGGAATTGGGGAACAAATTGCCGAGTACCGATCCCAATGCGCGCTTCCCGGTCCGCGTCGAGGTGGTGGCCGACAATACGCCGCTGATGCTCCTCGGGCCCAACAACCAGATGGTCAGTGCCGTGGGCCTGTTTTGGGAGACGACGACGAGTCCGTACGACCCGAACAACGGGCCGCGATTGGTGGGGGCCAAGCTCAACCATGTGGGGACCCAGAGTGCGGGGGAGGGAACCAACAATGCCATCTTCAATACCATCGGTTTGCCCCTGCCCAATGATGAATTTGCCCTCTACGGCGGCGGTGATTTTCGGCTGCGGGTCCTGACTTCGGGAGGCTTTTCGCCCGACGGTGTCAGGGGTATCGCGCCCACGGACTACGAACGCTTTTTCCGCATCCATGCCCAGGCGCCGGACAGCTCGCTCTTACTGATTGAGAAGGCGGACACGGTCTATTCGGTCTTGGGAGGGACGCTGAAAGTCGTGGGGTTGGCTGAATTGGGGGAATCGAGCAGCACCTACGACGACTGCTACGACGAGGACCGCGACAACTACATCGACATCATTTTGGAGGGAGACGAAGCCGCCGCACGCACCATCAGCCACGTGGAGATTCCGAGCCTGGCCGGTGGTTACGATGCCTTTTACAACCCCGGCGGCCCCGGTACCACGCCTTTTCCCGGGGAAGCCTATACCGCTCCCGGTCCGCCCGATCTGGAACCGGTGATCATGGCCCTGGACGATCCGTGGCGTGTTTCCACCGGAGTAACGGTCATTTCCTCTCCCACAACCCCCGAAAGCAGCTGGACCATTTACCCCAATCCGGCCCGCGATGAAATCCACATTCAGATGGAGGGTGAGTTCAAGGGGCAATTCGAAGTATACAATTTGATGGGGAATCTTTTATTGCGCTCTACCGAGACAAACCTCGACATTCAGATGCTTCCGGTGGGGACCTACTTGTTGGTGAAGCGGGAGAAAAATGGAGAATTCGAGTCGAAGCGGTGGGTGAAAAATTAGGAGAACATCGGGGCAGGGGCAATGGAATAGGGTTACGTTTCCATTCATTCCAATAATTATCCACAATTAGCGTTTTTTTTATGCCACCCGGACCGCCTAGTTTTGTTATTGGAATAAACGTAACTCTTTATGAGCCATAAAAACATCCTTCTCCTCGTCCTTGGTCTCGTGTGGATGCTCCCGTTGAATGGACAAAAGATCCTGGAACAGGCCTGTATCGGGGACCTGGGCTACGACAATGGGATGAAATTGATCCCGGTCGAACACAATTGTTACCTGTTGGGCGGGACGACGGCTTCGACGGCTGGTTTGGGGCAAGGCAACCACAGCGCGAATTACGACATGGTCGTGGCGTTGGTCTCTCCACGGGGCAAATTGATCTGGCAGCAGTGCATCGGGGGGACGGACAAGGAGGAATTTGGCGATATGGTGCGCACGGCGGACGGCGGCATCGCGATCATCGGGACCGCGAACAGCAAGGACGGCCACGCGTCCGGCACTCACGGCAAGATGGACCTGCTTGTGGCCAAATTGGATGCTTTGGGACGCTTCCAGTGGTTCAAAACCTACGGCGGCCACGGCAATGACCAGGGATTGGCGATCATCCAGACTTCCGATGGCGGTTATTTGATCGGAGGAGAATCCGGCTCGAATACTGGCGACATGACCTTCCACAAGGGCGGCCTGGATGCGTGGGTCGCGAAGTTGGATGCGCAGGGAGAAATTGAAATGCAGAAGTCGCTGGGGGGACGGGGAAATGAACGGGTGACCTTGCTCGACGAAATCAAACCCGGCCGCTACATGGTCGTGTGCAATACCACTTCCAGCAACGGCGACATCAAGGACCACTACGGCGCCAAGGACGTTTGGATTGCCTGCCTCTCCAAGAACTTCGACTTCGTATGGACCCGCTCGTACGGCGGCTCCGACTTCGACGAAGCCCACGGCTTCGTCCGCAACCACGAGGGCGACTACGTCTTCTCCGGCACGACCTTCAGCGAGGACCACGACCTCGACCTCAGCACCAACCACGGTCTCGGCGATTCCTGGCTCTTTCTGATCTCGCCCGACGGCGGCCTCGGCTGGTCCCAGACCTACGGCTCCGCCAAATCCGAAGGCGGCAACGGTGTCACCCAGACCCCCGACAACGGCTACCTGCTGGTCGGCACGACCAATTCCGATGACCAGCGGGTCAAGAACAAGGGCCTCTACGACGGTTGGGTGGTCCGCACGGATGAGTACGGCCGCAAGCTGTGGCACACGACCTACGGCGGCGAAGACTTCGAATACTTCTACGACGCGATGGCCCCCGAGGAAGGCAATTATATCGCGCTCGGCTTTGCGGAATCCGTCAAGGGTGACCTGGCCGGAACCGGCAAGGAAATCGGCAACGACATGTGGCTGGTGCGCTTCACCGATCCCGAAGACGAGACCGACCATTCTCCCGCCAATATCCCCTATATGACCGGTTACGCATTCAGCCTCAATACCGGCGACCCCATTCCTTCGAACGTTTACATCACCGACAATACCAGCCTCAAGGAAGTATCCCAGGAAAAGGGCGACTCCAAGACCGGCATCTACAATTTTGCGCTGCCCGAAGCGGGCAACTATTCGGTGATGATCACCTCGCCGGGCTACATGTTCTACGGGCAGGACCTTGACTATACGATGTTGGAATCCAGCCCCGAGATGCGGATCGATGCGCCCCTCGCGCCGATCATGCCCGGGAGCAAGCTGGCGCTGCGGAACATCTTCTTCGACATTGGAAAGGCCGATCTGAAGTCGACTTCGGAGCCGGAACTGAACCGCTTGCTGAAGTTCATGAAGCTGAATCCGAACGTGAAGGTCGAGATCAGTGGCCACACGGACGATACGGGCAACAAGGCGACCAAGAAGCAATTGTCGCTATTGCGGGCGACGCGCGTGCGGGACTGGATGTTGCAGCACGGCGTGGCAGGCAAGAACATGACCGTAGCGGGCTACGGCATGGACCGGCCGGTGGCGAGCAACGAGAGCGAAGAGGGGCGGGCGAAGAACCGTCGCGTGGAGGTGGAGATCAAAGAGGTCTACTGATCACTGGCGGAAATCCCATTCTTACTGTCTAGGCGGAACTGCCCACTGACTTTTGGTGGGGGCTTCCCGAATATTTTCTAATTTCCGGCATGGAGATTCAGGATTGGTTCGCGTCCATCCGGCAATGGCCGGCCGCGGCCCAGCAGCGCATCGGTTTGCTCGCGGCGCTGTTGGTGACCTTCATGGTGATGGTGCCCAGCCTGAACAACGAGTGGCTGAACTGGGATGACCAGTCCTATGTCCTCCGCAATCCCATGGTCTGGGAATTGAACGGGGAATCGGTGGGCGAGATGTTCACCACGCCGGAGCAGGTCGGGTTGTACCACCCCCTCACGATGCTGTCGCTGGCGACCGATTACCATTTCTGGGAGCAAAACGCATTTGGCTTTCACCTCACCAATCTACTTTTCCACCTCCTCAACGTCCTCCTCGTCTTTTTCCTTCTCCAACGCCTCGGTCGAAATGCCTGGTGGGCCTGCCTGGGAGCGATCATATTTGGCATCCACCCCATGCACGTCGAGTCCGTCGCCTGGATTTCCACCCGCAAAGACGTCCTCTATACGGCCTTTTTCCTCCTTTCCTTCTTGGCCTACCTCCGCTATATCCAAGCCGATGCCAGGCGCCCCTGGCTCTGGTACGGGGGCATGATCCTGTTGTTCGCCGCGGCGCTCCTGTCCAAGGCCATCGCATTCATTTTCCCTCTGCTGCTCTTCCTCATCGACTACCACCAACGCCGTCCTTTTTCCTGGCGCCTGATCCTCGAAAAAGTCCCTTTGTTTTTCCTCGCCGGCATCACCTTGTACGTGGCGACCCTCGGCCAGCAGAGCAGCGATTCGATGGAGTCGGTGGATGCGTATCCGCTGTGGAAGACGGTCTTCATCGGGGCCCGCAATGCGAATATTTACCTGGGGAAATTTGTCGCTCCCTTGAACCTCAGCCCTTTCCATCCCTTCCCCTTCTACGGCGGGGTGGAAATTCCGTGGTGGTATTACCTGACGGCCTTGCCGTGGTTGGGGATTGCCGGAGCGATGTGGTGGGGACGAAAAAAACACCGGGAATTGGTCTTTGGGATGGCGTTTTTCATGGTGGCCATGGGGCCGTACTTGCAGATTTTGCCCTACGGAAAGGCCATCACGGCGGAGCGCTATACCTACGTCGCCTACCTCGGGTTGATTGTGGTATTGTTGGTGGCGTTGGAGAGGGTAGGGGAATGGAAAAAAACGGTGGGAAAATGGGCCATTGGGGTGCTGGTGGGGCTTTGGTTGGTGGGAATGGCGGTGGAAACAAGGCTTTACTTGCCGGTGTGGAAGGATGGCGACACGCTGTGGAGCCATGTGATCGAGGACTATCCCGACCACTATTTTGCCTACCTGAGCCGCGCCAAATGGGAAACCCAGCCGCCCAATCCCCGGCGGGTTCGGGCCGATCTGGACCGTTGCATCGAGCTGAATCCGAACATTGCGGAAGCCTGGTACGAACGGGCCCGTCTGTTGGAAGGGAAACAGCAATGGGATGCCGCATTTGAGGAGTATTCCCGGGCGCTGGAGCTCGATCCGACGTTGGCGCGGGCTGCGGTCAACCGCGGCCTGATCCGCGCCCAACGTCGCCGCGACATGGCCGGTGCCCTGCAAGACTTCAACCTAGCCGTGGAGGCTCAACCCGATTATGCCCTGGGCTATTTGAACCGGGGCCTGGCCCACCTGACCATGAAAAATATCCCGGCCGCCCGGGCCGATTATGACCGCGCGGTCGAATTGGAGCCGTGGAACGCGGTCTTCCGCCGCTATCGCGGCAGCTTCCTGCTCAGTCAGAACGACCAAGACGCCGCGGAAGCGGATTTTACCGCCGCCATTGAGTCCGAACCCACCAACCCCGAGAACTACCGCCTCCGGGCCCAGGCCCGCCAATCCAAGGGCGATCCCCGCTGGGAGGAAGACCTGGACCGGGCGCGTGAATTGGAGCGTTGAAGTTCCACTTTTCATTTTTCCAAAACCCTCTCTTCCCGCAGTAGTTATTTGCCCTGACTGCCGTATCTTTCCAGTTGGACAAACGATTTCAATTTCTGAGAGGAAACTTTATGGACTTCAATTTGGTATCCGATTTTCAACCGGCGGGCGACCAGCCGGAAGCCATCCGACAATTGATCGAGGGATTGGGGAGTGGGGAAGAGCACCAGACCTTGTTGGGGGTGACGGGATCGGGAAAAACCTTTACGGTGGCCAATGTGATCAAGGAAACGGGGCGACCGACCCTGATCATGAGCCACAACAAGACCCTCGCGGCCCAGCTCTACGGGGAATTCAAATCCTTTTTCCCTGACAACCTCGTCGAGTACTTCATTTCCTACTATGATTACTACCAGCCCGAGGCGTTCATCCCTTCTTCGAATACCTATATCGAGAAAGACCTCTCGATCAATCCGGAAATCGAAAAACTCCGATTGCGCGCCACTTCCGCCCTGGTCTCAGGGCGACGGGATGTGATCATTGTGTCCTCGGTATCATCTATTTATGGCATGGGGAATCCCGACGATTTCAAAGGTCGTATCTACAACTTTGAGGTCGGCACCCGGATCACCCTGAACGCATTCCTCAACCAACTCGTCGACCTCTATTACAGCCGCACGAATACCGAATTGACCCGGGGGAAATTCCGCGTGAAGGGTGATACTGTGGACATTTTTCCGGCCTACGAAGACCTCGGCCTCCGCGTCATGTTCTTCGGGGATGAGATTGAGAAGGTCCACATGTTTGAGATTGAGACGGGACGGCGGGTCCAGAAACTGCACCGCTATACGATCTATCCGGCCTCGCTGTTTGTGACGGGCAAGGACAATATGCAGCAGGTGATCCAGGAGATTCAGGGAGAATTGACGGCGCGGGTGGAGTATTTCAAGGCCAATGGGATGTTTCTGGAGGCCCAACGCCTGTTGGAACGGACCGAATTCGACCTGGAAATGATGCGCGAATTGGGGTATTGCAGTGGGATCGAGAACTATTCGCGGTTTCTGAGCCGGCGGGACCCCGGCTCACGTCCCTTCTGTCTGCTCGACTATTTCCCGGACGATTACCTGATGGTCATCGACGAGAGCCACGTGACGGTGCCGCAGATCCGGGGCATGTACGCGGGCGACCGCGCCCGCAAGATGACGCTGGTGGAGCACGGCTTCCGTTTGCCCTCCGCCCTTGACAACCGCCCCCAACAATTTGACGAGTTCCAAAGCATGGTCAACCAGGCGATTTACGTCTCAGCCACGCCCAGCGATTGGGAATTGGAAGCGAGTGATGGCGTGGTCGTGGAACAGATCGTGCGGCCGACGGGGCTGCTCGATCCTGAGGTCGAAGTTCGGCCTTTGCGGGACCAGGTGGACGATTTGCTGGATGAAATCGACGACCGGGTGAAGCGGAAGGAACGCGTTTTGGTGACGACGTTGACCAAGCGGATGGCGGAAGAATTGGCGCGTTACCTGGCCGACCTGCGGATACGTTGCAGGTACATCCACAGCGAGATCGATTCGCTGGAACGGGTGGATATTTTGCGGGACCTTCGGGCAGGGCGCTTCGATGTTTTGGTCGGGGTGAACCTGTTGCGGGAGGGGCTGGACCTGCCCGAGGTGACCCTGGTGGCCATCCTCGATGCGGACAAGGAAGGCTTCCTGCGGTCCGGCCAGAGCCTGATCCAGACGGCAGGTAGAGCGGCCCGAAATTCTGAAGGCCGCGTCATCCTCTACGCCGACAAGATCACGCCGTCGATGAAGCAATTGATCGACGAGACCGAATACCGCCGCAAAAAGCAAATCGCGTACAACGAGGAGCATGGCATCACTCCGAAGACGATCATTCGGGAGAACCGGGACGTGTTCAGAGACGCTCTGAACCGCCAGGAGAAGGAATACGACGGCACGCAAGAGAACCTGGCCAAGGCGGCGGAGGACACTTCGGAGTACATGAGCAAGGAGCAAATCGAGAAGAAAATCCGGGAGCTGCGGAAGGAGATGGAACAGGCGGCGAAAGACCTGAACTTCATCGAGGCGGCCCGCTTGCGGGACGAATTGTTTGGGTTCCAGGCGGCGTTGAAGGAGCGGGTGTAGGAAAATTTTCCCCCTCGTTTTCCCTCCATTTCCCCCGCCCCAAATCCAACCTACCAACGATGTGAAGGCCGTTTTTGGATTTTCGAAACATTGTTTGGCGGGCAATGAATCCGAACCGGTCAACAAAATTTAATTTTGAGATTTCAAAGAAACATATTTATGTTTGCACCGTTATAAACCACATAACCCAAGACAAAGACATGTTCACCAAATTCAACTGTTGCTGCTGTAAGATGGAACCCGGATGGGAGCCTATCGGTAGTTGTTGACAGTTGATACTGGAATCAAAAATATATCGAACGCTCCCGCCTCTGGTTGGAGCGTTTTTCTTTGTCCTCATTTTTCTCAACTCAATTCTCTCATGCACTCTACAACATCCACTGTCAACGCGATCGACGCTGAAATCCTCGACCAGTTACGGGTCGTGGGTGCTCAGATTGGCGATACGCCGCTCATTCCCCTCAACCGCATCCACGACCTTCCCAATGTGAAAGTATTTGCCAAAGTGGAATGGCAGCAATTGGGGGGAAGCGTCAAGGCCCGTCCGGCCTTCAACATCATCGCCGAAGCCATCCTCGCTGGCAAACTCCGGCCTGGAATGTGCCTCCTCGATGCCAGTTCCGGCAATACGGCCATCGCCTATGCCTCCATCGCCAATGCCCTCGGCTACGGTGTCACCCTCTGCATTCCAGAGAACGCCTCGGCGGCCCGCATCGCTTTCCTGAAGGCCCTCGGCGCTGAAATCGTCTATTCGTCCCGCTTCGAAGGGACCGATGGCGCCCAGGCCCTGGCCCGCGAACTGGCCGAGCAATCTCCCCGGCAATACTACTACGCCGACCAGTACAACAACGACAACAACTGGCGCGCGCATTATAAGTCCACGGCCCTGGAAATCAACGAGCAGACCCGGGGCAAGGTCACCCATTTTGTGGCGGGCCTGGGAACGACCGGCACCTTTACCGGCACCAGCCGGCGGCTCCGTGAGCTCAAGCCCGAAACCGAGCTGATCGCCCTGCATCCTGCGACGGCGATGCACGGCCTGGAAGGCTGGAAGCACATGGAAACTGCGAAGGTTCCCGGCATCTACGATACCACCATCGCGGATTTGAACCTCCCGGTGACGACGGAGGAGGCCTACGAGACCCTCAAGCTGGCCGCCCGCAAGGAAGGCTTGCTGCTGAGTCCGTCGGCAGCCGCCAACGTCGCCGGGGCCCTGAAGGTGGCCCGGAACCTGGAAGAAGGCATTGTCGTGACCATTTTGCCCGACAGCGCCGACAAATACATGGAAGTTCTCAACCACTTATTCGGATGAGTCGAAAAGTCAAGATCACCGCTGCTGCCGCCCTGGCGATCCGCCTCCACGGAGCCGAAGCCTTTCCTGAGGAATGCGTTGGCTTTATGTTTGGCCGCGATGGCGAGGTCCGGACCATCAGCGAAGTCCAACGGACGGAGAATGTCCAGACGGAAAACCGCCGCCGGCGGTTCAAAATCGATCCCCTCGCCTATATGCGGGCGGAGCGCTACGCTTTGAAGGAGGGCTTGGATTTCCTGGGCATTTACCATACCCATCCCAACCATCCCGCGATTGCCTCCGAGCACGACCGTAAGCAGGCCGTCCCCCATTTTTCCTATGTCATCCTCTCCGTGCAGGACGGCGAACCCGCTGAAATGCGCTCATGGGAATTGTTGGACGACGGGCAAATGGGCGAAGAGCAATTTCACCAAGCAACCCACTCTATTCTTTCTCAACCATAAATCACATCTGAAAAAAAAATGGCAACGATTGTTATTCCTACTCCCCTTCGTAAGTTCACCGACAACCAATCGACGTTGGAGGTGGAAGGCGGAACGGTAAAAGAATCCATTGCGGAGCTGGTGGCGGCCTTTCCGGCCCTGAAATCGCAGCTCCTGGACGATGGAGGTAGCATCCGCTCCTTCATCAATGTTTTTGTCGAGGACGACGATATCCGCGGGTTGGACCGCGAAGCGACGGCCGTAGCGGCAGGAACGACCATCAGTATAGTGCCCGCCATTGCGGGAGGCATCGCATAAATCAAATTGAACATGGCAAACGATTTGTTTTCCAAGGCCGAGCTCGAACGGTACAGCCGCCACCTCATCATCCCGGAATTTGCGATGGCGGGGCAGGAGAAATTGAAGCAGGCGAAGGTCCTCGTGGTAGGATCTGGTGGCCTGGGGGCTCCCCTGTTGCAGTATTTGGCGGCAGCGGGGGTCGGGAAAATCGGCATCGTCGATTTTGACCGGGTCGAAGCCAGCAACCTGCAACGGCAGGTGCTCTTCGGACTTCAGGACGTGGGCCGTCCGAAGGTGGAAGCGGCACGCGACCGCTTGCTGGACCTGAATCCGCACATCGAAGTGCAGGTCTACGACGAGGTCTTTACCAGCGACAATGCCCTGGACATCGTGAAGAACTACGACGTCGTGGCCGACGGCACCGACAATTTCCCGACGCGCTACCTCGTGAATGACGCCTGTGTCCTGCTGGACAAGGTCAATGTCTATGCGTCGATATTCCGCTTCGATGGCCAGGTTTCGGTCTTCAACTATGTGGATCCGGAGACGGGCGAGCGGGGACCGAATTACCGGGACCTGTACGCAGCGCCACCGCCCCCCGGGCTGGTGCCGAGTTGCGCCGAAGGCGGGGTCCTGGGCGTGCTGCCGGGCATCATTGGCAGCTTGCAGGCACTGGAGGTGATCAAGGTGATCACGGGCGTGGGCGACCCGCTGGCGGGGCGTTTGTTCCTCTTTGACGCCACCACCTTCAGCTCCCGGACCCTCAAGATTTTCCGCGACCCGGCCAATCCCCTGAACGGGGAACATCCGACCCAGACCGAATTGATCGATTACGAATTCTTCTGCGGGATTCCGCAGGCCGCCGCCGAGGAAAAGGAAGCGGTGGAAGAAATCTCGGTCAAGGAGTTGGCGAATTGGCAGGAGGAAGGAAAAGATTTTCAGTTGATCGATGTGCGGGAACCCTACGAATATGACATCGTCAACATTGGCGGTGAACTGATCCCAGTTGGTAAAATCAACGACTATCTGGAAAAAATTTCCAAGGACAAAAAGGTCGTGTTTCATTGCCGAACGGGCATCCGTAGTGCGAACGTAATCAGGGACTTGAAGGCGCAAGGTTACGACAACCTCATCAATTTACGGGGGGGAGTCCTGGCCTACGCCGATGAGATAAATCCTGAACTAGCAAAATATTAATCAAAAAAATTTCGTATATTGAACTAAGTAGCAATCATGTAGGTTTTTTAACTTTTTCGGTATTGGTGTAAGCCCCGCAGCGTAGTGGGGCTTATGCTTTTTTAGGCGGGTCCATTCCGTGGTTGTTGTGGGCAATACGAAAGGTTTTGATTTCCCCAATTGTGGTCCCTCTTCCCATTTTTTCCCAATTCTTTCCACTGCCTCCAATCCCGGTTTTTCCTCTTCATTTCCAACCCCTTATCCTTTCATTTCGAATTTGTCATTTCTAAATCCCTTGGTCCAATTCCAGGGCCCTACTTTCCATTCCCATTCCTCGTCCCCTCAATTCGTAGCTTCCTTCTTCCACTGAAATGCTGCAATTTTCCACCAATGTCTTGCGAGCTTCTGTCTTAGCGCCCGGCGTTTCTACCAAAAAGGTGCGGCTTTTGACCAATTGGGTGCGGGCTTTTATCCCGGAGCTTGGCGTTTCCACCCAAAAGCTCCGCCCTTCCACCTCCGAGCTCGGCTTTTCCACCAAATTACTGGAGTCTTCCACCAAAAACATAGAAAGTTGGGCCTGAAGTGTAGAAGTTTCTACACTTCGTGCCCAATATGGGAGTGTCACTGGTAGAAGTTTCCACAAATCGGGCCCAACTTTCCACCAAAAACATGGAACTTTCCTCCTCCGATACGGAAGTTTCTACGAATTCTAACCAACCTTCTACCATTTCACTCCGTTTGGAGCACTTTTTGATAGAAGCGCTGACCTTTTGGGCAACTATTTGGGAATAGTATAGTCAGGATAAATTGCCTTTGGCTCGAATGTAAAATCAAGTCTCGGCGGGGGCTCGACTGAAATGGGAGAATCACCAATCCTGTTTACCCGGAGTTGACAAGTCGGGGAATTTTTGCTACTTTTCAATTAAGATCAGCTAAAATTCACAAGTACTTCTATCAGTTTCAATCTGTTACCAAAACGCGCCATAGTATGGCGTCAAGATTTTTTTAAGCCAACTAAAGCGTTGCCCCGTTGCATGAGGAATTGTCAACGGGGCACATTTTTTTGAGGAGAATGGGATGTTGGAAGTAGGAAAAGAGCCCCTCAATGGGCCCATACCCTTTACCAGGTGACTTTTCCGACGCCGTATCCCTCAGGACCGACGAAGGCAATCAGGACGGAATTGAGCGATGCAGCCGCCACCGAAGTGATGTTCCATGAGCGGGGAAACAATTCGTTTTCGTAGACAGCATTGTCGAGGGCCGCCTCCCGAATGAGCTCACCATTCGGGCCGTAGGTGCGGACTTGGTGATGGTTGGCCACCAAAATCTCCCCCGACGAGGCCGCGTACATGGTCCAGGCTCCATTGCCCGGGTTTTCCGGGCCCACCGGAAGCAAGGCCTGGCCTTCCAAGGCTGGCAACAGATGAAGCTCATCGCCCTTTCGAACCGCCAATTGGAATTGCCCTTCAGTTACCGCAGCCACCCCCCGCAATTGGATTTTTTCGCTTTGTTGATCCCCCTCCTGCACATATACATCCTGTCCCGAAGCGAGCACCAAAACCTGATCTCCCTGCACCAGCAAGGGCTGGTGGAATTGCTGGACTTTGTGGCGTTCCTTGTCCAAGGGCTCAGAAGCCACCTCCGTTTCGACCTGCCAGAGGGTGCGCTCAAGATCCTGGGAGGGAAAAGCGATGACTTGTCTGGATTCCCGCCGCAAAGTGATCTGAGGGCGGTAGAGGGTAAAGGTACGGGGGCCCATTTGTAGGAAGCCTCCGGAATTGTCTTGCTTGTGGATATGGTGGGGAAATGCGTCGTCCCAGGGTTGAAAAAATTCCAGCTGAAAACTCATAGAAGGAGTGGGGTTGGTCACAGTTTGTGGTTCAGGCAAATTCCCTCCGACCTTGCCGGGCTGGCAGGCCGAACAGAAGAGAAGCGTCCAAACCGTCAGAAATATACAGGAAAAACGGATCACCATAAAGGATCGGCAATCAGGACCTTGGTATTGGGGCCAGCGAGGTCATTGACCTGGATGCGCTGGACCGAGTCGACATTGTTGGGTTTCCACCAGAGGCTCATGGCTTCGTCCCCGCCGTGGGAAAGGGCAATATGGCCCGGATGGGCTTCGCCATCTTCGATGTAGAAGAGGAATTGACCGGCTTTAGGCGTCGTGTCCGGATATTCGGGAAGACCCGCCTGGTAACCGAGTTGCTGCCAGATCAATACATTGGCATTGACGCCGCCTGCGAGAGCCGTTTGATAGAAGTTGCGGATATAATCGCCATCAATTTCACCAGCGAGGAAGGCGGCATAAAGCACGCTTTCCCAGCAGTTCATGGTGGTGTCGGTACCTACTGGCGTATCATTACCTTGGGTGACAAAATGGTCGTAGAAGTTGTTGCCAGTGGGATTTTGCCATTTTTGAGAACCCTCCGTGAGGGCATTCATGATCAGAACAAGATCGTTGCCCCGGAATTTATCCCGAATGGCGTCCATCTGGGTCTGGTCGTTCAAAATGGCTTGGCGTTCAGCAGTTGTTTTTCCTTCGATTTCAGCGAGAAATGCCTTTGGATCGCTACCGAAGATGGCTCCTATTGCAGCTCCACCTATTCCTCCAATGATGGCTCCCGGAATCACACCGAGTGGTCCAGCCAGGTGGCCTCCAACCATTCCTCCAAATCCAGCCCCGACGGCTGCTCCTCCGATGACGTCATCAGCGTCTCGTTGGACCAAGCTACCACCATCTCCCGGCTTCATCTGTACAGGGGCACTAATATTGGCAGAATTCTGAAGGGCTGAAAGCTGCTGTACCTGTGAACTTGAATTGGCGGCAGATTGAAGGCTACGCAGCTGGCTGACCTGGGGGCTGTTGTTGGCGGCTTCCTGGGCTTTTAATTGGGTCGCAGCGCCGGGAGCTTGGAGGCTGTTCGTAACTGGGCCAGATTCTGTATCGACCTGCTGCTGAACCGGACTTGCGTGAGAAAGTTGGTGTGACATTAGATGCTTGGTGATTTTTTGCTGTTTTGCGAGAGTAGTAAACCTCTCTTTGGCTCGGGCAAAACTAGCTCAAAGATACTCCAACTCCTATCTTTTGTGTCGTACCAGAGACGATGGAGCGTTTAAATGGAGGATCGAATGGGAAAGGTCAGCCGAGATTCGCAGAAATAAACTCCCACATACGGTCCAGAACCTTCTGTTTGTCCACTTCGTTGTGGATTTCATGCCGGAGGCCCGGATAGTCTTCAAAGGTGGCCTTGCCCTTCGAGTTTTCCGCGAATTGGCGGGATCCCTCGGGGCTGGTGATCTGGTCTTCGGCCCCGTGGAGGACGAGGGTGGGAACGCCCACCGTATGCGCGTGCTCGATGGCATATTGGCCGGCTGCGTCGCTTTTCACAAAGGCTCCCGCGGTAATCTTGCCGTGAACCAGGGGATCCTTGATATAGGCCTCTCCCACAGCCGCATCGGTACTCAACTGGGACTCGTCGATTTGGTTGTTGTTCGAAAAAGCGGGGTAAATGGAATTCATCAAGCGGGCGACGGCGGCGAGGAAGGGAGAAGGTTGCTGGGCTTTGGGGAGCAATAGCCAGGGGCCGGTCAGGATGGCGCAATTGACAGGGGGAAGGCGGCGGATCAAATAATTGGAGAGGATATTCCCGCCCCAACTGTGGCCGTAGAGGACTTCCGGTACATCGCCAAACGTCTTTTTGGCGTGGGCCCGGACCAGGTCCAATTCCTCCAACAGGTCGTCATAACGGCTGTAATGGCCCCGCTGGCCCGATGACCTTCCGTGGCCCTGGTGGTCGAAACTGACGAACCCAAAGCCTTTGGAGTTGAAGAATTCAGCTACGTGGTAGTACCGTTCTCCATGCTCCCCCAGACCGTGGCTGTGCACGATATATCCCTTCGCCGCGTCGGCGGGTGCCCATTGGTAACCCACCAATTCGATACCGTTTTTCAGAGAGACCTTGAACCTTTCCATAGCAACTGATTTTGATAACGACTCCATTAGAATGCTCCAACCTACTAAAATTTAATATGCATGCATACTAAATTTCCCTTTTTTTCTTAATTTTCTGCACCTATGACCAAGGTAATCCTTGCCCTCGACCAGGGTACCACCAGCAGTAGGGCCGTGCTATTTGACCACGACGCCCACATCATCGCGATGTCCCAGAAAGAATTCACCCAGCACTACCCCAAGGCGGGCTGGGTGGAACACGACGCCAATGAAATCTGGGCCACCCAGTTGGCGGTAATGCGGGAGGTGCTGGAAAAAGCCAGCCTGACCGCCCACGATGTCGAGGCCATCGGGATCACCAACCAACGCGAGACCACGTTGCTATGGGACCGGAAGACGGGCGAGCCCGTCCACCGCGCCATCGTTTGGCAGGACCGCCGCACGGCCGCCATCTGCGATGCCCTAAAGGCCGATGGCCGCGAATCCCAAATCCGGGACAAAACCGGACTGGTCGTCGATTCCTATTTTTCCGGCACCAAGATCAAGTGGATCCTGGACCAGTATCCCTACCTCCGGTCCCGCGCCGAGAAGGGCGAATTGGCCTTTGGAACCGTCGATTCCTGGCTCATCTGGAAACTCACCAATGGCCAGGTCCACGCCACCGATTATTCCAATGCCAGCCGCACCCTCCTCTACAACATCTCCGACCTGAAATGGGACCCGGAACTGTTGGAATGGCTGGACATTCCGGCGGGCATCCTGCCCGAAGTCCGGAATTCGTCGGGTGATTTTGGGACGACGTCTGCCGAAATTTTCCCCGAAACGGGAATTCCGATTCGGGGTGTCGCCGGAGACCAGCAGGCCGCCTTGTTCGGACAAGCCTGTTTTGAGCCGGGAATGGCCAAGAATACCTATGGCACCGGTTGTTTCATGCTGATGAATACCGGGAATGACCGCTGCGTGTCCGAGGCCGGATTGTTGACGACGATTGCCTGGGGGCTGGATGGGAAGGTCGAATATGCCCTGGAAGGCTCCATCTTCATCGCCGGGGCTGCCGTCCAGTGGCTGCGGGATGGCCTGCGCATCTTCGATGAGGCCCGCGATTCCGAGTACTACGCCAACAAGGTATCCGACACCGATGGCGTGTACGTGGTGCCCGCTTTTGCGGGCTTGGGGGCGCCCTACTGGGACATGTATGCCCGGGGAGCCATGTTTGGCCTGACCCGCGGCACCACCAAGGCCCATATCATCCGGGCGACATTGGAAGCGATTGCCTACCAGACCCGCGACGTCCTCAATGCCATGGAAACCGATTCTGGCGTGCATTTGAAAGCGTTGAGGGTGGATGGAGGCGCAACCGAGAACAATTTCCTCATGCAGTTCCAATCTGATGTTCTGGGAGTTCCCGTCGAGCGACCGGAAATTCTGGAGACCACGGCGTTGGGAGCGGCCTATTTGGCCGGGATTGCGACGGGGTACTGGAAAAAGGAAGAGACCCGGAACAATTGGAAGCGGGACGAAGAGTTCCAGCCGAAAATGGAGGAGGAGAAAAAAGAAAAGCTGTACGCGGGGTGGAAAAAAGCAGTCTCCCGGTCAATGGATTGGGAAGAGGGAAGCAGCAAGTAAACAAGATCATTGAGCAAAGTAGAAATATACGTTTATGGAAATCAATTGCCTGGACAGTACCCAGCGTCCGGCGGTACGGGAGGCCCTGGCCTCCACCTCCTTTGATGTCTTGATCATTGGTGGAGGGATCACCGGGGCGGGAATCGCCCTGGATTGTGCCAGTCGGGGCTTGCGCACGGCATTGGTCGAAATGCAAGATTTCGGGGCCGGGACGAGTAGCCGCAGCACGAAGCTGATCCACGGAGGCTTGCGGTACCTCAAGCAGATGGAATTTCGCCTGGTGGCGGAAGTGGGGCGGGAGCGGGCGATCATCCACCGCAACGCGCCGCACGTGGTCATTCCGGAAGGCATGCTGCTCCCGGTGGTCGAGGGCGGAACCTACGGCAAACTCGGCGTGTCCGTCGGCCTCTGGATGTACGACGCCATGGCCCGCGTGAAGCGGGAAGAGCGCCGCGTCATGCTCAACCGTACGGAGGCGCTCGAAGCCGAGCCCTTGCTCGGCACCAATGGCCTGAAAGGCGCGGGGCTGTACAGCGAGTACCGCACCGACGACGCCCGCCTGACCATGGAAGTCACCAAGACAGCCGTGGAGCAGGGCGCCATTTGCTTCAACTATTGCCGGGCCATCGAGCTGATCTATGAAGATGGCCGGGTCCGGGGCGCCGTCGTCCAGGACCAACTGAGCGGTGAGCAGGTCTCTATCCACGCGACCGAGGTCGTCAATGCAGCCGGTCCCTGGGTGGACGAGGTCCGCAACCTCGACGAATCCCTCTACGGCAAGCGCCTCCACCATACCAAGGGTGTCCACCTGGTGGTGTCCCACAAGCAATTGCCCCTCCGCCAATCGGTCTATTTTGACATCTCCGACGGTCGGATGATGTTCGCCATTCCCCGCGGTAAGACGACCTACCTCGGCACCACCGATACGACCTATACCACTGATCCCGTGGCTCCTTATTGCACCCGGGAGGATGCAGATTACCTGCTGGAAGCCACAAACAAGATGTTCCCCGCCGCGAACCTGACCCTGGAAGATGTCCGCAGTACCTGGTCGGGCATCCGGCCGCTGATCCACGAGGACGGGAAATCGCCTTCCGAGTTGAGCCGGAAGGATGAGATCATCCACGCCCCCTCGAAATTGATCACGATTGCCGGAGGAAAGTTGACCGGGTTCCGGAAGATGGCCCAGCGGGTCTCCGACCTGGTCATGGAGCGCCTGATTGATGCGGGCGCCAAAAATACCCGGCAGGATTGCCGGACGGACAAGATTCAGTTGAGTGGGGGAGACCTGGGCGGAAAATTGCTTTCGGCCTATGCCGAGGCGGTGGCCCATGAGCGGGGCTGGGACCATGAACAATTTGCGTATTGGGCGGGGCTGTACGGTAGCAATGCGGTCGCGATCTTTGAGGATGCGGCCGATTTCAGCGACGAAGCGCTGTTTCGGGCGGCGGTGCGGTACAGTGTCCGCTCCGAAGCCAATTGCAATGACGGCGATTTCCTGATCCGGCGGACCGGGATGTTGTACTTCGAACGGGACCGCGTCGCTGCGGTCCGGGAGTGGATCGAGCAGGAATTGGATTCGCTGCTCGGCCCGGATGCGCGCAGCAGCGCGGAGTTTGAGCGGGAGTACGCGGCTGTGGTGGCCTTCCGGGAGGAAGGGGCAAGTGTTCCGCCCCAATTGGAGCGGACCTGAAGGGGCGGCCGCTGAGCGGTCACAAAGGCCATTTTTACATCTTTTTCAAAAAAATGGACGTTCAGCGTACGGGATCAATTGTTCTGCATTGTCCTTATTCAAAAAAATGAATATTTTGAAGTCCGGGTTAAATGCAATAATTGGAAAAACAAAGCGATATGAGTACGATCCACGCCCTTCTGGACGAATACGGAGAAAGCCACCAGAACAAAACCAACAAAACCATTCATTGGATTTGTGTGCCATCCATCATGGTCAGCCTCATCGGTTTGCTGTGGGCCATCCCCGTACCGGCGCTGACCGACATCAGCCCCTTCCTGAACATCGGGACCATTTTCATTTCCCTGGCCTTCATTTACTATATTGTCCTTTCCATCCCGCTCACCCTGGGCATGGTCATGGTCGCCCTCGGCATGGTGGTCGCCAACTACTTCATTGCGCAGGTCGCCGGCTCCTACATGTGGCTCGTTTCCATTGGCATATTCGCCGTGGCGTGGGTCGGGCAATTCATCGGCCACAACATTGAAGGCAAAAAACCCAGTTTCCTCAAGGATTTACAATTCCTCCTGATTGGCCCGATGTGGCTGTTGAGCTTCATCTACCGCCAACTCGGGATCAAGTACTGAAACCTACCTACTTACTCTTTTTCAATACCTCCGAAGATGCTTAGAAAACTTCGCTACCTGCTCCTTTTGGCTTTTCTTTTCCCGCTCCTCCTTCCCGCGCAAGACGCTAAGACCATTGTCAATCGATCCATCCAATCCATGCGCAATACCAAGACGCTCAAGGGGATGATCAACCGGCAGGAACGGGTCAAGGGGAAAATGGAAGAAGGCAAACTCTATTTCAAGATGACACCGAATCCCTACCAGGTGTACGTCTACAACTACGCGCCGGATGAAGGGACCGAGGTCCTCTTCAAAACGGGCTGGAACAACAACAAGGCCTATATTTTTCCCAACAAGTTCCCCTTCATCAATGTCAGCTTCAAACCGCTCTCGAATACCTTGTTGAAGGGGCGCCACCATTCCATTTACGACGTCGGCTTCACCTATACCCTCAAGGTCGTGGAGCATGTGATGGAGAAATACGGGGACGATTTTGACAAGTACGTTACCCTTCAGCCGGAGGTGAATTACCGGGGACAGGCCTGCTACGTGGTCCAGATCGATTATGACGAGTACGCCTACGAGGATTATGTGGTGGAGCAAGGGGAAAACATCGTGGACATCGACCAGAAGCTGCGGGTTCCGGCCTACAAAATCATCGAGATCAACGATGGCATCAATGATATTTGGGATGTGAAGGCCGGGCAAACGATCAAGGTGCCGAATGTCTATGCTTCCAAGGTCGTGTTCTTCATCGACAAGAAGGATTACCTTCCCTTGGTCCAGGTGGTCTACGATGACGAAGGTCTCTTTGAGCGTTACGAATACTCCCAGTTGGAATACAATCCTCCCATTGATCCGGGCGAGTTTACCCCCGAATGGGACGAATACATGTTCAAGAAGAAGTAATTCTTCCCCCAACCAAAAAGCCTGGCGAGGACCATTCTCCGCCAGGCTTTTCATTTAGAGCCAGCTCTTTTCTACCGCACCAAGGTCACGTCCCCGGCGTATTCCTTGTCGCCCACCTCTACGCGGTAGTAGTAGGTGCCTTCCGGTACTTCCACACCCGATTCATTCTGCCCATTCCAACCCTGCGTCTTGTTGTTGGAGTCGTAGAGCTTCACGCCCCAGCGGTCAAAGATTTGCAGCACATAGGGCTGGCTACCGCTGTAATCGGGCCGGAAAAGGTCGTTGATGCCGTCCGCATTGGGGGAGAAGACGTTCGGGATGAACAGTTGCGGGATCAGGATCACATAGGGACCGTGCTGCACCGTATCCACACAGCCTTCGGGGCTGGAAGCCACCAGGCTGACATAATAGGTGCCTTCGGCCGTATAGGTATGGCTCGGATTGTCGAGGTCGCTGAAAGTACCGTCGCCAAAGTCCCAACGGACCCAGGTAGCGTTTTCGCTCATGTCCGTGAACTGGACGCTGGTCGAGGGAATCACCAGCTCAGCTGGATAGGACGGATCGCTCATAAAATCCGCGATCGGGCCTTCTCCGACGATGACCTGGACCTCAGGCGCGCTGTCCTGGCAGAAGCCCGGACCAATGGCGAGCAGGGACACGGTATAGGTGCCCGGCGTCTCGTAGACATGCTCGGGATTCTGGATGTTCTGGACCAAACTGCCATCGCCCAAGTCCCAGACGTAGTTCTCAGCGTCCTGCGAGATGTCGAGGAAGTTGACGGTCAGGGGCGCACAACCGGTCAGGGCCGATTGGATGAAGGCGGCCTCCGGACGCGGAATCACCTCGATGGTGATGTCAGCCGTGTCCACACATTTGCCTTCGGAGACGATGACAATATAATTTGTCGTGGTGTCGGGGGACGCCATCGGCTCGGCTGCGGCCGGATTGCTGAGGCCATTCGGCGGCATCCACGTATAGGTCGCTCCGCCCAGACCGCCCGTGGCGTACAATTGGACGGAATCTTGCCCGCAGATCACGGTGGTATCGCCCGTGACTCCCGCAATGGGCTGGGGGTAGACCTGTACCAGCATGCTGTCGTAAGTCACACAATCCTCGTGGCGGACTTCCAGATAGTAGAACTGGGAGGAAGGCGGCCAGACCTCGGGATTGTTGATGGTCGTATCGCTGATGAATTGGTTGGGAGACCAACCAAAGTAAACTTCAGAGGGGTTGGCGGGCTCGGTGCTGGTATAGAAGAACGTGCCCGTGATCATGATGGTATCGCCTTCACAGATTTCCACATTCCGTCCGGCCTCCGCGATGGGGGTAGGCTTGAGGAAAACCGTGACCGAATCCGGTCCCCCGACACAGCCCCACTCGGAGGTGGCGGTCAGGTAGAATTGGGTCGTACTGTCCGGCGTGGCGATGGGATCTTCCAGCGTCGAATCGTTGAGGTAGATGGCAGGCTCCCACGCGTAGATATAGCTCGTGGACGAATCTCCACCCGCGCTACCATTCAATTGCTGCGATGCCCCCAGACAAATTTCGGAGTCAATGCCAGCATCCACCGTGGGCAGGGTATGGACATTGATCCGCACCGTATCTCCGTAGCTGGGACAGCCGTTGGAGAAGACCGTGAGGATGTATTCGGTGGTAATGATAGGGGAAACCCAGGGGGACTGCGAAGTGGGCGTATTGACCGCTGTTACCGGGCTCCAGCTATAATCGTACTGGGGCCCCGCTCCGAAGGCTGTGCCTTGTAGCTGCACGGAATCTCCGAGGCATAAGTCTATACTGTCCGCTGGTATATGCGCAATGGCCACCGGAACCGGATTCACATGGACTGTGACCGTCGCATTGGTATCCAGCGTCGTAAAATCGCTGGTACAGCCATTTCCGGCCGTCACGACTAAGGTATAGATCGTTGTACTGTCCGGTCGGGCAAATGGATTCTCAATGGTGGAACTGTTCAGTCCGGCTGCTGGCGTCCATTGGTACTGGTACGGGCCGAGGGCCTGGGTAATGGTCGGGGTCAGGATTACCCCGGGCGCACTGTCGCCACAGATGAACATATCCGGTCCGGCATCCACCAAGGGCTTGGGCAGTTCGGTGACCAATACCGTGTCGACGTTGCTCAAACAGCCATTGGAACCGGTAATCTGAACGTAATATTCCGTCGTGGTATCCGGGTTGACGTGGGGATCATTATCATTGATCGAATCGATACCGCAGAAAGTACTGGTCGAATCGCACCACCAGACGTAATAAAGCGGTGCCACGCCACCGGTAGCCAGGGCCGATATGCCGACCCCACCTTCGCCTTCACAGAAGCTGGTATCGTTCGAGGCCGTCACCTGGGGCGAGGGCAAGACCGTCACCCGGGCCGTATCCGTTGCCACACATCCATTCCCCAGCGTCACATTGAAGATATAGTCAAATACACCGCCCTGGTTGAGCGTGATGAAGGGATCGGGAATGGTATCGTCACTCAGGCCGGTATTGGAAATCCACTGGTAGCTGCCGCCGGGGAAGGGAACCCCCAGGAGCTGCATGGTATCGCCACCGCAGAAGGTCAGGTCCGGACCGGCGTCCGAAGTCGGAAGGTCGTCGATCTGGAGGACCGCGGTATCCGCCGCGGAAGAGAAACACACGGAGTCGGTCACGATGACAATGATGTCCTCAATGCCCTCAACGGGGGGATCCAGGAAAGCATTGACCGGGACGTCAACAGAAGCGATGCCGGCAGGGAAGAAGACATTGCCGGAGAGGGGAGAATAGTCCAGTCCGTTCGTGGCCGAGCCGCCCACCGTATAGGAGAGGGTCGTGGGTTGGGAAATGTCACCCCCGCGGGAGAAGGTAAAGCCGCCGTTGATGCAATCCTCCACCAGGGTGGGGGAGTTGGGATCGTTGATATAGGGCTCTACGTCTACGAATACCGGGTTGGAGGTACAGGAGATGCCGTTTTGCTCGAGGAATACCCCGGAGTCAAACGAGCCGTCGCCACCATCGGCGATGGCGATCTTGAGGCGGTAGGTATCACAGGCCTGCACGGCCGCAAAGGCGGTCAGGGCGACGGTCATGCCGTCGTACTGCACGGAAACACCACCGTTATTGGTGGTATAGAAGGCCGAGTTGCCGAGGTTACAGGTCGCCGGGAACGGCGGGAAGGCGTTGGTACCCGTCATGCCGTTGTTGACGGAGTTGATGGAGACCGGGATATTGGTGCCGGGGATGACCGCGAGGTTGGTCGGGGTGGGATAGCCGGGGCCGGTGATGAGGAATGCAAAGGCGTCGTTCACGTTGGCGCAGACGTATTCGTCGTATTCTTCCGATCCGAAAACGTAGCGGATCTGGATGGTGTCGCAGTAGGGGATGAGGTCAAATTCCAATGCACAGGCATCGAAGGTATTCACCCCCGCAATGGCGGTGAGGTCCGGGTCGGCGCCGCCACCGTTGATCGCCGTGGTGGAGCCCGAGTTGTTCGGGCCGACGGCGTTGATGACCGAGCCTGAGGTCAGCACGATCCCCGAATCCAATCCTACATTAGAGTTGAAGCCCTCAAAGGTGCCGGAAGCGCCCGCCGGGCAGTTCAGGGTTACATTGGTGACAATCACGCCATTTCCGGTAATCGCATTGGCCAACTGTTGCCCATTGTTGCTGGCGGTAACCGTCAGCTGGGCAGACAAGCTGCCTGCCAATCCCGAAAACAAGCAGAAAACGATGCAGGAGAAGAAAAAACTAAAGCGCCTGGATGCAGTCATACGGATATTGTTCGACTTCAGATTCAGGAGAAAAGGACCATTTGCCTTCCTCCACTCAGCCCCATCCGCCCGGTGATGGAACTCAACTTATGAATTTGGTGAAATTTCCCGATACCTACAATTTGGTGCGGACCTTTTGGACCATTTTTCGGCGCCAGCTGTCAAATGTATCGTTTAAGATGTGTTTTCTCGCTTCCCCGACCAACCACAGGTAAAATCCCAGGTTGTGCATGCTCAGGACGGTGAAGGCCAGCCATTCGTTCGCCTTCAGGAGGTGGCGGAGATAGGCCTTGGAATAGTATTGGTCCACAAAGAGGTCCGAGTCGGGGTCCAGGGGGGAAAAGTCCTTTTCGTACTTCTTGTTGCGGAGGTTGCGGATGCCTTCCCGGGTGAACAGCATCCCGTGGCGCGCATTCCGCGTGGGCATCACGCAATCAAACATATCGACCCCCAGTGCGATACATTCGAGCAGGTTCTCGGGAGTTCCGACGCCCATCAGGTAGCGGGGCTTGTCCGCCGGCAGAATTCCGCAGCAGAGCTCCGTCATCTCGTACATCACCTCATGGGGTTCCCCCACACTCAGCCCGCCAATGGCGTTGCCCTCCGCATTGAGGCCCGCCAGGACCTCACAACTCTCCGTCCGCAGGTCGCGGTAACCACTGCCCTGCACAATCGGGAAGAGGGCCTGGTGGTGGCCGTAGAGGGGCTCCGTATTGTTTTTGCGGTCCAGGCACCGCTTCGCCCAGCGGTGGGTCAGTCCCATCGACTGCTTCGCGTACGCGTGGTCGCAGGGGAAAGGCGGGCATTCGTCCAGCACCATCATGATGTCCGAGCCGATCACCCGCTGGGTATCCACCACATTCTCCGGTGTAAACAGGTGCTTCGAGCCATCAATATGGGACTTGAAGGTCACCCCTTCCTCCGTCAGCTTGCGTTGGTTGGAGAGGGAGTAGACCTGGTAGCCGCCGGAATCGGTCAGGATGGGGCGTTCCCAGTGCATGAATTGGTGGAGGCCACCCGCGGCCTGCATCACCTCGTTGCCGGGACGAAGGTAGAGGTGGTAGGTATTGCCGAGGATGATCTGGGCCTGCACATGGTCCCGCAGCTGGGTTTGTTCCACTGCCTTTACACTTCCCACTGTCCCCACCGGCATAAAAATAGGGGTGAGGATTTCGCCGTGGTCGGTGGTGATGCGCCCGGCGCGGGCTTTGGAACCAGTATCCGTATGTTGAAGTTGAAATTGCAGCATGGGAGGGGGCGAAGATCAGCAAATAGGCCCAAAAAAACCAGCGCAGGCCTGCTCTTTTAGAGTCCGACCTGCGCCAGAGTTAAACCGGTAAATGTGTTTAAATAGCCTGCCGTTGCAGGGGTAAAAATAAAGCACGTTCTACGAACTCCAGTAAACGCGGAGTTCATTTTGTTCTAATCGCTTCAGTTGTAATCGACTTTAAAAAAAGAATAACTATCTATTTAATACTCAGCACAATATACTACGAATCGCCGGGCCCGGCAAAGCCATGTAAGGTTGGTGGGTAGAAAAGCATTTCTTTCCTCTAAAAAGACGATTTGGCAAGGGTTTGGTGATAGTATCTTGTGGAATCTGGCGGGAGTACGGAAGTTTCGGTGGGGAAATGGCTTGTAAGATAAATTTGAACTATTGGAGCAAATGTAAGTACAGGAATGAAAATGGCTTGATTGTCAGTTTATTTGGTCCAAAAGCGCAGCCCGTCGAGGGAAGAATCGATCTGAAGGAGGAAGTTGGAGATGCCATCGCTGTAATCCATGCCGAAGGCTTCGGGGTCGCCGACGATATAGGCCACAAACAGGACATACAGGGCCAGCAAACCAAAGGCCTTGAGACGCCCCAGGGATTTACCCAGGTAGAAGATGGCCACGGCCACGACCGTGATCCCCACCAAAATCAACTGCAATTGGGTGACATTGGCAGCGGTGGAATCGGACATGACAATGGGCCCTTGGATGAGGGTATAGAGCATGAGGGGAAACCCGAGGGCAAAGCAAATATCAAAGATATTCGACCCAATGGCATTCGAAACGGCATCGTCGTAGTTGCCCTTGCGGGCATCCCGGATCGAAAGGATCGTGTCCGGGACCGAGGTCGCCGCCGACGCGAGGATCACCGCGATGAAATAGATCGGCACGTTCAGCGCCTCTCCCAGTTGCTCGCAGCTGTGCACCAGCAGGAAGCAGGCCCCGCCGATCACCAGCATCGACAGGATCAGGAGAATCCACGCATTCAGCGTCCGCATTTCCCGCTGCACCACCAGCAATTCGAGGTCCAGCGTCGCCAGGCCAATCAGCGCACTGCGGACGCTGCGCTCCAATTCCGGATTGATGTCTTCCGCCGCCTCCTCGGCGGCTTCTTCCGGATCTTCGTATTCCTCCGCCGAAATCTTGTGCAGGCCTTCCTTGGCCCGGTTCCGGCGCATGCTCGTGAGCATATAGGTCACGTAAACCACGTAAATGAGCATGAGGGCGACCCCATGCCACCAATCCAGGTATCCACCGCCGATGAACAGGATCAGGATCAATTCTCCGATCAACAAAGCAATGCCATCCCGCAGGATGACCTTCTTCGTGACGTTGACCTGTGTGGCCAGCCCCGCGCCCAGTACCGTCAGGATGACCAGCGCGGGAATGATCACGCCGTTGAACACCGCTGAGCCAGCCGTGGTCCCGATTCCCCCCGCAAAATTGGAGCCCTGTTCATCCGGATCCCCTTCTACAATAAAGAGGAACAATATCGTGGCGAAGAGTTCCGGCATGGAGCTTCCGATCGCATTGATGGTCGCGCCCCGTACGCCTTCGGAAAGGTTACGCCCGAGGAATTCAGATGCGACCTCAAACCCATCGCTTGCCCGCCAAATGATGACACAGGTAAGCACAATGAAGACAGTGTAAATCAGAACTTCGACGAGCATCGGGGGAGTTAATTGATCCGAACCGCAAAGGTTGGGAAAATGGAGGTTGAAAACAATAGAATTGCAGAAATACCCCTTTAGGGCTTAGGGGGCAGATATTTCCGCAGGATGTCGACGAAGCGATCGGTCTTTTCCGGGGTTCCGAGCGCGCAGAAATCCCAGTCATCGCCCCGTCGGGTGACCTCAGCAAAGATCAACGAAGCATTGTCTTCGTATTCGGGGGTGGCGGCCAGGTTGAAGCGTACAATCTCCTCGTTGTTGGCGTCGAGGGCATGGATATAGGCTTCGGACAGCATGCCGAAGTGCTGCTCGCGTTGCTCGCCTTTGTAGATGGTGACCAGAAACATGATTCGGTGGTATTCCTCCGGCAATTGGGCCAGGCGGACCACGATCTGTTCGTCGTCGTCCTCGCCGAGGTGACCGCGGCGTTCATCGCCGGTGTGCCAGATCGCCCCGCTGGGGTGCTCCAGGTTATTGTAGAAGATGACGTCGCTCTTGAAGAAACCTTCCAGTCGGCCTCCTCCCATGTCCCGCTGGATGCCCAGATCCAGGACATGGCCATTCTTGTCCATCAGAAAGGCAATGGCATCCAGGTCAAAATCCGGCCCACCTGCACCCAGCAGCGACCCGATCAAGCCCTTTTTCCCTTTCTTGACATTCCAGCCCAATCCTATCGTCACCCGAGACAGGTCGTGCATCTTGCGGTCCAGGTGAATCCGTTCCCCTTTTTCAAGGTTGATAGCCATGCCGATTATTTTCGTTTAGTTATAGACTTCAAGGTATTCCCGGAGGCCGCCCCGGGAGCCGTCTCCGATGGCCAGAAAGCGCCAGGCTTCCCCGCGCTTCACAAACTTACCAATCGTAACGGCGGTTTCAATGGAAAAATCTTCGTTCAACTCGTATTTCATCATTTCCTCCCCCGTTGCCTGATTCACGATGTGCAACCCCGCTTCCTGGACCTGCCCAAAAGTAAGCCCCGAACTTTCGCCTTCGTGGATGGTCACCACAAACACCAATTCCTGAATCCGTGCGTCCAGTTTCCCGAAAACCACTTCAATCAACTCCTCGTCCATTTCCCCCGCCTGATCCCCTTTTTCATCTCCCGTATGCCGCACCGCCCCATCCGGACTGCTGAGGTTGTTGTAGAAGACGAAAAACTCATCTTCGGGGAGCTTACCATTGGCCCCCAGGAGAAAGATGGAAACGTCAAGGTCAAGGGTGGGAGAAGCATCGGGAACTTTCCACTGGAGGCGGACCTGGATGGACTGCAAACCGACCGCAGCACCTTCCCCCCGTTGTAATTGAAGTGTCATTGAACCGGACTTTAGTTGATTAAGTTTTGCGGGATGAAGTTAATGGAAAGGAATGGATTTCAAAGGTATAAAATAGTGAGTGTGCGAAATGAGCAAGGCAAAAAGAAAGCCCGGCCCTTTCGGACCGGACTTCCAGATATTTTTCGGACTTGCCGAGGTGATTAGCGGCGTACCACCTTGAGGGTCCGGGCCCAATCAGCAGACTGGAGCTGGATGAAGTAAACTCCGGCGGGGTAATCGGCGAAGTTCATTTGGTGGCGGAAATTGTTGGCCGGGGCATCTACCAATTCGGAATGGAGGATGCGACTGTTGAGGTCCATGACCTGGAGGTTCAACTGATCGGCGTTCAAACCAGCAATCGAAAGGACGACGTCGCTTTCCGTGGGGTTCGGGAAGAGGTTGACGTCGTAGTCGATGCCATTGGCCACGCTGACGAGGGACTCAACGATGAAGGTATCCATGACCATACAGCCGTTGGCGTCGGTCGCCGTGACGATATAGGTACCACCAGCCAGACCGGTGATGTCTTCGGTGGTCTCACCGTTGCTCCAGGAGAAGGTGAATCCACCGGCACCGCCGGAGATGGCGTAGTCAATGGAGCCGATGTTGGCACCGCCGACATCATCGGTAACGACACCGCTGGTGGCGATGGCAGCCGGCTCAGCGACGGTATAGGTCGTCGTGCTGGTACAGTTGCTGGCGTCGGTGACGGTCAGGGTATAGGTACCACCGGAGACACCGAAGATGGAGGAAGAGGTATCGCCCGTACTCCAAGCGTAGCTGTATCCACCATTGGCACCACTAACGACCACATCCACGATACCATTCATGTCACCATTACAAGCGACGTCAATGACAGAATCGACATAGCTGAAGGGCGCCGGAGCGGAGATGATGATGGTGTCCATGAACATACAGTTGTTGGAGTCCATGGCCGTGATGATATAGTTGCCGGCACCCAGGCCGCTGATGTCTTCGGTCGTGGCACCGGTGTTCCAGCTGTAGGAATAGCCGGGCGTACCGCCGGAGAGGGTCAGGTCAGCCGCGCCGTCGGCACCACCGGGACAGGTCACATCGGTTCCCACAATGGAAGCGGAAATCGCGGTCGGCTCGGTCAGGACGATGCTGTCCGTACCGGTACAGTTGTTGGCATCCTGCACGGTCAGGGTATAGACACCCGCGCCAATGCCACTGATGGCACCGGAAGTGTCACCGTTGGACCAGAGGTAGGTATACCCAGCGGTACCCCCGGAAACGGAAGTGCTGATGCCACCTGTTTGATCGCCATTACACAGCGGCTCGGAAAGGCTCGGAGTCACTGCAATGGCGGAGGGATCGGCAATGGTAACCGAAGTGGAGGTAGAGCAGGAGAGGTTGTTGGCGTCAGCAATGGTGACCGTATAGGTACCAGCGGCCAGGTTGGAGACCGTAGAGGAGGTATCACCGGTGCTCCAGAGATAGGCATAAGCACTACCACCGGTCGGAGCGACAGAAGCGCTACCCGTAGCACCACCATTACAGAGGGGATCCGTGCTGGTCAGGTTGGGGGTGATATTGGCACCTCCAACAATGACATCATCCCAGCCAGCCGTAGCCGTTTGGAAATTGTACAAGTGAACAGCACCCACACCATTCAGGCTGGTATTCCGGAAGGGGAAACCAGACGAGACCAGGATATTGTCGACGTAGAGGTCGTAGGTCTTGGCGGTATAGTTGATGTTCCGCAGCTCGATATTGTACCACTGGTTGGCGACAGCCACCTGGTTGTACTGGGTCGAGCCATTCACGTAGACACAGATATTGCCCTGGGTGAAGTAGAAGAAGCAGACACAGTTGGAGGCAGACGTAAAACCATTTTCACCAATGACCACATAGCCGGAGGCATTGGAGGGGTTGCTGGTCTTGACGTGCCAACTGATTTCGGTGGGCTGGGCATTCGTGAACGAAGCACTGACACCGTTCAGGTGGGAGCTGCTGCCGCCCGTTTGTTCGAAGTGGTAGGTGCCCACAGGGGCGCTACCGGTGATGACCGTCCGGGTATAGCTTCCGGCCTCTGTGGTCCAGGCTGTGGATGTGCCGGACTCAAAGCCATCTGTGAAGGCCCCGCACTGGGCCCCGAGGGTGAAGGGAAATAGCATAGCGAGACAGATCGTCCCGATCAGGTAGAATTTTTTCATAAGTAGTTCAGTTGATAAGTAAGAGTATCTAAAAATGTAGCCTTAAACTTCGCTGTATGCGTTTCAAGCAGTCTTGGAACTGCTTCTGCAATATACAAAAAAGGGAGACGCAACGGTAAAAGAAGGGGAAAAATCAGGGAGCGGAAAAATAGGCCTTGAGGTGGTGTTCGATCATCTCCGGAATGGAGAGAAAGGGATCGGTGGTCCGGTTCCAACTGGTGGGGCCATCGACCACAAAGGTGGCGATCCGAAAGGTCCCCATGGAGAATTCAACCGATTCTGAGGTCGCACTGGGGATTACCCGGGGCTTGTGGGGATGAATTTCGCGGGAGCGCCGGTAACTCCAAAAGCGCTTCCTGGAGAATGAGGGGGGCGAAGAGGTAATCAGGACGCCGCTGGCGGGAACCTGGGCGCGGAAAATTCGGATCAGCGGAATCCGGGGAAGTCGGGGCGCATTGGGGACATCAAAGACAATGGCGGCGGGGCCTTTGAAGTCGGGAGGGAATGTCAGGCGGTGGCGGGGAAAAAAGGGCAATAAGCGGTTGGCAACCACCAGCACCGCAATGCCCACTTCGATCCAGTTGAGGGGAACACTTTTGGGCAGCAGCCATTGAAGGAGCCCGTCAATCCCAACTGCGAATATCCCTGCGATGAACAGCACGACGAAGGGAACATAGCCCCAACCATTTGGGTCCGTCTTGGCGCCCCCCCGCGCAAAGTAGACGGTCATCATCACCCCAAATGCAGCTGCGCTGATCAGGGCATAGACATTGAAGAAGGTCCAGGTATACTCCATAAACGATGTTGTTTAGCCCAAACAAGCCTCCACTTCCACCTCCACCAACAATTCCGGCCGGATCAACGCGCGCACTTCCACCATGGTCGAGCAAGGCTTGATGTCCCGGAAAAACTCCCCGTGCGCCCGTCCAATCTCCTCCCAATCGCGGATGTTCACCACGTACATACGCGTCCGCACGACATCCTGTAAGGTCCCGCCCAGCACCTTCAGCGCCTTCTCAATCGTCTCGATGCAGTGCCGGGTCTGCGCATACGCATCCCGCCGCCCGACGACTTCGTCCCCGTCCATCGCCGTGGTCCCCGAAACCCAAATCATATTGCCCTTGCGGACCGCCCGGCTGTACCCGACTTCCTCTTCCCAGGGCGCGCCCGTTCCGATACGTTGTGTGCTTTCCATGGAGTAAAGATGCGGAATTCTATTGGATTGGCGCGGGAAGTGGGCTTGTGGGGCAGGGGAGTGGACTCGTGGTGGCATGGAGTGAGGTGGGTATGCGGGGAAGTGGGCTTCGGTTTGGGGTCAGGGCGCTTCTCTTTGAGGTGAGCTGGCTTGGGTGAGAGTCATAGCCGTCAGTTTAAGCGCAATGTAGTATCTACAAAATAGGTCATCGGTGATT
>CAWUKT010000046.1:0-54051 GCA_963923035.1 uncultured bacterium
CCCCCACCCCCCCCCCCCCCGCCCCGCCTCCGCCCCTCCCCGCGCCGGCGGCGGCGCCACACGCGGCGGCGGCGGTGGTTGCGCCCGTGGCGGCGGCGGAGGCGGCTACAACCGTGGCGGCGGCGGTGGATATGACCGTGGCGGCGGCGGCGGCGGCTACAACCGTGGTGGAGGCGGTGGCGGAGGCTACCGTGACAACCGTGGCGGTAGCGGCGGAGGCGGTGGATACCGCGATAACCGCAGTGGTAGCGGCGGAGGCGGTTACAACCGTCGGCGCAACTACGACGAGTACGATGACAGCAAGTACAAGAAGTCTTATGACGAGGAGTACACTTCTTCCGAAACTCGTTACGAAGACGAATTCGCAAGCAATAAAAAGTACGAGGACAACTATACGAGTCACGAGGAGGATACCGAGTCCACAGCAGTGGATGAGACTTCCTTCGAAGAAGATGAGTATTAGGATTGATCCTCGGTAAGAATACATTTGGGCTGCTCTACGGAGCGGCCCTTTTTATATTCGCCCCTCTCTGACCAACCCCTTATTTTACTTGGTACAATTACCCCAAAGGTGATACCTTTGAATGTATGTCTCAACCCAATAACAAGGCGCTGAACAAGCAGGAAGAAGTCCGGGGGATTTTTGCGGCCTACCTCGACAAGCGGGGCCAACGCAAAACGCCGGAGCGGTTTGCCATCCTGGAAGAGATCTACAACCGGTCGGATCATTTTGATGTGGAGTCGCTCTACATCCAGATGAAGAACAAGAACTACCGCGTGTCCCGGGCCACGGTATACAATACGCTCGATCTGTTGATCGAGTGCGACCTGGTCAAGAAGCACCAGTTCGGCACGGGCCAGGCCGTCTACGAGAAGTCCTACGGCTACCGCCAGCACGACCACCTCATTTGCCTCAACTGCGGAGAAGTCCTCG
This sequence comes from uncultured bacterium, assembly GCA_963923035.1. Lineage (GTDB taxonomy): Bacteria > Bacteroidota > Bacteroidia > J057 > JADKCL01 > CAWUKT01. Next base: position 935 of record CAWUKT010000046.1, read on the forward strand.
AATTCTGCGATCCCCGCGTCGGGGAAATCCAGAACATGATCGGTGAGCTCCTTCAATTTGACATTCGCCACCACAGCCTGGTCCTCTACGGAAATTGTGAGCGGCAGAATTGTCCCAATGCCCAGAAGAACGAGGCATCCAACCCCGAATCAACCCCATCAACATGAAGTATACCTACGAAGTCCAACCGAACCGCATCGGCTTGTTCAAGTTGGAAGGCAACCTGATCGGCGAAAGCGACGGGATGGAACTGACCAACCTGTTCAATGAAGAAATGGAAGATGGGGTCAGCAATTTTGTCGTCGACCTTACCGAACTCCAGCACATCAATTCCAGCGGTCTGGGCGTCCTGATTACCCTTTTGACCAAAGCCCGAAAAAAGGATGGCGAATTGGTTCTGGTAAAACCCTCCGATTATATCCGTAATCTCCTGATCATCACCAAGCTCGACAAGATTTTTCAGATCTTCGACACGGTAGATTTGGCGATGAAGGAATTGGAAGCGAATTAAAAAATACCCACCTTTGCGGCGGTCCGGGTCACATCGGTCCGGAGAAAAATTATTGATCGAGCGATGGCCGTAGATGTACTGTTAGGATTGCAGTGGGGAGACGAAGGCAAAGGAAAAATTGTCGACGTATTTACCCCCAAATATGATATCGTAGCCCGCTTCCAGGGTGGTCCCAATGCCGGACATACGATCGAATTCGAAGGACAAAAGCATGTCCTCCACCTCATCCCCTCCGGAATCTTTCACGAAACTTGTACCTGCCTGATCGGCAATGGCGTCGTCATTGACCCGGTGATCCTCCGGCGGGAAATCGAGCAGTTGATTGCGGCTGGAGTCGGCGTCCGGGAAAAGCTCCGGATCGCCCGTCGCGCCAACCTCATTCTGCCCACCCACAAGTTGCTGGATGCCGCCAGCGAGGCGGCCAAGGGGGAGAAAAAGATTGGCTCTACCCTGAAAGGCATCGGCCCGACCTACCGCGACAAAATCGGCCGCTCCGGCCTCCGCATCGGAGACGTCGGCACCGCGCGCTTCCAAGCCCGCTACAACGATACCGTCGCCCGGCACCGCGCCCTCCTCGACCACCACGGATTCGAATACGACCTCGAGCCGCTCGAAACCGCCTTTTTCGAAGCCCTGGAATACATCACCAGCTTCGACCTGGTGGACAGCACCCACTTCCTCCACGACGCCCTCGACAATGGACTGAGCGTCCTGGCCGAAGGCGCCCAGGGAACCCTCCTCGACATCGACTTTGGCAGCTACCCCTTCGTGACCAGCTCCAATACCGTCACCGCCGGTGCCTGTACCGGCCTGGGCCTTGCGCCCACAGAGATTCGCCGGGTCTTTGGCATCTTCAAGGCCTATTGTACCCGCGTCGGCAGCGGCCCCTTCCCCACCGAGCTGCTCGGTGATGATGGCGAAGCCCTGCGCCAAGCCGGCCATGAATTTGGCGCGACGACGGGGCGTCCCCGGCGCACCGGCTGGCTCGACCTCGTCGCCCTCCGCTATGCCATTCGCCTGAATGGCGTGACCGACCTCATCATGACCAAGTCGGATGTCCTGACCTTCATGGACGAAATCAAGGTCTGTACCTCCTACCAAATGGACAGCCGCCAAGTTGACCATCTCCCCTACGACCTCGAAGCCGAGATCGATCCGGTCTATACTGCTTTCCCGGCCTGGAAAGAGGACCTGACCGGCATCCGGGACAAGGCTGACCTCCCCCAATCCATCATGGACTATATCCATTGGCTGGAACAAGAATTGCGCATTCCCATCACGTACCTTTCGGTCGGTCCGGACCGGGCCCAGACGCTCGACATGGCCCGGGGCTGATGCGGCGGATTTCTCCCGCCGAAGATGCACGCAAGAAGAGCCTCCTCGCGTGGGCGGCCCAATTTCCTTATTGTACCTATCTCGACAGCTGCGGGACCGATGTGGATCGGTACAGCCAGTACAATTTCATCATTGCCGTCGCGAATGCGGAGGCTCCGGTCGTGGAGAGCTGGGCGGCATTGGGACAAATGGAATTGGGGGAATGGTGGTTTGGCGCATTGACCTACGACCTCAAAAACGAATTTGAACCCCAACTCCACACTTCTTCCCCAGCCGCAGTGCCTTTTCCTTCCCTCCGTTTTTTCCGCCCCCACACCATCATCTACCAACCAAAAGGCTCCCAGGAACTCATTGTGGAGGGAAAAACGCCGAATTGGGAGGGGAGTCAGTTGAAAGAGGCGGGTGTGGAAGCCAAAGGAAAATTGACGAGCAATTTCAGTAAGGCCCAATACCTGGAAACGATCCAACGGCTGCGGGAGCATATTCGGGAGGGGGATTGCTACGAAATCAACCTCGCCCAAAACTTCACGGTTCCCGCCCGGGTGGCCCACCCGGAAAGTCTTTGGCGGCGGCTGACCGAGGTCTCTCCCACCCCATTTGCCGTGTATGGCCGCTGGCAGGATGTCCATCTGCTCTGCGCCTCTCCCGAGCGCTTCCTGCAATTGCAGGAGGATACCCTGACCACCCAACCCATCAAGGGCACTTCGCCCCGCGCCCGCCAACGTGCGCGCGACCGGGAACTGGCCCGGGAGCTTCGCCAGTCCATCAAGGAACAGGCCGAGAATGTCATGATTGTCGATTTGTCGCGCCACGACCTGTACCAAAGTGCGGTCGTCAATGGCGTCACGGTGCCGCACCTCTTCGAGGTGCAGAGTTTTGCAAAGGTGCACCACCTCGTCTCGACGGTCCAGGCGACCAAGCGCCCCGACGTGGGCCGGTTTCAGGCCCTCGCCCGGATGTTTCCGCCCGGCTCGATGACGGGCGCGCCCAAGTTCAAGACCTGTCAACTCATTGACGGCTATGAACCCGCGGCCCGCGGGCTCTACTCCGGCTCCGTCGGGTACTTTGATCCCCGGGGCAATTTTGATTTCAATGTGGTCATCCGGTCGATGGTCTACGATGCCTCGCAGGAGGTCATCAGCTACCACATGGGCGGCGCGATTACCTGGGACAGCGACCCCGCCCGGGAATACGAAGAAACCCTGGTCAAGGCCCGGGCCATCCGCCAGGTGCTCGGGGAACAATAAGCCCTATTTTTATGGTCTCAAGTCCTTATGAGCAGGTCTCAATTCATTGAATGAGGCGAAAATGGCGTCCAAAGGCCGTTTGTTTGTGTCATCACTTCAACTCAAAACACATTTCTGATGATACAACGATTCTCATTCTCCCTGCTCGCCGTCCTGCTCATCTTCTCCGCCCACCCGGCTTTTTCCCAGTCCAATCCCGCCAATTTAACCAACAGCGCGAACATCGTTTTTGGCCTGAGCCAGCCCTTGCTCGGCGGCTTCAACATTGAGGGAAATGTTCTGTACAAGCGCCTGGTCGTCGACTATTCGCACGGCGTTTCCCTGAACCTCGACAATGAATTTCTCCGGGACGGGGCACAGGAACAAGGCCTGGCCGTTCACATCCCGTTTACCACCGGATTTGGAGTGGGCTATCGCTTCAACGATTGGCTGAACCTCCGGGTGGAGCCCAAATGGCACCGCTTCGAACTGTACTATGATGGCGAAGCCCAAACCGCGGCCAACCGCATTGCGGACTATACCAGCTTCTCCCTCGGCCTGGGACTGTACGGCAATTTTCGTCCGTTCAAGCACCAGGACAATTTCCTGAAGGGGATCATGGTGGCTCCCAGCGTCCGGTGGTGGCCCGAGGTCAGTACCACCCTCGACAACAACCAATTGACCTACCAAAACGAACAGACGGGCCGCACTGAAGTCCACGAATCGCTGGCCATTGGGGTCGCGAATACGCCCTGGCTGGTGAATGTGAGTGTCGGTTACGGCGTCACGTTCTGATTCATCGGCACCTCTATATACGTCACATGAACTCCGGCGGGCCTTGGGTCGGCCGGAGTTTGTATCTTGGGGCATGGAATCTTCCCACCTCAGCGCCTGGCAGGCCGTTCCCTCAGATCGCCAATGGAAATATGCTTATTGCGAGCGGGAACGCCGCTTTCTGCTCGGCGCGCTGCCCGACCAGCCGGAAATCAAGCCTGCCATGTCCCTCCGGGACAAGTACCTCCACGGCTCCCATTTCCGCCTGCGCCACGCCGACAATGGCCAAAGCGTTGAGTACAAGCTGCAAAAGAAATTGCGCTTGGAGGAAGGCCATACCGATCAATTGTGGAACAGCACCATTTATATCAGCGAAGCTGAATACGCACTTTTTGAGCCCTTGCCGGGCATTTGGTTGGAGAAGCGGCGCACTTTTTATGCCGGCCCCGCCGGAGAAACCATCTGCGTGGATGAAATCCAGCGGGGGGGCACCACATTGTGGATTGCAGAGGTGGAATTCGACTCCGAAGCTGCCATGGCCGCCTATGCCTTTCCCTGGGATTTCCAGCGGGAAATCACCAATGTACCGGGCTGGTCGAGCTTTGATTTGGCGGGAGATTGAGCGCCATTTTTCGTATCTTACTACCAATGAAATATTTGCTGCTCCTCCTCTTTGCCTTCGCTTTTTCGCTTTCTCTTTCCGCCCAGTCTTCCTTTCCCGCCCAGCAATACGTCGATTTCCGCGGGAATATTGACGAGAAATACCCCATTGCGATGTCGCTCCACTTTGATGGCGAGGACCAGCTCCGCGGCGCTTACTATTACCTCAAGTATGGCAAGCGGATTGAATTGGCGGGGATCATCAAGAAAAATGGGGAGGTCGTGATGGCGGAATCCAATGCGGAAGGGGAGAAAAATGGGGAGTTTCGGGGGAAAATGAAGGCGGATGGAGAGGAATGGGTCTTTTCGGGCAATTGGAAGAATACGGAAGGCAGCAAAAAACTGAAGTTCCAGGTAAAGGGCCGGACCATGGGCATCGGGCCCGATGAGTTGGGGCACCGCTACCGGAATGCAGGGACGGAATTGAGCGATGCGGAGGTGGAGCAATACGTGTATGATCTCCGCGAGGCGATCCGGGTGGGCGATGAGGAGACGGTCTGGGATTTAAGTGGGGGCAATATCCGGGTGAATAAATCCGTTGATGGAGAGGTGACCCAATTTTACCTGGACAACCAGGCCGATTTTGAGGATCGGTACAGCGAAGTCTTCAATTCGGAAGTGCTGGATCGGGTCAAAAAGGCGGAGCCCTTCCAGCTGTTTGCCAATTCTGAAGGAATCATGCTGGGAAGCGGGGTGATCTGGCTGCGGCCGGATGGCAACCGGATCCGGTTGTACGTCGTCAACCAATAGGGCGTCGCACATACGACAGGGAATGCGTTGGGTTTCAAAAAATTCACATTCCCATTGACCTTTTATACTTTTTTAATATCTTCGTGCTGCAAAATTTATTTCCCCTCCCGCACAATATTTCCCAAATTTCTTACGGCAATTTAAAAGTGTTCCAAAATGGAACAGTCAGTTGTTTCATTTTGGAACAGTGAAACACATTTTCTTTTGACATTTTCGCCATAACAAACTGACAACCAATTCACTATCGCTTTGGCACAGGCTTTGCCATTCTGTAAGCGTTGACACACAAAAACTTAAAAGTTTAAACCGACGTGAAACAGATTAAACAACTCCTCATCGCACTCCTCTTCTCCGCCGCCAGCTTCAGCGCTGCCTTTGCCGGAGGAAACTCCTACGGACAGCCCGTAGACAACGCCGCAGCTCTTCAAGAGCGCGTCCAAGACCTGATCCACGTACCTGTGAATGGCCGTGACCTCAATGGCACCCTGGAACTGGTATTCCGGATCGACGACTTCGGTCGGATCGAAGTTCTCACCGTAGATGGAAAAGACACTTACATGACGAAGCAAGTCGAAACTGACCTCGACAACCAGCGTATCAACGTTGCTCAAGAGTTCACGGGTAAGGTCTTCCGCATGAAGCTCCGCTACGGTTCCTAACCCTTGCCAAATTTACAGTTGGTTTTAACTATAAAATATAAACTATCATGACCCAAGCTATCTCACTCAAATCCGTTGCCCTTTTCGCCCTGTTGACCCTCGCCACCTTCGGCATCACCTTTGCAGGTCCCGGCGGAAAGAAAGCCCAAAGCGTCTCCAACCAGATCCACGAAATGATCGCTTACCCCGAGGTAAAAGTCGATCTCACTGGTGAGGCCCTCCTCGTCTTCACTGTCAATGAAGACAGCGAAATTAAGGTCAAAGGTGTGTTCGGTACCAATGATGAATTGATCCACCACATCGAGACCACCCTCAAAGACAAGTCCGTTGACCTGAATGGTCTGGAAAACGATGGTGAATTCCAGGTCAAGATCAAGTTCAACGACATCCGATAAACAATGCGCTTTAATTCATGGTTTTTGTCCGTCCCTAATTACGGACCGTTCTTTCAAAATTAACTTTTGGTTGTCTATTGAAAGGTACCTGCCTCCCACCACTTTTTGACCTCAAGGAACCATAAACACTTCTAGTCCTTTTCTTTTCATACTCCTTGTAGCGCAAAAAAAATAGTTCGGTGGGGGGCGGTATCAGAATTAACCGGCGGGGCTTTCCTTCCGGTTTTTTTTGTCCTGAGAAATCCACAACCAAATTCGCGAGGTATCCTGAATATTTCAGAAATTCGAGGGTCAATACTATGCCCATGATCCGCACTGTCGGCCTGAAAAAACTGTACCGCACCCACGAAGTCGCCACGATGGCCCTCAACGATGTGTCCATCACCATTCAGCAAGGCGAGTTCGTCTCCATCATGGGCCCCTCAGGCTGTGGCAAAACGACGCTCCTGAACATCATCGGGATGATTGACCACCCGAGCAGCGGCGACTACTTCCTCATGGAACAGAATGTCGCCCGCCTCTCAGAACGGAAGCGTTCTCAGGTCCGCAAGTCACAAATCGGCTTTGTCTTCCAGAATTTTAACCTGATCGACGAGTTGAATGTGTACGAAAATGTGGAATTGCCCCTGGTGTACAATGGCGTTCGGGGGGCCGAGCGGCGCAAACGCGTCATCGAGGTCCTCGAACGCATGAACATGATGCACCGCCGCAACCATTATCCCCAGCAGCTGTCCGGCGGCCAGCAACAACGGGTGGCCGTGGCCCGCGCCATCGTGACCCGGCCGCCGCTCATCCTCGCCGATGAGCCCACCGGCAACCTCGACACCACCCACGGGGAGGAGGTCATGCGCACCCTCACCGACCTCAACGAGGAAGGCATCACCATCCTGATGGTGACCCACTCGCAGCGCAATTCGGCCTACTGCCACCGCATCATCCGCCTGCTGGATGGAAAGGTCCTCTCGGAAACGAAGCTGCGGACCTACTGATCGAAAAAAGCAAGGCTGTCCCCCTTTGGGAGGCGCCGATCGGATACTTTGCAACGTGGTCGCACGTTGATTCACTGGAACTATGTACAAGAATTACATCAAGGTTGCCTTCCGAAACTTGTTTCGGCACCGGATCCACTCCCTGATCAATATCCTGGGGCTTTCGGCTGGATTGGCATGCAGCATTGTGATTCTCATTTATATCCAGAGTGAAGCCGCCTACGACTCTTACCACGAGGATGCCGACCGTACCTACCGCATCGGGTCCATCTTCACGGTCCGCGACCGCGTCGATCAATTTGCATTGACTTCACCCTACCTCGCGCCCTTGTTGAAAGACCGGATCGAGGCGATCGAAAGTACCTGTCGGCTCCGGCTCATTTCGAAGCTGAAGGTCACCTACGGGGACCACAGCGGCTACCAGGAGCACCTCATGTGGGCCGATTCCACGGCCTTCGACTTCTTCACCACCGAAATGATCTACGGGGATCCCCGGACCTGCCTCCGCCTCCCCAACCGCATCGCGATTTCGGAGAGTGTCTCCCAACAGTATTTTGGGGACCGCAATCCCGTCGGCGACACGCTGATCACCTCCAACCGCTTCCAGTATATTGTGTCGGGCGTTTTCCGGGACCTCCCGGAGGAAACGCACCACCGCTTTTCAGGACTGTTGTCCTACTCCACCCTGCAAAAGAACATGCGGAAAGAGGACCCGAATTATCGGGTCGGGTTGTGGAGCGTCGGCGACTATACCTTCGTGAAATTGCGGGAGGGCTACCGGCCGGAGGCATTTATGGATGATTTCCGGAAGTTTTACGCCGAAGAGATGGCCAATGTGGGGGAAGACATGGGCGGCACCTACCAACCGGCATTGGAACCAATTACGTCCATTCACCTCCATTCCGACCTCGAATACGACGCCTTTCCCTCCGGCAATTTTACCTATATCTACGCCTTCTCCCTCATCGGCTTTTTCATTCTGCTCCTCGCCGGGATCAACTACGTGAACATGGCGACGGCCCGGGCCACGACCCGCGAGCGGGAAGTCGGATTGCGCAAGGTGCTCGGCTCCCGAAAGAGCCACCTCGTCCTGCAATTCCTCGGCGAGTCCCTCATGATCTCCCTGTTTGCCCTGCTGATCGCCTTTTCCCTCGTGGAAATGGTCTTTGCCCTCACCGGCTTCAACGAACTCATGGGCAAGGACCTCCGCCTCGACCTCCTCTCCAACGGACTGTTGTTCTTGGGCGCCCTCGGGATCACGGTCATGCTCGGCGTTCTCTCCGGATTGTACCCGGCATTTTTCATGTCGGCCATCATTCCCGCCCGGGCATTGCGCCGCCGGACCACCAAAGGCGGCAGCCTGGTCCTTCGTAAATCCCTGGTCATCGTGCAGTTTTCGGTCTCCATTGGCGTGATCATCTGTACGTTCCTCATGCAGGACCAGATCAATTATATGCGGACCCAAGATTTGGGTTTTGAAACGGAAAGCATAGCCGTATTGGCCGTGCGGGATCCTTATTCCACGGAGTGTCTGCCTGAGATTCGGGCCGAAATCGAGTCCTTGCCGGGTGTCATTTCCACCACCACCGCCCTGGGAGTTCCCGCCCACAGCATTCCCCGTCGGCTGTTTCGGATTGAGGAGGAGGAAGGAAAATTGCTGGAAGAAGTGGTCGACTATATCCCCGTCGGCATGGATTATCTCCCGGGAATTGGCCTGGAAGTGGTCGAGGGACGCAATTTCATTCCTGGTTACGCTCCTGATTCCGTGGGGGCCTACCTTGTCAATGAGACCGCCGCGAAGGTCTTTATGGGGGGAGATGCGCTGGGAAAAGAAATTGAATTCGGGTTGGAGCAAATGGAAGGGGGGGTGCAACGGGGAAAAGTGATTGGCGTGGTCCAGGATTTTCGGATCACCTCGTTCCATGAGACCATGGAACCCCTGATTCTCCGCCCGCAGCTCCGTCCGGGCGGCATGTTGCACGTGCGGATGCAGAAGGAAGACATCGACGCCACCATTTCCTCTATGGAGGAACTCTGGGCCGAAAGCGAAGCCGCGGGCAGCCCTTTCAATCCGTTCTTCATCAATGAAAAATTCGATCGGCTGTACACCGCCGATCTTCGGCAAAGCCGGCTCATGGGCATTCTCGCAATCATTTGCATTGTGATTTCGATCCTGGGGCTGTTTGGCTTTGCGTCCTATACGATCGAGATGCGGCGCCGGGAAATCGGCATCCGCAAGGTCCTTGGTGCCAGCAGTTTCCGGCTCGTCCGGATGATCATCGGCGAGGTCCTGGTCCTCGTCATCATTTCCGGCGCAATTGCGGCGATCCTGGCGTGGCTGGGCATCCAATGGTGGCTCCAGGAATATGCGTACCGGGCCAGCCTCGATGGGACCACCTTCTTGTGGGCGACCGGCATCGCCCTGGGGACCGCACTGGTGACGGTCATTGGGCAAACCCTCCGGGCGGCCCTGGCCAACCCGGTGGTGGCCCTGAAATATGAGTGACGAATTATTTGGTATATTTATCGCTGCTTCGCCAGCAAACAAAAGTGAACAATATGAGAAGACAATTCAGCTTGTTGATGGCCTCCATTCTCCTGACTTTCGGAGGACTTTTTTCCCAAGACAAATACACCTACACCGTCGACCTTACCAAGGTTCAGAATGACAAAGTTCCCGTCGAATTGGAGACTCCCCAGGTAACCCAGGGAGCCATTGAATTCCAAATGCCCAAAGTGGTGCCGGGAACGTATAGCATTTCCGATTTTGGCCTTTACATCACCGAATTCAAGGCCATGGACGAGAATGGCAATGAATTGCCTGTCACCCGGACCGACGGCGACCCCAACCGGTGGAAAATTGAGCAGGCCGACCAGCTCGACAAGATTACCTATCTGGTCGATGATACCTGGGACTCCGAACTGGACAACGATATTTTCGAGCCCGGCGGCACCAATATTGAAGCTGGCGCCAATTTTGTGCTCAATACCTTCGGCTTCTTCGGGTATCTGGAGGGGATGAAGGAAAAGCAATTCGATTTGGTCGTCAAAAAGCCCGCTGGATTCTATGGGTCCACGGCTTTGATCGCCGCCGAAACCGGCGCCACGGCTGACCGCTATGAGGTCAAAGACTATAACCTGCTCGCCGATTCACCGATCATGTACTGCGTCCCGGATACCGTGGTCAAAAACGTCGGCGGGGCGGATGTCCTGGTTTCGGTTTACTCTCCGAATGGAAAAACCACCGCGGCTGGCGTCATGGAGTCGATTGCTCCTATTTTGGAAGCCCAGCGCAAGTACCTCGGCGGCACCCTGCCTGTGAAGAAGTATGCCTTCATTTGCTACTTCGTTCCGATGGGCCAGGCCGGGGGCGGAATGGGCGCTCTGGAACATTCCTATTCCTCGTTCTACTTCCTCCCCGAAATTGGCAATGAGGCCATCGCCGGCACGATGAAGGACGTCGCTGCCCACGAATTTTTTCACATTGTCACCCCCCTCAACGTTCACTCCGAAGAAATCCACTACTTCGATTTCATCGATCCCAAGATGTCCAAGCACCTCTGGCTCTACGAAGGGGTGACCGAATACTCCGCCGGACACGTGCAGATTTGCTACGATCTGATCGGACTGGATGCCTACCTGGACATCCTTTCCCAGAAAATGATGACCGCCCAATTCTTCTCCGACGACGTTCCCTTCACGGAAATCAGCGCCGGTTGTTTGGACGAGCATGCCCGGCAATACGGGAACGTGTACATGAAGGGCGCTCTGATCGGCGCGACCCTCGACATCACCCTGCGCGACCTGAGCGATGGCAAAATGGGTATGCAGGACCTGATGCGGAAGATGGAAAAAACCTACGGCATCGAACAGCCTTTCGAGGATGACAGGCTCTTTGACAAAATCACCGAGCTGACCTTCCCCGAAGTCCGCAATTTCTTCACCCAGTACGTCGAAGGCCCGAATCCCCTTCCCTTCGAAGATGTTTTCGCCAAGGTGGGCATCCGTTACGAGGAAAATGTAGACCGGAGAATCCTGACCATGGGACGCATCCGGGTGAAAATCGACGAGGAAAAGGACCAGGTGATCATTGTCAACCAGGGCAATATGAACCGCTTCGGCAAGGACATGGGTTGGGAAGATGGTGATGTGCTGCGGGAATTGGCGGGCATGGAAGTGAATACGAAGAATTACTATGAGGTGCTGGAAAAATACCGGACGGAATTTGATGAAGGCGACAAGATCAAAGCGGTGGTGGACCGTCCCGATGGCAATGGCGGCTATGCCACCAAGAAATTGAAGGGCAAGGCCATGCAGGTGCGTCAGCGCGCGCCTTACCTCCTCACTCCGATGACCAATCCTACCGATCGCCAAATGGCGATCCGGGACAGCTGGCTCAACAACGCCGGCGAATAATCTATTCTCACGGGACGGGCTGTGCCCGTCCCGGTTTTTGAAATCAAATTCCCCTCTCGTGATAGAAGTGCAAGACCTGGTCAAGGAATTTTCCCTGACCAAGAAGCAACGCAAAGATCTGCAAACGGACGCGAAGAGCGTGCGGGTGGTCGATGACGTGAGTTTTCAGTGTGTTCCCGGTCGGGTATTCACCTTGCTGGGCCCAAACGGCGCCGGCAAAACCACCACGCTCCGGATGATTGCCTCGATCCTGAAGCCGACCCAAGGCAAGGTCACCGTTGCCGGCCACGACATGGCCCGGGAACCCCTCGCCGCCCTCGCCAAAATGGGCTTTCTCACCGGCTCCACCGGCCTTTACGACCGCCTCTCCCCCAATGAGATTGTCGGTTATTTCGCCAACCTCTACCACGTCCCGGCCTCCGATTTCAAACCCCGGCGCGACGCCATGTACGAGCTGCTCGGGATGAATGACTTTGCCAATAAGCGCTTTGGGACGCTGTCGACGGGGATGAAGCAAAAGGTCAGCATCGTGCGGGCCCTGATCCACGATCCCGAGGTCATCGTCTTTGACGAACCCACTTCGGGTCTGGACATCATCACGGCTTCCCACATCATTGACCTGATCCGCGACCTCAAGGGCAAAGGCAAGACGATCATTTTCTCCTCCCACATCATGGCCGAGGTCGAATTGCTCTGCGATGATCTCGCCATCATCCACAAGGGAAAACTTCAGTTTACGGGCTCCATGGACGATTTCCGCGCCAATATGCAGACGGAATCCCTGGCCCAGGAATTCATCCGAATCGTTCAGGCAGCACCATGAAAGACATACTGACCATCGCCAAAAAGGAGATCCTGGATACAGTCCGGGACAAGCGGACCCTCGCCATCATGGTGCTGATTCCGCTCCTGCTGTTTCCCTCCATCCTGTGGGTCACCGCCACGGTTGGGGCCAGCACGGCCAAGAAAGAATCCCAACGCAAGTTGAAGGTGGGTTACTTCACCTCCGGCGAGGACAAAGGCCTCCGTCATCTGCTGGAATCGCCCCTGAACAATTTTGACCTGATCGCCCTGGACGATACGGCCGGCGCCCGGGCCCTGATCCCGGACAGCCTTCAGGCGGTCATCGCCCTGCCTGCCGATTTTTCGGCGCAGCTGGGGGATACCCTAACGGGCGAGGTCGTGATGCTGTACGACCAAACCGAAGACATCACCCGGAACCGGGTGAAAGGTGCGCTCCAAGCCTTCCAGACGCAATTGGAGCAGGAACGCTGGGCCAGCCTGGGCCTTTCCGCGGCGAATGTAAAGCCGTTGAAGATTGTCCAGGAAAATGTGGCGACCGCCAAGGAAACCATTGGCAAGCTGGCGGGAGGGTTTTTGCCCTATATCATCATCATCTTTGCCTTCCTCGGCTGTATGTACACTGCGATTGATTTGTTTGCGGGGGAAAAAGAGCGGGGGAGCTTTGAAACAATTCTGACGGTGCCGGTGGAACGCTGGAAGATTCTCGTGGGAAAAATGTCGGTCATTGTTTTGGTCGGTATGACCACGACCCTATTGGGATTCCTGGGCCTGTTTTTGGGCCTGCAAGTGGTGGATACCTTACCGGACCGCATCCTGGAGGTGGTCAATGGGCTGTTGAGTCCTGGATTCATCCTCACTATGATGGGGCTACTGCTCCTCCTGACCACCCTGTTTGCCGGGATCATGACGCCGCTGTCCCTTAATGCCCGGAGCTACAAAGAAGCCCAGGGAACCATTACGCCCTTGAACTTTGTCGTGATCATTCCGGCCATCATCGGGTTGATGCCCGGGATCGAGCTGAATGTGGGCACGGCCCTGATTCCGGTCCTGAACATCACCCTCTGTACCAAAGAATTGATTGCCGGAACCCTGGATCCGCTCCTGTTGTTGCTGGCCGCGGGCTCATTGTTGGCCCTTGCCGTACTCAGCGTGGTCATTTCCTTCCGTCGCTTTGGCCACGAATCCAACGTCCTGAGGAGCTAGGGATAATATTTTCATAATATCCTTCTCTTCCCCCGGGAGCCCAAAGCCTCCCTGGGCGACCAATTCGTCATTTCTGCGGAAACTCTTTGCTTGAAGGTGGTTTTCCTATTATCTTTGATTAACATTAAATTCACATGCCAGACAGCAGCCCCGTCGATAGCACCTTCCGTCGCATCCTTGACCTGACCTTCTATGCCTTCAATCAGAAGGGATACAAGGCGGTTTCGATGGACCTGGTGGCCCGGGAACTGCGGATCAGCAAGAAGACCATTTACAAGCACTTCCATTCGAAAGAGGAGATCTTGGAAACCGCGATGAGCAACTCGTTTTCCGATTTCGAGCAGCGGACCCAGGCTTTGTTCCACGGCAAAGACCCGGCCCAGGTGCTGTTTTCCTTTTTCGAACTCTACCGCCAATTCCACCGCAACTTCTCCCCGGTGCTGCGCGAAGAGATTCAAACCCGACTGCCCCATTTGGAGGATCGCATCCGGGCATTTGAACGGCAAGTCCTCCACAAGAATTTTGCCTCCTGGATCAAAGCCTTCCGCAAAACCGGCCAAATTGATTATCCCTCTCCCACCCGCGAACTCACCAGCACCTTGATGAGCATGATGGCGGGAATGGCCGATTCACCGGATGAAAAGGTTGAATTTATCCTGGCGACGGTCCTCAAGGGGATGGCCAGTGGAAAAAAGAAGCGGAAAAAATAGACCGTTCATCCCCCCCAATTTCCCTTTCACGTCTCATTTCTCTCCCCAATTACGGCCCGGGCAACCTCGAGCGGATGGTTTTCGTAAAGAATACCACCTAAGTTTAGCCATAGTTTTATTGTTACAGTGAATCCGTCGGTGTCTGCAAGGCCGACGGTTTTTTTGTCCCGCATTTTCCCGCCATTCCCCGTTATTATAATCCCCGTCAATTCTTTAATTTGGGGCAATGGCCGTAGAAACCAATCGGACCCGATTCTCTTTTCCCCGCAAAAACCGCCGGAAATGGGGCTATATCGCTCTGTTTGTATTGTTGGTGGCGTTGATCCTGCCCAAAGATTTTGTGCCGGAATACAGCTATGAGTTGGGAAAAACATGGGTCGCTCCGGCCCTGAGCGCGGAATTCGATTTTACGATTCCCCGGGATCCCTCCGAATTGCAGGAGGAACGGGAACGCGCCAAGGAAGCTGTCCCGCCGGTCTTCGAGGTCATCCCCGAAGCCAAAACGGTCTCCCAACGGCGGATCAACGACGCTTTGGACAGCCTTTCCAGCCATTTGCAGCCTTTTGGGCAGCAGGATCCCGACTTCATGCAGGGCATCCGCCAATCCAATTTTCTCAGCACCTACCAATTCGATCCGGAAGATTTTCTGAAGGAAATTGGTGGGAAAGACCGGCTGCGCAACTGGATGGTGCGGTTTCGGGAAAAGGCCAATCGCTTTGTTGAGCGGGTATACGATACGGGGCTGATGGACACGAGTCGGGCGGCCCTGGGGACGCCGGTGGTCTATGTGCGGACGTCGGAGATTGAGATGGAGCAAACCGAGCTGATCCTGGAACGGCGGGACCTGGCGGGCTTTTTGCCACGGGGTACGGAAGGACTAGCCCTGTCAACTTCCGAGCGGTTGGCGTTTAAGAATGTGGTGTTCCCGAAGCTGTTGCCGAACCTGCGCTACAGCCCGCGTCTGACGGCGCGGGAACGGGTGCGCGCCGAGCAGTTGGTGTCGCCGGTGGTGGGCAAGGTCCGTCGGGGCGAACAGATCATCGCCGAGGGGGAGCAGGTGCGGGAGAGTACCAATGAAAAACTGAAGGCGTACCTGAAGGCCCGGCAAGACCGCTTTGGTACCCGTCCGTATATGGTGACCTATGCCGGTCAATTGCAATTGGTATTGATTTTCACCTTCCTTTTGGTCCTGTTTCTCCGTACCAACCGTCCCCGCATCTGGCGCAACGAGCGCAAACTCCTGCTCGTCCTGACCTTGATCCTGATCATGGTGCTGGCGCTGGTGTTGGTATTGCGACTGACGACCTTCACCCAGGAACTCGCCGGACTGAACTATATCTATTTGGCGCCGGTCTGTATGGTAGCCATCATCCTGAGTATCTTTTTCGATGCCCGGTTCGCATTCTTCGGCAACCTCCTCGTCGCTCTATTCGCGGGCAGCATCGTCCCCAATGGCTTCGAATACATCTTCGTGCAGATTTGTGGGGGAACTGCGGCCGTCTATTCCATCACCCGGATGCGGAACCGCGCGGACTTCTTCGTGGCCCTGTCGTTGATCCTGTTGACCTATACCATTTCCTACCTCTCCTATAATTTTTACATCAAGGGTTCATTTTCCGCCATTCCCTACGGCAACCTGATCCTGTTCCTCCTGAATGGCCTGTTGACCCTGGTGACCTATCCGCTCATTTACCTCTTCGAACGGATTTTTGGCCTGAACAGCGACATCACCTTCATTGAATTGCTCGATACCAACCACCCACTCCTGTCTCAATTGGCCGTGCGGGCGCCGGGGACCTTCCACCACAGCCTCCAGGTCGCGAACATTGCCGAGGCGGTCATCAACAAGATCGGGGGCAATGGCTTGCAGGTCAAAGTGGGCGCTTATTTCCACGACATCGGGAAGATGGCCAATCCCCAGTATTTCATTGAAAATCAATCGGAGGGCAATAATCCCCACGGACAATTGAGTCCGGTGGAGAGCGCGCAGATCATCATCGACCACGTGACGGAAGGCGTGCGGCTGGCCCAGGAATACAGTTTGCCGACCGAGGTGATCGATTTCATCAAGACCCACCACGGAACCACGACGACCTTTTATTTTTTGAAAAAACACCAGGAAGCCCACCCGGACGAAGAAATTGATGAAAGTCAGTTCTCTTATCCCGGGCCGCTCCCCTTCTCGAAGGAGATGAGCGTCCTGATGATGGCCGATTCGGTGGAGGCTGCCTCGAGGTCCCTGAAGGACCCGGAACCCGCTCAATTGAAGGCATTGGTGGATAAAATCATCGATGGCAAGATGAACCAGCGGCAATTTTCCCGTTCTGAATTGACGTTTAAGGACCTGGAAAATGCGAAAGAGGTGATGTACAAGATGCTGGTCAGCATCTACCACGGGCGGATTGAATACCCGGAAGAGGCAAAAAATCCTGAGCCCCAATCCGGAAAAGCACCCAGCTAGCATTGAGCAAATCAATGGGATTCATTATCTTCGTCATTGGTATATTCGGAATCATTCAAAAAGGACATTCCCTATGCAGTTCAAGTTCGTATCCGCACTCCTCTTACTTGCTTTCATTGGCTTTGGGCTGAAGGCCCAGGAGCCTGATCATAAAATTAAGTTCGAAAAAACGAGCCACGATTTTGGTACGTTGACCCAGGGCGATCCCTGCCAGTTTACGTTCAAGCTCACCAATACATCCGACGCGCCGGTCAAGCTGACCAATGTGAAGGCTTCCTGCGGCTGTACCACGCCCAAGTGGTCCCGCGAGCCCATCGCTCCGGGTGAGACCAGCGAAATCCCGGTCAAGTACGATTCGAACCGCCTCGGGAACTTCAACAAGTCCATCCGCGTGACTTATGAAGGCAGCGCTCAGCCGATTGTCCTGTTCATCAAAGGCAAAATCAACCCTAAGGAAGGCGCCAATCCGGTTCCCACTCCGGTCAAAACGCCGTTGGTAGAAGCTCCGCCCAAGCCGGCCATCAACTATGGCATCGTTCGCGGCGGCATTTCCTTTGAAAAGGTCATCGAAAACCTGCGTAGCATTACCTCCAACGATTCCAAAACGGTTGCTTACCGCTTCAAGAATACTTCCACCAGCCCCATCAAAATCAACGAGGCCAAGACCCAAAGCGATCCTGGTATCTCCGTGAAGTTTGCCGATGCCGACCTGGCTCCGGGCGAAGAAAGCTCTTTTGAGGTGACGGTGGATGGTAAGAAAATGAAGGCCGACAACGTTGCCGATGGTTATTTCTCTAAGCGCGTCACCTTCTATACCGACGAGCCGACCAGCAACGAAAAGATTGTGACCCTGAATGGTTCTTTCGCCAAGATTTATACGGAAGAAGAAAAAGCAGCCGCTCCCAAGCTGGTCTTTGAAAAAGAAAGCATTGATGGCGGCAAATTGATCGAAGGCGAGAAGTTCGTCGTCGACTATATCTTCACCAACGAAGGCAAGACTGATCTGGAACTCACTAGCGTCAAGGCTTCCTGTGGTTGCACCACTCCTTTCTGGCCCAAGGGCGAGAAAATCGGTCCCGGTGAAAGTGGCAAGATTACCGCTTCCTTCAATTCCAAGGGTCGTCTCGGCCGTCAGGCCAAGTCCATCACGGTCAAGAGTAATAGCCTCGAGAGCCCGACCAAGGTCCTGAAGTTCTCCGTGGAGGTCGTCAAAGACCCGTTCCACGCGGGTAGCATGATGGGCGGTAGCCAGTGAGGCGCAGGTCTCCTGCCTGAAAAATACCTCCGTCGGGTGACGGGGGTATTTTTTTGTGCTGGCGGTTCACAACGGGGCCCGAATCCGGGCAACTCTTTTTAATCCGGTACGTATATACTATCTTAGCGACCCTTGTGGCCACCGTTCCTTGAAACTGGCAAAATTGGGCCACGGAAAAGACACCTGGGGGTGAATGGAATCGACGGGTCGTGCGTAGGTGTGTAAGCATGCAGCGCCTTGTGGGAGTGCGCTATAAAGTGAACCCTCAACCCAATAATTGGCAACAACAATTTTGCTCTCGCAGCTTAAGAAAGTCTTAAACTGTTAGACGTCTCTCGAGTGGGCAGGCCTACTGGTCTACTCTATGAGGCGCAGAACCCCGTGTAGGCTCGGAGGACGACGCCTTTAAGTTCTCTTAAAAATTAAAGGATTATTGCTGGGGCTTTTCCTGCCGTTCGGGAACCCCGGTGAGACATTAAAGATCGGCTAAGCATGTAGAAAGCCCACTGAAACCTTCTCCGGACGCGGGTTCGAATCCCGCCACCTCCACAAATTCAAATCCGCAGCTCGACTGAACTGCGGATTTTTTATGCTTTCAAGCCTACTTACAACAACTGTA
Source organism: uncultured bacterium (assembly GCA_963923035.1). Lineage (GTDB taxonomy): Bacteria > Bacteroidota > Bacteroidia > J057 > JADKCL01 > CAWUKT01. The sequence goes on from CAWUKT010000046.1 coordinate 19,702, forward strand.
AGGCCAATGTAGGAACGCCATATCACCTCTCATCGGTCCTAGATTCATGGTAGGCTGGGTTTCGCTTTTGATGAATAATAGCCAAAATGAAAACAGTCTGCTTTTCTACCAAAAAGTAGATGGCGTACGGAAACCGTTTCATCAATGCGCGTTGGATATTTCTGAATTTAACCAAATAGCGACCGGGATTTCGTTTAATCGCTTCCAGTGACGCTTCAACTGCTAAGAGAAATCCATTTCCCAACCCAGCCCTCCGTCCCTCATACCAAATCGCTGCTTCCAAAATATCTTTCTCAGCTTCGGGCTCAACGAACAAATCGTATATCATAATTTCTCCTGAATCCGGGCTTTTACATCTTCCCAGGATGACCCAGCTTCTGGATTGGACCGGTGGTCAGCCAATCTTTGATCAAGTAACTTTTTCGTCACTTCCGGAAGCTCTTCCCCACTATCTTCTTCGGGGATACTATCCCAGATCGCTTCAACAAGCATGATGCGCTCGGCTACACTCAACTTCATAATTTCCTCTAACATCACTGTCATATATAAAAATAAAGAAATTTGATGGAAAAAGATGGGTCGGGATATTGGGAAGTGAGGAGGTCAAAAATCCAAGCCGCCAACACCGCCCACTGCACACATCCAAACGCCCGCCACTATTGCCCTTTACCCCCTGAAAGATTAATTTCTCATCTGCAAAACCAAATAACAGTCTCCATGAGCCATTCCTCCAAGCCCTTTTGCCTGCTCCTCCTTCTCCTCTGTCTCAGTGTTGGCTCAACCCATGCCCAGTGGAGTCCACTGAACCTCACACCGACCGACCGGTACCAAGAAATCAGCTTTCCCTCTGAACTGGTGGGGTATATGGCAACGAAAAACGACCTTTTTGATGCGGCTCCGCTGTTTAAAACCACGGATGGCGGTGCCACCTGGGATACAATCCCCTACCCCATTCCGGCGGGATATACCACTGAACTGGAGCTGGTCCAATTTCTGGATGCGCAAAATGGCTACCTGATCGGGACCACCAGCGATACCAGCATGGTATTTCCGATTTCGGAGAGTTTTATGCTAAAAACGACGGATGGAGGAAGCAATTGGACCGACATTTCCCCCAACCCCGCGCTGAGTTCTCCCTTGATCTCGTTTGTCGATGCCAATTTGGGATTGGTGAGCGGGACAGAGGAAGTGCACCGGACTACAGATGGGGGAATGACATGGGATTCAATCAACATCCCCGATTTCGGCCCTTTCTTTTTGCAAATGGTGAGTCCGACCATTGGGTATATCGGCGGGTTTGAACTGGTGGGCGGGACGGTCCAAACGGGTTGGATGTCCAAAACGACCGATGGAGGAATAACCTGGACCCCACTCAGCTATCCCGGGAATTATACCCTGTTCCGTTCGGCTTATTTCGTGGATGAAGACAATGGGTATGCCGTGGGGGAAAATCCGAGCACGGATTTACTCCGCACCACCAATGGTGGCCAATCGTGGAGTATCCAACCCCTGACCCAGATGTTTGGGGAAGAACTGTGGTTTTTGAATGATTCCACCGGGTACCTGACGGAAGGAAATGAAATTTGGAAAACGGTCGACTTTGGGACCAGCTGGGCCCTGGACCTGAGTGATCCGCAGAACCGGAACATTAGCGACATCAAATTCACGGGAAATATCGGGATTGCCTGCGGCGCGAATGGTTTGCTGTACAAAAATGACCTCGCGACTGGAATCGACGTGGCTCCTATGGAACATGGACTGCGGATTGTTCCCAATCCTGTTTCGGCTCGTGGCAGCCTCATCATCGAGCTGCCGAATGGGATATCCGGCACCATCCAACTCATGGACCTTTCCGGCAAAGTCTTACTGAACCGGGCAATTGATTCGGATGACCAAGAGATCACCGTGGAATTGAATCGCCAGAACCTTGCCCCGGGCACTTATCTCGCGGCCATTTCCCTTTCCAACGGCCATTTCGGAACCCAAAAAGTGGTGATTGCTCCGTAAAAAAAGTCCTGGATTCGCAGGTCTTACCTGCGAACAGATCCGCTTTTCCCCGCCGAAACCAACTCTTCATTCGCCCAACCCAAATTTCCCAACCTTTCCCCCATGCAAGCCCACTACACCCTCTCCGACGCCGAATTCGAACAACAGTTCGAAGCGGGGGCCCTCGATCCGGCCCTGTTCACGCACGAAGCCCATCTCAGATGGGCCTGGATCCACATCTCCAAGTATGGATTGGAGCGGGCGCTGGAGCATATCCATGCCCAATTGAAGCGCTTTGTAGCGGGGGTAGGGGCCGCCGACAAGTACAACGCGACTTTGACGACGGCCGCGACCAAGGCCGTGTACCACTTTTGGGCGCGGAGTGAGACCCGGACCTTCCCCGATTTCCTGGCTGAGAATCCCCGCCTGGCCACCCAATTTCGGGAGCTGATGGAGGCGCACTACAGCTTTGACATCTTCCAATCGGAAGCGGCCAAACAAACCGTCCTCGAACCCGATCTTTTGCCCTTCGATTGAATCGGACAACAAAAAAACCGGCCCTAAGACCGGTTCTCTTCTAAATATTTTTTGTCCTCAGGCCATCGAATAATGCGCCGCGTTCTCTTCCGCGCTCAATTTGGCGAGGCGGTTGGCGGCGGATTGGACATTGCCGTAGAGGATGGGCATGAGGATCAGGTAAGCAAACAGGTTGATATAGGGGATCAAACGCACCACGCCGTAGGCAATGGGCAGTCCCTCCGCCAGGGGCGGGGTCATACCGCGGAGGCGGTACTGGAGGTTGATCTGGCGGGTGAGACGGGGCCAAAACACGAAGAGCCAGTAGATATTGAAGAAGGGGATGAACATAAAGCCAATTCCCCGACCGGCTCCGAAGTCGTCCGATTTGATCTTGGGCAAGGCATCAAAATACAGCCCGGCCTTGATCAGGCTGAACAGTCCCAGGGTGATGAAATGAAGGAAAATGGCCAATCCGACCGGAAAATGGCTTCGAATTTGGTGCTGGCGGAATTCGGCCCGCTGTTGGTCGGAAAGTTGGCGGAGGTCGAAATTAGGGGTATAAATCGATTCGAGGCTGTGCCCGTAAGAAGTCGCCTGGGGCCGGGCACCGGGAACTTCCGGCATCCCCTGGTCCACCAAAATCCCTTTCAGCTCGGGCACGTTCCGGGCCTGAGTCCATTCACTCATGCCCTCTTTCCACACGAGTTTGTCGCCGGTCAATGCCATTCCCCGCAATTCCTCCACGGTAAAAGGACCTTGTTGAGCGCCCCCCGGACTCGCGATAAAATAGTTCATAACAGGTTGTTTATTGGTTTTTCATTCCTCCCAAAATTACGGAAAAATACGCCTTTTTTCCAGCCCTAAGCCCATCTAAGCGCGCAGCCCCCAATGGACAACAATTTCGGCCCTATCGGCTCCCTCATTTAAGCAATCAGGATGGATGCTTTAAACAAATAATTGCCCAAACGGAGCGAATTGGTGGAAGGTTGGTTAGGATTGGTAGAACCTTGGTTAGTTTTTGTAGAAACTTCCGTATCGCCGGTGGAAAGTTCCATGTTTTTGGTGGAAAGTTGGGCCCGATCGGTCGAATTTTCTACTGTTCGTGCCCGATATGGGAGTGTCACTGGTAGAAGTTTCGACAAATGATGCCCAACTTTCTATCTCGGAGGTGGAAAGTTGGACGAATTTGGTGGAAAATCGGCAAGGATTTGTAGAAAGTGGGAGTCTTTGGGTGGAATCTTGCCCCCAGGGACTCCGAGCCTTCGTCCTTGGAAGAGCAGGTCCTCATCAATGCCTGGAACGTGCTACCCCGGGCTCAAAAGTTGCGGGTTCAAAACGGGAGGCCGGAGCGGATGGAGAAATTAGACCGAGATTTGCCTTTCGCCCTGCGTCTGGGAATCAAAAATGCCCTTTTCCCGGAGAAAAAGGGCATTTATAGCATGAGGAGGAGAACTTATTTCGAATAGTCGTAGAAGCCACGGCCCGTCTTGCGACCGAGGTGGCCACCGTTGACCATGTTCACGAGGAGCGGGCAGGGAGCATACTTGGGATTGCCGAAGCCGTCGTGGAGGACCCGGAGAATGGCCAGGCAAACGTCCAGACCGATGAAATCCGCCAGGGTCAGCGGGCCCATCGGATGCGCCATGCCCAGTTTCATGACCGAATCGATCTCATCACGACCGGCGACGCCTTCGTACAGCGTGTAAATGGCCTCGTTGATCATCGGCATGAGGATCCGGTTGGCAACAAATCCGGGGTAGTCATTGGCTTCCTCGGGCGTCTTGCCCAGGTCGCGGGACAGCTCCATGATGTCGTTGAGGACTTCGTCGGTGGTGTCATAGCCGCGGATCACCTCGATCAACTTCATCACCGGCACGGGGTTCATGAAGTGCATGCCGATGACCTGGCCGGGTCGGTTGGTCACGGCCGCGATCTGGGTGATGGAAATGGAAGAGGTATTGGTCGCGAGAATGGCATGGGCGGGAGCATTTTCGTCCATGGCGCGGAAAATCTTGAGCTTGAGCTCGAGGTTTTCGGTGGCGGCTTCGACGACGAGGTCGCGGTCTTTGACGGCGGAAGCGGTGTCGGTCGCGGTGGACAGGCGGCCCATCGCGGCAGCTTTATCTTCAGCGGTGATCTTTTCCTTCTTGATCATCCGGTCCATGTTCTTGTTGATGGTCGCGAGGGCCTTCTCGAGCGCCTTTTCACTCACATCAATGAGGACAACATCATATCCGGACTGGGCGAACACGTGGGCGATGCCGTTGCCCATGGTTCCGGCCCCGATCACTGCAACTTTGGAGTATTTTTCGATCATGACGGTGGTTTTGCCGCGAAGATAACAAGACGAGTGGAGAAAGACGAACGGAGGAAGAAGGGGAAAAATGGAAACGTCAGGGAAAATTCTACCGGAAAAGCCATTTCGATCCCCAAAAGCCCCATTTCCCATTGACTTCCTTCCTCTGCCTCCCTTGGTTTTGATGGCAATCCAAGCGCCATTCGAGAAAGCAATCGAAGGGCAAAGTCCCATTTATTCTTCCCCTCATTCTCCCACCTCCAAAGATTTCTTCCCCCCATTTTTTCTTCCATTTTTCCCCCCTCAATTATGCAATTCACCCTCCTTCTGCATCCATTTTAAACAGGATACCTCCGACAGTAGGGAAACGGATCAATGCTTGGTCTACAAAATCAGTCAATTTGTCGGGAAAATATTACCGTTGATGGAAGCTAGTATTTAATTCCTACTCCAAATGCGGTATCTTTAACAGGTCTAAAGCAAACATTGTCATTGATGGAAACCCAACAGCAACAAACTACGGTTGAGGCCAAAGGCCATGCCTCAGAAATGGGCGAAATGACGGGCGGGCTCGGCGGAGCCATTCAGGCCCGTTTCCACGACAACCGTCCCGAAGCCGTCCAAATGCGGAACATGCAGTTCCGCGCCAACCAAAGTCCCCAGGTCAGCCAACTCAAGACCATTCAGCGCCAGGCCGACCAAGCCAATACCCGCGATACCGCCCGCCAATCTCAGGGGTTGCTCCAGTGCAAGCTCGGCGGAGGGGCCGTCATCCAGCGGATTCTACACATTGACGGGGGAGAAATCGGCCAGTTTTCCGATATCGAGGTGTATGTCCAGGACCTCGAAGCCCTCCGCGGCGGGATTGTTGACGCGGTGGGGCGGGAAGTGTCTCCCCTTGAACTCGACAATGCGGTCCGCAGCATCAATTTGGACCTGCCCGCCGGTCCCGAAAACATGGACACCAACCAAGCTGCCCTGCTGGACCAATTGCCTGCAGAAATCATTGCGAGCCACGCCAATGAAGGAACCGCTCAGGGAGGGATGCAATTGCCGCCGGCCCTTTCGGCAGACCTCGCCCAACTCCTCGGAGGCAACGAAGCCCAGCGTCTTACGCCCCTCATCCAGCGCATCCATGCCACCGGATTTGTCTCCACTTCCCAAATCGCGGCCATTTTCCACAATTCTGCCCTCGCCAATAGCCACTCTGAAGGACTCAATGCCCTCTTGGTTGAATTGGCTGACGATCCATTGGCCACCAAAATGCTCCTCCAACAATCTCCGGGGGACATCCTCAAGATTGTTTCCCGGCCCGAGGACAAACTGGCATTTACCCAGCAAGTCACCACCTTCCGGAATGGCGCCGCCGCCAACGAGCTGGATCCCATGCTGATGGTGGACATGGGCAATGACCAACGCTACGGCCCGGTTGTGGCTGGCGTTTCGGGGTTGGTCCGCGATTTTCAGATCGTCGCCGGCGACATGGACTTCAATATCCAGGCCGACCTCGGGTATATTTCCCAACTCGAAACCAACCTGGCCCAAACGCCTTCTGGCCCGGACCAGGACAAGCTCACCGCGGAAATCGCCCGGATGAAGAAAATCTACGCCCACAAGGTCAATTACCTGTCCATCATTCGGGACCGGGCCGACCACTTTGCGCAACTGGAAGCGACCTTCCAAGATCTGCAAACGGAACTGGAGACGTCCTGTCAAACGGATGTGGCGGGGTTGCAGGAACAGCACGATGCGGTGGTCACCCCGACCTTTCGCCCCCGGGCCACCGATGGATACCGCATGCGCAAAACCCGCGATGCCGAAAACGAGCGTTCTGCTTTCAAACGCCAGATGGTCCAGCGCCAGGATCAGTGTGATGCGGGGATCAAAAGCGCCCAATCCCGGATGAACAAGGACAAACAGGCGTTTCTGGCCCAAGCCGCAGATTTCCTTGAAATCAACAAAAAATACATGCACTTCCTGGAGAGCGGGATCATGATGCTGCCCGGGGACATGCGCATGGCGGGGATTTTCCCGAACAGCGAATCGGTCCATATCGGTGCCGATCAGGAGGAGGGCCACCACCACGTCCTGGCCGCCCACGCCCGGAAATTGATCGCTGAAAATGGCCTCTACCAGGGCAAACTCAACGGATTGCGGGGCATGTTGCCAGGGGCCCGGACGGGTTGCGTGTGCATCATGTTCGTCAAGGAAGGCGACATCAACAGCGAACAGGGCGCGACTTTCCGTCCCATTTTTGGGGCTTCGGGAGTTTCTCCGTACGGGGAGAACCAAGGAGGAGTGGACGAACAGGAAATGGAGGACCAGAGCTATGTGAACATGGGCCTGCCCACACCGGATCGGGAAGACCTCTCCCACGAATCGGCCGCCGGAAATCTGGGCCAGCATGTCGCCGACATGGAGCGCCTGGGCATCAAGACCCCGTCGATGCAGTCGAAATTGTACTTCATGCAGACGCCCGAATACGAGGCCAACAAGGTCAAAAAGCAGGTCCAGGCTGGTGACGGCCAGGAGATTCCGGAGGAAATTGTCCAAAGCGCGGAAGAAAATACCACCGGGATGCTGGAAAGCTGGATGCCGAGCAACTGTGCCGAGCCCGCGATTATGACGGCGATCTATCAGATGTACCACGCGCCGACCGATATTTATCTGTCGGTTCCCTTCGAAGGGGTCATCTCCAAGAGTGGTGAGCTGTTGCTCAAGTATACCTGTACCCGCTGTGCGGTTTCGGAGCCGGCCTTCATGTCGCCGATGCAAGATGGCCAGGAGGAGCTCACCAATATGCAGGTCTACTACGGCCATGACCACGAACACGAGCATGAGCACGACCACGATCACAACCACCATGAACACGGCGCCCACGAACACATCCTCCGCGCCGGGTTGGTCTACAACAATGACAACCCCCATCACCCCTACGCCGACAAGTCGGCGGCGATCCGGGAGACCATGATCAAGAATGCCGATGCTGGCTTTACCCATATCGGCGCCCTCCAGGGCGGCGGTGGCAACGGCCTCGAACAGGCCCAGGCCCTTGACCAGGCGGTTCAGGAAGTCGTGAACCAGCTCGACGGAGCGGATGACGCGGCTTCGTGATCGGTGATTCCATCGCCTGATTCCCTGGAAAATGGATGCCTTGGTTGACCCAGCGCATCCATTTTCCGTTTCTCCAATTCGCCTTCACCTGGGAACATGATCAGTCCTTTTTCAGCTTGTACCACGGGATATCCATCAAGGTGACCAGATTGGGATTCCTCAACCTGATGGCCTTTTGGGTCAATAACGTTTCGCTTAGATGGGGATGGTTCTTAGGGAAAATATGCGTTCTGATTTCGAGGGATGTTTCGATCGCCTCTTTTGCGAAGTCATAATTCCTCTTTTTCAGGAAGGTCACCGCCAAGTTGTGGTAGACAAGTCCTTTGATATGGTGGTAATGGGTAATTTCCTCCCGCTGTTCATATTTTTCGTAGAGGTGCACAGCTTTTCCAATCACCTTCTTGGCTTTTTTCACTTTGTCGAGGTGCAAATAGGCCCCGGCCAGATTGGCGTACGTCGTAATAACTCTTTGGAAAACAAGCCCCTCGCGGATATTTGACCACTTCTTCAATGCTGCCTTGTGATATTCTACCGCCAAATCCAGTTTACCCGTTCTCCGGTAATGGATCGCGAGATTGACATCCAGTTGGGCTAGGTAAAAACTATCTTCCCCACCCTTGAATAGTCCTTTCATGATATCTCTGGCCCTCATGAGGTGGGGGGAGGCCTCCTTGATATTGTTGTTGATCATATAGGCTGCCGAAATATTGTTTTCGATGCGGGACTCCATTTCATCGACCTTGGGAAATGAGCGAGGGGAGAGTTTCTTCAGGTGCTCCAATGCCGAGAAATGAAGCGCCAGGGATTCAGATTCATTGCCGACCTTTTCATGCAGCACCCCCGCGGTTGTCAATAAAACCACCATTCCAGGCGATGTTTTCTCAAACTTGCCCAATAAGGACTCTGAATATTCCGCCAACAATGCTACATCTTTGAATTTCCACTCAATTTGGATCACCCCCAGCAACGAGAGCCTTTCGATCAGGAAGCTATGGTTCAGGGCCGACCCGAAAAGCAAATTTGACACTGACTTCTTTACGATGTCATGGATATAAACCTGGGAGTTGCCAAATTCAATCCATCCCTTCCTTGCCAGTGACATGAGGATATTCCGGAAAACAACTTCCTTTTTCAGGAGGGCCCCAAACCGACGAAACCGCTGAAAACTTTGGTACAGCTTTCTCCATTTCTGTTGACTGAGATAATAGCGCCAATCTCGCCTTATCATGGTTAAACCCACTGAAATATTGCTGACCCCTTCTTTGAGTTGGGAATAAACCTGCTGGACCTCGGTCAGCGAGATCAATCTCTGAGGAGCCAGCATGAGAAACTCCAGAACCAACACCTCTTTGATGGAAAGGCGGTTGATCTTATACAGCTGTCGAACTACCTTATTCAGACTTGTGATCTCGAATTCGCCATCATCTTCGAATTCAAATTCCAGTCCAAAAGACTCGGAGAGTACGCCCTGGGCTTTCAGCTCCTGGTTGAATTCTGCCAGCCCCTCAAACGCGGAACGATCGAAAACCTTTCCCAAGAGAGCAATCAGCAGGGTATTTCCCCCGGTCCATTTCAGAAGTTGATCAAGTTCGGCACCCACAGCCTGCTTGGAAGTGAAGCCATGGAACAATTCTATTTGTGCGGTGGTAGACAGTGGGGTCAAGGGCAATACCTGCTGAATATTTCCGGGGTTGGACCTCGAAGCCACCACCACTTTCCAGTTGAGCTCGCGGAATTCAAGGACGAATTTTCCGAATACCTCTACCTCAAATTCTCCGTCCACGAGTAGCAGATTATTTCCCCGACTGTTCTTCAACACTCCTTTCAGATTCCGATAATTCTGCTGCAACGACTGGTGCTGGATGTATTCAAAGCCCAACTCTGATTGGGACAATTGGATGACCAAATCCTTGATCAGGTCCCCACTGGAAGAAACCTATGCAATCCGGTCAAACTTCTTCCGCACGGGTTCGTAGATTCCCAGTCCTACCAGCAACGATGTTTTCCCAATTCCTCCCGGTCCGGAAATCAAAGAGATATTCTGCTTCGAGTTCTGAATGAAAGTTTCTAATTGTTTCAGCTCCTCCTCCCGACCGATCAGTTCTTGCAGCTTGGAAAAAGAGTCCTCGGTGATCCAGTTTCCCAGTAAACGTTGATGATAGGTAATGTCCTCCATCAGTTCCAACAATCCGGCTTTGACCTCCTCCCCCAATGTTCTGATTTCTTTCTGACTCAGTACCCCACTGATTTTATCTTCCCGCAAACCATAGAATTGAGCCTCCACCAATTCGAGCCTCTGCTTCAATCTCAAGGGAAGAGGCCACTGATTCAATTCGCGGATCACCAGTGGGACTTTGCCTTGTTTGATGTACCGCTTGACCGCATCTCGTTTTTTTGCATCCATGCTTTTTCCTGAAAAAGCGCAGAAACGGCCACCGATTGGGCAACATTTTTTTGACTTTTTTTCTTATTCTTTCCCTTTTCCTCCTTCCCCAGCGCATCCATTTTCCATTTCTCCAATTCGCCCAATGCCCCAATCCGCTCGACGACTGGGTGGACTCGCCTGCCCCTCCCCCCTACCTTTGTCTCAATCATTAACCAATCCTTAACCCTACTCACATGGCAGTTGTAAAAGTCATCGAAGTCCTCTCCAATTCCACCAAAGGGTGGGAAGACGCCGCTCAAAATGCCGTCGACCAGGCCTCCAAGTCCATCCGGAACATCCGTTCGGTAAACATCCAGAACATGAGCGCACTCGTCGGAGAAGACGGAAAAATCAGCGAATATCGGATCAATGCGAAACTTTCCTTCCTGTTGGAAGGCTAATTCTAGTTCGTTTCAGGTGTATATCGCCGGCCTTGGGCCGGCTTTTTTTGTGTATGTAAAAAAGTAACCGCCGCCCCTCCGAATGGAAAGGCGGCGGTCATGTGAGAGATCACAGGAAATCAGTTCTTGGATTTGGCGCCCCCTTGGCTGCTGCGCTCAATGGGCGGGTCAATGACCAGGTCACCAATGATGATGATGACTTCTCCTCCACCCGGAGCCTGGAAGACGGCTTCAAGGGTGGTTTTGGTCGGGTCGGTGGTGGTGGTGGACAGGGTCGCGATGGGTTCTGCGGTGCCGGACTCGGTGTCCGACTTGTAGAATTTGTAGTCGGCCCCGCTATTGATCAGCTCGTAGTACAGCCACGCCACCGTTTCGGAGATGCAGCCTTCGGCGTTCTGGACGCAGGAGGTGACCTTCAGCCGGTGATCAGGACCTTTGGGGATGGAAGAGGTGGTGCCAATTACATCCTGGTTTTCGCCGAGGTTATAAGTCTCCGCGGTATTGCTCGCAAAAGCAACCGTGGCATTGGAATACCCAGAAATGGATGGGAGATTGACTTCTGTTATCTCGGTTGTTACTTCGTAAGTTGCCATAAGTGATAGAGTTTTGGGGTTGGTTCTGTATGTAAAAGTTCAATATACTAGGGCCATCTTGGGGGGAAAACCCCAATTGACCAAGGTTGGTTGCAGGACAAAATACAGGTTTCCCAATAAAAAATGGTCCTTCTCTCGAAAATGGCTAACTTTCAGCTCCATTTTTTTACACATCCAACTGGTAATCGGAGTCGAGGTGTCCATGCAATCAGAATTATTTGACTTCATCAAATCCATGTCCAAGGCCGACAAGCGCTTCTTCCGTTTGTTTTCCGAGGCCATTGGGGGCAAGGGATCCAAGACCTATCTGGAGCTGTTCGATTGCCTGGATCGGTTGGCGGTGTACAATGAAGAGGAGGTCAAAGCCCAACTCGGCAATTCCTCCCTGGTCCGGCATTTCTCCACCAACAAAAACCGCCTGCTCAACCAATTGCTCCGGGCGCAGCGGGTCCAGCGGGCCGGCCGTTCGGTCGATTCCCAGCTCCGGCAATTGTTGGAAGACATTGATTTGCTCTACCAAAAGGGGCTCTTCAAAAACTGCGAAAAGCGCATCTCCAAGGCCCTTCAATTGGCGCTCAATTACGAAAAGGAACAGGTGGTGCTGAATCTCCTGGACTGGCAATGGCGGATCAAGCAATTGCAATCGATTCGGAAACAGGAGGAGGCCTTTTCCTTGCAGCTGGAGGAACAAATTGCCTGCATGGAGCGCCTGAACCAACAAAGCGAATTGAAGCAGTGCTTCGAGCAGATTCGCATCTTGGGGCGCTTGCAACCCCGGGCCCGAACCGAGCAGGTGCGGGCCAAATACGATGGGGTGCTGGCCCATCCGGCCCTGGAATCACCGCCCGATTCCTCCCATTTCCTGGCCTCGGTCTTTTACTACCTGACCCACGCCATTTACCAGATGTCGTTCCCCCGTTATACCGATGCGGCCAGCTACCTGCGACAGCTGATGCACATCTGGCACACCCACGAGGACCAGATCCAGGAATACCCTGAGCTGTACCTCCAAACCAACCACAACTACCTCAGCGCGCTGCTCTTCGGCCACACGGACATGGAAGAGTTCCAGCACACCGTCCTTCAGTTGCGGCAGCGGGCCAACCTCTCCCGGGCCGCCACCGCCAACCTGACCTGGGTCTCCTACCACCACGAATTGATCTACGCCATCAATTTCCGGTCCACGCCGGATACCGTGGCCCTGATGCAGGACATTTCCGATTGGATGGACCGCTCGGCGCCTCACCTGAGCACCACCCGCCAGCTCAGCTTCTACCACAATTTTGCCATGTTCCATTTTGCGCGGGGGGAATGGTCCCAGACCAACCGCTGGCTCATGAGCATCCTCCAAATTCCGGAGGGCAGCGAGCGCCAGGACATACGCGATTTTGCCCGGCTCATCCAAATTTTCATCCAGTACCAGCTCGGCAATTTCGACCTCAACGAATACCTGATGCGCTCCACCTACCGCTACATGACCCGCAACAAGCGCTACCACGAATTCGAGCGGGCCATCATGAAGCTGATTCGGCGGTCGGTCCAGGCGACGAGCAAGTCCGAAGAGCAGCGGTACATCGATGAATTCAGGAAGGATTTGTTCAGTTTGATGGAGCGGCACGGGCAAAAGTCCATCCTGGGGCTGGATGAAATGCTGTTCTGGACGCGGGCCAAAACGAAAGGGCTCAGCATGGCCGAAATGTACCGTCAGAACATCGAAACGAATCGGAAATTGCTTCAGCAGAAGAAAAAAGAAGAGTCTCAGGTCGATTCCTGAGGGAGTTCGACAAAAAAGGTACTCCCGGTTCCGACTTCACTTTCCACCCAAATCTTGCCGTGGTGTTGTTCCACCAGCTTCCCCACCAAGGCCAACCCAATTCCCGTCCCTTTGTACTCTTTCTCGGTGTGCAGCCGTTCAAACATCCCGAAAATCCGATCGATTCTGTCCGAGGGAATGCCGATTCCATTGTCCCGGAAGGAATAAATCCAGCTTTCTCCGATGGATTGGGCCTCGATCTCCACGCAGGGCGGAACGCCCTGCCGCGAAAATTTCAATCCATTTGAAATCAGGTTCTGGAACAACTGCCGCAACTTGATCGGATCGGCAATCATGGCCTCCGGCAAATTCCCTTTGACCTCCACCCGCGCTTTCTTTTCGTGGATCACCACGGCCAGGTCCTGCAAGACCGAATCCAGCAGTTCGCCAGGCTGTACCGATTGGGGCTTGAGTTGCTGGCTATCGACCCGCGAAAATTCCAGCAGCGCCTCCATGAGTTGCTGCATGTTCTCGCCGCGTTCGCGGATGAGGCTGATATAGCGCCGCTCCGTCGCATCGAGCCGGTCCTCGGCGGCCTCGCCGAGGATTTCCACCATGGCCATGATCGCGCTCAGAGGCGCGCGCAGGTCATGCGAAGCGACATAGGCAAAATTCTGAAGCTGTTGATTGCTTTCGATATAGCGCTCCAATTCCTCATTTTTCCCCGCCATCTCCTCCTTCGCCAATTGCAGCTGCTGGTTTTGCGTTTTCAATTGCTCATTTTGCCCCTCAATCTGTTCCTTTTGGGTTTTCAGCACTTTTTGATTGGCCCGAATCTTGATATTGCTGTTTTCCCATCCCCGAAGCAACCGGATCGCAATCAGGATGAAGGTGAGGAAAAAGGACAGGGCAATCACCATCTCAAACAAGATATGGTCCCAGGTCTCCGCAAAGTCCAGGGTCAGGGTATACAACAATACGCACAAGCTCGCCCCGGAATAAGCGATGTAGAAACTCACCATGGGCCATTTTCGGACGAGGTTGAGGGAAATGAGGGCGAGGATGGGAAACAACAGGGGCGCGGCGGCAAATTTGATGCTGGTCAGAAGCGTAATGCCGAGATAAGTGGTGATGCTGCCGGAAAGGAAGACATGGTAGCCCACAATGGGAGACCAAAACCGGGCGATGGCCCAGCCTCCCGCAAAAAGGATCGTGAGTACCCCTACAGAAATGGCGATTTCTTCGTCGTAGGCAAAGGCCAGAAGAACCCACAGCAACCCGCAGCAGAAAAGAGATAATCCGCTGATCAGGTCGAAGAAGTGGCGTCTACCTTCTTCCCCTTCCGTTAAATTAGATTTAAGGAAGCCCATGAATGGCCAATGCCAGAATAAAATTTCGTTCTCTTAGTCGGGACTTAAAATTTACCCTTTCTTGCCCCTTGGTCCAAATATTTTTGTCGATTGAAATGGATTTAAAATGGAACCGGCGCCTGGTTTACAGACGCCGGTTCCATCCATCAGCTTGATACGACCGCTTAATCGATGATCAGGAGCTTCCGCTGCTGCCGGATCTCCCGGATTTGGGTCCGCACCAGATAGCTGCCCTGGGCGAGTTCATTCGCGGGCAAGGCGAGGTGGTTGAAGCCTTCCTGGATCTCCCGGACGCCCCGCCAGACGACGCGGCCCCACAGATCGGTCACGGTGATTTCCAGCGGCCCGGAACCTGTGGACTGGTAGTCCAGGAAATACCCATTGCCCGACGTCGTCGGGTTCGGATACAAATCGATCAATTGGTCCAGCCCTTGGTGGTAGAGCATTACCGAATTGCTTTCGGTGGTGGCGCCATTTTGGTCTACGGCGATGACCTGGTAGACATTCGCCCCGACCAAAGGCCGTTCATCGGTCCATTGGTAAGCCGTCGCCTGACGCGCCGTGACTTCACCCAGGTCTTCCCAGTTGCCATCCGGCTCCATCCGTTGGACCAGATAACGGTCCACATTCCATTCTCCCTCCACATCCCAATCCAGGACATTCGTTGCCCCCACAATTTCTCCCCGCAATTCCATCCACTCCACCGGCAAAGGACAAGTCGGAATGAAGACGGTATCAAAGACATCACAGGCACCACCACTGACCAGCACCAACAAGGTATCGGCCACCAAGGGATCCGGGTCTGCGAAAGTAGGATTGGAAATGGTGGTATTGGAAAGGCCAGGATTGGGCGCCCAAGCATAGGTGAAAGGCGTGGGAGGCGGAGGACAAACGGTGAACTGCAAATTCATGAAGCCCGGCAATACCGTTGCGCCCGCAGCGGTAATGCTGCACCCAGGGCCGGTGGTATTGAAATTGATCATCGTACCATTGTGGCCTGTCGTGGTGGTATAGTTCACAAGCGATGGGTTGCCCGCAATGGTATTGGAGTTACAGAATTCCACCACCAGGTTGCTCGTCCCATCCCAATCAAAGGGACTGGTCAAGGTGAAGACCGCGAGGCCATTGGCCGGGTTGAAGGCCGCCGGACCGTTGACGACCGTGGTGGGCAGGAAGCCTACGCCCGTCGACAAGTTGCTCTGGTTGGTACAGCCGATGCTGATCTGAAGGGCATCCAGATCAAGGGAATCCGCACTGGCAATCGGCACCCCAAGTGCCGTAATCGTTCCACTTTGAACCCCGGCCGCCAACAAATCAGAGGCGCGGTACAGGTACTGAATCCGCGAATTGTCCGTATTCGAGGGGTTGTCAAAGAAGAAGGGGCTGTAAAATGTATTCGCACTGGCCGTCCCGGTTCCCACTGTCGCCGAATACAGCGGCTGGGTACACGCGGTACCGTTGACCCCGCAGGAGCCCAGGTTCGGGAAATTCAGCGGTCCGCTGACCACCGCATCCAACTGGAAGGCCTGCGTCGGGCAGTTCGCCGTGATGGTGGAGTTTGCCGTCACGAAATTGGTACTGTCAATCGCCACGGTGATCTGGTCACCTCCCGTACAGGAACCTCCGCCATCAACGACCAGGTTATAGGTCGTGGTCGTGGTAGGCTGGGCCGTCGGCGTGGCTGCCGTGGGAGAACTCAAGCCAGTAGCCGGCGTCCAGGTATAATTGAGGCCCGGAGGAATGGCTTCGCAATGGTCAAACCGGATATTGGGTCGGAAAAAGGCCCGGGCGGTCCCCACAGGAATCGCGCACCCATCCGTTCCAGCAAAGTCATTGGCATACAAGGTCCGGTTGATATTTCCGCCGACATTGTGAACCCGCACATCGGAAGCAGAAGTAGGCGAAAGACCGGTCTGGGGCGTCGAGACACAAATTTCAACGATGATGTTTGAAGTACCATCCCAGGTATAATCACTCGTAAAATTGAAGGTGGTATAGCCTACTGCCGGGGTAATGGCCGTAGAAGTCATCACGGTCGTCAGGCCGGGCACAAAGGTCAGCGACGCATCAAATTCATCCAGGTTGGTACACCCCATCCGCACCACGACATCCGAATTCGTCTGGTTGGCATTCGAGTATTCCAAAGAGATGGCTGTAATCTTATGTCCGGGAACCAATCCCATCGTATCCAGCTCCGTCTGGGTGAAGATGTTCTGGCGGCGCATGGTAGAGTTGATGCCCTGGAAAATGAAGTGCGGCCCATAAATACTCGAAGCGAATCCGGCCGGATCTTCGATGAATCCCTGCTGGGACGGTCCGGTACAAGGATTCGAGGTGATCCCACAAATCGACGTAATCGTCGGGTTCAGGGTCGTAAGGCCCGTCCCGGGACAGATCGTATCGCCGGCATCCAACAAGACCAGCGGCGCCACCCCATCAATGGAAATGGTCAGGCTATCCGCCAAGGTACAATCGTCCGCCGAGGTGGCCGAGAGGACATAGGTGGTGGTGTCGGGGGCAAAAATCTGGGTATTGGGATCGGTGGCATCCGTGACCCCGGTCACCGGGGTCCAGTTATAGGTATAGGTTCCGGGATCCAAGGTCGGATTCGCAAGATACGGTTGGTTCAGACACAGGGTGGTATCCGGTCCGGCATCGATGTTGAAGCGCGGAGAAGCCACAACCGTCACCTGGTCGGTCCCGATGCACAAGCCATCCGTCACGTTGACGGTATAGGTCGTGGTCGCCGTAGGCGTAGCCGTGGGATCGGCGATGGCCGGGTTGTTCAGGTCGGTTCCCGGCACCCAGAGGTAGGTCAGGGTTGGAGGAATGGCCTCGCACATGTCAAACCTGAACCGCGGTCGCTGGGCGATGGGGGATCCGCTGGTGATCCCGCAGGCTCCGGCCGCCAAGGAATTGGCGATGTTGGTGACGTTGGCGGACAGGTTGTCGTAGCTGATCGTCGAAGCCGCTCCAGTCGCCTGGAGGGGATCCACACAAATCTCGACCACCAGGTTGCTGGTGCCGTCCCACATATAGGGGAAGTCCAAGGTTTGGTCAGACCAACCCGGAGCGGGAATCCAGGTAAAGGAATTTTTCACCAAGCTCAACCCCGTAAAGAAGTTGGAATTGGGGAACGTTGAATCAGGAATACAGCCCATCCGAATCTGCACGCCGGTAATGGGATTGCCGGAAGTCACGACTTCGAGGCCCAACGCATTGATGCGTCCGCCGCCTTGTAGCCCTGATGCCGCCAACTCGGCCGCCGTGATGATGTACTGCCGCTTGTTGGAAATATTGGTGAGGCCATCCAGTACAAACGGCCCGAAATCCTGGGAAGAAAAGGTTCCAAACCCGATGGTGTCGACCACATTGGGCCCGGAACAGGGAACCGTGGTGATCCCACATTCCTGGAATAGGACCGAATTCAGGTCGAGGCTTTCGTTGACGCAAACCGTATCGGGGACTTCCACGACAATTTGAGGAGCCACGCCATCGATGTTGATGTTGATCGTATCGCGGATGGTACATCCGGCGGCAGAAGTGGCCGTGACCACATACTGGGTGGTATCGATTGGATTCGCAGTGGGATTGACAATGGTGGGATCGGACAAACTATCCGCCGGGCTCCAATTGAAGACATAAGGCGAAAAGCCAGTGCCCGTGGGCGTCGCCGAACCATTGATTTGGGCCAGGCCAAAGCGACAGATGGTTGTATCGTTCCCCAAATCGAGGATGAAATCCGGCACCACATTGACGGTGATCGTATCCCGGTTCTTACAGACCGGGCTGAGGTCACTCAGCACCTCCAGCATGGCGGAAGTCGCCGGCGCCGTGGTTGGATTCGGGCAGTTGGTACAGGATAAGTTTGCCGGGCCACCCGAAATCGTGGACCAGGTGAAGTTTTGCCCCCCTACTACGCCCAATTGTACAGGTCCCCCCGCCGGGCAATAGGCCAGGTCGGGCCCCGCCTCGGTGGAAGGCACCACCGTGATGTCAAAGTTGAAGATTTGGCTTCCCAAAATGGGGCAGCCGTCATCCGAAATGCTCACGGTGAAGTTGTGAAATCCGACGTCCCCCGTAGTGGGCGTCCAGGAAAAGGTCCCCGTCACGGGGTTATTGCCGGTCGTGGTAAAGTTGGAGCCGGGAATGGCCGCCGTCGCATTGGACAGCATCGTAACAATATCGCCAGGATTTGCGTCTCCCGCCACCACATCAAAGGTCAAGGGAACTCCCGGGCAAATTTCCACCGAGTTCGAGTCAATTTGTGCGCCGCCTACCAGGTTGACGACATCCCGCGGCATGAGGTCCGGCTGGGTATTGGCGCAGGGCAGCACCACCAACTGGATGTCCCGTCGCGTGGTCCCCAACAAAGCGCCATTTCTCCATTCTTCCACTTCCACCGCCACCACAATCACCTGCTGCGGCAGGGTATCGGTCGGGATGATACAAAGCGAGCCCGTCTGGGGATCGAATTGGACGGCACCAGTGGTATCGAACAAGGGCAGGGTCGCGCTCAATGCCGGCGACGAATACGGGATGTTGATCCCGGGAGCAGGGCCTTCCTGCGGAGCGACCAGGCTATACGCCAGGGAATCGCCATCGGGGTCGAAGGCGCCGTGGTTGTAGCAATATTGCTGCTCGGCGCAGACGTAGGGCACCGGCGTGGAGGTGAAAACGGGCGAGCTGTTGCAGAGGCCGCCGGAATTGTCGAGGGTCGCGGAGACAAAAAGGGAGCGGCCGGCCGGGTTTTGGAGGTTGGTGACGGAATTGTTCCGGCAGCATTCCTCAAAGCTCACCACCCAATCCGGACAGGACTGGGTAAATGTGAAGGTTCCGGTATAGATATACTGTTCCACCCCGGGGAGGCAGGTCACACAGGGCGGCGTGGCGCAGGTACTCTGGGCCAACTGCGCGGCACACAAGGGGGAGACCTCCGAGATGCTGCCACTATTGGTCAGGACAATATTGAAATTCGCGCCGCAGGAAACGGAAGCGAGATTGATATTGACTGAGTTGGGGGCTCCGATCCCGCTGCAATCCCGATAAAAGTTCAGGGTAAAGGCGTACTGGTTCCCTCCCAGGCATTGGTAGGACAAATCCAGGCCCTGAGCGTGGGAAGCTCGGAGTGTTTGGGGGACAGTTAATGTCAGAAGTACAGCTGATAAAAAGCTGATTAGCCAAAATTTAGCTCTCATTTTTTAACCGTTTAGTCGAGTTTCTACTGAGCTGAGTTTATTTCAGCTGGCTCCAGTTCAATCTAAAATCGTTGGTTGAAGAGAGGGTGGGATGAAACAGTTCTTTTGGTTGGTCGATTGGATAGAGCCTTTAATTTTACCTAACAGTAACTAAAATAGGGATCGTTTCCTTTAACTCAAAGGTATCCAAATGATATATCTTTCTTTGCCCCCCGGATGAAAGATTTGGGGCTGAAAAAGGAAAATCAATGCCAATCAGGGAAACCAGAGACTCAATTGTTGGGAATTGAGATTATTCAGAAAATATTGCCTCATCTTCCAAAGGAATGTTGCGGACAGACTCCCCAATTACCATGTAAGAAACCAAGCCAATTCACCCCATTTTATCTAGCTCTTTTTTTGCATATCCCTCTAAACGAGATAATAGCGGGATAACATCTATGTAAGATTCCTATGACCTTTTTCAGGATATTTTACATTCGTCTGCTTTGAGAATCAAATATTTTTCTATCTTTGTCCTAGGTTTGTTTGTTATGGTTAGTTAGTTTGCCGCCTGTCACTCAACAACCCGTTGAGGGCAGGCGTTTTTTTATCCCACACTTTCCCAACAAACCTTTCATCCCCCACAATTCAACTGTCCCTTTTACGTTCCAGAATTTTAATTCCGGGTCGCCTCGAATTGGATGTCGAACAGGTGGCGGTACATACCTTCTTTTTGGAGTAATTCTGCATGGGTTCCATGCTCGACCACGGTGCCGCGGTCAATGACGTAGATGCGGTCCGCGCTCACGATCGTCGACAACCGGTGCGCAATCACCAGCGAGGTGCGGTCCTGCGTCAGGTTGTCCAGGGCTTCCTGCACCAGGCGCTCAGATTCCGAATCCAAGGCCGAGGTCGCTTCGTCCAGCACCAGAATCGGCGCATCCTTGTAGATGGCCCGCGCAATCGCGAGCCGCTGTCGTTGTCCCCCGCTCAGCTTCGTCCCCCGCTCCCCGATGACCGTATCGTAGCCCTCCGCCATCGCCGAAATGAAATCGTGGGCGTAGGCAGCCTTGGCGGCCGCCTCGACCCGCGCCAGATCCGGCGCTTCCTCGCCGTAGGCGATGTTCTTGGCCACGGTATCGTTGAACAGGACCCCTTCCTGGGTCACGACGCCGATCAAGCCGCGCAAATCGGCGACCTTGAGGTCACGCAGGTCCTGGCCATCCAGGGTGATCCGGCCGCCGGCCGGATCGTAAAAACGCGGCAACAAATCCGCCAACGTGGATTTGCCTCCGCCCGAGGGCCCGACGAGGGCCACCGTTTCCCCCCGCTTCAATTCCAGGTCTACGCCGTGCAAGACTTCGGCCGATTCGTAGCTGAACCGAACCCCTTCGTAGCGCACCGACGCCTTCAAATCTGCCACCAGAACTGCATTTTCCTTTTCCTTCACCGTTTCCTCCTCTTCCAAAAACTCCTCAATCCGCTGGAAAGAGGCAATCCCCTTCTGAATCCGGGACAAGGCCGACGAAAAGGTTTTGATGGGCTGGATAAACGAGCCAAACAATGCAATGAAGCCGATGAATGACTCGGGCTGCAAGGAATTCGAGCCCGTAAGGATCAGGTTGCCACCATAAAGGATGATGGTCACGACGACCATGATGGACAGCACTTCGGTGACTGGGCTGGCGAGGTCGCTCCGCCGCTTCAGCGCGACCATATAGTGCCGGTACTCGCCATTCATCGCCATGTATTTTTTCCGTTCGTACTCCTCCGCCCCAAACGCCTTCACGATCCGAATGCCCGAAATGAATTCGTCGAGGACCGCGATGAGGAGGCCGAGGCGCTCTTGTCCCCGGCGGGCGCGGCGCTTGAGTGATTTCGAGATGAAATTGATGAAGAGGCCGGTGATGGGGAGGATGATCAGAGTAAACAGCGTGAGCTGCCAGGATATGATGACGAGCGAAGCGAGGATCAGGACCATTTGGACGGGATCGCTGACCATGTTCTGGACGGTTCCAATCACACTTTCCTGGACCACCTGCACATCCGAAACCATGACGTTGATGACATTGCCCTTCTTGTTTCCAGTGAAAAAAGGCATGGACAAGCGCCGGAGATGGTCAAATGCGCGGGTACGGAGGTGGTGAATGACGCCCTGCTCAAAAGGTGCGATGAAATAGGAACTGCTGTACCTAAACAGGCTCTTGAGGAAAATCGATGAACCGAGCGCGATACAGAGGTACACCATCGCCGTCCATTTTCCTTCTTCCAGCACAAAATTGTCGATGGCCAGGTACATCTGCTGCATCAAACCGGGGTCTTCGGTCAAGCGGGCAGCGTCCAGAATTCCCTGGCTTTCGGGTTGCCGGAAGAGGATTTGGAGGAAGGGAATGACGAGGGCAATCGAAAAAATACCAAAGAAGTTGTAAATGAACAGGGACACGAACCCCAGAATTCCTTGCGTCAAATACGGTTTTCCAAAAGCCAGAATTCGTAAATAGAGCTTCATTTGGTACTTTTGGCAAATCTAGGTAAAAAAACAAGGATGAAAGAATCGAACCGGCAGAAGAAATTTGGGAAGCTGATCATGAAGGAGATCAGCGAGATCCTGCAACGGGACTTCAAGGTCCCGAATGCGCCGATGCTGACGGTGACCGTCGTGCGGGCCACTCCTGACCTCGCCATTGCCCGGGTCTACATTTCTGTTTTTCCCGACGCCCAAGGTCCGCCCGCCATCGAATACCTCACTGAAAATCAGTGGGAAGTGCGTCGCTACCTCGGCCAGCGCATCCGCCAGCAGGTTCGCCACATCCCCGAACTGGAATTTTTCCTCGACGATACCCCCCAGGTCGTCGAGCGCATGGATGAACTGTTTGACCAGATCAAGAACAAAGACTCCGAAGACTAAACCCATTTGTTCCTTCCCCTCAACATCATCGCCGATATCCCCCAGGTAGTCTTGATCATTCTACTGGGCATTGTATTGCCCCTGGCGATGATTCTGGGCGCTTTTTACCTGATCAAGCTCTTCCTCCGCTACGGCCTTTCGCCGGTGACGGGCCGGGCGACGGCTTTCATTGCCAACCGCTACCTGTTTTCCCGCACCCACCGCAATGCCATCAACATCATCACCTTCGTCGCGGTCCTCGGCATTACCTACGTGACCGCCGCGCTCATCACGGTACTGGCCATTTTCAATGGGTTCCAGGACCTGGTGGAGAATATGTACACGGCATTTGACCCCGATGTCCGGGTGGTTGCCTCCCGGGGCAAAACCTTTGAAGACGATGCCGAACTGCGGCAGCGGATTCTGTCCGTGGACGGCGTCGAGTTCATGAGTCCGACGGTGCAGGACAAGGCGATGCTGACCTATTTCGACAAGCAGTACATGGTGGAAGTGAAGGGGGTGAAAATGGATTACCTCGAACTGAATCCCCTCGATTCATTGGTTTACGAAGGCGATTTCGGCTTCAAAACTGAGGGGGGCTACCCGATGGCCGTCCTTGGTGGGACCGTCGCCTATTATATCAATGCGCGGATCAGCGACCGGATCACCCCGATGGAATTGTGGGCGGCGGGGGATGTGAAAAAGGCCCTGAGCAATCCGCTCGAGGCTGCCAAAAGCCGAAAATTGTTCACGGCGGGCTATTTCAAGGTCCAGATGGAGTACGATACCCGGTATATCCTGGCTGATTTTGAGATGGTCCGGGAGCTGTTTTCGATGGAAAATAAAATCAGTTCCTATGACATCCGGATTGGGGATTTTGGGGAAGCGGATCGGGTCAAACAGGACATTCAGCGGGCTTTGGGGCCGGAATACAAGGTCGAGACCTGGTATGACATGCACGAGACGCTATTCAGCGTGATGAAAAATGAAAAGTTGGTGGCGTACCTGATCCTGACCTTGATGTTGATCATCGCCGCGGTGAACGTCGTGGGGAGTTTGTCCATGATCATCGTCGAAAAGACCCGGGACATTGCGATCCTCAAATCGATGGGGGCCAGCAAGCGCATGGTGCGGCGGATTTTCTTGCTGGAAAGCCTCTTGGTAGGGGGAATTGGGGGGATAGCGGGAATGGCTTCGGCCTGGGTGATTGGTTATCTGCATGAGACCTACGGCCTCGTCCCGATGGCCGGCGGCGAAACTTTCACTTCGGGAATCGAATTCTTCCCCCACGAAATGTGGGCCAGCGATTTTGCCATCATTTTCTGCACGATCTTCCTCCTGTCCCTTATTGCCGGCCTTTACCCCAGCAAAAAAGCAGCCGACACCAAAATTGTGGTTTCCCTCCGGAAATGATCAGGCCTGCCCTACCCTTGCCAGCAACGCTTCCGAGCGCACCAATTTGATCCCCGCCCCTTCCATTTCTTCAAACGCCTTTTCCGTCGCATCCGGCGTCAGATTGACGCCGCGGGTCCCATCCACGATCACATGGGTCCGGTACCCCAACGCCGCCGCATCCAGCGCCGTGAATTTCACGCAGAAATCAGCTGCCAACCCCATGATGTACAGCTCGTCCACATCTTTGCTTCGCAGATAATCGTCCAGACCGGTCGACTTCTTTTGGCCGTTGTCGAAAAATCCACTGTAACTGTCGATCCCGGAATCGGTCCCTTTCGGGACGAACTGGTGGACCGATTCGAGGTTCAAATCGGCCGCAAAATCGCCGCCCGGCGTCCCTTGGACGCAATGGACCGGCCACAGGACCTGCTCCAGGCCATTCAGGTCGACCACTTCATAGAGTTCCCGGTCGGGGTGGTTCGCGGCAAAACTGCCGTGGTGCGCGGGGTGGTGGTCCTGGGTGGCCACCACCAGATCAAAATGGGCGGACAAGGCGTTCGCCACCGGAATGACCTGATCACCTTCCGGCACGGCCAATGCGCCACCGGGGAGAAAATCGTTTTGGATATCGACGAGGATCAATGCTTTCATGGGGGTGAGATTGGGTTAAATGCGGAACTGGAATCCTTCCTGTTCCAATTGTTGGTAGCGCTTCCGGTCGAAGCGGTAGAGCTTGGCGCCGCGGTGTGGTTTTCCTTCTTCCTGCTTGTCCAGCTCAATCAACAGCTCCATTTGCAGGAACTTCTTCCGGAAATTTCGGCGGTCAAAGGACGTCCCGAGGATGGTTTCGTAGAGTTTGCGGAGCTGGGCAATGGAAAATTCGGGGGGCAGCAATTCGAAGCCGACCGGCTGGTAACGCACCTTTCCCTGGAGGCGTTCCCAAGCCGTGCTGAGAATCCCTCCGTGGTCAAAGGCCAATTCCGGCAGGGCGTCCATGGGAAACCACCGGGCGTCGGCGGCATCGGTATCGGGCCGCAATTCCCGGTACCGGGCCAGGTTGACGAGGGCGTAATAGGCGACGGTCACTGTATGGCCCCGGGGATCCCGCCCCGGCCCACCGAAGGTGAACAACTGCTCCAGATACATGTCTTTCAGCCCGGTTTCTTCCTGCAATTCGCGGCGGGCCGCCTCTTTCAGGGCTTCGTCAGGATGCACAAAACCACCCGGAAACGCCCAGGCTCCCTCAAATGGAGGGACTTTCCGTTTGATCAGGAGCACCTGGATGTTCTCATTTTCCCACCCAAACACCACCGCGTCCACGGTGAGGGCTGGTCTGGGATGTTCGTATTCGAAGGGCATAAATTCTTATTGCGTAATAACTACGCAAAGGTAGCGTATTTTTTACACATAGGTTGGGTATTTTGTCGAAAATCAATCCAAAGCATTGCCAGAAATCATTTCCCCACTCCCAATTCCCTCCTAGATTTAGCCTCATCGTCCACGAAATATCACTACTTTACACTTACGATTGAAAAGAAACTTAACCATCACCTTTTTATGTACCTATTTTCAAAAAGAATCCTATTTGCTCTTATTTGCCTTGTTTTCTTCCCTTGGGGGAACAACGCACACTCTTCTACCATCAAGGATGCCTTCGACCAAATCGACGCCAGCTTCAATGGCGGATTGGGCTATTCGCAATACAACAACATCAACGCCACCCTGGCCTGGGGGGAGAGTTATGTGATGATGGGCTATATGTCCATGTACCATGCGACCGGGCATCCCCATTACCTGCAAAAGCTCTACCAGCACGCCCTGAATGTCATCGCCGAACGGGATGACAACGCCGGGCGGGTCGATTACCGTGGCATCAGCGATGCGACCTGGGTCTGCGAGAAGTATTCTGACAACCAGGAACCGTATGCGTGGGTGGTCCACTCCGGCATGATCACCTATCCCATGGCGGATTTTTGCGATGTCATTTTTTCCACGCCCTCCCTGCACAACTTCCCTACACTGAATGGCCAAACCATGCTCGCAGCGGCTCAGTGGCTGTCGGGAGAGGTCCAAATGACCATCGCGGCCCACGATGACCAATGGGATACAACCCTTGGAATCTACCGGGCCCGGAATGCGCCCTTCCTGGGGTGGATCAGCAACAAAGACCTTCCCCACAACCAGTACGCGGCGATGGGACGTACCCTCCTGAAGATGTACAGCGTCACCGGCGATCCGCAGTACCTCAACAAGTCCATTCACATGGCCCTCTACTTCAATGCCGACCTCACCCTAGGCGGAAATGGCGCCTATACCTGGCACTACCATCCCCAGAAAGGCCCGGAAGACCTCTCCCACGGAGCCATTGAGACAGATTTTGCCCAGCTGGCGGCCGATGCGGGCGTCTTCTTCACCGCCACGGATGTTACGGCCATGGCCCATACCTTCAAACGGAACCTCTACGGGGATCCCCTTGAATTTGCGGACCGGGTAGACGGCACCAATGGCCCCAATACCTATATCGGGTCGACCGGGCGTTGGTTGGGCGTCGGAGAAAATAACCGGGACAATTACCATATCATCCTGGATTACTACTTCGAACGGATTGTCTACGGCACGGGCGGCGTCAGCACGACCCTCAAGATGATTGCCTTTGCCAACCTCGAACGCTACCGCAAGTTGCTGGAGCCCGTTGCGATCTACCGGGGACTCGGTTCGGGCTCAGAAGTCGCCGACATGGACGGCGGGGACTTTGACAATGACGGCATCGACGAGATCATCCTGGTGCGGAATTACGACGGCAATATGTACATGTACGAGTTGAACGCGAACAAGTACTTCACCTCCGTGGCCAGCTATACCGGCTACGGCTCCAATTCGGATTGGGCTGGCGTGGCTGCGGGAGACTTTGATCCCAGCCATCCCGGGGAAGAATTTGTCGCGGTGCGCAACTTCGACGCCAATTTTTACCTCTGCAAGTTGAGCGGGGGGAATATCGTTCCGTATTCCGTCTATACCGGCGCGGGATCTGCCTCGCAGTGGGCCGGGATCGCCGCCGGTGATTTCGACAACGACGGCGTGGACGAATTCGTGGCCGCCCGGAACTTCGACGGCAATATCTACATGTACGAGTACAATGGCAGCAATATCGTCGCCAAGGCCAGCTATACGGGCTTTGGGTCGGGTTCTGCGTGGGTGGACCTGGACGCTGCCGACCTGGACCCGGCCCACGCCGGGGATGAATTCGTGGCCGTGCGCAATTTCGATGGCAATATCTACGTCATGGGGCTGAGTGGAAACAGCATTGTGAGCCGGGGAACCTATACGGCAGCCGGCTCAGGCTCCAATTGGCGGGCGGTGACCGCAGGAGATTTCGATGGTGACCGCCTCGATGAATTTGTGGCCCACCGCGATTATGACGGCGATTTCTATTTCTACTACCTGCAAAATGGCACCGTCTACAATTACGGCCGGGAGTACCATCCCCAGAATACCCTGAAGCAAGCCCTGGGTTGCGGCAGTGTCGAATACAAGGGCCAACGCTACGACAACCTCTTCTTCAACCGGCGCTTTGATGGAGACAATTTTGTGTTCAAGGCGAGCAAGCTCCCCCACCGCCAGGACATCATCTATGAAGACGAGTACGAAGATTACGAAGTCGACCGCCTTCCCGGTAAATGGGCGGGCGTGACTGCGGAGCAGATCCGCCTCTATCCGAACCCGGCGGTGGACCAGGTCCACCTGCAATGGACGTCCACCTGCCAGCAGGTGCAATTGGTAGACCTGCAGGGCAAGGTCCTCCGCTCGGCGACGCCGGAAGGCCAGGAACTGAACTGGGACGTGCGCGAACTCGCGCGGGGTGCTTACTTCGTGCGGTTTGAGATGCCGACCGGCTCGGTAGCGCGGCGGTTGGTATTGCAGTGAGAAGATGACATCGTGTTCCCTCGGGGCGGCCGGGTGACCTGGCTGCTCCGGGGGATTTTTTTGCCTGAAACCCGATAAGCAGGCCAATCCTTTGATTTCATTCAACAAACACCTATTTTTTGCTAAGCCAAGTTAATTGGAGGGAACACATATTCTATTGTTATTGGACTCACCGAAGAGATTGAGCATCTATTTCTATGGAACATTCAAAACCAGAGGAACCCAGGCAGAATGGGGACATATCGCCCGAGGACCAACATCCCCCGCTTCAGGATGAATTGCAGCAGATCCAGGAGCGATTGGATGCCCATGAAGTGTACCACGTCGCCCAGGAGCACCGGTTGTTCGCGGTCGTCAAGAATTTGCTCCAATTTGTGTTCAAGCGGAAGCCGGAGGGAGATGAAGCACTGAACGAAAAGAAACGTTGGCCTGCGGTGCGGGCGGCCATTCCTTGGTTCCTGGGCGGGACCGGGGGCGGGGGCGGGTTGGCATTTTTCACCCTCCTCCTCTCAGCAGCGGCCATTTACCTCCAACTGAGGGCCAACCAAATCGGCAAATCAGACCTCGAGATCAGCAAGGACGGCAATTACTTAACTTTTCTAGAAACCCAGCAGGAATGGATGGCAGATGCCTCCAACATTTGCAAAGACCTCGAACAGGACTGCAATTCCCCCACCGAGAATTGCCTTCCCACATTGCGAAGGCTGGAACGCCTGACCAATTCCTGTGCCTCCTTCGCGGAGAATTCGCCGGTGTACCAAGCGAGTCGCTCCAAAATTTCCCGGTTGAACCAAGCGAAGTATGAAACCATTCCACCACGGGGGAGGATTTTCAAGTGCCTGATCGAAATGGAAACCTGGGATCCGGCCTATGAAGATGCCCTCATGGACATCCAATTGGATCGGATGTGGCTCGAGCACGCGCGACGGATGAACGGTCGGGATAAAAAGATCCAGGACCTGGACGTCAATGGCTCCTATTTCAAAGACGTCATCATCACGGGTACCAAGCTGCCCTTTTTGGACGCCCAAAACTGCATTTTCCATGATGTTAAATTCGTGGGATGCGATCTTACTTCGGGCGATTTTTCGGGCAGTATCTTCCACAAAGTGGATTTCACGGCGACGACGCTCCACTCCGCCATCTTCGATGGCGCCGAATTTTATGGGAACATCATCCTGGGGGATTCCTCCGATTTCAAAGGCGCCCTGACCTCCCAAATCCAATATTTTCCGGGGGAGAAATTCGAGCACCGGATGCAGTAATAAGAGATTTAAACAAGCGTCAGAGAATGGATGGCAATCGTATTAAAATCACCCCTATTTATCAAAAAAATGTTTCTGCCCCTTGTAAAACCGGTGGGAGAACCGTACTTTAGAATAATTCTCAGTAGTACTTTCACACAGTTAATGATGAAACATCTAGATCTCAGAAAGATTTCCGGTTTTTGGGAATCATGCCTTTAACTCCAACACTCGGAATTAACTGACATGATCCTACAGTCACAAAGTGGTTATTTTTAATTTTGTTGGATTCACATTGGTTGAGGGACCACCGAATCTGGCTATTTTACTCAGCTTACCATGAAATCTTTTTTTCTAATTGCATTGCTGGCCTCCATCGGTCTAGTCTTGGGGGGATGCACAAACACCGTGATGGATCAAGATCCTTCCGCGGATGTTGCAGCCAAAATGACGTCTGCAGAAACCTCTTCCAAGGTTTGGGTAGCGACCATCATGGACAACGGTGCCATCAAATTGGAGATCACCGACACCGCCGTTGAGGCGTTGTTCATCAAGAATCTCCCGGAAAAGAATCCCAGCGATCTGGAATTCCAGTCCACCGAGACCCCGTTTGAAGTGAAGGAGTATACCTCCGTAGTCAATCCCCGGAACGACGGCTTTTTCCTGACCGGATTTGCCTTTGATCAGGAGATCTCCAAGGAAGTTTGGTTCCGAATGAAACTTACCCAAGACGGAAACAAGCTGATCGCCGAAAGAGACCGCATCATGCCCATGCGGATCAGTTCCTGTGATTGTGGAGAGACCAATGTACAATTGGTATTTGATGAAAATGCGAAAGGCGAGAAAAGGCCTGCATGC
Source organism: uncultured bacterium (assembly GCA_963923035.1). Lineage (GTDB taxonomy): Bacteria > Bacteroidota > Bacteroidia > J057 > JADKCL01 > CAWUKT01. The sequence continues at coordinate 49,647 of CAWUKT010000046.1, forward strand.
TACCAAACTAACGCCATGAACAAAAGAGTCGGGGATGCCTTGCCCTGCCTCAGAAACCGCCACGTTGGATACAACGATTTTGCATCCAAGTGATCATTTTTTATTCGTTTTTGTCTGTTTGACCAACTGAAAAACTATGTGGTTTTATTTGAGAAATTGGGCGATACTTATCGCAATGGGCACCGTTATCACCGCTTGTAGCCAACCCATCATGGAGGATTCGTCCCTTGAAGCCGGGCTCCAGGCCAGCCAGGAAAGCCCCCGCATCATTGGGAAAATCATCGACGGGAAACCGACCTTGTTGGATGCTCCTTCCACCTACGTACAATACTTCAAAAGTATCTACTCCGAAACACCCCGGGAAATCTCCCTGGTGGAATTGCAGGACAAGATCTACTTGAGGGGAAAATACGATTTTGGGAAAGTGTATATCCATACCACCTTGAATCCAGCCTTCAAATTGATCATCATCCAGCACCAATATGAAGACTGTTTGGGAGCTTGCGACTGTACTTTGTCACCCCAGGAAAATGCCTGCCTTTGTGACGACGGCGCCCAGAGCAATTGCACCTACGATCAAGGTTATTCTATTTTCTGAGCCTAAAATCAATGTCCCGCTTCGTCCAACCGTCAGGACTTTGAACTCAGTCCTACCACTCTAAATTTTCTTTGTTCAGGAACGCCGCGATGCCCTTCTGGCAATCCTCGGTACCGCGCGTATGCGCGTTCATCTTGGCAGCGAAGGCCAGCCCTTCCGCAATCGGAAAATGCTGTATATCGCCCAGAAGGCGCTTCGTCATGGCCATGCTCTGGCTACTGTTCTGCGTGCAGAGGCGTTCCGCAAATGCCCGGACGTGGGCCTCGATCTCATCGGCGGCAACCGTTCGGTTGAAGATATTGTATTGGACGGCCTGTTCGGCCGAGATGATGTCGCCGGACAGGAGCAGCTCCTTCGCGCGAAGCTCGCCCGCTTTGCGGACCAGGAAGACCATCACGATGGCCGGAATAAAGCCGATCCGGACCTCCGTATAGCCGAACTTGGCTTCGGGAACGACAAAGGCGAAGTCGCAGACCGTGGCCAGGCCAGCGCCGCCGGCAATGGCGTGGCCTTCCACCTGCGCAATGACCGGCTTCGGATGCCGGTAAATCTGCGCAAACAACTCCATCAGGTGATTGGAGTCCTGTAAGTTTTCTTCAAACGAAAAGGATTGGAGCTGCCGGAGGTATTCCAGGTCGGCCCCGGCACAAAATGCCTTTCCGTTTCCCTTCAGCACAACCACCTTGATCCCCGGATCGTTCTCGGCCCGGGCAAATGCCTGCTTCAATTCCGTCACAAAGGCAGCGTTCAGGGCATTCCGCTTGTCGGGGCGGTTCAGGGTAATATAGGCGATCCGGTCCTGGACCTCGTAAAGGGTGTAGGTACTCATGTCCCAAAGATAGGAGGTTGCCGGGAAATGAAGGGCCGTTCCGTGGAAATTGGAGCAGTGGAAAGGGAATCGGGACCATATTTACGGGAAGATCATTAAATTGAAGCTGATTCAAACCTGCACCTGAATGATCTTGAACCGGACGCTCCTGGTTTGCTGTTGCTTATTTCTCAGCTTCCAATCCCTCCTTGGCAGCCTGCCCTTCCGGGGCAATGTCGGCCAATGGGATCCGGCCATTTTGTTCGGGATCGTCTCCGGGCCCACCAAAGTCGCCTTTGGCAGCGAGGGAATCTCGTGGTCGCATTGGACAGCGGAGAGTGAGGTCAGGTATCAAATGAAATGGATGGGCGCCCGGCCAAATGTGGTTCCAGAAGGGCGAGACACTACGGAAACCCAAATCCATTACCTCCGGACGACCGACCAGGCATTCCATTCCCACGAATTCCAAACCCTGCGCTACCCCGATCTCTGGCCCGGCATTGACCTCGTTTATCGGGCGGGAAATGGCTCCCTGAAATACGATCTCCTCCTGGCTCCCGGCGCCGATCCCCGGGAAATTCAATTCGAATTCGAGGGGCTGGAAGGCATCGAAGTGGACCCGGATGGACGTTTGCGCATGGTCCATCCCAACGGTCAATTTCACGATGCTCCCCCCTATTCCTATCAGGTTCGGGACGGAAAAAAGATTGAAATTCCCTCTCGCTACCAGCTCAACGACTGCGGCCAATTGGGCTTTTCTTTTCCCGAAGGCTACGATCCCCAGCTCCCCCTGGTCATCGACCCGGTCAGCATCGAATGGAGCACTTTTCTGGCCGGCACCAATGGATCGAGGGCCTTTCTCCGGGATATTTTGTTGGATGAGGCGGGAAACATCTACGGAGTCGGCTATGCAGAAGCGGGCTTTCCCACCACTCCCGGTGTTTTTAATCCTCAACACAATGGCAATTCCGCGCCGTTGCTTGATGTGGTGGTCTTCAAAATGGACCCCACGGGCAGCAGCTTGATTTGGGCCACGTACCTCGGCGGGGAGCGGGGGGAGCAAGGAACGGCCATTGCGCGCGATCCGGCCGGCAATATTTATGTGACCGGCTCTACCTATTCTACCGATTTCCCGGCCAGCGCCAATGCCGTCCAGCCCCTCCACGGGGACGGCATCTTCAATAACCGCGACGCCTTCGCGGCCAAAATCTCCCCCAATGGCGATGCGCTCCTCTACGCCACCTTTTTCGGCGGGCTTGGAGACGAATATGGTACTGCCATCGATGTCAATGCCGCCGGGGAAGCCTTCATCGGCGGATATACCAACGGCGGTGCGATCCCGACGACGCCGGGAGTCCTGCGGGAACAATTCGCCGGCGCCCCTGGCTTTTCCGACGCATTTGTATTCCGCCTCAACCCCGACGGTTCTCAATTCATCTACTCCACCTATATCGGCGGGACGCAGAGCGAGACCATCACGGAACTCATCATCAACGACCAGAACGAGGCATCCTTCACCGGTGAAGTCAATTCGCCCGATTTCCCCATCACCCCCGATGCTGCATTTCGCTTCAAACTCGGTAACTCCGCCTGCGCTTACGCGTCCCGCCTCAGCGCCGATGGCAGCAAAATGATGGCCAGCACCTACCTGTGCGGCTACCAGGGCGACCACGGAGAGGGACTGGCCCTCAACGAAGCGGGTGATTTTTACGTGACCGGCCGCACCTATTCCAGTACATTCCCCACCACGCCCGACGCCTACGATCCGACCTTCGGGGGGAGTCCCGACGCCTTTTTCGCCCGGGTCTCAGCCGATGGCAGCAGCTTGCAGTACGCGAGTTTGTATGGGGAGGGGGGACAACAAACGGGGACGGGGATTCGGGTCAATGCAGCCGGGGAAATTTTCGTCACCGGCATCACCGGTTCCATTGACTTTCCGACGACTTCCTGCGCCATGGACAGCACCCACAATGGCGGCAATAGCTACTGGGGCGGCGATATCTTCCTCCTCAAATTTGACAGCACCGGCCGCGACCTCCTGTACAGCAGCCTGATCGGAGGCAGCCGGGAAGATCGGTTGCCGACGATGGAGTTGGACAATGAAGGCTGTACCGAGGGAGTGGTCATTGCCGCGACTTCCAATTCGGAGGATTTCCCCACCACGCCCGGCGCCTTCCAGGAGGTCGTTGGCGGCAATGCGGAGCGGAGCATCGTCCTACGGATCAGTGAATCCCTTGACCTGGCCATTCGCATGGAAGACAGTTGTCCGACCCCAGGCGATACCTTTTCCCTTTCTGCCGATTTCTTGAGCTGTGGCCATTGGACGGATCCCCGCCAATGGCAATGGGACCTTGGTGACGGCACTTTGGTCGGCGATACCGCCTCGCTCCGCCATGCTTACGCCCAGCCTGGCAGTTATACCGTGCGCCTTTACCGGCCCCATTGTCCGGAGCCGGTGGCCGAACGGGTAATCGATCTGCTCGATTTGGATCTGGGGCCCGATCTGGAACTTTGCCCCGGCGACGAAGTCTGGCTCGATGCCACCTTGCCACGGGCGGTGGCTTATCGTTGGTACGACGGCGTCACGGAGGCCACGCACCGCGTGGACAAATCGGGCGCCCTGTACGTGGATGCCTGGGATGCAGCGGGCTGCCAGGTATCAGATACCGTCCAGGTGACGGTGCTCGAGGGGGACTCGATCGAAGTCCCCAACGCCTTTTCGCCGAACGGCGACGGGATCAACGACGCATTTTTTGTCACCGGGCTCGGCACGGGCCGCTGGGCACTGACGGTCTATGACCGGTGGGGAAAGGAGCGCTATTTCAGCCCGGCTTACCAGAATGACTGGGAAGGAGATGCACTGCCGGTGGGCGCGTATTACTACGTGCTGCGGAACGCCGCTGGCTGTGGCCAGCGGATGGGCGCGGTGAATTTGGTGCGGTGAAACTAGGCAGTGTCTGAAAAATGCCTGCCGAGAATAAATCTGATAAAAGCGACCT
>CAWUKT010000047.1:0-53405 GCA_963923035.1 uncultured bacterium
GTGTCCTGGCGAGTCGGACGGAGAGGAAAATTGGGCGTTTTTCAGGACCGACTAAATTAAGGCTATGAGTTTTATTCTCTCCTTATATCATACTACATTTAGACATGATCTTTCCTCTTCAGATAAATCAAACCACAAGGCTTTTTGGAGGGCATGAAACAGTTTATATAGGCAAAAGAAAACTGAAACTTTTCATTCCCGAAAAACTAGATTACGGCGATATCATATCGGTGAGCAATGTCGGGGCGTATCTTCATCCCAATTTTCCCCAGCAGGACATCAAATTTAAGTTGGCCCAACAGGAAGGAAACTCGAAAAGACAGAATATTTATTTGGCCCTACCAAGAGAAACTTCAAAACAGGGTGCCAAAGGATCTCAAAAAAGGATTTCCGTCGAAGTTAAGGGTAGTGAATTTAGTACTAAGAAACCTGTTGATTTATCGAATGGGAAAATCTTCAGGATGAATGGTATAGGAAAAAAAGTCTTCGGAGTTCCAGGAGATCTTTTCATCACGACTTTTGAGTTTAATGTCTCCGAGAAAAAATCTTCAAAGACCAATCTTAACAACACCCAGCCACATAACCCAAAATCCTATTCAACACACGACAGTACCGAAACCAATAAGTCAAATACTAAGTCCTCATCCGATCCTTCTCAATGGAGTTTTCCTTCTGATGCACCCAAGCAAGAGAGACAAGAAAAGTCCAAACACCAGCATACTCCTTCTAACAGTCTTCCTACTATCCAAGAAAAGGGTATTTCTTCACGATCAAAATCTAAGCCATCTATTCGGCACTTTTTAGAACCAGATCAAATGGAGATAGACTTCAGTGTATCCTTAGGATTTATTGCGATAAAAATAAAAGGCATCTACAATTTTGCTAGAAAAAGGCTGGAGTGACTCCTGATCTACGACTCAATTTCTCTTTTCCCCTCCTCCTCACCCGCATTTGTCTCCAAGCCCTTCCAAAGCGTTTACCGAAGGTGCCTGGAGCGGGAAATTTGTCACCGCTTAAAAATCCACCCGGCAAATACGCTGGTGACCTGCGGCATGACGACATAGGTCATCAGGGGCACCAAAATCATCGACACGACCAAAATTCGCATGTAGGGCGGCCAGAAATCCAGCACAATTCCGGCGGTGGTGCTGAGGATCAGCACGAGGGGATAAATGACCATCCAGGTCAGAACTGCCATCTTCCACTTCTTGGGCGGGGCGGCTCCGGTCTCCTCGGGCAGGGAAAACCAGAATTCGAGGCCTTCCTCAAACCGCACTTCACTCTCCTTGGTGATGAACGCTTTGAGCTCTTCAAACCAATTGTTCCGCGCATCTGAAGTCGCCCAGATATTGTAATTGGCCTCGGTATCAAAGCGGATCATCAGGATATATTCCCGTTCGGTGGGGTGCTGATAGTGGAAAATCTGGATGCCGCCGTAACCGGGATAGGTTTTGGCTTTTTCGATCACTTGCTTCAAGGCATCCTCAAAGGCCTGTTCTTTGCCGGGCTGAATGAAATGGGAAACGACAATGGTAAATTGATTCTGCATGCTGCGGGTGACTTTGCTTTCGCGGATTTGTCCTTCCGGTGGAACCATTTCCGAGGGACATTGATCTGGGCAAATTTATTCATTCTCACCACTCCAAAAATTGATGCAGGATAAGAAAATTCAACTGCCCCCGTCGACCGAGGGACTATGGCTGGAAATCTCCGTATCTTTCAAGGGAGCAACCACCCAACATGGAATATTTAGAACTCTATTGGAGAAAAGAACGCATTGGCTCCCTGCGCGGGCCTCAGATCGACATGGGCTTTGTGGAGGGCCTCTGGGAACCAGCTTCAACTGATCTGGCCCGGGAATTCATGGCGCGGGTCTCTCAATTCGATGTTCGGGTGGTCAATTCCGATCCGCTGCAAGGGACGCGGATCCAATGGGCGGAGCAAGGCATCGTCCCACCCAGTTCGCACGGCCTGGTTTTGGGGCTGGATTCGGGAAAATTGATCTTCCGAATGGTCACCTCTCCGGCGGCCATTGCCCATTTGCTGGCGCATGTCCCGGAATAAGTCCTTTTTCTTCAAGTCCATTTCTCCATCCCCTTTCATTTCCCCTCCCCCACCATCCCAACTGAATGCCAGATTTGTGTTCCTTCTACGTAACTCTTTGAGTGAGATTCGTATAATGAAAGCTGTACACTATGAAAAACCTCATTTGCTACCTCCTCTTTCTTGCTTTTTTTCTTCCCCTCTCCGCTCAAAATCACTCGGTCTTCCACATCGGCCATAGCCTGGTGAGTCCGTATATGCCCGCGATGCTGAATACGTTCGCGGACAGTACGCCGTCGGTGAACCATGCCTACAACTATGGGATCATCAATGGTTCCCCGCTGTTTTGGGCCTGGGACAATTCCGGCACCTGCCAAGGCTACCAGGCCTCGACCGTGGACTCACGGGTGGAACTGGCGTCGGGAAATTACGACGTGTTTGTGATGACGGAAGGCGTACCGTGGGACCCGATTTTATCGGATTTTCACGCGTATGCAGACAGTTTTCACACGGCCGCCCTCAATGGCAATCCTTCGATCCAGACGTACCTGTACGAGAGTTGGAACTGCCTGAACACGGGCTTGCCCGTGGGCTGCATGTACGACGACGGCGATACGATCCTGTGGGCGGATCGGATCCGGGCCGATGTGGCGACCTGGGAATCGGTCGCCGATTCGCTGGACCTGAAGCATCCGGCGGCGCTGCCGGTGCGGATCGTCCCGGGCGGACAGGCCTTCGCCAATCTGAAGGACAGCATTGATGCGGGCCGGGTTCCGGGCATCACGGATGTCTTTACCCAGTTTTTCCTCGACGATATCCACCCGAACGATACCGGCTTTTACTTCATTGCCCTCGTCCACTTCGCCTGCATCTACCAAACCGATCCGGCGGGACTTCCCACCCAGACCTTCAGTGAATGGGGCGTTCCCTTTGCCAATATCCCCCCGGCCCTCGCGGCCAAGCTCCAGGAAATCGCCTGGAATACCGTCTGCGGCTATCCCCGCAGTGGCGTCAACTGCACGCCCCTGTCCGCGGATCGGCCCCTCGCTCCCAACCGCATTCGCCTCTATCCGAATCCAAGCTCCGGCCAGGTCCGCGTCGCCAATTGTGAAGAAGGCACGTTTGAGGTGTGGTCACTCAGTGGACAGCGGATGGCGGAGGGATCGATTGCCTCCAACCCCATTGACCTTTCCGGCCTCGCGAAAGGCATGTATGTGGTCAAGGTGGCCGATATTTCCAGAAGGGTTCAGCACCAGCGGTTGATCTTGGAATGATGGGCTGAAAAATGATTCGGGGTGATCGGGCAGTCATATACTGAACGGTCACCCCGAACCCATTCAAGGGCGAAATGCAGGATGGGCCTGCTGTTGCTCCTATCTTGGTTATATTTAGGCCTCATTATTCGAATCCTGATGCTCGACCACGAAAATCTTCACCATATTCTCCATCAGTTCTCCGGGATGAGTCCCGAGGCATTTGAGCTCTCCGAGGGCTGTTGGCACGAAAAGAGCTTTCCCAAGGGAGGCCTGTTCAACGACTACAAGAATGTCTGCCAGGAGATGGGGTTCATTGTGGAGGGCACCTTCCGTTCGTATATCCTGAATGAGAAAAGTGGCGAGGAAAAGAATGTCTTTTTCTATTCCAAGAATGGAATTGTCTGTGCTTACAAGAGTTTTGTCAACCAAATCCCTTGCGAGTACTATACCGAGGCCCTGACCGAGTCGACCATTGCCTGCATCCACAAATCCGATCTGGATCGCTTGTATGTCCAGTCCCATAAATGGGAGTCGTTTGGGCGGCTGGCGGCGGAATTGGCTGCGAGTATAGTGATTGCGCGGATCGAAAGTTTTTTGCTGAAAACCGCTGAAGAAAGGTACCTGGAATTGGTTCAGGCCCACCCGGATCTCCACGAAAAGGTCCCGCTGTACCATATCTCCTCCTACCTGGGCATTCAGGGGCCCTCCCTGAGTCGGATTCGGAAAAGAATTGCCGAGAACAACCGATTTTAACCGAGGTTAAACAAATCCGGGTTCCCCTCCTCTAATTTTAATGACATCTTCTAACTCTAAACCAAGAAGTGATGTCAAAATCAAAACATGTCATTTTAATCCACGGCAATTTCACCAATAACCTCACCTGGGAAAACTGGAAAAAACGGTACGAGCAACGGGGCTATACCGTGCATACACCGGCGAATCCGGGCCACGAAGGAGTTCCCGCTGAACTGAGAAAGCAGGTCCACCCTCAATTGGCTGGGGCGGGCTTGCAGGAGATGGTCCAAAATATTCAGGATCTCATTGCCACCTTGCCGGAGCCGCCGGTGGTCATTGGACACTCCATGGCAGGTTTGGCCGTGATGAAATTGGTGGAATCGGGAAAAGTCGCAGCCGGAATCAGTATTGACGGTGCTCCTCCCAAAAATGTTCAGGCTCCCTTCAAGACGATCAAAACTGTGTTTCCTTCTTTTTTGCTGTTTTCCTCCAAAAAGCACTGGCTGGGAAGTCCCAAGTGGTTCAATAAGGCATTTTTCAATACCCTGCCTCCGGCCAAGCAGGCCCTGGCGTACGAAAAGTTCATCGTTCCGGAAAGCAAAAAGATTGCTTGGGATGCCTTGACGACTTCATTTGCCAAAGTCGACTTCAAGCAACCGCATGTCCCCATGCTGTTCATTGGCGGTGGAGAAGATCAAATTTTCCCGGCCTCCTTCACCAAAAAAATTGCAGGAAAGTACCAACAGCCGGTCGACCTGAAAATTTTCGACAACAGAAGCCATTTTATCTGTGGCGAACCGGGTTGGGAAGCGGTTGCGGACTATATACTGGATTGGTACGAAAAGCAGCCGGAAGAGGCCTAGGACCCACTCAAATTTTGGCCCTTCTGCGCTTCATTTTTTCGAAATCCACTTTGGCATTTACTTTCCCCTCGGATTCGGTATCAAAGTACATTTCAAAACCCTTGTACAGCGCCACCTTCTTCTCTTCGTTTTGGGCAATGGCGATCGTTTCAATGATGGTGCCCCGCTGCTGGACCCGAATGGAAAACTCCTGGTTCCCGGTATTCTCCACGATCGCATAGCAATCTTCTCCCAGATAAGGATTGATGGCAGCGTCCTGACCGGGCCCTTTTCCCGTCATCAACATGCTTTGGTTGGGATCCAATTCGAAATCGGTTTGGGCCGCAGCTTCGTATTGGGTCAAAAAGGTCAAACAGAGGATCGCGAAAAGGGTTTTCAAAGTTGTCATGTTGCTGTTCATTTCTGGTTTTGGGGAGTGGAGCCTTGGGAAAGGGAGCGCGCCACGGATGTATAGTAAAGGAAATTGACGGGGAAATGTTTGGTGGGGAGGGGAATCACAGGGAATAAAGCACATTGGAAGTGCCGTTTTGCCCATTTTTCGCCTCATGAACCTCCCTCTCCGGCGATCATGCTCCCTTTACTCCGGAGCATACTCCCTGGTCTTCATTTGTCCCTTTTTCCGCAAGCCCGCTTCTCCCAAAATGCCTTCGCCAGCACTCAATTTTCCGATACCGATTCTTGTATCCTCCAAGGCCGTTGGCACCAACCATTTCCCCAAGACGCCTCACCATTTCGTTCTTTTTTCCAAAACCCCAATTACCTTTTTCAGGGTATTGAAGGGCAAAAAATCGCCTTCGGCGGATGGCTTTGCTAGCACAAATCAGCAGATTTCTTACGCGAGGAAATTAATTTTTGGGGCTGAGAATTATTTAAACCGCTCTGGGTCAAGCCACCACAAATACCACTGCGACATTTTTTTGTCTCATCGACTAAATGGTGTGCGGATTTCTCAATAATTGGAGTTTATTTTGACGAAAAGTCGAAGGGAAATATTCATACATGATCGTCGCAATTGTTAGTTGTAAAGGTTTTTGGCAGAACGGTTGGTTGCCTGATGTCAACACAGTGGATCACTTTGCCCGCGTCCTCGCGCAGCAAGGGGTTGAAGTTCAAAGTTTCGAAGTGGAACATGTCACGGAGTTGAACGCAGTCCTGTCTGGGCTCGATCCCAAGACCTTGGTCCTGCCCAATGCCTACCACGTCCTCCCCGATCCGAGGGGAGAGGAAACAGGATTGCTGTGGCTCGGAGATGTCATTGCGGCGCACTCCCTGGAGAGCATTGGCCCTCAGGCAGCCTGCCTGAAACAGCTTTTGCAAAAGCATGTCTGTCAAAGGATTTTGCAGGAAAACGGCATCCCGGTACCTGAGTTTTGTTGTATTGCTCCGGAGGATACGGAAAGGACGGAGTCCATCCTACAACGGGAAAAAATTGCCTATCCGGCGATCGTGAAGCTGACCGGAGAGTCGTCGGGAGTGGGTATTTCCCAGGATTCCATCGTAAACGATGTGGCCGAAGCAGTCGAACAGATTCGAAAATTGCACCGGGCCTATCGCCAGGTCGTGATCGTGGAAACCTTTCTTCCCGGAACGGAGTTCACAGCTGCCCGCTTCGAGGCCAACGGAGAAGCCCTGCACCTCGTGGCTGAGTACCAGGTGGAGAACCATGCCATTCTGGGGCAGGAAGAGCGGAGCATTCCTTGGGGCGAGGGACGGCGAATGGTGAAGGTGGAAAATGCAGCGATCGTGGAGGAAATCGAGGGAATTCTGGACCGGGTATGGAAAGTACTGGACATCAAAGATGTGTTCCGGTTGGATGGCAGGTTGGATCAGAATGGACGGTTTCGGGTCTTTGATGTCAATGGTTTTCCTGCCTTGGCTCCTCAACAAAGCGCCACCCCAATTCTGTCGGAGGCCTGTTTCCTCCATTTTCCCACCGATGAAGTCTACCGCATGCTCGCCAATACCATCGTTCTCTGTGCCGCTGAACGCCAGGGGATGCCAATTCATTATGCCCTGCTGGAACACAATTTTTTCAAGGCGGCCTCCAGAACTGTCATGGAATACGGATGGGCCTAGGCTCTATTCATGGGGGAAAATTCGGCTCAGTCTTACGACCAGTCCGAACTGAACCTCTTACCGCACACATTTTTCTTCCCAACTCGCCATCTCTTCCGTCAATTGTTCTTCAGGGACCGGTAGACCTGAAGTCCGAACAGGATGGTCAGGGATCCCCGGACGCTGTCCATGATGAAGGCGGTCGGATCACCGGTATAGAGCCAACTCAAAGTTCCCACCACCAATAAATAAGCACCTGCAAAAATTCCCGTCACGGCGCCTTCCCATTTTCCCTTCCACGTCCAATAAAAACTCAATCCCAGGACCGCCGCCAGGAATAGGATCGCGGTTCCGGAGACGACGCCGAAGATCAACAGGCTCTCCGAATATGGGATTTCGTTCATTTCGAGCACCATCGAAAAGTTGGCCAGCGGCAATACGCCGAAGAAGGTTCCGAGCAGAAAATTCAGGATCAAAAGGCCCAGAAACAGGTTTTTACATTGGTTATGGGTACAATGCAAAGAAGCGGGAATGGACGTGCGGATATTAGGACAAAACGCGGAAGAAGCCGCATGAAATGCGAAATCAGTTGCGTTTGCGGTACTCTACGGGGGAAAAACCGGTTTTGGATTTGAAGAGGCGGGAGAAATAGTTCGGGGAATTGAAGCCCAGGTCGTAGGCCACTTCGCTCACCGAGTGCTCGGTGACCAGCAGGAGGTTCTTCGCCTTTTCAACGATGAATTCGTTGATGTGGTCCTTGGGCTTGCGACCGGTTTCATTCTTGATCAGGTCACTGAAATAGTGCTTGGAAAGGTGGGCCCGATCGGCGAAATACTGGATTTCCGGCAGGCCCGAGAGGCTGTTTTTCCCCTCCTGAAAGTACTTTTTCAATTCCTTTTCGAACTGGGCCACCACATCCCGCCGTTGACTCACGCGGGTATGGAATTGCCGCTCATAGAAGCGGCGGCAATAATTCAGCAGCAGCTCCAGGTGGGACACAATGACCCGTTGGCTGTGGCTGTCGACCCGTTGCTCATACTCTTTTTTGATGTTGTTGACGGTGGAATGGATCGTTTCTTCCTCCTCTTCCGACAAATGCAGGGCCTCAAACACATCATAGTCAAAGAAGGAGAAATTCTCCATTTCCTGGCCCAGGTGGGTATTTCGGATCAGATCGGGGTGGAAAAACAACATCCATCCCTGCACCTCCCCTTTGGAGAAGGCCTTGACCTGCTGGTAAACCTGGCCCGGAGCGGAAAAAACCATCACTCCTTCGTCGAAATCAAATGAATTTCTCCCGTACTGCATTCCACAACTGCTGTCCTTGAGGGAGATCATGTAAAAATCCCAGATGCTTTTCATCCCCTCCTGCTCCGGCGAGGTTTCCAATTCTGCGACGTCGATCAGGGAGATCAAGGGGTACTTGGGCTTGGAAAAGCCCAGGATGGAGTGCAGCTCGCTGATGGATTTTATTCTGATTACAGACATGTCGTGGAAGATTATGCAAGCAAAGGTCTGAAACCGAACCGAAATGGGTTAGCACAAAACGCTGAACCGTCGAAAAATGATTGGCCTCCCATCCATTCCTGGAAATGCTCAGGGCTTGGTAAATCTGAACATGGATGGGCTCCCAGAAGTATGGACCTTCACCAAATAGATGCCGCGCTCCAACTCCTGGACATTCAAAGCGGGTTCATTGGACATCAGCAGCAAACGGCCATCCAAAGAATACAACTCAACCCGTTGGAGGGTATGGGGAGCGATATTGTCCAAGCGAATCATCGTCGAACCTGAGTTGGGGAACAGGACAATTGGGTCGGGGGAAATGGACACTGTCAACAAAGGAGCTTGGTATTCAAATGCTCCCAGGTCCAGGGCATTCGCGACCTGCTTGGTGGCGCCCGCCGTATGCTTGACGTACTCGCTCACCAGATCGTGGTCCGGCAAGTGAATGGCCGGAAGTGCCATGCCTGCATCGATCAGCGCCGAAGTACTCTGCAAACTGAAATCCTGATTCCCAAAATCGGTGAACAACGGATCCGTTCCGACCAGGTTGGTACCCAAGTCGTTCACCGTCCCCGACGGTGAGCCATTGTGGGAATCCACCCAATTCGTCTTTATCCAATTGTGGTCCAGGTTCAAGGTTCCGGCGTCATTGGACATGGCCAAAGCGCTGCCCGAACTGGTATTGTAAATCACATTGTTGAACGCGTGCATAGTTTCATCCTGACTGGAGAGTCGCGCGAGGGTGGTATTGGAGTTGCGGGTGGAAATGACGGTGTTGTTGTAAAAATAGAGATCGCCCTTCCGGTAGCGGGAGGTGGATCCGCTGTCACCGCCGTAGTGCAGGATTTGAGAATTGCCCGCCCCGTCCGGTTCGATCAGGATGTTTCCGTATACGTACGTAGTGGCGTAGGTAGGATCGTTGTACAAGGCCGACGACCCGGACTCCACCAGGTCCAATTGCCGGTTCCCACTCTCAATCCAATTGTAGCGCACGACCAAGCCCGCCGATCTGTCTTTGAGGTTGTTTCCCGTCGCCCCGGCCCGCAACGGACCAAATCGATTGTACTCGTAAATGATGCCGAACGCTTCCGTATAGGTATTGTGCTCGAAAAAGCTCCCGACAATGCCATTGTCATAGATATAATTGCCGGTAATGAGAATGTCCTGCGTCTCTCCCCCACTCGCCCCAATGAAAATCCCATTTCCCGAATCGTGGATGGTACAATTCCGGATGATGATGTGCTCGCCCTTTTCAATGTGGATGGAGGCGGCATTGCTGGAATAGGTGCCCGATTGACCGTTGTCGGTGGTAAAGCCATAGGCCGGACGGGCGGACCTCAATTCGAGGTTCTCGATCGTGATATAGCTCGGTAATCCATTGGCGGGCACACTCGAGCCGCCGATCTTGATCAGGCTCCGTTCTTCATTCCAATAATCCAGAAAAGTTGGCGTGACGGCTCCATTCCCATCGATGATGGGCTGTTGGCCGCTGGCATTGCTCACCCCAATGATCTCGATTCGGTTTTGCTCCGTTCCCTGCGCATTGACCACCCACTTCTCCTGGTACGGCGTGCTCCTCCAATGGATAAACACCTGGTCGCCAGCCATCAACGAGTCCCACGGCACATCGGCGATGGCAGCAAGTGGTTGACCGGGTCCCACATGGTAGGCAGTTGCGTGAAGGGTGGACAGCGGCAAGAGGAAAAGGAGAAAAAGGGCGTACGTGAACTTCATAGGACTGAGGGAAAATTCGGATGGGTGACAATACTGCTTTGCATTAAGATAGTAAAAATGTGTTCACGGAGCTGTTTCGCTCTCAATTCCAGTTCTTTGGGATGGGAGTTGTAGGGAAATGAGACTGTTTGAGCATGGCGTTTTAGGGGAAATACAGTCCAAAGACAACCCAAGGCCCCCACATTGAAGGAGGGCCTTGGATTTCTGAGTATAAAAAGGTGGTGAGAAGGGTAAACCGAGCTAAAATCTTGGTTTACACCTGAATCAATCGCGCTTATTGGATCACGAAGGAGCGGGTTTGCTCGCTTTTTCCATCGGTGACCCGAAGCATATAGAGTCCGGATGGCAGTCCGGTGTCCAAGGTCAGGTAATCTTCCCTGACTTCCTCCCGGGCGTAGACCTGCTTGCCAAACATGTCATAGATGGCCAGGGAGACCATCTGCTCCGGTTCGTGGCGGATCTGAAGCTGGAAGGAGCCATTGGACGGATTGGGAAAGAGCTCGACGTGCAGGGAATGGTCTTCCATTTCCGTGGATTCACCCTCCGCTCCGTTTGCGTCGGTCTTTTTGTTGCAATTGCTCCGCCGGATGACGTACCACAGCAACGGGTTCTCGGTAGTCTTCATGGGCGCATGCTCCAGCACCAGTTTCCCCGTCCAACTCGACTTGACGCATTTGGTATCCCAGTACAGGCCCTCCTTGTAGGTATAGTAATCAATGGTATACCACTTGTTGCTGCCCAAACCGTGGACCTCCATCTTGTTGTTGTTCCACTCGGTGGTCTTGGCGGCGTTGAAAGCGTTGTTGGGCCAGGCAGAAATAGGGTCGGCGCAACCAACGGCATTTTGGGCGGTGAACACGTTGAACGTCCGGTTGTAGAGATAGCCGACCGCCCGCAGTTGATCGCTGGATACATAGTACTGATGCTCCTTGATCTTTTCAAACCCATCGTAGTCATTGTACTCACGGCCTTGCTGCCAATCGCCATTGTTGCTGCCGTTGCTGGCGAGGGAATAGATGACATCGTTGCCGTTCATGTGGTCCTGGGCCCGAATCGTAGCGGTCCACCGGGCCACGACATTGTTGTAGGTGCTGGGCGAAATCAACCAGCCCGACCACATATTGAAGCCGGCCGCGCCGGTGAAGCCCAGGGACATCACATCCTTGTAGTGTCCGGCGTAATTCGAACACGAATTGTTGACATGGCCTGATTCAGACAACAAAACCGGCTTCTGGTACCACTCGTGGAGCCGGAAATTCCGGGCATACAGGGAATTCTCGGTCGCTTCCACCTCCAGACGGTCATTGGATGTCTTGGTGATAATGAGCTTGTCCGGACTGTCGGCGTAGGGATTGTAGCTGAGAATGTCCAACTCAGGAATATAGGACGTGGGCTCCATATTGCTCGCGACGGCCGGATCCACCGGGATATCCGAAAACCGCAGGTTGTACCCAATCAAATGGTCCTTGTGCCGGAGATCGTGACGGATGTACTTGGAAAGTTTGTCGTGGTAATTGAAAATGGCGTCCACGGTTCCCTGCGGCAGTACCACCCCATTGTCATTGCTCCCGCCATCTTCCCAGAGCTCTCCCAAGTGAAAAGGCTCGTTGACCAGTTCAAAGGAATAGATTTGGGGCGAATAACCGTAACGCGAGAAATAGTACCGGGTCCGTTGCTTGTGAAATTCGATATCGACCGGATCGGTAAACATTTCCATCGGTTCCTTGCCCGGATAGGTATAGTAACAATAGGCCGGGTGGGGATCGTTGGGGTCAATGGTCCCATCCTGTTTCCAGTGCCCAAAGTCCCAATTCGACATGTAGAAATTGGCATACTTCATGGTAGGCTCCTGTTGCATCAGGTTAAATAATACCAGGAGGTCTTCACTTTCACAGGTCTCAATCAGCTTGTCCTGCTCCCACGCGTAATGCAACCGGTTAGAGTAGTTGCCCCGGACTTCAAATTCGATCAGGGACGAATACCCCGCCTGAAGGGTCCGGATATACTTGCCGCCCCGGTCCGCATAGTCCTGGACAATCCCATGGTACTCCATCCAATCGTCCACCTTCGCGGCTTTGTTGGATTCGGACGGATTGCTGCCGTAAACGATGTCCACGCTGATAGGGCTGGGGAAATTGTGCCCGGCCGGGTAAATGATCCGATTGTTACGGGTCAGATTCCGTTTGTTGGGATGGATCGTGACAAACCCAGGGTCTCCGCTTTCGACGACTTCGAAGGAAAACGGCAGCAGTTCGGCGACTGTCACGCCGGCCACCTTCACTTTGGTGCTGGCCGTCCAGATTCCGTTCAGGCCCGGCGCAAACCGCACCCGCATCGGGTGATCCGTGGCCAGTTCGTCCCAGTCGTTGGTCGCCAGGTTGCGCTTGAAATCCTGGTAATAGAAGGCCTCGCGGTACCTTTGGAGCCCACTGGAGTGGGTAAAGGTCATTTCAATGTCCAGCTCGGATTCCAGATAAGGATTCAGCGGAACCGCTGAATTGCCCCCGGACGGATGGACAAAGGCTTCGATCCGGTCGTGGAGGTCAGCCGGAAGCTGCACCCCAAATTCAAGTTTCTTGTACCGAAGGACTTCTTCCATGCTCGTACCGCTCATCAACCAGACATCGTAGCCGTCGGGCTGCTGGGCGAGTTGCAGGGACAAGCTGCCATTTCCCTGCATGGGACCGGCTTCAAACCGGGGCTCCACGAGGATGTACTTGATTGCCTCGGCAACCTTCTGGTTCTCATCCTGGTACAGGTAGGGCTGCCCTTCTTCGAAAACCATACAGGTCTGCTGGTAGATCGGCGTCAGGGATTGGCCGGGAGGGACATTGGTCGCTCCCGGGAGGCATTGATAGGCGCTGACCTGCCCGAAGACGGGCGCGGACCACAGCAAGGCCAATGCCATCAGGGTGTGGCGGATGCTCATTGGTGGGCGGTTTTGAGTTGGGCTTCGAGGGCGTCGATTTGCTTCTGCTGGGCCAGCAGGTGGAGGGTCAACTCTTCGATCTTTTCGAGGAGCTTGGCGTCCATTTGGGCCAGATCAAAGCCATTTTCAGCGACTTCCCGGGCGCTGGGAACATTCGGAAGGTGCTTGTTTTCCCGGACATAAGATTCCAGTTCCGCCAAAGGCATCAGGGGATAACTGTCTTCAAATACGTAGTCGGCCCAGTCAGAGGAATTGCGCCAGGCGACCTTGACCTTCTCGGTCAGGATGCCGTCTTCCACGTACAGCTTGTAATCACCGGCAAAGGTCGTAGGATCACTGGGATCCAGTCCGATGCTCACCTTTCCACTGTGCTGAACCGTGAACAGCGCAATCGGCGGATTGGAATTGAAGCCTTCCTTGCGAACGTGGAAGAGGTCCTCGATGATGCTGCCTTGTTGGAAAATATTGGGGGCCGTGATGCGAAGGCCCGACACCTGGAGGTTCGCATTGGACGGGACGGCAACGTCCAGCTTGGCCGTAGGATTGGACACCCCGATCCCGATATTGCCGGTATTCGAGTTGGTGATTTGGGCCATCATGGCGCCGGTCGTGCAGAAAAATACTGCCATCAAAATGAGTTTTTTCATTGTCGTAAAAATTGTGAATTGAGGTTGTTGAGTTGATAATAGAGGCCTCCCAAAGGGATTTTAGAGCTCCTGGGGAGGGTTTCCTCCGGAAAGGTTCGCGGAGGTGGAGACACAGTTCCGCTGTCCGGTGGCGCGGTGGCCACCGGGAAGCAGGAAACTGAATGGATTTGCGTTGAGGAAAGTGCAGCTTCAGGACTGAAGTCTGCGGGGTTTAGGTTTGAAGGTCAGGGAAAGGAGCGGTTAGCCGTTGCTACCGCCACCGTTGGTGCCGCCGGTCGAACCACTGGAATTACCACTTCCATTCGGATCGGTGACGATGTCGATGATGCAGTTGCCGCCGGTGCGGAAAGCATCCGCATCCAAAATGCCGGCCGACGGGCTGGTCGTGGACCATTTGAAATTGATCTGGGCATCGCTTTCTTCGACCCAGATGCCTTGGTTTTGGTCGTCCAGGGTAAAGGAAATGCCCCCACCATTGCTGTCAAAGGCCCCGATGGCGGAGAAATCGGCCAGCGAAAGGGGAATGTCGGCCATGGGATTGAAGCCGAGGAAATAGTGCTTCAGGGCCTTGCAATCCTTGCCCGAGACCACGGACATATCGCATTCCGTCTGCCCCCATACCCCAATGGCAAAGTCATAATCGGCCGTGGTGGGAAGCAGGACCGCGAAGGAAGTATTGAAGTTCCAATCTGCCACCATGACCCGGCATTTGTCCTTGATCTCATCGCCGCCACCGGTCGAGGCTTGCCCCCGGCCATCGGCTTGGGGCCAGGGCGTATCGGCGTTCAGGGCATCTCCGGCCGGATCGGAACAGGCGCTCAGACTGCCCAGTAAAAGCATAGACAACAGCAGGCCGAAGCCCATTAGGATTGTTGGTTGTTTCATTTTGTGTGCTATTTAGGTTGATCTAAAAAATTGAATACAAGACAAACTTAATTCCTCCACCCGGGGTCGACAATAACGGAATTCACAAAAAATTCCTCCTTTTTTCCCCGCCTCATTCTCCCGAACCGCCCTCTACAGCGCTCCAGGGCACATTTATCCACCCACCAAGGATTCTATTTTTCCCTCAAACAGCCCATGAGCCAGGCTTTGTGGGTGACAAATTGTTGGGTTTGGATTTCCTCGAGGAGGCTTTCTACCACTTCCGGCGCGGGCATCTGGTCCTTGAACTTCAGGATAGATGCAAAGTACCGGATGAAATTCAGGTAGCTCTTCTTGTGGAAATCGGACAGGCGGGTATTGCGGCGAATGTACATCCGGAAGGATTCGACGAGGCGGAGCAGTTCTTCGTGCTCTTCCAGACTGAGCTCATCAAAGCGGTGAAACAGGGACTTGAGCAGGAGATTTCGGCTCTCAAAACCCCAATAATAGTCTTCGGGATCCTCCAGCATGATCTCACGAAAGGCCGCGGCCGAGGAGCGGTGATCCCCAGCATAAAACTGAACGAGTCCCGAGCAATAGCGCGGCAGCAAAAGGGCGTCTTCCCCCTTGAGAAAATGTTGGTGGTCCCGGATAAAGGTCTCGCACCATCCAAAGCGCTGGAGCTTGCAGTTGATGGACACGATGTTCTTGAAAATCCGGGGGTGCATCACGCCATTGAGGGTCAGCAGCCCGTGGGCGAGCATGCTGGCGTAGGTGGTCGCGGCCAATTCAACAAAGACCCTTTCCCCGATGTCAATACGGCCGTAAATGGCGTTCAGGACATAATTGTAGAGGTCGAAGAGGTCGTCCTGGTTGATGGCAGGCCCGTGGAGGCGGAGGTAATCGAGCAGGTGCTCGAAGTCGGCCGGCGGAGGTGCAGAGTCTGAAAGGAGCTTGAGGACGAGGAAAAAGGCTTGGGAAAAAGGGGGGAAATCGGCCTTGCACTGGGTGATGAGGGGCGTCAGGGCATCCACCTGGGCGGTTGGGGGCGGCAGGTTGAGAATGGCCGCTTCATTGATGGAGGCGCAGAGGTAACGCATCTTCCCGGTGACGTAGGCCAGATCGCCCAGGTCGTGGATGTGCTGGAAATTGCTCTGGGGGGTCCGGGGCGCCGGACCGATCCGAATTTGGGTGGCCACCTGGGCCAGGTAGTAGCGCTGGAAAAAGTGCTCCTCGGATTGAGGGCCGGCATTCAGTTTTTTGGAAAGTTGGCGCCATTTTTTCTCGGCCAGGCCCGGCTCAATGCCCAATTCCTTGTACGCGTGGAGCGTAAAGGGAAGGTGGCGGTGCGGTGCCTGTTGGATTTGTTGGAGGCTGAGAAAAAGGTCCAGTTTCTGGTGGAGGAGGGTCACCAGTTTGTTGAGCTGGCTGGGGCGGATATCGGATCCGGGCAACAGGGATTCGAGGGGCAAGTGAAGTTTCTGGGGCTTCAGAACCTGTTTTTCGATGCGCAGGAACAGTTCCCACAAGCGGGGCATGGCATTGAACGGCTCAAACTGCAGGTACTTCTTGAACAATCTTAGCTGTTTCGGTGACAAGGCGGACAATACCACGACCAATCCCTTGGGCCGGGGCGTTTTGGAGGCTTCTGGAGGCTGCATCGGCGCTCAATCTTGGGATAATCTCCCATTTTTGCAATTGGCAGGGGGGAGATCGGGAAAGAGGTCTCCCCAGAGCGACGCCGAAAAGATGATTGAACGCGGCTGGGGAGAATGGCACCCGATGATCAAGCGGGGAATTTTGCCGCCGAACATTGTGATGTTATACGCGCCGAGGAATGCCTCCGAAATGGAAGTGGCCAAGCATATCCTGGGACGCTCCTACGCCTTTGCCAAGGGGGAATTGAAGTGAAATGAGGGTAGCGGCAGGGCTCCATCGGAATGGGGAGAACGCAACGAATATCACGCCAGGAACGCTTCCATGAACTCTTTGGCCCGGAGGCGGGAAAGTTTGACGTGTACTCCATTCTTCAGGACCACCTCCCGGGCCAGGGCTGACTTCTTGATGTGGTTGACCTCGGCCAGGTTGACGAGGAAGGACTTGTGGGTGCGGAAAAAGCCATTGCTGACCATCCCAACTTCGGCTTCGTATTGGTTGAGGGTGACCGTGCTGAGGATCGGCTTCGGCCGGTCTTTCACGTGGACATCGGTATAATTGCCGTTGCCTTGAAAGTAAATGATGTCGGCCAAATCGAGCTTGTACAGG
Source organism: uncultured bacterium (assembly GCA_963923035.1). Taxonomy (GTDB): domain Bacteria; phylum Bacteroidota; class Bacteroidia; order J057; family JADKCL01; genus CAWUKT01. The sequence continues at coordinate 16,898 of CAWUKT010000047.1, forward strand.
GCATCGGTGGTATTGATGACCAGTCCCGCGCCCTTCCGAACGGCCGCACTCCCATGGTCCGATTCTTCCGCTAACCGCTCCAGCAAATTCTTGATGTCCAAGGTGGAAACGGGCTTGAGCAAATAATCGTAGGCCTGGACCCGGACCGCCTTGATGGCAAACTGCTGAAAAGCAGTTGTAAAGACCACTTTCGGGGGATTTCGCAGGACTTTGAGTTGCTCGACGACATCGAAGCCCGACCGGCCGCCTCCCAGGTCGATGTCCAGAAACAGGACATCGGGCTGAAATTCCTTCACCAACAAGAACGCTTCGTCAAACAGGGTGGATTGGCCCAAAATTTTGATCTCCGAGGAAAAATGGTCCTTCAGCGTCAGGGCCAGGAGTTCCAGGGCATCGGATTCGTCGTCTATGATGATCGCAGTGAGCATGGGTTCAGTCGATTACAGGGAGTGAAAACGCAACGCGGGTTCCCGGGAAGTCTCCCTGCGGAATGCCCCGTCCAAATTCAATTCCGGAATGAGACGCGCCAAAATAAGCAATCCGCTTCACCAGGAGGTCCAGGGCCAGCGATTTTTTCTCCAAATCGGCCACCATGACCTCCGCCCGCGAGGAGTTCATTCCCTTTCCATTGTCCAGCACTTCGATCTTGAGGACCGAATCCGCCTTGCGCACCTTGATCTTCAATTGGCCATGGTAATCAATTTCCTTGAACCCGTGCAAGAGGCTGTTTTCCAGCAAAGGCTGGATTAACATCCCCGGAATCTTGTAACCGAGTAAGGACTCGGGGACGTCGAATTCAAAGTCGAAATTTTTCATTCGGAGCTGCTCCAGGCGAAGGTAATTCTTGAGGTAATCCAACTCTTTTTCCAGGGGAATGGTTTCCTGGAGGCTGTTTTGCAGGGTCAGGCGCATCAGCCGGGAAAAATTGTCCAGGTATACCCGCGCCTGGTCCTTCTCATTTTTCGCGATGAAGAGGTTGATGGAATTGAGGGCATTGAAGAAAAAATGGGGATTCATCTGCAAGCTGGCAGCTTGCTTTTGGAGCGCAGAAATTTTGCCGCGGGTCTTGATCCGGCGGCGCACAGACCACAGATAGACGAGCAAAGCAATGATCAAAATCGCGACCCCGGCCAGGACGATCAGGTTCCGGGTCTGCAACGATTCGATGGTTTTATCCTTGAGTTCCGCTTTCAAGGCCAGGTTGTCCTTTTCCTTTTTCTCCGACTCGTACTTCCGCTCGAGGTCCAGGGTTGATTTTTTCGTCACCACTTCAATCATCTCTTCATCGTAGTGGCGCAGACTGTCCACGAGCCGGGCATTTTCTCCGAGGTGGGCCTGAACCAAGGTCGTGTAGGCCACCCGGACATAGGCGATATTGCCCATTTGAATCGACAATTCAAGGCCTTTCTCGGCGTACGCCACAGCTTTTTCATGGTCCCCTTTTAGCCGGTAGCATTTGGAAAAATAGCGATTGAGCGAGCTTCTCTTGCTGTAAGTCCCGGATTGGTTGATCATTTCTTCGGCTTCAAACAGCATCGCCAAGGCTTCGTCGGGAAGCCCATTGTCGGCGTACCAGTTTGCCATCCGGAACAGCGTCAAAGGCGACGCTCTCAATTGCACTGCCTGAAGGGCATATTTATAGGAAGAGTCCTGCTTGCCCCAATCAGAATAGACCATGGAGAGGTTGGACAATGTATTCGCTAAGCCAACGGAATCTGCCCGGACATTCAGCTCCGCATGGGCAATGCCGTCCATGTAATAAGGGATACACTCTTCATAGCGCCCCATTTCACTCAGCATTCCCCCGACCAAACTGTACGAAAAGGCCAGCATCTGGTGACAGCCCTCCCCTACTTCAATCGCGTTCAAGGCCCGGGTCATGGCTTCATCGGTTCTCCCGGCCCGCTCCAAATGATTCGAAGATGCGATGAGAAAAAGCTGCTGATCAACACAATTCAAGTGAGAAAAGTCCTCTTCCTCAACGATCACCCGGTAATGCTCCACCGAATCCCGGTGCCCCAACTGCTTGTGCTGCATCATGACCTGGAGCCTGGTAAGCGCAATCCCTTCCACATAGGGTCCGGACTTACACAAAGCCAACAATTCCTGTGCCCGCGCCAACAATTCAGGCGACGCTTGTCCGCCCGGGCCATTCTCGTAATAGTCGATCAAGGCCTCGTTCTTGGCCGAGTCGGACAATTCGTAAAATCCGGGGATGGGTTCGTTGTTTGCCCGTAGATGCCCCGAAAACAATAGCAAAATCAAGGCAACAGAAAATAGCCTACAAATGTTCATTGCAAATTGAAATTGATTGATAAAAATCACCAGGGGTATCCAGAGCTCCCAAAGGTAAATAAATTGCCCATTCCAAAACCAAAAAGAGACCGCCAGATCAGACGGTCTCCACCATAGAATCGAGTCGTTTCGGGGACACTGCTGTCGGTTCACCGTGAAACGCTCGATCAAATGACCATTGAGGGCCACCCAGCCGGCGTCGGCCGGATGGCTCGAAATGTCAATCCGATTGTTGGGGTTGAAGATCGTCTACTGGAAAATCGGCGCTTCCAACGGCGGCGGGTTGGTCAGGGCCGGAAAAAATTAGAGGCCCAAGCCGTAGTGCATTTGGGGTTCTGATGGGTGGGTCAGAAGGGGGCGACTTGGGTACCAAAATGAATCGGACATTGTTCATGTATCAATGGTTGCGGTTGCCTGAAATGATTAGTCAGTAGGGCTTCCCAACGCATCGGGACTCCCTCTTAGGGGTTTGTATGGCACGAATCTAGTCCTTTGGAAGCACTTTTTGAGACCGATTGTGTGAAATGTAGGGTCTGTCAAGGGATTGGTGCGCAATTCCGGGTCAACTGCATTTCCCCGCCAAAAATCTCCGCCTCCCAAAAAGGGAAAGGGATGCCTTGCTCATGGACATCCCTTTCCTGCTGTGATATTAAAGGTCTTAAATGTCAAGTCAGCTAGTTTGCTTGAGGCTGTAAATCCGAAGAATGTTGATCGGCATTCTCCGGTTCCATCCGCAGGCCACTTTTCTACTTGAACGGTACAAATCTAGCCCTCCCAAGGTCCTGTTGGGGGGCAATTGTACGAAGTGACGGAACTGTCTAGGCTACGGTCCGCTTCCCGGGGCCAGGTGCAAAAAGTACCGGTTGAAATCAGGTCTGGGGCTCGATGTCTCCCAGCACGGCCAGTACCGGATATACAACGGACTTGCCCAGTTCGATGGAGCGGTCGGCCGACCAACCGTAACGGGTGTCGGGCATTTCCGCATTGTCCTTGAAGGGCATCTCGATGGTATAGGACAGGCAATGGAAGCGCTCCCCGATCTGGTTCGAGCAGACCGTCATGTTGGCGGTACCCGGAGCATCGAGCTCGTACTTGTGGACATCCTGAAAATCGGGGCAGGTGGCCATCCAGGAGGCCTTGAACTTGTTTTCGAGGCCTTCCAGGTAGCTGTCATAGCTCGGAATCCCCTCGCTTCCAGCCACGAAATTGTACGGCAGGGCCTCATCTCCATGCACATCCAACAGCAGGTCCACGCCGATCGCGTCCATTTGGGCCAGGGCATGGAAGACTTCCGGGCTGCGCTCGAGGCTTGGATTTTCCCATTCCCGGTTCAAATTGGCACCGACAGTATTGGCCCGGAGATTGCCCGCAATGGAACCATCAATGTTCATGTTGGGGATGACGTACACACAGGCTTGCTCCAAAATCTTTCGGGAAACAGAGTCGGTTTCTTCCAGCATTTTCTCCAGAAAACCCATCACAAACCACTCCGCCATGCTTTCACCGGGGTGCTGACGGGCCACCATCCAGATCTTCTGCTTGCCGGGCGCGGGCTCACCGATCACAAGCATGTCAATGTCGCGCCCTTCCACGGTTTCCCCGATGACCTCGACCTGGCACAGAGTGGAATCCTGGGCGGATTGCACCATAGCAAGGTGTTGGGAATAGGAAAAGGGCTCGAAATAGGCGAAGAACATCGAATTGTGCTCGGGGGTAAGTTCACAAGCGAGCATCCCCTCGACAAAGGTGGTTGGCACCCGAAACCAGTGTTCCCGGTCGTAGGAAGCGCAGATGTTGTAGTCTTTCCAACCCTCCGGATAGGAGGTCTCCCCGGCGTTGAGGATTGAAATCTTGCACGCCTGCCCCTTCGCCCCCGATAGCCTAAAATGGAACCACTGGGAAAAATCCGCCTTCGTATCCTTGGGGATGCGCAAATCAATCTGACCGCCTTCGGAGATGGCTACCACTTCAATGTTTCCGCTGTCGAAATTCGAAGATATTTTCATGGGGTGCTGGTGTTGGTGACGAAAAAGGAAAACGTGACGGGCGAAGTTTGAAATAAAAGGCCAGAATACCATGATTTAGAAGGAAATGTCTCGATTTGCCCGGGTCAAATGGGCAAAAAAGTAATATCCTTTCAAGTTCCATTGAAATCCTTTAGTCCCTGTATTTGCCAGGCATTTACTTGACTCCTGTCCTTCACCCATAAAAAGTACAGGCATGACAGTAACAAAAGAAATGCACGACAAAGAGCTGCAAGCTCAATATGGCCAATTCAGATTCCTGGTTTCCATGAACCAAAAGAAATGGGGCCTCAAAATCATGAATGGCCTGGTTCGCATGACCAAGGGGCAAAAGGTAAAAGGCGCGATCAACGAAACGCACACTGTTGCGAGTACCCATACCAAGGGGCATCAGATTCGGACCCGGGAATTTCGGCCGGCCGGTACGGCCAAGGAAGTGCTTCCCGCGATGATTTATTTTCACGGAGGCGGCTATATGATGGGGATTCCTGAAATGGCCAATGTGTTCTACAAGGACGTATTGGAGCGAAGGAACGTCGCCATTTTTTCCCCCGACTACCGCCTCTCTCCCAAAGCCCCGTTTCCCGCCGGATTCAACGACTGCTACGATGTCCTGCTTTGGATGCGTGACAACGCCGAAAAACTCAACATCGATCCCAACAATATCATCATTGCCGGGCACAGCGCGGGCGGTGGCATGACCGCGGCGATCACCCTGAAAGTCCGGGACACCGGCGTGATCAAGCCCGCATTCCAGATGCCCATTTATCCCATGATCGACCACCGGATGATCACGGAGTCCTCCCAAATGCAGGGCTCGACCATGTGGGACTCCAAAATCAATGCGCGGGCGTGGGGGCTGTACTTGAGAGACATCCAGGGCGACGTCCCCTCCTATGCTTCTCCATCCTTGAATGAGGATTACAGCGATTTTCCGCCGACGATTAGCTTTGTGGGAGATTTGGAGCCGTTTTATGATGAAAACGTTGCCTATATTGAAGCCTTGAAAGCGGCATCGGTCCCGGTCAAATTCAAGGTCTTTAAAGGCGGCTACCACGGATTTGAGGTGGGTTCACCGAAGGCCAAAATTTCGCAAGACGCCAATAAGTTTCAGTTGGATGCTTTCGAAGAATTTTATGATCGGTATGTGGGCTAGTCAAATGGAAATGAACATCGGGAACATCAATGAAAGGGTGGCATGAAACAGACGATTGAAATACATAAGATCTCCGAGATGCACCAAATGGGAGCGCTGCCCAAGCCCAAGCACCCACTTGTCAGCGTCATACACAACCAGGATTTGAAGACGACCGCGGGAATGCAGGGAGTCAAGATCATCAACCACCTGTACACGATCATTTTCAAGTCTTCCAATGTCTGCAGCTCCTTCTCCTACGGCCGGAGTTCCTATGACCATGAGGAAGGAACCATGGTGTTTACGGCCCCCGGCCAGGTCATGGAATTTGAAAACAATCCGGCGGCCGATGAGCAAATCGATCCCAACGGCTGGACCTTGGTCTTCCATCCCGATCTGTTTCGGAAGTCGGGGTTGGCGGATCAAATGAACAAATATTCCTTTTTCCATTACGATTCCAATGAAGCGCTCCACCTATCCGATGAGGAAAGGACTTCGATTGAAGATCTCCTGGAGAAAATCGTCAAGGAGTACAGTCAGATGCTGGACCGGCACAGCCAACACCTGATCGTGTCCAATATTGAGTTGTTTTTGGATTACTGTTTGCGGTTTTACGATCGGCAGTTTTATTCCAGGACCAATTTGAACAGCGACACCGTCTCCAAATTCGAGCGCTTTCTCATCCAGTATTATGAGACCAATCAAGCGCACCAGAATGGGGTTCCCAGTGTCGAATTTTGCGCGCGGCAACTCAACCTATCTCCGAATTACCTGAGTGATTTGCTCAAGCGGGAGACGGGAAAAACGACCTTGGAACATATTCACTTCTTTTTGATTGAACGGGCCAAGAGTAGTCTGCTCAATTCGTCCGATACCATCAGCGGCATCGCCTATTCGTTGGGTTTCGAGTATCCGCAGCATTTCAGCAACCTGTTTCGGTCCAAAACCGGCTTTAGTCCCAGTGAGTACCGCCATTTGAATTGAGGAAGTTGGGTCTTATTTGAGGGGAGGATGGAAAAGAAATGCGTCAATTGGGGGCAAACAGAATACAAACCGGAGTCGGAGCGTCTATTTGACCGGCGTATTCTAAGCCTCCGGTGATCTTGTCCCGCGAGAAGGCAACGATGTTGTTGCTGTGCTGGTTGGCGACCAGGAGGAAATTGCCGTCGGGGGAAAGGGAAAAATTGCGGGGCCACGCGCCCTGTGTCGATTCGTGGCCGAGCATTTTCAAGCCTCCCTCCTCCTCTACCTGGAACATAGCGATGGAATTGTGGCCTCGGTTGGAGGCATAGACAAATTTTCCATCCGGCGACACGCGGATGTCGGCGCAGGTATTCGGCTCCCGATAGCCTTCCGGTAAAGTCGAGATCCGGGAACGAATCAGGTACCCATTTTGCCCCGTCTTTTCCACCAAGGCCACCGAACCATCCAACTCATTGACCACATAGATCCATTTCCCATTCGGGTGAAATGCGAGGTGCCGGGGCCCGGCCCCCGCCTGCATGGCCAAGGTTTGGGGATCGTCCGGGATCAATTTCTGCCGGTCAGGGTCCAGCTGGGAAAACCACAGCTGGTTGGTCCCGAGGTCCACCGCAATCACCTGGTTGCCCGTTGGAGCGAACCAGGCCGAGTGGGCATGGGGCCCCTCCTGCCGTTCCGTGGTCCCTTGGCCGCGGTGCTGTTGCAGATCGAGCAGCGGACTCAATTCGCCCTCGGCATTGAGTTGTAGCAGGCCCACATTTCCCCCGGTATAATTCGCCGTCAGCACATAGCCTTCCTCGTTGATGGCCACAAAACAGGGGTGCGCCCCGCCGCTGGTACTGCGGTTGACCAGTTCCAAGCCGCTTTGGGTGATCCGGTAAGACTCTACCGTCCCGGTATTGTTGCGGTCGATCTCATTGACCGCGACGAGGTATTTCCCGCCCCCATCGATCGCCAGAAACGATGGATTCTCCGATTGCGCCACCAATCCCTTTTGCTTCAATTCGCCCTTTGCCCCCAGCTCGTATTGGTAAATCCCCTGACTCTCGCCATCGGTATAGGTCCCCACATAGAATTGCTGGGCGTGGCAGCCGGAGAGGAAACAGAACAGCAGAACGAAAAGGATTGGCTTCATAGTGAAGGGAAAAACTGCATTATCAATGGGGGAAGTCCCACGCCAATTTAACCATTGCCCGGCCCCCAACAAACGCTGGGGCCGGGGCGAGTTCGTCCCACTAATCAAGGAGCTCAGTGTTCAGTCCTTTTCTTGGTTCTTCCCATTCCACCCAAAATGCAGAAAACCCTGACGATTTCTCGCTGGGGTTTCCTTGGGGCTCCCATGCCGGGAGACTTTGAAATGCAGCGGGCTTATCCAGAAGCGCCGCCCAATACAGATTCGAGCTGCATTTCCTGCAATACCCGGTCCTGGATGGGTTGGGTCAATTCATTGATCTCATCTACCCCCCAGGTGATGCCTACGACGGTCCTCGTCGGACGCTCGCCAAAGGGCATCTCCGCCAATTTCAAATAGGCATCCACGACCCATTGGGGATCGGGCGCATTTTCACTTTGGAGCATTTCCGCGAAGTTGGCCCCCATCGCGGCCGGAACCCCCGCCAATTCACCGTAGGATTCCAGGACTTCGCTGTGGGCCGGAGCCCGACCGGAAGCTAGGAGTCCGGTTCCAAATGGGCCGGGTTCAACCATGACGACATCGACTCCGAAAGGTGAAACCTCATATCGCAAGGCCTGGGCATACCCTTCCAGTGCGTGCTTGGTGGCCGTATAGGTCCCGAAAAACGGAGGCGACATCCGGCCGACCAAAGAAGAAGTATTGATGATCAAGCCCGCTCCTGCCTTCCGCATCGATGGCAATACCGCCTGCATCACCCTGATGGCGCCAAAGTAATTGGTTTCCATTTGGAAGCGGGCTTGTTCCACACTGAATGCTTCCGTGATGCCCAGGTACATGATCCCCGCATTGTTGATCAGGATGTCGATCTGATCTGAATGCGCATGGATACTGGCCATGGCCGCCTGGACCGATGCGTCATCGGTGACATCCATTTCGACCACTTTGATCAGGGAGGAATGGGCCTCCAAATCCGCCTTTGCGGATGCGTTCTTGCCGTTGGGATTGCGCATGGTGGCAAAGACCTGGTGGCCTTTTTCGGCAAAATCTTTGGCGGCCTTCAGGCCAAATCCGCTGCTGCTACCGGTAATGATGGTATTCTTCATTGCTTGAATCATTTGAAATTGAACATGGAGTTGCTGTTGGCCAGGTTTTCGGTGGGAATGGGTTGAATGACATCCCAGTGCTCGACGATTTTGCCATTTTCAAACCGCAGCAAATCGTAAAAGGCGGAAGGGATGCCTTTGTGGGTTCCTTCGGCAATGGACAGCACGAAGTTGCCTTCCCCCAATACCTTGTGCTGCTTGGTGAACACCCATTGTTCTGTAGGCATGGCTGCGGTAAAGCCCTCCAAACCGTCACCCGCCGTCGGATTGTGTTGTTTGTAATTCGGTTCAAAATTCGAGATCACGGCTGCAACGGCTTCCTCTTGGGTGCCATGGATCAACACGTGGAACAAGGCTTCGGCCCTGGCCTTGTTTTCTTCCGTTTTCTCCAAATCCGTTATCTCGGTGGGGCCATCAAACATGGTTCTATTGGACGGATTGGAGCCCGCATTCGGTTGGAGGGCATCCCAATGCTCGGCGATTTTCCCCTCTTCATCAAACCGGTAAATGTCAAACGCTGCCATCTCATCATTGCCAAACGGGCTCGCATTCTTCCAGTGGTTGTGCATGACCACATAGTCCCCATCTTCGATCACCCGCATGCTTTCCGCGTGGGTCCCTGCTGCTTCCAATGCCGGAAATAGATGATTCACAACGACTTCGAGCCCATCGGGAACAAAAGGATTGTGCTGAATCAGATCTTGCCGCGTGATTTTTCCAATGACCGATGCATCCTGATTGGACAGGGCCTCATTGACAAATGCGAATGCCGTTTCTTTGTTGCTCATAATTCTCTCGGTGATTTTGTGGTATGGGGAACAATTTTTACTTTTGTTATGCAAGCAAAAATACAAAATGACTTTCAACATGCAAGCAATATTTTTATTTGGTTGAGCTATGGGACAAGAATTCAGATGTGATTGCCCGTTTACTTCGGCCCTGGACGTTTTGGGTGACCGGTGGATTTTGGTGATCGTAAAGCAAATGCTGATCGAGGGCAAAGAGACCTTCAAAGACTTTACGGAAAGTGATGAGGCCATCGCGACCAATATCCTTTCGGCCAAGCTCAAACTCCTGGAAGAGCATGGTATCATCCTGAAAACCAAGCGTCCCCACAACAAAAAGACGAATCTCTATCTCCTGACGGACAAGGGATTGGCCTTGACCCCCATCCTGGTCGAGCTGGCGCTCTGGAGCGATGGCCACCTCCGGGACATCCACCCCACCATCGTCGACGGGGAAACCATCGCCTTGCTGCGGCAGGACAAAGCCGCCTTTGCGAAGGTGCTTGAGCAAAACTACCGGGACAAGCTGGCTACGATGGAGTATTTGAAACCGTAGTTGGCGTTGGCTTACAGGGTTTTAGTTTCCATCAAGAATTGTGTCTATCCGTTCTTTTTTCTTTCTCTCCTTCTTATCGGGCTGGTCAGCCCCCTCCTACTATTTGCCGTACCCTCCTCCTCTAACATCTGCTTTCCCAACCCCAGATTAGATGCGTGCATCACGACGATTCGGAATGCTTTTGCCTCCCTCATTTCTTAAAACGGCCCGCCCAAACAGACTACCTAAAATCTTGAATACCGCAGGGGTAGGGTATTTCCAGGGCAATGCGTAGTGGTAAAAGAAAGCAGAAAAACAAAAAGGAGGATATGATGAATATTGCGAAAGTGGGAGTCCTGAGCCTGTTACTTGTGGTGGTGGTGTTCAGCGGTTGTGGGAAGGATGAAATGGAAGTGGAAGAAGTGGGCACCTTCAGCACGGAGAAGTTTTCCGAGGCGGACCTTGCCATCCTGGAAAATAGCCTGAACCTGACTGCTAACCCCTACAACTATGCCAATCCCAATCTGCCCCCGAATTTCCGGGACGAAGAACAGCTAGCGGAATTTGACAATACGCCTACCAGCAATCCTGTCACCGACATGGGGGCCACCCTGGGCCGCGTATTGTTCTACGATGTCAACCTCTCCGCCAACAATACCATTTCCTGCGCCTCTTGCCACCGGCAAAGCTCTGGATTTGCGGATACGGAGCGGTTCAGCACGGGCCTGAACGGTCAAAAGACCCGCAGAAATGCCATGAGCCTCATCAACAGCCGGTATTACCAGGCTGGGCGTTTTGGTTGGGATGAAAGGGCGGCAACCCTGGAAGAATTTGCCTTGCTTCCCGTGAAAGACCACGTGGAAATGGGCATGGAACTGGGCGCCCTGGAAACCAAGTTGCAGGGTCTGGAATACTATCCGGTCCTCTTCCGCAATGCGTTTGGTAGTGAAGCGATTACCTCTTCGGGGGTGGCCAAGGCCCTGGCCCAATACGTGCGGTCCATTGTCTCCTACAATTCTAAGTACGACGAAGGCATGCGCCAGGCTGGCTACCCGTATTTTGAGGATGAGGATCCCCCCTTGCCCAATTTCTCTCCCCGCGAAACCCTCGGCAAGGACATCTTTTTCAGCAATACCGACCACCAGGCGCACTGTTTCTATTGCCATTCCACCCCCGCCATGATCGCGCCGGGAAATGGCAACATCAACCTGGAGGATGACTTTGCCAAGAACAACGGTTTGGAACTGGTCTAAACGGACAATGGAAAGGGTGAGATCACCGGCAATGCCGGCGACATGGGCAAATTCAAGGTGCCTTCGCTGCGGAACATTGCCTTGACCGCTCCCTATATGCACGATGGCCGCTTCCAGACGCTTGAGCAGGTGATCGACCACTACAACGATGGCGTGAAGCAACATCCCAGCCTGCATTTCCGCTTGAGTACGGTGGACGATGGTCCGCAGGGCGGAGTCCCGCGGAAGCAGAACTTCACCAACGAAGAAAAGGAAGCCTTGATCGCCTTCCTAAATACCCTGACCGATGCCACCGTGACCACGGACCCGAAGTACAGCAATCCGTTCAAATGACATTGGTGGTCGGGGAAGTCAGGGTCAAAAATCGAAAAGGTTTTTGATCCTGACTTCCCTATTTCTGAAATACGTCTGAGAATGAGGCTCTTCCTGCCTGAGAGCAATCTTACCCAAAGATTCAATTGCCTCTCCCCTTCAAGCCTCATAAAAAGAGCATTTTCCCCGCCAAAAATCCTGTTTCCTTTCAATTCTTGTCCTAACTTCAAGGGACCGTTGACCGGCTTCACACTTAGCTTTTTCCATGAATCCCTTCATTCCGTCCAGCGAACTTGAGCTCTCCGACAAGGAACTTGTCCAACAAACCCTCAATGGGGAGAAACGAGCGCTCAATGAGTTGGTGGAGCGGCACCAACCCTTCATTTTCAACCTGGCCTGGAAAATGGTGGGGAATCCCCATGATGCCGAGGATTTGAGCCAGGAGGCCTTGATCAAAATCATTTCCAACCTTCAAAACTTCAATTTCAACAGCTCCTTCCAAACCTGGGCCTACCGCATTGTCCGGAACCATTTTCTCAATGACCAGAAAAAATCACTCCGGGCGACCCAAAATTTCAATCAGTATGGAAAAACCCTCGATGCCATTCCCAATGTCCACCTCAACAAAAACGAGGAGGAAGAGCAACGGGAGTTCATCAAAGAGACGCGCCTGACCTGTATGTCCGGCATGCTGCTGTGCCTGACCAAAGAGCAACGCATGATTTTCATTATTGGGGAGCTTTTCAGGGCCAACCATACCATTGGTTCTGAGATCATGGGAATCAGCAAGGCGAATTTTAGGATGAAGCTGAGCAAGGCCAGAAAGGACCTCGTCACATTTATGCAGCAAAAATGCGGTCTGGTGGACAAAAGCAATCCTTGCCGGTGCCGCAAAAAGGTGACTGTCAACCTTGAAACCGGGATCATCAATGCCAAATCGCTGTTGTACAACCGGGCGGAATACTCGACGTTCAGGCAACAACTTCAGGAGGATGCCGACTATTTGGCCGATGAATCGGAGTTGAAATACCTTGAACTGCACGGAGACCACAGCTACAAGACCGAATTCGAGAAAAAGAACTTCTTGGTCGAGCTTTTGGAGGACCACAACTGGAAAAATCGACTGAATCTGAACTGATCTGTTCAATGTCTTTACACATCAGGATTGAATTTGTCTAAAGGTTGAATTCAACTTTAAACGACAAAAATTCAATCATGAAGAAGTTAAGCATCGCTGCCATCATCACGACCGCCGCCTACCTGGGATTCATCCTCAACATCTCGATTTCCTACGGGGTCTATTGGCCTCAAATGGATCCGGTTCTGTTCATGCAGGACTTTGCCGCCAAATTCCCGCTCTTTTTGCCTGGCGCGGGGCTGACCTTGGTCCCGGCCCTCTTTCTGAGCATTTACCTCTTCGTCAAAACCAAAGGGGACAAGCCCTCCAGGAGTGCCTGGAGGATCGTGCTGATCGCCTTGCTCCTCATCAATGGAATCACCAGTGTGTACCATATCCCGGTCAACTTCGGATTCATGGACCAGAGCTATACGGCCAGCGAAGCCAGCAGCAAATTGCAATTGTGGCTGATCCTCCACTGGGTCAGGGTAGTGCTTGCTTTGGTCGCTTCTGTATATGCGGTCAAGGGATTCCAAAAGTCCATTGAGTCTTCACTTCGGGCCCGGAAAGCCTCCTAACCGGGGACCGTCATCGGTCAGAACATCAGCGGCCTGGGCGTAGGCCCGGGCCGCTTTTTTATGTCCGTAGCAACGGACGACGCCCTGGTCCGGATCGTTTAGGCCGTGGTTTGCATTGGCCTTTGATCTTTCTAACTTCCTCTCCAAGAAGCAACTTGATCAGAAAACATGGCCAACGAAACGATTCTGAACTTTGTCAATGGGATGGGAGCCTCCTCCAGTCCGGAGGAGAAATGCTCCATTGGATTTGAGAAAAGCATCCAACAATCCATCTGGGAAAGGCTTATTGGAGAAATCGGAGTCGGCTATTTTCAAAATGGCTTTTTCTATCTCTTCGGAGAACAATTAACCCGCCTCTCTCCTATCCTCCACCATTGGAATTTTTTACTAGATCAAAATGTCGAATACACCCTCCTCGGCATGAACAAAATGGCGTTCCTGATTTTGGGCGAGGATTTGCACCGCAGAGGAATGGCCAGTCAGATTTCGATTGTCGATCCCTTCCATGTGACCCTCCAGCGCAGTCCCCAAATCAAACTTCTGAACTTCGTGGGCCGGTGGTTGCCTGACGGCATGATTCCCTACCTCAACGATTCCCGTATTTACGAGGCATTTTCCAGCGCCACCGATTCCCCGCTCCACTTTGAAGAAATCATCGCCATGAAAACCCCGCTCTCTCTAGGAGGCAGCTTCCAAGCCGACAACTTCACGGTGGAGCCAATCCTGAGCTATTTCCAATCTACCGGTGAGATCTATTCAAAGAATCTCGAAGGTCGCTCCTAAGGGTGTTCGTAGGAAATGCCACCGCTGGGGTGAGGTATGGGTGGGGGAGAAAAAATAACTAAATCTTGATGGCGAGACCAAAGCTCAGGTTCGAGATGGGAGAATTTGATCGGGAAGCCCACTCCCTCCGCCAGCAATATGAAAAGTCACCGGAGATCATTGGCCTTTTTATAGTATGCCAAATCGAATCCAGATAAATCCCTTCAATGCCCCGTGGTCACAGCTCAAGACACATGACCTTTTCCGTTCGCCCCAAGACATCCATTTGCGGGGGCGCCGATCGATCAACAAAGCCCAATTTGTAATAGAGCTGGTGCGCTTTTGGCATGCTCAGCCTCGTTTGCAGCCACAATTCCCGGGCGTCATTTTCCATGCAACGACTCACGCAACGTTCAATGAGCCGCGTCGCGATCCCCATTTTTCTGGCCTTGGGGTTCACGAACAGCTTGGCGAATTCGAAAGATTCTTCGTCCAACCGCTTCAAGGCCACACAACCCACAATTTCATGTTTGAGTTGGGCAAAAAATAGGAATCCCCCCGTCTCCAGATAGGCTTTGTCCGGATTGTGCAAGGTGAATTTGTCATCCTCCTCCAATATGCCATCCATGACGCTCAATAGCCAGGGCCCCGCCAATTCGTAGAAGGCCCCTTTCAAACTGGGCCGGTAGTCAATGATTTTGAGCGCTGCATCCTGGGATTGGTGAATGCGTTCATGGAGGGGATCGTGGTGGATCTCCCAATCCAGCCGGTTGAGGATATTGAGCATGTTCGGGTGGCCGGTCGAGAATACCTTGTGCAATGTATTCGAAAACGACAACCATAGAGGCTCCAGTTTTTGTTGGAGCGCTTTTCCCTTTTTGCTCAGTCCCACCAATTTAGAGCGTCTGTCACTCGGGTTGGGCCCGATTTCGACCAACTCCTCCTTCTTGAGTTCCCGGAGAATGTTCTTGACGGTGATATGGGAAAAGTCGATTTGACGGGTGATCTCAAGAATCGTTTGGGGGCGGTCCGATTTCGCCAAAACGTAATACACTGGAAACCAACTCGCCTTGAATTGAATATTGGCCTCCGCGTAAATCTTGTCCCCATCTTGCTGCAGCTTTTCACTGATTCTCCGAAACCGTGAAGCCCCCGCGAGGTATCCCAATTCATTCAATAAATCTGTCATTGCCTGGATATTACGAAAGTACTTTTATAAAAGTATAAAAGGTGTTTTATATTTTCAAGGTCCAGGTCGATCTAAGTGTCGTTCTGATTCTTGAACCACCTATTAACCAAGGTCTTACCCGCGAATTCTTTTCTCTACCTCAAGAGGAGAGTTGGGGTCGGGGCCAATAGTCAAGCTGGGCTGAGCGGCAGTTTAGATAGCGATTTGAGGAGGTGGGGCTGGGGAAAAAGCCATGGAATGGGATTGGAGCGTCTGTTTTTCAGAGATTCATAACCGCAAAGGTTGAACCGGTTGCTGGTAAAATCATAATTTGCGGAGCCGAGTGGTATTGAAAAAAATGGAGATGAGCCTGAAGCTAAACGATTTTTCCTACGAACTTCCCGATTCCAGGATCGCCAAGAAGCCCTCCCAACAGCGGGGCACGTCCAAACTTTTGGTCTATCGCCAGGGCGAGATCGAACACCACCAATTTGGAGGAATTGTGGACCAACTCCCTCCCGGGGCGACCCTGGTATTCAACGATACCAAAGTCATCCCCGCCAGGATAATCCTCCACAAGGAAACTGGTGCCCGCATCGAAATTTTCTTGTTGGAACCGCTGCTCCCCTCCACCGCGCACGAAGAGGTCATGGCCAGCGAGCAACAATGTGTCTGGAAATGCCTCATCGGAAACGCCCGAAAATGGAAAATTGGCACCTCCCTGAAGAGTCCATCGCTGGATTTCACCGCGACCCGGACCGGCGCCGATGAAGTCACCTTTGATTGGGAAGGTATGAGCTTTGCCGAACTGCTGACCGAAATCGGGAAGGTTCCACTCCCCCCCTATATCCAGCGCGAGGTCGAACCCGCCGACAAGGACCGTTACCAGACGGTATATTCCAAAGTCGACGGCGCGGTCGCTGCCCCGACTGCCGGCCTGCACTTCACGGAGGAGATTGTTCAAAGGTTGGAAGAAAAGGGTGTTCAGACCGAATATGTCACACTGCATGTATCTGCGGGCACCTTTCAACCGATCAAAACCGAAGACATCGCAGAGCATCCCATGCACAACGAACAGGTCTGGGTGCAGCGTTCGACGGTGGAATCCCTGCTCACCAGTACGCAGACCTTTGCGGTTGGGACCACTTCCATGCGCACCCTGGAAAGCCTCTATTGGTTTGGGGTGCGGCTGGAGCACGGGTACGAAGACTTTTTCATCCGGAAGGATGATCCCTATGAGCTGAAAACCGTTGACAAGCAGGTCGCCTTGAAAAATGTGCTGGACCATATGGACCGGCAGCAGCTATCCCAACTTGGCGGCCAGACGGAAATTTTCCTCTACCCCGGCTATACCTTCCGGATGTGCGATGGCCTGATCACCAATTACCACATGCCCAATTCGACCCTGATCCTCCTGATCGCAGCCTTCATCGGCGAGGACTGGCGGAAAGTTTATGAGGAAGCCCTGGCCAATGGGTACCAGTTTCTGAGCTACGGGGACAGCTCATTGCTGATTCCTTGAGGGCAGGTTGGGGCCTTCTGATGCTGAAATTAATCAGGCCCGGAGTGCTAACCCGCGGCATTTTTCTTATTATTAATATCTGTACCGAAGAACAGAATTTCCGACCAGACGGTCGGCTTGATTGACGAGCGGGAGATCGCCCCTACTCCACTGGAAAATACCGCCGGTACATCGGGAGTCATCAAGGCGGGTTTGATCTCCCATTTCAAGACCACCGCGATCCGGTTCGAGATTTCAAGGCGAAGTACCATTTCTACTAACCTGTATAAGCAATGAAAACATTTCAGATGAAGCCGCTCCTGTTTGTCCTCTTGCTCCTCGGTCCCATTCGATCATTTGCCCAAGACATCAGCCGGGCAGCGGCTGTGGAGGACCTGCAATTCTTGCTGGTCAATATTGAGCGTTACAATCCGGCCCTGGCAGGATACCATCCTGAATTCAACGCGTTGGCCAACCAGGTGATCGAAGAGGTCGATGGGGAATCCTATTCCATTTTCAGCTTTTTCACCCAAGTCAGCCAACTATGTGCCCTCGCAAACGAAGGCCATTTTGCCCTGGGAACCTGGGAGGATGCGGTGCACAAGGGCATTCTGGATGACAGCTTCCCTTTCCTTCCGATCCGGGTCAAATACTGCGCGGGGAATCTGCATGTGTGGCGGGATTATTCAGGTTCTCAGCAATTCGAACCCGGCGACAAAATCCTTTCTATCAATGGAATGACTACCGAAGCCATCATGGATGCGCTGCTGGCGGTGACCCCTTCCGATGGGTTCATCCAAAGCTATGCGTACCGCCAGATCGAGGCCACCTTCCCCTTCTCTTATTTCTTTTACATCGACCAAAGCGAGACGTTTGACATTGGCTACGCGGGAGAAGATGGAGTGGAAAAAAGGGCTTCTGTACAGGCCTTGACCTGGTCTGAACAGGCGGCCAATCTGAAAAAATATCAGCCAGAGGAGCCGGAGAGCAGCCCCGACGGACCAGACGGATTTTACGACCTGGTTTACGAGGACGATCGCGCTCAGCTGACCCTCCCCTCCTTTGACTTTCGGCGGGTCCAGAAATTCGAGGTGAAATCGGAAAAAATGTACAAGACCATTTTCTCGGAACTGCAAGCGCGTCAAGTCAAACATTTAATCGTTGATCTGCGGGACAATACCGGAGGACGCAATGAATTTGCCGATGACATGGTTCCTTTCATTTTGAAGCCTTCCCGCGAGAGTTCTTATCTGAAGAAAACTTACTCTTGGGAGGGCAAGGAGCGGATCTACAAGATGCCCAAGGCATCAAAATTGGCTTTCCAGGGCACGATTTATGTCCTGGTCAACGGCAAGACCTTCTCGGCTGGTAGCTCCTTGGCCCGCTATTTGAAGGAATATGGAGGGGCCATTGTCATCGGGACCGAAACCGGGACCCGATACGAAGGCTTTGCGGGAGGCTCCACGGAAACCATCACCCTGCCGAATTCTCAGATTGAGATCGGTATTCCCCGTTACCTAATTGCTTATCCTCCCAGCGAGCTCCAAAACACCCGCAACCAAGGCCTTTGGCCGGATCACTCCATCCGTTATTCTTTTGAGGACATGGCGGAGGGCAGAGACCTCCACCTGGAAAAGGCGCGTTCCCTGATCGGGCAGCTTGGAGGGCAATAGCATCGGGGCTTTTTATTCGTAAATTGTGATGCTGTGGTCAGCAACAAGAAAAGCGATTGAAAATTCAATATCAGTCCGTTGAAGGACCGATAAAGAATCGTAGAAAATGAGCACCCCTATACTCCTTCCACCATCCAGTAAATCCATTGCGGTTCTCCCTTTTGTCAATATGAGTGCTGACCCTGAGAACGAATACTTCAGCGATGGCATCACAGAAGAAATCATCAATGCCCTGACCACCGTGAAGGGCTTAAAAGTCATTGCCCGCACCTCCTCTTTTGCCTTCAAGAACAAAAATATAGATGTACGAACCATTGGGGATCAGTTGGGGGTCAGTACTGTTTTGGAAGGGAGCGTCCGGAAAGCCAACAACAGGGTTCGAATTACGGCACAGCTGGTCAGTACCCATGACGGCACTCACTTCTGGTCAAAGAATTTCGATCGGGATTTGGAAGACATCTTTGCCCTCCAGGATGAAATCAGTCTACACATTGCCGACCAGATCCGCGAAAATTTTGGTCACCTCGAAATTCAGGAACACCTCATTGAGAAGCCCACGCAAAATATTGAAGCCTACGAACTGTATCTGAAGGGTCGCTATCAGCATCTCATGTGGGATGGCCAAGGAATCAGAAATGCCGTCGAACTCTACGAACAATGTGTAGCAATTGACCCCTCATTTTCTTTGCCTTTCTTCGGATTGGGGTATAGCTATGCCATGTACGGGTCATGGGGGAACAACAAAGCAATGTTAGAGTTGTCCGAAAAGAATCTCAGCCAAGGTTTTAACCTGGACCAACAATCCTATGCCGGGTATTTTGGTCAGGCGACCTTGTACTTTTGGGGCCATTGGGATTTCATCAAGGGGCATCAATCTTTTCAGCAAGCCATCGAACTCAATCCCTCCTACACGGAAGCCGAGGAAGGTTTATGCGAATTGTATACAGCGGTGGGGTATTTTGAAAAGGCCCTCCGGCACGCTGACAATATTTTGAAAATCAACCCTTTGTCCCCCAATCATTATTTTACCAAGGCCAATATCCACTATCAAAATGAAGACTATACCAAGGCGCTGGAATGTATAGATGCCTCCTTGAGTATCAATCCAAGTTTTACCCACTCCATCGGGTTGAAACAATTTTGCTTGATTCTCACCAAAGAGTACGAACAGCTAAATGACTTCTTAAATCAAAACCCTTTGGCCGAGCGCCCCGAAGAATGCAGGGTACTGTACCAGCTGGTCAATCCGGAAGAAAAAATCGACATTGACATCAGCCGGGCTGGCTTGATGATCAAAGAAGACATTGGGGCGGCGCTTTTTCCCTGGCAACTTTTTTTGTTGGTCCACATGGGCAAACACGAGATGGCATTGGACTTTTTGGAAAAAAACATCGGGATGCGGACCGGTCAAATCATCAACTTTATGAATATTCCGCTGCTGAAGCCCTTGCACCCGTACCAGAGGTTCCATGATTTGGTGCAAGCCGTTTTCTGTACCGAATTGTTGCCCCCTGATCCTGAAAAACCAAACCAAATCGTCCCTCCCAAAGCCTTGATGTCGGTGACAGAAATCGACATGGTTTTAGACGTTTTTGAAAAAGGGATGCAGGAAGAAAAGTGGTTCCTGAACCCATCTTTATCGTTACGCGAGCTGGCTGAAAACTTGAATATTAGCAGCAACAAGCTGTCCTGGCTACTGAATGAACGAATTGGCCAGAACTTCAATGAATACATCAATACGCTTCGTTTGGAGCACTTCAAAGAGAATGCCCTGAATCCAGCCAATAGCCATCTGACCATTATGGGGCTGGCTTACGATAGCGGCTTTAATTCCAAATCTGTATTCAATGCCTTCTTTAAAAAAATCGAAGGGGTGACACCGAAAACCTGGTTGAAGTCGAATCAAATTTAAGCCCGTTCAAAAAGTCCTGAATCTCACGATGAGGTCCGAAATTTCATTTCAGGACAATTCATCATCCTTTCTCCTCCACCTTTGCATTGTCAAACTAAAAGTCCACTGACTGTTCTTTCAGAACCGTTGGTGCTTAAATACAAACCGAAAATAGAGAAGAAATGAGCCAAGCAAGAAATTCAATTACACTACCTATTCTGGGGTTATTGATGATTTCATTCATGTCGTCCTGCTCTCTAACCCTACCCCGATTTTCCAAGACCACCACGGGAGTAACCATTACCAATACTTCCTCTCAAATTGAATCCTTGAAAAAAGAGGATTATACCGTTCTCAGAACTACAACGGGCAAGGCATCGACGACAAGGTGCTATATCCTATTCATTCCAATCGGAAAGCACAAAACGAATAACGAGTTGTTCGACAATGCCTATTATTCAGCCGTTGAAAATTTGCCCAATGCGGATGCGCTGCTGTTGCCCCACCAAAAGACCAAAAAACTGACGGTTCCATTGCTGCTCTTCAACTATAACCGCAGAACAACCACCGTCACCGGCGTAGGCATCTCCATCAAAGATAAAGTCATCGAAAATGCGGACTTGAACGTGCCCTATAAGGAATTGAGGAACTATACGTTGAAGCCAGGGGTGAATCGAAAAAAGATCAAGGAGCATAAAATTACCAGTGCGCGAGAATTTGAACGGTACTTTGAACGATCTGCTGGACAAAGCAATGAAATGGCGGAAGGAATCGATTTTTCCAATCAATATGCGATCGTACTGATCGGAAAAGCAACCAAGAAGCCTACCCAATATTCAATCAATCACCTACAACTGAAAGGTGCCCAAATTGAAGTGTCCTACGATGTGGAGGAGGGTGAAAAGCAGGCAGAAGCCCAACTGCCCTATGCCATCTTGGTCGTCAACAAAGAATATCAAGGCGAAATTGTCCTCGATTGAACATCAACGAAAGGTGAAAGCCAAGCGCGGTCCCTATCAATCAAACTGTCAGGC
This sequence comes from uncultured bacterium, assembly GCA_963923035.1. Taxonomy (GTDB): domain Bacteria; phylum Bacteroidota; class Bacteroidia; order J057; family JADKCL01; genus CAWUKT01. The sequence continues at coordinate 38,180 of CAWUKT010000047.1, forward strand.
GCACACAAAAAACTCCCCACTTCACTCAAGCGGGGAGTTTTCCATTGATGGATTTGACGTTGGGTACCAGATGGTAGGCGATACTTATTGACCGGTATAGTTATAGCCACTCGGTCCGCCGGAAAATTTGAAGACGTAGGAATGGTTGAAAATTCGAAGGTTTTCCCAGAAAGCACCCAAGGAAATCGTAAAGGTGCCGTGCGGATACATGTAACGCACCGTGTAATTCGTATGCAAATTCGAAAGGTTATAGGGTGATGTGGGCCGGTTGTAGGTATTGGGGAGTGGGTTAAAGGTATTGGTGTGCTTTTGGGGGGCGGTAATGCCTTTGTATTTTACCCAGTAGTCGTAGGCCCAGGCGGCCGAGATTCCCCAAATCGGGGTATAATCGTTTCTCGTGGCCCAATTGCCCCATTTTTTCTGCTCCGCACGCGCGATCCAGTAATACGTCTGGGCCAGGAGTTGCGTAGTGTAGCTCGAATGGAAATAGGCCTGGGCATAATAGCGGTAGTTGCTGTTTTGTCCGGGATCGTAAATCCACCATTTGTTGCCTGACTGAACTTCGTGACCGGGACGGCGCGCATTCTTTTGAAAATCGTATTCGCCGTTGAGGTTCACTTTATGGGCAGCATGTTGCCCCAGCAATTGACCGGTTGAAAGGGAATATTCCTTTACCAGCGTTCCTTCCAGCGTAATCTTTGTGTCACCAACAATCACAACCCCCTCTTCGTTCACGGCATTTTCCAGGTGGGGGTTGTCAATCGCGAGTTCGAAGGAGCGGGAGTTGTCTGCGTGAATGATTTCCTTCAGAATCCCTTTTTCCAAATACTCCGAATACATTGTGGTCGGCTTGTAGTTGTAGCCCATCGCTTCCAGTTCTGCAACTTCAAGGTCAGGGTCAAGGCCTTTGAAAAAGGCTTCCTGGTGCGCATTTTCAGCTTCATTGACCATGAACAAGATGGATCCCTGAGACCTGAAGCCGAGCTGATCTTCAAACTCGATGCGCTCCATTGGCGTCATGAGGGACAAATCTTCGAGGGTCTTGTTGAGGTGCTGTTCATTCTCAAAGACAAGCGCTCCGTCCTCAACTTCGATCGCATTCGAGAATGAGAGCGCTTCGATCACTGCGACGGGGTCTTCGGTAGCAGGAACCAAGGTTTCCTTCTTGCAACTGGTAATGGCTAGCCCCATTCCCGCAAGGATCAGGCTGCGGTACAATATTTTTTTCATTTTGATAATGTTCTGGATGTTGCCCTACTTCTATTTCAGGAGTGTTCAGGTCATTTTTTTCTCCTTTTTGGACGGATGCTCAAGGCAGGTATTCATTCCCCCTTCGCAATGTCCTTTTCACCGCTTGCTCATGTTCCCGTACCGGGAATCAGGTCTGCGCATGGCCATGCTCATTTGAAAAGCGATGTCCAAAGCTAAACAGGGGGCAGTAGCGCTCTTTGTACAGGGTTTTCAATCTTTCCCCTGGCAATTCGTCTCCCAAAGCCACCTCCCAATCGCAGAACCTTTGATCCTGGTCCATTGAGGGTGGTTTTTCCGGAGTCTTTTTTCCAAATTCTTCCGGGATACGGTGGTACATCTTTTTTGAAATGGAGCCATGCGGCCGTCGCTGTTCGGGTGAGGAAGGTTCTAAGGGAATGCAACCCGAAAATCACCATTGGGGGACTTTGGGAACATCAATAACAGGTAGTCGATGGGTAATTAGGAAGTCGGTGACGCGTTTGGGGATGAACCCTTGGAACAAAAATCGAGTTCAAATTTCCAACCTTCAGAAGTCCAAGGGTACCTACACAGAGATGTGATAAAGAAAGCCCTATCTTGTATATAAATCGAATGCTATGAGATGGATCCTTCTTTTATTGTTGATGGCGGTGCTGCCCAAGCCGGGAATGGCTCAACTTGAATGTGATCGGTATTACATTTTTGACTTGAGGGACAGTGTCATCAACAACTCTCCGGTTGTGGTATTCAAAATGTATACCGACACCAACACAGCCAATGCCGGCACGTATACCTCGCTCTGTTTTATCGATCAGAATACAGATACCTTGAATCAAAGGCCGTTTTTTGCGTACAGCACTCCGGTCGCGAACTCTCCCTTTGATACGATGGAATACGTCTTGTACTACGACAACGGATTTACCAGCTTTCCCGCCAACTTCAATGGAATTTTGTTGATGGAAGTCCCCTATTGCGAGATCCCCTATCAGCGCACGGTCCTTTCCGCTCCAGAGTTACCTGTCCAGGACATTGCGATTCGCCTCTCCCCCAATCCGTTTACCGACGAGATCCAGATCACCAATGAATCCCAGACGAAATTGACGGAAATCAGGATCTATGACCTGACGGGCTCTTTGGTCTTGACCGAAGCGTCTCATTTTCATCACATCCCTACGCATTCATTGGAAAAGGGGATTTACTTTGTGCGGCTTCTTTCGGATGGAGAAGAGATTGGGACCCGGAAAATGATTAAGTATTGAGGCTGGTGAATAATGGGCATCAGGTGAATGGGCTGATTTCGAGAACGGATTGGGAAACGGGTCTATAATCTCCTGCCCGTCGGCTGTACAACAGCAGATCGAAAGCGCTTTTTGAAGGCAATACCCATTGAAAATTCAACTCCGGCCGGAAAGATGGGCGAGGATATGGGGTTGTGCAACAGTCTTCTTTTGTTAGTGGATGTTCTTGAGTTGGCATGGGACAATGGCATCTATTTGTTTTCCTTTCACTGAAAGCACATCAATCCAAGGAGTTATCATTTCAATTCGATGATCTGCAGGTAAGATTTGTTTAAAGCCAAATTTGTGTCCATCGAAGGAGGTATGCGCATAACCTCGTGCAGATTCTAGTTTAGCCAATGCCGTATTTCGCATTTTGACTACTGGGGGTATATTGCATTTAAAACATTGTTGTAGCCCATTTGGGACCCGGGTATCAGTAGACTTAAATGAACAAAAGCGCTCATATATCTGATAAAACCATAGCGGTTCTACCGTTCGTGAATATGAGCGCAAGCGAGGAGAACGAGTACTTGAGCGATGGAATGACCGAGGAAATCATCAATGCTTTGGTCAAAATCAAAGAACTAAAGGTTACTTCCCGAACTTCTTCCTTCTTCTTCAAAAAGAAAAACATTCCCATTTCACAGATCGGTCGAGAGTTAAATGTCTCTACCATTTTAGAAGGAAGTATTCGGTTTTCTGAAAATAAAATTCGGATAACCGCCCAGCTCATAGACGTGGCAGATGATTTTCACTTTTGGTCAGAAACCTTCAACCGGTCGATGGAGGATATCTTTGCGGTTCAAGATGAAATTAGTTTGTTGATTGCCGATAAGTTGCGGGAACATCTTGGCCATTTTGAATTAGGAAATAGCTTGGTCGATGTTCCTGATATTCCAGTTGAGACTTATCACCTCTTTCTAAAGGGAAGATACTTTTTAAAGAAACTGACAAAGGAAAGTACCGAAAAAGCCATTGCCATTTTTGAAGAAGTCATTGCCGCCCAACCGAATTTTGCTTTGGCCTATTTAGATATCAATCAAGGCTACTCCTACCTTGGAACCATGGGACTTTTACCAGCCCAAGAAGCGTTTACCAAAGCAAAACCTTTCCTTGATAAAGCATTGGAGCTAGACGATAATCTATCTGAATCTCAACGCAATCTTTCCTGGATTTGTAGTTGGCAAAACTGGGATTTCGAGGGTGCTTATCGTCATATTGTCAAGGCAATAGAACTGCGGCCAACCGAAATTAATTATTTAACCATGGCGAATCTACTTTCTGTAGAAGGTAAATTCGATGCAGCCTCCAACTACATTGATAAGGCTCTTCAACTCGATCCTTTTTCAGCAATACTTGTTCACTTCAAAGGGTTCAATCTTTATCTACAGGAACAATACGAAAAAGCCATTCCATACTTTGAACGAAGCCTCTCCATACAACCCGATATGCCTTTCCCAATTCTGTACTTTGGAGAGATTTTGTTGCTCCAGGGAACCCCTTCTGAAGCATTGGCCTACTTCAAAAATCTTCCGGACAAAAAAGGAGGTGGGTTAACAAAATTAGGTGGAACGGCTCTGGCGTATGCAGCCTTAGGTGATGTCCCAAAAACCGAGGAATACATCATCAAACTGGAAGCCATGTTAGAAACAGACTTGATCGGAAGCGCCATGTACTTTTTAATCCTTGTAAAAACGAGGATGGGAAAATATGAAGATGCTTTGCAAATATTGAAGCAAGCCATTGATTATAAGTTACCATTGGTGTTACTGGTGTACACAGAGCCACTTGTCAAGCCCCTGCGTGCGCGTCCTCATTTTAAGGAATTAATGAATCCGATTTTTGGGAAAGCAACTACTTGGAATCTATCCAAGAAGAAATATAAAAAACCATTGCTTGATGGAAGGTTGGTTGATCGATATAAGCAGCAACTCAAAGCCTTGATGTCGGAAAAAGAGCCTTACCTCAATCCCAAACTGACCCTTCGTGCGTTGGCTGAAATGATGGAAATTCCTCCCAACCATTTATCACAGTTGCTCAATGAAGGTTTTGATCAAAACTTTTCCGAATACATCAATTCCTACCGTTTGGAAACGTTCAAATCAAAAGTTGCTGACCCTTCTCTTCAACATTTGACTATTCTTGGATTGGCTTATGAAAGTGGTTTTAACTCCAAATCGGTATTCAATGTCTTTTTTAAAAAGATGATGGGAAAAACCCCCAGGGCTTACTGTAAAGAAATCTTGGGCTAGCGATCGTCCATCCAGAGTAGAAAGGTGATTCCTGCACTTTTCCCGCGTCAAAGACTTCACTATCTGATCCAATGCACCGCCCAATAGGCCTCACAAAAAAGTTCGGATTTACGTTTCAGAACGATTCCCCCTCCTTTTCACCTCATCTTTGCGTTGTCCATTCGATAAAGCAGCGAAAAAATCATTGGATGATGATCTTTCCCTTCTCTTCACGACAATGGGAAGCGCTTTGCAGCAATCGGACTCAAAAAAATTACAGTAAAAACCCATCTGGAAAATTGAATACACATGAGGACACTTTTTAAAACCCCGGAAGGCAAAAGCGAAATCCTGAAACTATACGACCAAAAGCTCAGCGACCTCAATATTGACCACGAATACATTGGGGTAGAAACGAGTTTTGGAAAGACAAACATCATTGCAGCAGGAAAAGCCTCTGCCCCACCCATCCTACTCGTTCACGGATCCAATGGTTGCGCCCCCATTGCGCTCGAAACCTATCCCAATTTGCACAAGTCATTCAGGGTGTTTGCAGTAGATGTAATTGCTCAGCCGAACAAAAGTGCCGAAACCAGACCCAGCATGAAAGATGATTCCTATGGTAAATGGATGAATGAGCTAATTCAAAAGCTCAATCTAGATTCGGTTACGCTGGCGGGGTTTTCTTTTGGTGGATTGGTGATTTTAAAAACACTTGAATATGATGAAAGTAAAATTAAGGAGGTCTACTTGTCTGCACCGGCCTACATTGTGAATGGGAATCCCATTCGAGCATTGTTCAAAGTCTTTCTTCCCATGAAAAGGTTTATGAAATCGAAAAAAACGCAGCATCTGGAGCGATTCTTATCCAACCTTTTCACCCAACGGGATGAGTTTGCTTTGGCATTTCTTGAAAAGGTAATTCCGGAGTTTGAAATGGATTTTTCCCCCTTGCCAATTATCAATTCTAACATGGCGAAAACCATCACCACTCCAATGACCATTTTCGCAGCCCAAAATGACATTCTTTTCCCCGGAAAAAAGATGCTTAAACGGGCGTCGAAAATATTTCCCTCTTTGAAAGCAAGCAAACTGTTTGAAAACTCTAAGCATGTCCAGAACCAAGCACAGAATAAAATCATTGAACAGGCGATTCTGAAATAAAAAAGTGCTGTGACGACACCTGTGCGCAAAGCTCTTCGGGGCCCTGCGCATAGCCAAATCGTTGTATCGTATTCCCCAAACAGCGGAGGTCCTGACCGCAATGGAAAGAGGCTACATTGCGGCTACATTGAATGTGTCTGCTACTGAAATCGCCTTTCCCGGATTGGTTTCATGGTTGATTGTGTTTGAATCCCAATCGTGTATTCCGAAAATCGGATTGTTCTCGCGGGGTCACCCGCACTTCCCCAGATCGAACCATCTCCATCCAATAGAAGCGGCGAAAAGCTCTCGCTTTTCGCCGTTCTTTTTGTTTTGGGTACCCTGAGCAGCCAAGTGTCGAACACCTTGGCTACTGCCTACCGGCAGGTATTTTCTTTGGAAGGTGATTTCGTGCGGTATATGAGTGGTGTGGCCTGAGCCAATTTTCCCAAGCTGCGCCACCTTGCAGGATGGGGTTTCGGTCCAATTCATTAAAGCCTTATAAGCTGTCTTGGGATAAGCTCATTCATTCCACCGGACAATTTGTTCACTTCACATGCTTTGTAAGAACACCGCCCATCCCTGCTCTTCATATTTGACTTGTAATTCAAGAGAATATGAAATCATTAATGATCTTAATCATCTGGCCAATGTTAATCACAGCTGCATGGGGTCAAAATGCAGATTCATGGACAATTCATTGGTCAAAAGAGAAAAATGCGACTGATCCTATTGTATTTGTTCTTGTTCCTTTAGCAGATATAGAAGACGTTACAGAGAGATTGCTATCTGAATCTTCCCACTTGGACCATTGTTTTGCAATTATCCCTGTTGATACTGCCAATACATTAAGTGTAAGGGATTCCATCAATGGTGCTCTCAACGATCTGGATAACATTCGTCTACAAAGAGTATACTTAATGACAATTGGACCTCAGCGATTTTTCGAACATTTGGTTCGTTTTGAATCACAAATATTCGCCCATTGTGCGCACTGGTCTACCGATTCAATTCCATCCACGCGAAATGGTTGGAGTATGTTTTCATACCAAAGTAATTCGCTTCAAGATATTGTAGGCAAATTCAGAACTCAATATCTCTGGAATATTACTTTATCCAGGGTTCAGGAAGAAAGTGCTGTTGACATAAGTTTACCAGGTAAGGGATTCGGGATAGGATATAGCCCTGGGCCAACCTTTCAATTCACAAAAGGAACTGACCAGTATGTGGCAAAATCATTTCCAAAACATAGAATACAGGCCAATAAAAGGTTGAGCGATCAATGGTTCATTGATCTCGATTTTGATTTCGGAATGCGTAGGCCCAATCCACAAAAAGTAATTCGAGAAAAAATTAGGGACAGTGTTGATATTTCTGCGCTCCTGAACGGTGATGAAGTAGAGATCGCACTGAAAGAGACATTCGAGGGTCACCTTTTCTTCGGATTGGCTGGAAGTGCTAAATATGTATTTCGACCCCAAAAAAACTTGAGGCCTTATCTTAAAGCAGGCCTGGGCTTCGACGTATTGAACAGTCTTTCAGTCGAAATAGATACTTCTATTGTGATCAATCCGAATCAAGGCAACTCTGGTGGCTTCGCCAATGGTATTGCAAACTTGACAGAGGACTCGGGCAATTCTACTTCAAATATAAATTCCCTTATGGTTCCATTGGGAATCGGCACCGAACTTAAGCTCAGTTCCCGTTGGATGCTGGACGCGGAAGCAAGTTATAGATACAGCTTGAAGGCATTCAACTCTCAGAATGCATTCTCAAATTCACTGCAGGTCATGTTTGGATTGAAATGTCGATTTTCAGCTCAAAAACGATCCTATAAATATGTGGAATGACCTTCTTCCAACCCTCCGCATCAACGAAGTTTTTGTCCTAATTCATCAACTAGCAAACAAAAGTCGGGGAAAGCGAAGGGGAAAGAAAGAGTTCAGAACATTCTTATACTGAGTCCTCAACGAACTCAAACTCCCTCTCTCAACTGAAAAATCCGATCAATGATCGGATTTTGTACACCCGACGGGCGAGAGTTCTAACCTTTTTTGGGGGGATTTGGAGTGGGCGATCAGCGAAGTCAAAGACTTTTTCCCATAAATGAGAACCAAGGCATATAAACCCCAAGAATCATGCCTCGAATTTGTTCAACCTAACTTATGATCTATGCCTTAAATTACCGCGAGGACGGAAATAAGGAGCGAATCCTTTGTCAATTGGGGCAAGTCTAAAATTCGCCCTTATTTCCTCCTACTCGATTTCGCTAAACCTTTTTTTTGACAATCTCAATTATTTGTTTTGTAAATGCGCTATCCAGAAAATGAACTTTTTGTTTTTGAGGGGGCTGCCTCTGCCAATTACGTTAATCGAGGATTCTTATATCAGTATTATGCCACCTTAGACCTTTGGCTGCAAAAGTCCTTGGCTTCCGAGAAAGTTCGAATATTTTGTGAAACATTTGATGATATAGCCATCTTCAACAAGGATTTGAAAGAGCTCTCTTTTCAGCAGATAAAATGCTATAGCTCAAACTTTTCCATCAACAGCAAAAGCCTCAGGAATTCAATTATTAACTTCTTTAGACTTCATCTTAAGTTTCATCAACAGAGAAAACTCAAATATGTTTTCTTTAGCTCATCGGGAATAAAGCCTACAGAATACTTACTGAGATCATGGATTGATGAAGCTGGTGAAATTTCTCCCCCTACCATGAATCTTTGCATATCCTGGATGGAGGATCTGCTGCGTAAGGATGCCGGAGATGAATTCAAGGACTTGCTCAATTCAGAAAAGACGATGACAAGCCCCATCCTGGAAAGCTTCATAAGGGAAATCCATTGGCAATTTGAAGATTTGAGCCCGGAAAAGGCGATTGAAGCGCTCAAGGAATCCTGCATTGCACGCCTTAGATCATTCTCAGAGGTCAAATTGGACTCAAAGCTATTGTTGGCCAGGCTAATCTTTGAGGTCCACACCCGATCCTCCCAACAGTTGATTGAAAATCGGTGCCTCACACCCGAACTTTTAAGAGAGATACTGAACGAATCCCTTGATGAGGTTCAGGAGACCCTCTCCTCAATCAGTGTATTTCCTGCATTTGCCATGGAGTTTCAAGAGGTTATGGAACTTTACACCCAAAGTTTTATAGGAAGATCTGAAGAACAAAACTTCCTATTGGACCGGATAAGAGATTTGGAACAAGGCTTTATCTATCTGCAGGGAGTGCCCGGGATAGGCAAGACATCCCTCGTTACGAGACTTATTTCCAAACTAGAAGAGAATGAACTCATCAATGAATCCTTCATTTTGGTGAAATACTTCATTGTCAGGGGAACAATAAAAGACTCGGCCGGACACTTCCTGAAATTCATGAACCAATCCTTGCAAAACATTGCCCCTATTAATCGGCCGGTATCTGCGAAAGATTTCAATGAGAACCTTGAGTTTCTATTTGAAAGACTCCAGAATTTTTCCCAGCAGTCCAATGGAAAACAGCTGTTGATTTTCATTGATGGCATTGACGAAGGCGAAGGGAAAGATTGGTTGTCTGCTTTGATTGTCCAATGCTTTCCTAGGGTATTAATTATCTATTCGGGCCGTCCTACCAAAGAGGTGTTGAGTCTAATCGGACGGATCAAACCCCAATTCTTGTTAAGGGAAGAAATCAAGGGCCTAACGCAAAAAGAGATTGTACAATTCCTACAGAAGTATATCCCTCAAATCCCCCTAGACCAATATCCAACTGTAATCAGAGCATCGGAAGGGAATCCATTGTACCTGAAATTGCTGGAAAGTGGTGTTAAGAATGGTTCTCTTCAACTAATACAGTCAGGAGGTGTTCCAGATCTGTCCGAAGATTTTGACGCCTTTTACCAATTATTCTTTTGGAGATGGGGAGAAATGGAACAATCTGATCTCATTTCGCGTGTGCTGATGACCATTAGCATCGCAAAGGATCCTGTTTCAGCGTCTCAGCTTCAATTAATCTGCAATTCTCCGAGTTTTGCCACCAGAAAGGTCCTGAATACATTAAGGGAAGTCCTCATCATGGAAAATTTCAACAATGAAAATGTCTTTCGACTTTTCCATGAGACCTTACGGAACTACATCAACCAAAATTGGAAAGGTGAACAGCGTGAAATGGAACTCCAAATTATTCAACATGGTTTGAAATGGAACCACTTTGCGGACCTAAGCTATGGAAAAAATGTGAGCAGCTATGTTGCCAATCACCTCCCAACACATTTGAAGGATTTGGGACACGAGGATCAACTGATTGATCTGGCAAAATTGCCTGAATTCTTCCAGTTCCAGATGGATCATACCAACGATTTCCGGAACTGTTTTAACCTCTTTGATTGGGCACTGACCGCTTCGCTTAAAGGGAATCAGTTCGATGGGTCAATGCAAATTGTTTCAAATCTGGTGTTCTTCGATGGCAAGATCAAAGATGCCCAGGACAGCATCCTTGAAATGGTTCAAAAATGGGGGAGCCACAAATTACCCGCCACCCTTTTCAAGGTTTCCAAGTTGGACAAGGAAGATCAGCTTAAACATTTCATTGATCTGCTTCATTGGGCCTTGATCGATCATGGTCAAGATTCCAGAGGGGAGGTGAAACTGATCCTTGAATGTATGGAGGAGAACCATTCCCAAGACCCAAGTATTCTAAATTGGTACAAATTCGTTCCCATCGGCTATCTCTTCTTTATGATAGGGCGCATTGCTCACATGGGGATCGATCCTACTCCTATCTTTAAGAATTTCGCTACTGACTTTAATTTCAAAGGAGATGAGATTATTATCTTGGTTGATTCCATGGATGATATAGAGCTTGATCTCATTCATCGGTTTATGGGAATGATTGAAAATGATAGTGACAAGGATAAATTTCTTGATCAATTGTGCAGGGAATATGCAAAGGCCGGAAATGATGCAAAGGCTTGGGAGATCCTGGGATCTATTGAGAAGAAGTACAAAAGAAATAACTTCCTTTTCGGAGTGGTTGCCGAATTGGCAAAGCTGGAAGAATTCGATCGGGTTGGTTCCTTTTTAGAGCATCGGAAACTAAAATATTCCGATGCTTATTTCTCAGAATTAAAAGACTATCTGTTGGAAGAGATTCCTCCAGAAAGAGCAGTTGAAAAATTGCTAAAATACCCACATCTCCAATTAAGGTCCTGTTTAGTGGCGAATCATGCCAATTCATTGATCTGGACCAGATCCTTTTCCAACCTTCTCCCGGCATTGCTAGAAATTGAAGATAAAGGTACTCAAAATATGTTGATCGAGAGTGCAATTGAAGCACTTTTGAGAGAAGATGATTTGGAAACTGCTGAAAGCTTGGTCGACCAACTTTCCCTAAACCCCTACTGGGACAATTCAATGAGTTCCTTAGCCAAAGCAGCCTGTGAAACAGGAGATATTCAGAAAGCTAAAGATTTTTCTTCACGGTGCAAAGATGCGGAAATCAAAACCCATACTCTCCTGAGCTTATCAAGGTGTTGTTTCCAAAAAGGGGAATCCCTTTTGGGTGAACAATTTTTTCAACAGGCCAATAAACTATATCAGGAAGAACAGATCAAGGAAGATTCATTTTTCATCTTTTGGTACGCTTGGGCTTTGGCCTGTTCCAAAAGGCTTGATCAGGCATTGTTATGGGCAAATAAAATAGGCCATAACTCGCGCCGGGGGTATTTGTTAGGACACATCTATTTTGAATTTGCTAAAGCTGAAGGATGGGAGAATATCAAGGAAGAACTCGCAGAAAAAATAGATCCCGGCTTATTACAGAAAATTCACTACGGGATCGCGGAATGCTACGGAAAAGAAGGTGATTTTGAGATGTCCAATCATGTTGCTCAATTGTTGGACCCAAAGGGTGATCATCATTTCAACCCTGACCACCTCTACTGCTCCCTGGCCCAGAATTTTGTGGAAAAAGGAAGTCTAACAGAAGGAAGCAAGTGGGCCGAAAAGATTCAGGGTGAGGAGCAGTTGGTTGATTTCCTGAATGCCTTTTTCAAGCATCATTTGGAAGAACAAAATATGGCCGCCTGTCTGGAAATATTAGGGAGACAAGCTGAATTCGATTCTAGGTATAAATCCGCCTTCCACTCAATGGAAAGGGATTTTTTCCAGGCCTTTCTCAATTCAGATAACCAGGAACTGCTATGGAGTAATGCCGAAGAGTTGAAAATGGAGCCCTCTTTTTTGCATCACTTATGGGAAATACGAGACTTGGAGGCTTTGTTGATTTATGCAAAAAGGTGCAGCGGGCATGGCCATGAAAGACTTGAGCTTGCCATTAAGGTACTGGAAAATGACCTGCCTGATATGGGGATCGAAATCCTGAAAACCATTGAAGAACTATCCTATATCGGGTCGGGGGTTAATTTCCCCCTGAGTTTTCTTACTGCAAACCCCACCGAGATCATCCGCCTTTTTCAAATTTGCGATAGCAACAGTTCCGATTGGAGATTTATCCAGCGTTCTGCTTTAAAACTGGCCTTGGCAGAAAGAAAGATGGAGGCAATTGACCTGACAGCAAATTTAGCCCTAAATGAGCGCCTAAATCTAAACATAGAGGTGCTTTGCCTGCTCGCAAAAAGCACAAAAGACTACGATTATGGAAAGACAGCGATTCCATTGTTGCGCAAAATGGACAATGTGTATTCAGCCCGGCAAGCTCTTCAATCCCTGGCCCCTGTCTTGATCCGCTTTGAGCAGTACCGTGAATTGAGGGAACTCTTCCATCTTTCACTGATCGATGAGGAGAAGCAGAAAAAAAAGGAATGGAGAATATCCCTTGATCAATGGTTCAAGCCATTTCGGGTTTCTCTGCAACAGGGATTCCTAGAAGAAGCCGCATCCATTCTGGCGGAAGTGGAGGACAAAGATCTCAATTTCATCAATCAACAGACTGAGCTTGTCAGAAAGTACATTGAAAACGATCAAATCGAGAAAGCACTCAATTTATTAAGAGAAGGAGTCAATAATGCTTTCAATTTGCCTTTAAGGAAGGACCTCATCACTTCGATTTTGATTGATTTTATCCCTCTATTCAATAAATGCCAATCTATGGCAGAATCCTATCCCATTCTTGGCATCTGTGAGGGGTATTTGCAGGCTGAAATTGATGAGGGAGATGGTTTAGCCCTAGCTCCAAGACAAATGGTAAACATCATATCCGGGTATTTCCATCATCAAAAAGAGGAAGCTGCAATTAATTGGTTCAAAATATTTATTCAGTATGTCAATCAATTAAATAGTGACCCATTGGGTCAGCTTTCTTTCGCCTTCAGAGACCTATATAAAGTACTCAAGGAAAATTCCTATAAGGATTTGGCTCATAGCATTTTACATTTGGGGCTATTATACCATGGCATTCACGACATGAGTTTTCAAAAGAATCTCAAGCTTGACCCGATGGTCTCGATTGACGCCATTTCAATTATGGAAATAAAAAAACTCCAGAGATTTTTCAATGGTTATGGCCTTTCTCTGGACGGAGTAGAAAACCTTTGTAGATACATTCCCCTATTGGACGCCTCTGGCGATTCTGAAATTGGAGATCAAATCCTAATGGTCCTGGCGGATCATTACAAGGAGATGAAAAAAGGAAAGGACAAGTCTGCAACCAAACGTGAAATAGAAGTATGCAATGGGGTACGAGGGAGCGGAGAGGAGAAAATACATGCACTTGAACGGGTCCGGGAGAAATGCAGTGGCAAGGACTTTACACAGGCCTTGGCCAAGATTGGAGCTACCTTTAAAGGAGAAGAGGTAAAATTGTTAATGAAGTATGTGAAAGATCTGGAAGAGAGGGAATTCAGAAAAAGTGGCTATCTAACCTTGTTACAACTCATTGAAGAAAATTTCGGTAGGGAGAAGCCGGAAAACCATTTAAAAGAACTTCTACCAGAACTAAAATTTGACGGCAAACTCCTCCGAAAAGCGCTGTCCATTTACGAACTATATGACGCACCTAGGTTGAAGAAATAACCTATGGCCATTCTAGAGGCATGACATTTAACGCTGGTTTTGGTAAGAATAAGTTCGAACCTGCTTTGGGTCTTATCCTAGAATAGTCGGTCCTGAAAAACCCACAAAATCCTCCAATCCACTCTCCCCATCCACATTTTGGGCATAAAATGGGTGTCTAATATCGCAGGGGATTGCAGATATTCTTTCAAAAGCCTGCAATATGCTTGGAAAGAACCGCAACCAGAACCAGGAGAATCTCTTCTCGACCCCGCTGCGCGACCTGCTCAATCCGCAGCACGAACTCTACCAACTCGCCCACGCGATCGACTGGAAAAAGTTTGAGGACGGTTTTGCTTCTCTCTACTCGCACACCGGACGGCCGTCGGCACCGATTCGACTGATGGTGAGCCTGTTGTTGCTAAAGCAGATTGATGACTTGGGTGACGAAACGGTCGTTGCCAAGTGGGTAGAGAACCCATACTACCAGTACTTCAGCGGGATGGATGTCTTCCAGTGGAAACCGCCGATTGACCCCACCGATCTGGTCAAGTTCCGCCAGCGCATTGGGCAGGATGGTATCGAACTGATTTTTAAAGCCTCGGTTGATTTGCACGGTGATTTGGCCACTGAAGACGAGATTGTTGCTGACACGACCGTTCAGGAAAAGGCCATTCGCTATCCGACCGATGTGCGGCTCTATTCCAGGGTGATTGAGCATTGCCGGCGGATCAATCAGGAGGAGGGCTTGCCGATGCGGCAGAGCTACGTGCGGACAGTTCCCAAATTGATGCGGCAATCCTTTTATGCCCACCATCCAAAACGGCGCAAAAAAGCCGGCAAGGCCCGAAAGAGACTCAAGACGATCGCCGGGCGCATGGTCCGTGAATTGGAACGCAACATGAGCGCTGAAATGGCCCGGCGTTACGCTTCCAAGCTGGAAATCTTCAACCAGGTACTTGCCCAAACCCGCCACAGCAAACACAAAATCTATGCCCTCCACGCCCCTGAAGTCGCCTGCATCGCCAAGGGCAAGGCCCATCCCAAATACGAGTTCGGATCGAAAGTGTCCATTGCAACGACCAAGACCGCAGGGATCATTGTGGCCGTGGAGAACTTCACCGGCAATCCCTACGACGGCGACACTTTGCAAGCCACCTTGGAGCTCTATCAAAAACTCCACCGCTGCGATCCGAAGCTGGTGATCGCTGACCGGGGTTACCGGGGCCGCAAACAGATCGGTAACACTCAGGTCCTCACCCCAACGAAACCGCGCCCATCAGACACGCCCTACCAAAGTAAGCTCCCGAGCAACCCATCTTCCCGAATAATCATTTTACTCAGAGCTTTGTG
>CAWUKT010000048.1:0-51509 GCA_963923035.1 uncultured bacterium
TATTTACCTACGAGGCCCCCCTCCCCACCTCTTTGCCCCCTCCCCCCTACCTCCAACATAAATAGATGTACCATTTATCCGAATAACATTGCCCTTCACGGCGAATGAATGGAGCTTTCGGGCGAATTCATTGACCTCAAACCCGAATGAATTAGGGTCAGAGCCGAATCCATTAAGGTCCAAGGCGAATTGTATTTGGGTTCGAGGCAGGGCCCCCCACCTCTGACCCAAATACCCCCCACCTCCAACCCGAATTACCCCACCCAAATAAGTACCCCTTCGACCCTTCTGATCCATTTGCATACCTGCACATTCCTTACATTTTCAAATTTCCCTTCCCCATCGACCCTTCCGATCCATTTGCACACTTCCACATTTTTTCAATTTCCCCATTCTCTCCATAAATCCATTTCCACTTTTACCCCACTTTGCCATTCACCGGTCCTTTTTTCATTGTATCTTTGCCGCTGAATTTTTGAACACAAATACACTTAACCCGTGGAACACAGAATTTTGAACGACCAGGAATTGCAGCGCCGCAAAGAAGCGGAAGAACTGCGCAACCTGGGCATCGATCCTTTTCCGGCGGACGAATTTCCCGTCAATGCCTACGCGACCGACATCCTCGCGAACTACAGCGAGGAAAAGGCCGATGACTTCAAACAAGTCGCCCTCGCTGGTCGCCTCGTCACCAGCCGCATCATGGGCAAGGCCTCGTTTGGCGTTCTCCAGGACACCACCGGCCAAATCCAATTCTACATCGCCCGCGACGAGATCGCGCCCGGCGAAGACAAGACCCTTTACAATACTGTGTTCAAAAAACTGACGTCGCTCGGCGACTTCATCGGCATCAAGGGCCACGTCTTCACCACCAAAACCGGCGAAACCACGGTCCACGTCACCGAATTCAAGATCCTTTCCAAGACATTGCGTCCCATCACCTTCGTCAAGACCGAAGAAGATGGCACCCGGCACGACGTCCTCACCGACCTCGAAACCCGCTACCGCCAACGCTATTTGGATATGGTGGTACATCCCGAGGTCCGCGAGGTATTTCGCAAGCGCACGGCCCTCATGCAGTCCATGCGCGAGTTCCTGAACGAACGCGGCTACCTGGAAGTGGAAACGCCCATCCTGCAACCGCTCTACGGCGGGGCCTCGGCGCGTCCCTTCAAGACGCACCACAATACGCTGGACATGACCTTGTACCTGCGGATCGCCAATGAGTTGTACCTCAAACGTCTGATCGTCGGCGGTTTTGATGGCGTCTATGAGTTCTCGAAGGACTTCCGCAACGAGGGCATGAGCCGCTTTCACAACCCGGAGTTCACCCAAATCGAGTTGTACGTGGCGTACAAGGATTACGAGTGGATGATGAACCTGGTGGAGGAAATGCTGGAGAAGGTGGCCCTGGATGTGACGGGCAATACGGTCATCCGCGTGGGCGAGCACGACATTGATTTCAAGCGGCCGTGGAAGCGCTATACGATGTTTGAAGCCATCGAGGCCTTCAATGGAGTTGATATCAGCGAGATGGACGAAGCCGGACTTCGGCAGACAGCCCAGCAGCTCGGGGTGGAAGTGGACGATACGATGGGCAAAGGGAAATTGATCGACGAGATCTTTGGGGAAACGGTCGAAGGCAAATTGATTCAGCCCACGTTCATTACGGATTACCCGGTGGAGATGAGCCCCCTGGCCAAGAAGCACCGGGACAAGCCTGGCCTCGTGGAGCGTTTCGAAGCGATCTGCAACGGCAAGGAAATCCTCAACTCGTTTAGCGAATTGAACGATCCGATTGACCAGCGGGAGCGCTTCATGGAGCAAATCGAGCTGGGCAAACGGGGCGACGACGAGGCAATGGTCCTCGACGAAGACTTCCTCCGCGCCTTGGAATATGGCATGCCCCCCACCGCCGGCCTCGGCGTGGGCATCGACCGCCTGACCATGATCATGACCAACCAGCCGTCGATCCAGGACGTCCTCTTCTTCCCGCAGATGAAGCCGGAGAAGAAGGTGGCCATCGCGTCCAACGAAGAGTTCGAGGCGCTGGGCATTCCGACCGAATGGGTCCCGGTCGTGCGCGAACTCGGGTTCCGCAACGTCGAGGAATTGCAGGCCGCCAACCCGAACAAGCTGCACAATGACCTGTGCGGCATGAACAAGAAGAAGAAATTGAAGCTGAAGAATCCCGCCAAGGAAGCTGTTGTGAGCTGGATTGGGGGGTGAGCGAAGATCACATAATCGAAAAGTGCGGCCTCTGAGAGCGCCGCACTTTTTATTTGGGGGTCACTGATGAAATCAGTGAATCAATGCTTTCAATTCTTGTAGCAAGGTGGATGAGGAGACCATGTTCCTCCGCTCTTCCCGGGAAAAGACTTCCCGGCTGTTGTCGGCCTCCATCCGGAGGGAGCGGGACATGGCTTCGAGCTGCCGAGACACTTCTTCGGCGGTCCCGTCGAACAAATTGTGGGCGACCAACTGGCTTTTCCAGTAGTCGATGCCGGAAAGGGTCAACCCATGCAACGGGGGAGCGCTGGCAAAGCGCTGGTTGATCAGGCTCAGTACTTCTCTCTCGGTCCTGATCCGCTGCTCAAATCTTCTGTGACGGCCTTTTTTCATATCGTTGGGGTTATCTCTTTACTCCATTTAAGTACGAGCAAAAGGGTCGAAAGGATTCCCTCCCGGTCCAGGGCTGGAGGCACGGTTCCATTCATGGAGGCCTTTCGCGACAATAATAAAGATACGTATTCTTCTCTGGAAATGGGAATCGGTTTTCGCCGGGTGATTTCGGGGTGGAAGGGGGAATAGCGGGAGAAATCGGGCCGCTGGGTCCAGTGGGCGGTGAGTGAAATGGCAATGTTACGGATGCAAATGTACTGGACGCCGGCCTCGTAAATGAGGCTGCCCCCTTCGGCCTGGATGGTCGCGATTGAATCCTCCATGATCTCAACCAGGGATTCGATGTCGTCCCGGGCGTCCGGGTAGGGGGCTGGCTCTCCCAAGCCGGTCAGGAAATCGACGTTGTTGGGAACTGGAAGCAATTGGGCTTCCTGGAAAAGGTGCCAGGCAAAGAGGTGACCGGTCCGGTACATCTCCTCTATCCGTTCGTGGCCGTACCAGGAAATGGAGGCTTCCTGCCCAAATCGATCCTGGGTATAGGCATCCAATTGCGCCTTCAGCCTCGCCCGGTCGCCCTCGTACCCAATCACAAGGACATCAATGTCGCTGTTGGGCTGGAGCTCGTTGCGGGCGGCGGAGCCAAATAGATATAGGGATACCTGCTTCATCAACTGGCGCGGGAGATTCGTTTTAAAATAATAGCCACAAATACTCCCATTGAGATGTAACGAAAAATGACAATGGAGATGGTCAACCACCAAGGTAGTGCATCCCTTTCTTTCGTGGCTAAAGAAGCAAATGCCGATAGTACTCCCTTGATCGAATCCCAAAGTGAGCCCCAGCTCAAATCCCATCTGACCAAAATATCTAGTCCGCTAAATACGATCAATACTGCCAAAATAGTAATGAGAAACTTCCTCGGCATTATTCCAAAGCCCCAGATCTGCTTCTCTAACCAAAGACTAATTCCTAGCCGGGCATTCCGAAATCTATCTTTGGGCTTGGGATACTTTTCTGCATAAAATTTATCCTCTTTTCTACTCTTCTTGTAAAAGGTGGCCTTCGAGTAGTACTTCAGTTCGGAATTCATTTCTTCGATTGCGATCAAATAGGAATCCTTATAGTTGCCCTGACTTTTTGCGTTCATCCTAAGATTCCTCAAAACGTCCCTTTTGAGATTTGGCTTCTCTGGCAGGCTACCTTTTATATCCTTGAAATCGAGGATGGAGCTAAAGAACAAGGTGAATTCAAAAATGCAGTCTTTAAATGATGCCTGGGAAAAGTTACAGTTATCTATTTTGGCACCGGTAAAATCACAATTGTGAAACTCTGCATTCCGGAAATAACAGTCTTCAAACCTTGCGTATTTAAAGTTCACATCCTTGAAAAACTTATCCTTGCCGTTGGCATTTTCAATTTTGAAGAACTGAAGTTTTTCCTTGATAACATCCTTTTCGAATGTGAAATCTTTCAAGATAGGACGGGGGTGGACCATTTGAACAAAAGCAGGAACCACATCAGCTTCTTCTCCCCCCTCTTCCGCCAGCGGTTCGGGCGGGGGAACTTCTTCACTTTGGGAGAAAAAGCGCTTGATACGGGAAAATAAACGGTCCATAGCGGTAGCGAACAGGTTCAGGGGTCAGCAAAGTAAAATGGTTGGTGTCATTGGCAGGAGCAACCCTTCTTTCACCCGGGCATTCCGAGCCATTTCCAGCCCATCCATCAAACAAAAATAAGTGATTTTTGAATCCAATTGCCCTTCGCCCCTTTCCATCCCCAGATTTCCCTATTTTCCCTCCATGAAACGCTTTCCTCCGACCAATCCACCTGAATCCGACGAACTCCCCCAGGAATTCCGTCTGGAACGGTCCCGCATCATGTACATCGAGGACAAATCGGAGGGGCTCGAAGATCCGGCCCGCATCGGACGGGTGTATTTCTCCAAGACCGGCAAGACGCTTTACTACCGGGGGCGTCGCTTCCGCAGCGTCAAGGGGCGGGGCTTCAAGCACAATTACCAGGATATTGAGACGGGGGAGCAATTTTGGATTTCGGGGCCCCGAAAGGACCGGCAGGACCGCCTCCACGGCGGGCAATTGGGCGTGGAGATTGACGAAGAGGTACGGGAAGAATACGAGGCGATGGTCAATGGGCACTGAGTTTCCCCTTTCAGCTTCCGTATCCGCCGCGTCTTCCCCTTGCAATTCCCATTCTTTGGAATAAATTCGTGAACCGTATGGCAATCCTCACTCCCCAAAAGATCCGCCCCTTTCTCTGGTTCGACCACAATGCGCTGGAAGCCGCGAAATTCTATTGTTCGCTCTTCCCGAACTCGTATATCATGAACCGTTCGGAGATGTTGGTGGAGTTCATCCTCGACGGGAGCCAGTTTGTGGCCCTGAATGGCGGCCCGATGTTCCAACTCGACGAGTCCTTTTCCATGTACGTCTTGTGCGAAGACCAACGCGAGGTGGATCGGTTATGGGGTATTTTGGCTTCAGAGGGCGGTTCCGAAGGGCAAGCGGGCTGGTGCAAGGACCGGTTCGGCATTTCCTGGCAGGTCATCCCGGAGCGGTTTGCGGAGATGGTAAATGAAGGGACGCCCAGCCAGGTCCGACGGGTCACCGAGGCCATGTTGAAGATGCAAAAGATGGATGTGGTAGGTTTGGAAAAAGCCTATGCCATCCCCTACCCGCTTCCATTTGCCATCACCACCCTTTCGGCGCCCATTTCCCTGCTCACATTCCCCGCGCCCTCCTTTCCCGCGGGCATCCGGACCGCATTCGATACCATGCAGCGCCAACTCCCGGCCCAACCCCCCCGGCAAGTCTTCGGCATTTCCCAGTTCCAGCCCGACAATACCGTGAAGTATTTTGCCGGCGCTGAACAAGTGGAGGGGGACCAGGAACGGGCCGGCGACATTCCCCGAATGACCCTCGAGCCCGGGGACTACCTCTCGCTCGAAGTGCGCGATTTCCAAACCAATCCCCACAATATCCAGGCGGCCTTCTCCCGCCTCCTGCACCAACCCGGTGTCGACAAGGACAGCTACTGCGTTGAGTGGTACGACATGCCGCGCAATGTGGTGAATTGCCTGGTAAAATTGGCCGACCAGTAACCCCATGAGCTTCAAACCACGCCACTACAATTCCGTCTCCCCTTACTTTGTCTCCAGCGATCCCCAACGCCTGGTCCAACTCATCGTCGATGTCTTCGGCGGCGAACAACTCCGCCTCCACCACCGCCCCGATGGGTCCATTATGCACACCGAGGTCCGCCTCGACGACTCCATCATCATGATCGGCGGCACTATGGTAGGTTGGTCCCCCAATGAATTGCTCGTCCACGTCTATGTCCCCGACGTCCGCGCCACCTTCCAACGGGCGCTCGACCGGGGATGTACCTCCATTGAGGCTCCGGTTCAGAAGGACGATACCGATATGAGGGGGATGTTCAGTGATTTTGATGGAAATGTATGGGCCGTGGGAACGCAGGTGGGAGAAAAAGCCCATTAACCGCGTCGTTGGGAAGGAGAATTGAGTCTCCACGGAGTTCATTCCCCTCCATTTAGCTTCCACTCAACCGAATTGCCCTTCGTCCTTTTTCCAGCCTCTTCCCTTGGGGCAGTCCCGTCGATAAATAGCAATGGAAAGCCCTGTTCCTACAAAGCGCCACCCACCAAAGGTGGGCAGCGCATTAAAATCATGACGTAGGGATCTAAATTCCCAATTCCGGTCTCAATGGCGGACCATGAGTTTCTGGGACAGGTCGCCGAGCGGGGTCGACATCCGCACCAAATAGATGCCATTGGGGAGGTCCCGGACATTCAGTGAGAAGTCGGAAGGGCCCGCGGGAATTTGCTCGCTCTCGGCGATTCTTCGGACCATTTTTCCCTCCACATTCACCACTTTCAAATCAATGACCATCGTCTCCGGCAAATCGATTTGGAGCGTGACATGCTCATTCGCGGGTTGGGGGGCCACTTGCATCCGCAGGTTCATCATCACCGGACCTGCATTGGGATGGGTCTTGGACAAACAGAGGGTCGTAAAGGTTCCCAATGTCTGCGGCGTACCCGGACATTTCGAAGCGACCTCGTAGTCGTAGATCTGGCATTCGGCGAGGCCACTGAAAATCTTCGAGGTGCCGTTGACACAGCAATCGCTGAAAGAGGGCAGGTTCCGGTTGTTAAAGGGCCAGACGTTGACCTCGTAGCTGGCGGCTCCGGCGTCATCCCAAACGATGGCCACACTGGTCGGTCCGGGCAAGGCCCGGGCATCGGGAGCCGTACAGGTACCACCGCCGCCGCCATTGCCGCAGGATCCGCCCCCCAATTCTTCGGTGGTAAAGGTTCCGAGGCGCGAGCTCCGTTCCTTGTTTGGGCATTGGGCCACCACCTTGAATTGATAGGTCGTGCAGGGATCCAAACCGCCAATGCTGACGGCAGTTCCGCCCGATGAGACACTGTTGAATCCCATTTCCCCTTCCGGACGGTACTTCACGAGGTAGGAATTGGCCCCGCTGTCATCCCAGATGATGGTCACCGCCGTCCCATTGATGCGGGTCTCGAAAGAATTGGAATTGGGAGCCCGGCAAGCGCCCGCCGAACTGCCACCGGAGCTGCCTCCGGTGCAGGGATCTATTGCCCGGAACGAAGCCATTTCGGTCAATTCCAATCCGGAAACTGGCTCCAGGACCACGAATTCGATGTCGTCCTTGCAC
Source organism: uncultured bacterium (assembly GCA_963923035.1). GTDB lineage: Bacteria > Bacteroidota > Bacteroidia > J057 > JADKCL01 > CAWUKT01. Next base: position 7,345 of record CAWUKT010000048.1, read on the forward strand.
GGCTCCACCGGGGTATAAATCGTATTGTTGCCGGCGGGAAGGTCCTGAAAATCTTCTCCGGGCACGCGGTAGCGGAAGGTATACGCGGACAGCCCGGCATCGGGCCAGGTCACCCGGGTGCCATTCGCTTCCGACGTCAGGACCACCTGGGACGCATCGATGGGACAACCGGCTGAGGTGACAGTTCCTTCACTGCTGAATCCGACCGATCCATCCGCACAGATGGTTTCGATGGTATAGAAGAAACCCGTACACGTCGGCACCTGGGGAATGGTGAAACTCGTTCCGCCCTGGGTGGTGCTGACCGTCGGGCCGCCCAGGACCGGCGTCGCCGAGAATCGGTACCCCAATGCCCCCATATCGGGCCAGGACAGCAGGAGATTTTGGTTCTGGTAGGTAAATGAAATGTCGTCAATGGTGAGGGTGCCACATTGGGCCTGGGCAGGGAAATAGCAACAGGCTGAGATCAGGGCCATGATCCACAGGCGGAGGACTCCCCGCGGGAAAGAAGGTGTTGTTTTTAACATTGTGGTTGGGATTAGTGAACTATTGATAACTGATGGTCCCATAATCGCCAGGTCCACCGCAAAAAGAATGGATGCCCGTCTAAGCGTGTAGAGAGAATGAGGGAACGTGTTGGCTAACGGATTCCCATGAGGCGCAGGAATTCGGTTTTCTTCCGGGCGGCGACGGGAATGACGCTCCCGTCGGTCAGCTCCAGGTGGCCGCCGCGGCCTTTGATATAGCGTTGGATGCGGCTGAGCTTGACCATGTGGCTGCTGTGGACCCGGAAGAACTCCCTCGGTGGCAGGAGTTTTTCGAAGTGTCCCAATGGCTTCGAGACCACCAGGCGGCGGCCTTCATCCAGGAAGATCTCGGTGTAGTTGTTGTCGGCTTCCATGCGGATCACCCCGGCCAGCGACAACATTTCAAAGCCATTGGCATTGGGCAGGGCGATTTGCTCCAGGGACTCCCCCTTGGCGAGGGCCAGGGCTTGTTGCAACAAGGGCGCAGCAATGGGCTGGCCGATCTCTTGCAGCGCCTTTTTGACCGCCCCTTCCAACTCTTCCAGGTCCACGGGCTTGAGCAGGTAGTCCAAGGCCGACAGGCGGAGCGCCTGGATGGCATATTTGTCAAATGCGGTCACAAAAATCACCTGGAAATTGGGCGCGGGGAAATATTTGAAGAGGGAAAAGCCATCTTCCTCCGGCATTTCGACATCTAAAAAGACCAATTGGGGAGCCAGGGCCTCAATCATGGGCACTGCCTCCCGCACAGAGGCACTTACACCGAGGAGCTGCACCTCGGGCACATAATTGCGGAGCAAGATTTTGAGGGCATCCCGCCCCATTTTCTCATCGTCAATGATGAGGGCCGTGATTTGACTGGAAGACATACAATGAGTTAAAGGCGTCGCTTAGGACATGTGGTTCCAAGGTAAAAAAATCTGGCAACGAGTGCCGCGTGGTGTTCCAGTTGCGTCGGTCAGGTCTTGGATCGTATACTTTGCCCCCTTGATCAGCCCAATTCGTTCGATGGTGATCCGGGATCCCTGGGAGCGGTGGTGGGCGGGGCGGTCTTTTCGGAGCCGGGCCGCCGCCGTGCGGCCAATGCCGTTGTCTTCAATGGTGATGCAGAGGTGGCCATTCCCGGTGACCCGGACCCGGATTTCCCCCTTGCGGTCCCGCAGGTGCCGCACGCCGTGTAACACGGCGTTCTCCAGAAAGGGCTGGACCAGCAGGGAGGGGACCGCAAGGGTCTCGGCCGGCCACGGAAGGTCGACGTGGATTTCAAAGTCGAATTTTTCCTCCATCCGCATCCGCTCCAGCTCCAAATAGTGCTGGATCGCACTCAATTCGGTTCCCAACGAGATCATCGATTCTCCACTTGCATTCAGGACGATGCGGGTGAGCTTCGCAAACTTGCTCAGGAAGACGTGGGCCTTGCGCTCTTCGTGGTTCCCAATATAGACGTGGATGGAGTTGAGGGCGTTGTACAAAAAATGGGGATTGATCTGGGCGCGGAGGGCCCGCCGCTCCAATTCATGGATTTGTTCCTTTCGTTTTTCTGCTCCCCTCCGCACTGCATTGGTCACCCCCACCAAGCCCGCCATGCCCAACAGGCCTCCCAGCGCGACCAGGGCCAGGAACCACCAGCGCTGCCAATAGGGCGTGACGACGGTGAAGGTGAAGCGGGTGGGCTGGGAGTGGATTCCCGTCCCGGAGATGGCCTGGAGCACGAGGGTGTATGTGCCGGCCGGCAATCCGTGCAGGATCAGTTCCCGTTCCCGAATCCGGCCGCTCTGGGGAGCCGGCCCGATGAGGGAGTAGCGGTATTCAATGGCGGGCACCTGGTAAGAGATCCCCCTGAATTTCGCTACCAAAACTGCCTGTGCATCCACTTCGCCGGAATCTGCGAGCGTTTCGCCTTCCACGAGGACACTGTCCAATAAGATCTTGGGGGGCGGAACGGCATCGGTCAGGAAGCGGCGGGGGAATTGGAACAGCCCTTCGTCGGTGGCCGCCCAGATATGTTGGTCTCCGATCCAAAGGTCATTCACGACCCTGAACGGGAACCGGGTTTCTTGTCCAAAATGATCTACCCGGCTATCCGGGGCTCCGGGAGCGCCCGAGACCAGCACGATGCCCTCCCGACACGCCAACCAGGTTCGGGTCTCATTTTCCCTGACCACCCGCTGAATGGTCGGCATCTCCCCCTCAAAATCAATTTCCCAGCGGATAAATTTACCTCCCTCCCAAACGAACAAGCCTGCATGGGAAGTACTGACCAGCGGGGGGCGACCGGGATCGGCCACCAATTCCTGGACCCAAAGTCCTTCGGGCAATGCGCCGAGCACCTCGATCTGTCCTTGCCGATAGCTGAAGACCTGGTTTTCGAAGCTGCCCCAGAGGGTTGCGGTAGAGTCGTCGTAGTGCAGGCACTGGGCCCAGGGCCGGAGGTACTCGCAGGATGGAAGCAGATCAATGCGCAATCCGCTCGATTGGAAGCCATTTTCTTTCAGCAGCAGCCGCCGAAATTCAGGGCCGTAGATGCGGTAGAGGCCATACTTTCGGTCGCTGATGAAGAAGGTGTCGCCCGGGGTAATGATGACGTCTTTTAGGGAACTGAAAAAGTGATTCTCTAAGGGGAAATTCGGGCTTCCCACCAGCAAATGGTCAAAAACAGTGGTCACGCCTCCCTTCCGGTTGCGCCGCATCGTCTGCACTTTTCCCCGGCCTTTTCTTGGATAGGCCTTCAATTCGGTTTCGTTCTCCGTCACCACCAGAATTTGGTTTTTGGACCCGGCGGCGTAGAGGATTCCGTCCGCATCCGCTTCGCATTCATAGAACTGGTGGGATCCCGGGAACTGGTAGCGGATCATGTCCAGGTTGGGAATTTGGATGAGGCCATTTTGTTGGGTCCCCAACCACAGCGCGCCTTCGTGGTCCAATTCGATGGATTGGACATTGAACTGGGGAAAATAGTGCTGGAGCGTAAAGCCCCCGGCTGGCTGGGGACGCAGTACCCGTAGGCCGTCGGAATACCCCAGCAAAATCATGTTCGATGTCACCAACAATTCGTGGCATTCCCAGAGTGGCTCCGCAAAGGTATGGACCCACTCCGGCTTTTCATCCGACACCTTCCAAATCCCTTCCTGCTCGACTCCGTACAAAGCACCTTCCTTGACGAACGCGTTGTAGTAGAAAAACCGCTCGGAAGGATATTTCAGTTGGCCAACCGTGTGTGCTCCCCGATTCATTTGGTGCCATTTCCCCGCCTTCCCCCTCCACCCCATTTCCGTATTGGGCGACCACCGAAAAGGATGGGACTCCAAATCCAGAAACTCCCACACAGAGCCCCGAAAGACCATCCCCATTCGCCCTGCATCATCCCGAAAGGGCCACAGCAACTCGTTCGAAATATTGGGATGGAAGCTCGGCAGGGGATAATAATGGTCCCGGTAAAAAATGCCCAGTCCTTTTCCGAAGACCTTTGCCCACAACCAGCCGCGACGGTCCATGACGATGTCGATGACGTCGGTATCGAGAAAGCCCTCTTTCCGGCCGTAGGTCCGGAATTCGATGCCGTCGTAGCTGGTCAACCCAAACTCGGTGGCCAGCCACAGGACACCATTCTGATCCACCTCTATTTCATAGATATTGGTGCTCGGCAGCCCTTCCTGGGTCCGAAATTGGAAATAGCCCGGCACCTGCGCCTGGATACTTGGGGCGGCACCGATCAACAGCCAAATGGCGGCGAACAACTGACATCTGAGGGCAGGCATGCAACAAACTAATCGGGCCGGGGAAATAAATCTTAAATCTAAAGCGAGAATTACCCCGTTTACTTTCCCAGCGTGTCGATTTATCTGGTCAGCGTGTCATTTTCTTTTTCATTGCTCCCCGACTCCCTCCAAACCAACAAGGGCCACCCCATAAAGGAGCGGCCCCAGGTTGAACTGCTTAAATGAAACTTCTTATTGGGCCTTGACGACCTTCTGCATGAGGGTTTCGCCATCGCCGAAGACGACTTTCATCATGTAGATGCCAGCCGGCAATGCGCTGACGTCGTGGGAGGTCTCATAGGTCGGAATGGTGGCATTCCAGATCATGCGACCGCTCAGGTCGAACAGGGTAGCCTGGTAGTCACCTTCCGGTGCTTCGAGGCGGGTGAACATCTGACCGGCGACCGGGGAGGGATACACTTCCAGCTTGTACTCAGAGAAGTGGGTCTCAATCGGCTCCGGACCTGCCGCCAATGCGGAGGGCAGGTTACAGGAACCTTCGTAGATCTTGATGTTCCGGAAGTAGGTATTGTTGTTGGTCGTGCCCGCGTCCTTGTCACAGACGAAGAAGAGACGATCAAAGGTACCCGTGTAAATGCTTCCAAGCGGCACCGTGAAGGACTGCCAGCTACCCGGATTGGTATAGTCGTAGTTCCGGTTGCCCCAGTTCTGCGTACCGTAGAGCTGAATCGTCAGGTTGCTGCTGATGCTGTTGTCGCTGTCGAATCCAATCCCGTGGATTTCACCCTGGGAAGTGCTTCCAAAGTCAAATTCAATGACGGTATTGGGGGTGACGGTATAGCCGTAGGAAATCGACTTCCAGGAGTTGCCACTCAGGAAGACACCTTCGCCAGTGCCATAAACGCTACCAGTACCGTTGTCCTGGGTATCACCGTAGGAATTGATGGTGTAGCTGTTGAAGTCGATGGTCGAGCAGCCACCGCCGCCTCCACCACCTCCGCCGCCACCACCACTGGTGGAGAGCTCGAAGTCATCGACGCACATATCGCCCTGCCAGCTGCTGCCGGAGGTTCCGAAGAAGCGCAGGCGAACGGTACCGCCGATGTAAGATGCGATGTTCACGTTTTGGGTGGTCCAGGCAGTGCCCTGGGATCCGGATTCACTCCATAACGTGGTCCAGCTGCTGCCGTCATCGGTGCTGGCCTGGAGACGCATGGTCCCTACGGCCGAGCCATTGGCGTGGTAACGGAAGCTAACGTCGGCCTGGGAGGCACTGGCCAGGTTGAAACAGGGGCTGACCAAATAGGCATCCTTGGTCGGGTAGTTCGGGCTGGAAGTTTCCATGTAGATGTAGTAGGAACCTTGGGAAGCCGAGCTGGGGCCGGTGCCGCTGGAGGGGGTACCGCCGGAGCGCAGGGTCCAGTTCATGTCGTCGCCGCTGCCCTGGGTCCACTGGCCGAGGGTGTTTTCAAAGCCTTCGCTGTACGGGAAGGAGGAGACCTGAGCGGTGCAGGGATCATTGCCCCCACCACCGCCGCCACCGCCACCACAGGCGCTGAGGCAGTTGGCATTCGTCGTTTCAGTCCGGATCACGTTGCCGGGCTGAGAGCCGAAGCCATTGCTAAAGTTGATGCCGACACTCTGGATGTGGCAGTAGCTCATGATGGTACCACCGTTGCTGGGGTAACCGGGGTTGGAGCAGGAGCCCTCAGTGGATCCGGCACAACCGTCAATGGCGGTATTGTTGCCATTCCACACACAGGCGTGGGTGTGGCGGGAGCCATTCAGGTGGCCCATTTCGTGGGTCTGGACCATGATGTCCCAGCTGTACGTGGGGACGGCGCTGTAATTCCCCTGGATATTGGAGAAGCACATGCTGTTGTCGGGGTTGCTGTTGCAGAGGCCGTCGAAGCCGGCGGCGATCCCACCGGACGACTTGTAGGAGACCATGTGGGCCAGGTCGCCATTGAAGCCTTGGTAGCGGCTCTGGAACTGGCTGCGCATGCCCGCGGAACTTTGGTTCGAGTAGGCATTGCCGCTGCTGGTGATCACATTGACCTCAGACAGCGCGTAGTTCAGGTTTTCGTTGGCGTAGATCGTGGCGATCTCGGCAAATTCAGCGGTGATAAAGGCAACGGTGTTGGAGCCTTTGTCCTGGTAGATATCGTAGTCAATTTCGTAGAAGATCCGGATGCAATCGCTGAGGGCGCGGGTATTCGGAACGCCGTTCAATTCTTCATCGGTGTACTGATGGTCGTCGTCTTCGGTCTCGCACTCAAAAGGATTGTGTTGGACCAGATTCGCATCGTTGTACATGATATGGGTCCGCGCGGGATTGTTGTTTTGCAACGCTCCCAACACATAGTTCCCAATCCGGGGACCACTGAAGAAACCCACCACTTCACCGTCAATGAAGGAGACGGAAGCAATGGAACCTGGCATGTCCTTGATGACACCCCGGTAATAGGTTCCCAGTTTCCAATCAATTTCCAGGTTCTCGGAGTTGGTGATGTTGAAATCAGGCGTGAAGATGTCCACTTCGACGAGCTCCACTTCCACGGTGGTTTGGTCATCGAATGGAAGGGTCAGCGAAATGAATTCAGGACGGGCATCCATAATTTCCCGGGCCTGGGCCTGGTTGAAATTGAGGAGGAGTCCTTCGGTGACTTCGGCTGAGATTTGGGGGGTATTGCGGAGGGAGGCAGATTGGACGGAAAAAAGTCCTTCCACGGGAGCGGCCCGGAGCCCTTTGTCCTTGTGGAACTGAACCAGTTCCGCCGGGCGCAAGGGCCCATGTCCAAATAATGTCCCTGACAACAGGGTCAAACAAAACAAATAGACAGCTTTTTTCATTGTGTTTTACGATTGATTTAAAAAGGTCAAGAAATAGGTAAGATCCACTTAACTGTATTGATGTGAGCTACCCCTGAAGGCAGCTTCGGGAATGCAAATCAGTGTGCGCCATATAGCACGATCATGTAACATTTGGACAATAGCTATATTCTCCGCGGGTTTAGGGCGGTGGAAAAGGGAGAAATGGAATCATCGGACAACTTTTCAAACTCACTTCTAGCCTCCTACCGCATGTTTGCCGGCAGGCTGATTCCAAATCAAATCACAATCTTATTTTACCAAATGCAACTGTTTAATTAATACTTCATTGTAGCCCTTCAGGGCGACCAAATGGTACTTTAGGTACCGACGATAGATGCAATATGAACTGATTTACTACTTAGCGTGGATCAATTTATAAATTCTCCCATAATAATCAAATAGGGCTGATATAGGGGGTATATTTTGTTCAATTGACCTTAAAAAACGATTAAACAGTCGAAATGAAAACCGGAATTCGGGAGAAAGCAAAACCAAGGCCAATCCAGCTTTGTGGGGTCAAAAAGGAGAAAATGTTAAGAAATTGTAAAAAAGGGTAGCCCCACACAGGGCCACCCCAACTAACCAGTTGAACGACGACTAATATTTCGTGGGTTCCTAGCGCTGGCGCCGGTCTTCCCGGGTTTCACGCCGGTCTTCGCGCAGCTCACCCTTGTCTTCCCGCAATTCTTCGACGTTTTCGCCCATGTCGCGGCGCATCGTCGTCTCGAATTCATCGATGATCTGGCGCTTGGCCCGCAGGGCCGGCAAATCGCCGGGGCCATTGACCCGGACGGAACGCAGGTCCGCCAGGATGGCTTTTTGGCGGGCATTGCGGACTTCCTGCTCCTCGCGGTCGCGACGGTCGTCGCGCAGGTCGCGCTTGTCATCCCGCTTGTCCATGCGGTCGTCGACTGTGGCCACGGGACGCCCCGTCCCGCGGGTATTGCGCACTTCGCGGCGGGAGCTGCGGAGCTCCGACTGACTTCCCGCGACTTCTTTGCGGGACTGGCGAATCTTCGCTTCCCCCTGGGCAATCTCCCGTTCCATCGAAGCCACGATCTGGGCGTGGGCCTTCTTCGCCCGGGCCACATTGCCATTCGAGATGGCCATGGTGAAGGCCTGCTTGTCCTCGACAAACTGCTGGAGCTCGGCCTGGTCCCGGGCAATGACTTGCTTGTCCCGCTGAATCTGGTTGCGGTCCGAGGCCCGTTCCGCCGTATTGCGAACCGCCTGGGCCTTGAGGCTGGCCATCGATCCAAAACCCAGGAGAAGGACGAGGAGGGTAAGTTGGAAGTTTTTCATTGTATTATCTGTTTATACCGTGGTTGTAATGTTTATTGCTTTGACGCTCCCCCACCCCTAAGGTTTAACCCGCCACCAGAAATTATTCAAAAAAATACCAGCCACCAAATAGATGACTGGTATCCAAGACCTTGGGGAAACCAAATGGGTCAACCCATTCGCTTCCATTGTTTCTTATATCCCTTGTAGATGAACTTCAGGGCGCTGTATCCTCCCATGTACTGAACCCCTTTGGACTTGTAGTTGGAATTGGGGTTCTGGGCAAAATCACGCATCGCCAATTCAGTACCAAGCCGAATCTGGGTGCTCTTCATATTGCCTTTGGGGTATCCCACCTGGGCCAAACGCCGCATGAATTCAAGGGCCGTGTCCAGGTCCTTTTCATCCATATAGTAATTGGCACCGAACAAGACAAAATTGCTCCGGCCACTGTTCAGGATGAAGTCGGCGAGGGGGGCATGGATAAATCCGAAGGCGTCGAGGTGGTTGGCTTCATACTCCCGGCCGGCTGCGAGGTAGGCGGTAACCGCATCCCGGTGCATTGACCGGTCCACCATCTGATTCACATTGATCATGCTCCGTTGGTACTTGGCCGACGGGGCAATCTCCGTTTGGGCCGAACGAACGGCTTCCGTATTGATTCCGCAGGCAGCATTGGCGGCGGCCTGGTTGAGAGCCTCCTCGTAAGTCGCCTCCGCCTTGATATAATCGTTGGCCCGCCGGAAGGACGCAGCCCGGGCGACGATGTTGTCGTACTCGGTCTGAGCGTTGACGCATTCCTGGCTGAAGATTGCATCCCCCAACTGCGCCTGAAGGCCATTCAGCTGGTCGTCCGCATTCAATCCGTACCGGTCCCGGAGGATTTGGGCCTCTGACGCAGTCTGCCGGGCCTCGCCCAGGCGGTTGCTACCGGCCAACTGCAAGGCCCGGTTCAATTTTTCGATGGCGACGTTCCGCGCCGCTTCCCGGGCCATGCCCGGAACGGTGGAATCTGCGACCACACCGTGGACCACTTCCAGGTTCATGGCCTGCTCGAACCGGTCCAATGCCGACTGCCATTGTTGGTTGGACATGGCCTGTCCGCCCTGCCGAACCAAGGATTGGTACTGCTGGACATAAAGTCTTGCCTGCAATTCGCGGGCCGGAGCGTCCGAAGTGATGGCGGTCGGGTGCTGCAGTTGGTAGGCCAATGCTTCATTTATCACCGCCTCGGAGCGGTCAAACAATCCCCGGTTGAGGAGATTGGCCGCGTTGTCCAGCATTCCCTGGAAGATCCCCCTCCGGGCCGTGGTCAGCATTGCTTCTGCCTCCAACGCATTGGGCAGGAAATCGGCGTGGGCCGACTGGTAGTTGATGGCTGCCAAAGCGCTTTGCTCAGCCTGGTCAAATTGCCGGGCCGACAGTTGCTGTCCCGTGGTGCGGATATGGCCTTCATAGATCAGCTTGTGCGCCTGCCGGGCCTCGGCCATGAAGCCTTCGGCACAATTCAGCTCCGGGAACTCATTGCACAGGCCGCTGGTGGACTCGATCAAGGACAAGGCTTGCTCGGGATTCTTGGCTTGGTTGGCAGCTCTGACGTCGGCCAGGGCCTGTCCCTGAATTTCCTGGAGGACCGGCATGGCCTGGGCCCGCGTATCCGGATCCGGATTCATGGTCCTTAACATATTGAGGATGCGGTCGACCCCCACCTGGACATTTCCATCACGGTAGGAAATCAGCCCCAGTTGCAGGTGCGCCGGTGCGAAGTCCGGAGCCATTTCCACCGAACGGTTGAAGTCCCGAACGGCCTGGTTGCGGTCGCCCCGGTTCAGGGCATCCATGCCCCGCTCATAATAAAGGACCGGCAGTTGGGCGATGGTCCCCTGAATTTGCTGCTGCAATTGGCCGCCCAGTTGCTGGACGTCGTTGAAGCGGGGAACAAATTGGGCGGGGTCATTTTGCGGGCCGAGCTGGAGCCGCTCTTCGTAGCCTTTTTGGCGAATGGCATCGACCTGTTGCAGTACGGCGTTCAATTGCCGCTGCTGGTCATAGATGCCGTCGATGTCATCGGGGCGGATGGCCAGCAATTGCTGATAGGTCGTTTCCAGTTCCTGAGAAGCCTGGTAGTACTCGTCGATCCGCAGCAGGTGCGAATCAAACAGGTCCTTGGTCGCCTGCTTATATAAGAAGGCCTTGTCGACCATCTCGAGCTTGTCCATCCGGAAGTTGGAAGAATCGCGGAGGTTGAAGTTGGCGACGGGAGAAGAATTGCCATTGATGGCGACTTCGTCAAACTTCCAGTCGTTCTTGACTTTGCTGAGGCCATTCCGGTGGATCAAGCGGAAGGTGATCGCGGTCGGCCTCAGGTAATCCGCGACGTCGAAGCCACGGTAATCGGTATTTCCATCGACTTGAAAATTCTCGATGGTCGCCTCGACCCGCATCTCATACTGATTGAGACGGGACAGGGTGAGGTTTTCGTCGTGGGAAATGATGATCCGGGTTTGTCCAATAGCGGTATTGTTGCCCTGGGACAATCGGGACAGGAGGTGATTGGTGATCGCCTGCTGGCTTCCTTGATTGTAACGAATCACAGAAGCCTTCGATTCATTCTTCTGAAAGAATGGTGCCTGGGCCATCATGCTTCCGGAGAAGATGGCCAGGGTCATGAGGTAGAGAGAGAGTAGCTGTTTCATCATAAGCGGTCTTTGGTACTTTCAGAATTAGGAGGCAAAGCCCGTTCCAAAAGCCCTTCCAGCGGGCAAATTACAAAAATTACGTCGTGAACTGTGGGCAGGCCGCTACGAATGGTTCTCTACCTCGGATGAATGGTTTTGCATTTCATTTTTTTATTCCAAATGTTTCCCTCAAACATTTTTTTGCCAGAACTGCCCTAATCTTACATGGCCCTTTGGTGAGGTGTAATGAAGAAAAGATTTATCGATAAACATTCTTGCGCTGTCGGGAGGGAAAAGGGGCCATTCGCCATTTTAAGGCCATTAGGAGGGTTTTCGAGGGAGTAAAGAGCCGGTAGGGGATGTAGGAAAAGAAATGCAAATGATTTTTAATTCATGTGATCCAACCCTACGTTTGTATCGTACGTAATACAAAGACTGACTGAGTAATCGAAGTGATATAATTCACAACTAAGCTTAAAAGCTAGAGCAATCAGCATTTTTTTATCCGACACTGCCCTTGGGCAGCTTGAACGCTATTTTCACCTGTACCCGAAACTGAAAAGTGTTTAACGGAAGCGGCTAGCCCGCTCACCGAATGGAAACCACTTAACTTGACTAATGAGATGAATTCTACTATTTCCAACATCGCCTTCAGATTGTCACTGGCAATCGTCCTGGCTCTAGGCGTGTTCAACTCCACCCAAGCCTGCGACCGGACCGAAATCGTTCTGGACAGCATTGTCTTTGATGGGGCCAACTACAACGTTTACATTACCCAGAACCTGGGTGCGGGGATCATCGGCACCACGAAGGGCGCCGGGAACGATACCTTTACTTTCGCCTATGCCTTTTACGGACAGCCTTCCCTCTCCATCTCCTTCTTTACGCCTTCCCTCACGGGAGATTCAACGGGCGTAACCAACCCCGGTGTCAACGTAGGACCCGCTTTCGGCTCCCAGTTCGCCATCGGCTACCTCTCCGGAGGCTCTCCTTATGCCTGTGTTTCCAGTACTGCCCTCTGTGGCATTCCGCATACGGACATTAAGCAGGTCGCCTTTACCTTGAATGAACTCCCCGATTCCATCCGCCTCTTCGGTATGGAAGGAACCGGTAACCCGCTCGCAGGATGCTATCCTGATGCGGATATGCTCGTGGACTTCACTATTCTGCCTGTCATTTGGAATGACCTTGCCGGTCGAACCGTTGAAAATGGCATCCAGGTTGATTGGTCCACGTCCCAAGAAACCAATACCAGCCACTTTGTGGTTCAGCGCAGTGAAGACGGCATCTTCTTCGAAGAGCTCGGCTCCGTCAACGCCGCCGGCAATACCACCTTCGCCCAGCAATACAGCTTCCTGGATGAGCAGCCGCTTGAAGGCAGCAACTTCTATAGGATCACGCAGTACGACCTCGACGGTCGCAAGTCGAATTCGAGCGTGATTGAGGTCAGCTATACCCTGGATGCGGAAGAAGTTGCCTGGACGGCCATCGCTCCCAACCCGGTCGAAGACTACGCCAGCGTCGGCTTCACCGTACCCCAGGATGGCGAAATGTCCATCGCAGTGGTTGACCTGAAAGGTTCACTGGTCCTTCAGGAAGATGTCGCGGTCACCCGCGGCACCAACATCAAAGAAATTGATCTCAGCACCGCCCCCGCCGGCATGTACATCGTACGTCTGACCGGCAACCAGGGCCACCTCGATCGCAAGATCATCAAGCGCTGAGTCGACGAGTAATTCACAAAACCCAGTCAGTTAAGTCAAAGGGAAGTCTGCCAGGGCTTCCTTTTGTTTTTTGCCCTATTTTTGCCCCATGCTCCCCATCGTCTACCATCCCGATTACAACATCGACGCCAGCGCCTTTGGCGTCTCCCATGCCTTTGACACCACAAAGTTTGGGAAGGTCCTGAACTACCTGCTGGAGCAGGGAATCGTGCAGGATGGAGATTGGCAGGTGCCGGGAGAGTCCTCCCGCGAAGATTTGTTGCGGGTGCATACGGAGGGCTATCTGGATAGTCTCCACGACTCAGAGCGCATCGCGTTCATCGCGGAGGTGGCTGAACTGACCCAATTTCCGGCGGCATTGTTGCACCAGCATTTGCTGCGGCCCTTCCGGCTGGCCACAACGGGGAGTCGACTGGCCGTCGAACTGGCGGAGCAGCACGGCTGGGCCATCAATATGGGCGGTGGCTACCACCATGCCAAGGACAATTTTGCCCACGGGTTCTGCTTTTTTGCCGACATCAATCTGGCGGCGGGCGATTTCTTCGACCGGCATCCCGGCCAACGGCTGATGGTCGTCGACCTCGACGCCCACCAAGGCAACGGCTTTGAAGCGATCTTCAAAGACGATCCGCGGGTGGCCATGTTGGACATGTACAACAAAGACAATTTTCCGCGTGACTACGCGGCCGCCAAATTTATCCAGTACCCATTTCCCTTGTCCCCCCAAACCAATACGGAAACCTACCTCGACATCCTCAACCGGGAATTGCCGCTGGCTTTGGATGCGGAGCATCCGGGCATGGTGATCTACAATGCCGGAGTGGACATTTACAAAGAGGATTGGTTGGGTGATCTGGCGGTCTCAGCCGATGGGATTGTGGAACGGGACCGGATTGTATTCTCAGCTTGTCAACAACGAGGCATTCCCATCGCCATGTTGTTCTCGGGGGGCTATCACCCCGAAAGTTGGCGGATCATTGGGCGCTCCATGGCGCAGATCATTGGGATGTTTCGGGAAAATCAGCCGGTATAGACGCCTTGCACGACGGTGATGGCTTTGCCGCGGAGCATTACCCGGTCGCCGACCATTTCCACTTCCACTTTTCCGCCTCGCTCCGACGCCTGGTACCCCCTCAATTTCGTTTTTCCCCACTTCTCCTTCCAAAACGGCCCCAAACAACAATGGGCCGATCCCGTCACTGGGTCTTCGTCGATTCCTACGCCCGGCCCAAAGAACCGACATTCGTAGTCAAATTCACCGGAGCCAGCCGGAGCGGTCACAATGAATCCCCGCGTCGAAATCTCCGCCAGGGCCCGAAAATCAGGCTTTAGATTGCGGATTTCTTCTCCACTGCCGTATTCGATCAGGTAGTCCATCCGATTTTGGTAGCAGGCCAATGGTGCCCCGCCCAGTGCCTCCGCAAGACCTTCCGGGAAATCGCACGCCGTAGCCGGCTCCGCCGGAAAATCCAACTCGATCCAATCGCCGCGCTTGCTGGCCACCAAACGGCCACTGGCAGTGTCAAAATTGATCGTCTCGTTGGGGCCAATCATCTCGGTCTCCCAGATGATATGCGCCGTGGCCAAGGTCGCGTGGCCACACAACTCCACTTCCGTCGCCGGGGTAAACCAACGCAGCTGGTAGGCATTCTCGCCCTGCATGAAAAAGGCCGTCTCACTCAGGTTCATTTCCTTCGCGACCTGCTGCATCCACTCATCCGGCTGGTGCCCCATGAGGAAGCAAACCGCCGCCGGATTCCCCCGAAATGGGGCTTCAGCGAACGAATCAACAGTATAAATCGGAAATACGGGTGCGGGACGGCTTTTCATAGTTCACAAATTAGGACGGAAGGGGAGGGAATAAAAATGGAAAAAAATTGGGATTGTGCCGGGCAAAGGGGGCGGAGTTCAGTTTCAGAATTCGCGCGGGGAATGTAATTTGAACCATGGCCCGTTCCTCTTATTTGCTGTTCTTCTTCCTGCTGCTGTTGACGGCCTGCGGGTCCGAACCCAGCTCTGAAGTGGGCACTTCGACGCCCATCGCCCAAATGGAGCCGGGCAAGGAACTCATGGAGCAGTACTGCGGGATCTGCCACCTGAGCCCCTCCCCCACCGAACTGGATCAAACCACCTGGCGGGACCATATTCTGGTCCGCATGGCCGCCTACATGGGCATTTACTATGCCTACGAGGGCAGCTACGACCAACTCGTGTACTACGATTCCATTCCGGAACGGTGGATAGAGCCGGGGGAAGGGGGAAAACGGGCGCGGGAAAACCAAATCTACCCCGACCAGCCCTTGCTCAGCCGGGCCGAATTCGAACAAATTCGGGACTATATCCTCGCAAATGCGCCGTCATCCACGACCGGCCCCGCCGGTACCTTCCAGGTTCCCCCTGACCTCGCCGGATTCCGGCCCCGTCTGATCCGCCTCCCGGCGGAATACGAGCCGCTCGTGACCGCGGTCCACATTGATCCGGCCGAATCGGCCTTCTACGTGGGCCTGTACGAACAGGCCCTGTTGAAGCTCGACGCCAAGGGGCAGGTCCTGGACGAAATCAAAGGGCTGACCATGCCCGTGGACATCCAATCGACGCCGTCGGGCTTTTCCGTCGTCGACATGGGTTCCTTCGGGGGATCGGACGATCCCCGCGGCAGCGTCCAAATGGCCTCCAATTGGGGACGTTTCAAGCGAAAGCAATTCCAATCTGAGCAGGGCCGCCTCATGCGGCCCGTCCAACAGCATGTCGCCGACCTCGACGGCGATGGCGACCCCGATCGCCTCCTCCTCGAATTTGGGTACCACCTGGGAAGAATGACATGGTGGGAAAATACCGGCTCCGACGAAGTCGAGCACATCCTCTTTGACGACGATGGCGCCGTCGCCGCCCAAATCTATGATTGGAATGGGGATGGCCGCCTGGACATCGCGGCCTTGCTCGCCAATTCGGATGAGCAATTGGTGGTATACGGCAATGAAGGGAAAGGGAAATTTAGTCGGCACCTGATCGAACGCTATCCGCCCTCCTGGGGAGGCGCGTACCTCGAAATGGCCGACATGAATGGCGATGGCAAGATGGATTTGATCACCGCCCACGGTGACAACGGGGATTATCCCCCCATCCTGAAGCCCGGCCATGGCATCCGCATCTACCACCACCAAAATGAATTTGATTTTGAACCGGGGCCCAAACTCCCCATGAACGGGGCCTATGGCATCCGGGCCCACGATTTCGATGCCGATGGCGATGTGGACCTCGCCGCCGTTTCCTTTTATCCCGACTACCAAAACCGCCCCGAAGAACAATTCATTTATTTCGAACACACTTCTCCCGGCACTTTTTCTCCCCATACTTTCCACTCCGTCAATGTCTCCCGTTGGATGGTCATGGATGCAGGGGACCTCGACCAGGATGGCGATGTGGACCTTGTGCTGGGCGGGTTCAATACCCAGAGCGATGACGCCACGGCGAAACAGTATGATTTTTGGATGCAGCGCAGCATCGGGTTGGTCGTGCTGGAAAATACTTTGAAGTAGGATTTGTGTATCTTCGTCTGGTAACTCCATTAACCAACCATGCCTACCTCTCATTTGATTTTACCTGAGCCCTTGCGGAAGGGGGATACCATCGGAATTGTGTCGCCGAGTTCGGCGGGGCACCTGATGCTGCGCGAAAAGTACCAGCGAGGGCTGGCTCATCTCCGGCACCTGGGCTTCCAGGTGCGGGAAGCGCCCAGTCTCAGCCTGGACCATCCCGTGGGCCCACGGGAGCGGGCGGCCGACCTGCAAACCTTGTGGCAAGATCCCAATGTCAAGGCCATTGTATCGACGATTGGTGGGCTCACCAGCGGGAGCCTGCTCCCCTACCTGGACTTTGAGCAGATGGAGCGCCACTCCAAGTTCCTGTGTGGGTTCAGCGACATCACCGCTTTGCACTGCGGCATTGCGAGCCAAACCCGCTTGCCCAGCCTCTACGGCCCGGCCGTCATCGCGGGCTTCGGGGAGGCCCCCGAACCGCCGGAGTACAGCCTCAACGGCTTTTTCCGCCAAA
Organism: uncultured bacterium; assembly: GCA_963923035.1. GTDB lineage: Bacteria > Bacteroidota > Bacteroidia > J057 > JADKCL01 > CAWUKT01. The sequence goes on from CAWUKT010000048.1 coordinate 24,201, forward strand.
CGGGCTTTCTGCTGACCAGCTTTCCCCACCGCTGGGAGCCGCCCCGGTACTGGACCCGGGAATTTGTCGATGCCGAGCAACCGGGCTGGGACCAGCAGGTGAAGACCTTTCAGCCGAACGACGGCTGGAAATGTCTGCGGCCCGGGACGGGCGAGGCGCCCATCATGGCCCTGAACCAGAATACGCTGGTGAGCCTGGCCGGGACGCCCTATTTCCCGGATCTGAGAGGGAAGATTCTGTTCATGGAACAGGTCACGGTTCATCCCGGCCTGGACGAACGCCAATTGAATCAGCTGCGGATGATGGGGGTATTTCGAGGCCTGAAGGGCCTCGTCATTGGGAAGCCCGAGAAGATTTACAAGGGATATGACCTCGACACCTACGATCAAATGATCCTGGATTTTGCGGATGTGCCGAACGGCTGTCCCATCGTCGCCGAATTCGACGCCGGGCATACGATCCCGATCCTCACCATGCCCCAGCGCATTCCTTTCCGGGTCGAAGCAAGGCCGGACCAGGTCGATGTCATCCAATTGTCGCCCGCCTACCGAACGGAATAATGGGTTGGATGTGGCAGGAAGATGGCTTATTTTTCTTGCTGCCCCGTGGAGTTCATCAATACCATAGGAATTGCCGTTTCTGGATTCATGGCCATGTACGTTCTGCAACGGCCCCAGAAATCTTTGTCCGACTTTTTCATTGTCCTCCTCAACCTCATCGTGGTCTTTTACCTGGCGAATGAGATTTGGATTCACCGGGAAAATACCGTCGTCAACCTCACCATCGGGATCATCATCCCCTACTCGATTTTCCCCATTTATATTCTCTACGGGCTTCTCCTCCTCCAAAAGGCCCCCAAATTCCGCTGGCAGTGGTCCTTTCTGTTCATTCCCGCTGGGGTGATTTCCATCTCCGTCGTTGCCCACCTGCTATTCACCGACACCGAGCCCCTGGCGAGCCTTCAGCAGATGTATTATGACCCGGATGTTCCGACCCTGGTGATTTACAAAGGCTATGATGTCTTCAATCTGGTCGTGGCGTTCTGGTTCATGGGCAAATTGAAGCGGTACCGCAATGACATGGAGCGGTGGTACTCCGATATGGAGCCCGTCCGGTTTCAATGGCTGAGATCGTTCACCTGGGGCTTCTTTTCCCTCAATCTCGTCGCCACGGTGGTCTTTGTTCTCTACAATTTCGGTCAGTTCCCCTCGATTATTTGGCCCTATACCATCCTCAACTCCTTTGTCGTGGCAGTCCTCGCCTACCTGAACATCAAGGGGATTCAGACCTTTTCCGAGGAAGCGGTATTGGGGGCTGAAAGAAGGGTGAAGGAGATGGAAAAAGACCGGGAAATCAAGGTCAAAGAAAAACCGAAATACGAGAGTTCCTCAATGAGTTCGGCGGACATGGAGGCTTTTTTCGGTCGGTTGAAGGATTTGTTTGAGCGGGAGAAAATCTTTTTGGAGCCGCGGCTGCAATTGGTGGAGGTCGCGGAAAAACTGGGGGAAAAGCCGCATAAAATATCCCAGACGTTGAACATGCACGGGGGCCTGCGCTTTCACCAATTTGTCAACCAATACCGGGTGGAATACCTGAAGGCCTTGCTGCGGGACCCCGCCAACCGCCACCTGACCATTCTCGCCCTTGGCCTCGACAGCGGCTTCAATTCCAAGGCCTCCCTCAACCGCATCTTCAAGCAGATCACCGGCATTTCTCCCCGCGCCTACCAGGAGGCCCAGCAGCCTGAACCCGTCACCCCGTGATCCAGCTCCCCAAAATCCCGTAGACCAGCACCATGCTCGCCCCAATCACTATCGAAGGCCAAAATTTGGCCGGAAACAAGCGGTGGGAGATATAGGCCGCCAGGAACAACAGCCCCAACAACAGGAAAAAGCCGCTCGACAAGGCCCCGGAGCCATTTGCGTACATCGGTACGCCCACATCACTTTGGTTGGGACCTTTCATCAGGTCCACCAGGTACAATGCCGCCATCGTCCCGGCAATCCCCAGCACAATATTCGTCACTGCATTCCACTGTGGTTTCCCCATCCTCAACCGAATACCCGTTGAAATTCTTCCATCTGCGCCTGCGTCCCGATCACGAAGAGCTTCTCGCCCACCTGAATCACCAGATCAGCCCGGGGATTCAATTCAAAGCGCCCGTCGGGCAATTGCGTGCCGAGCACCATCACACCGGTCCGCGACCGGATGTCCAGCTCTTTCAGGGTCTTCCCGACCAATTTGGAGCTGGGGACACAATCGATCTGGTCGAGCTGCATGTGGAACTTGCCCTGGCCCGAGATCAGGTCCACAAAGTCCACCAAGGCGGGCTTGGTCATGATGCGGGCCATCTTGCGGCCGCCGAGGATATTCGGAAGGATCACCCGGTTGGCACCGGCAATGCGCAACTTCGAGATCGTGCTCTCGTTGGCGGCGCGTGCCACAACCGAAACCTTCGGATTGAGCTGCCGGATGGTCAGCGTGACATATACGTTCGAGGCGTCGTCGGCCAGCGCGGAGATCACGCCTTTGGCGTGGGACAATTGGGCCATCTCCAGGATGGTCTCCTCCGTGGCGTCGCCCTGGAGGATCAACCATTCGGGGTGTTGTTCGAGGTAGTGCTTGACCACATCAATGTCCCGCTCGATGATGACAAAATTTTCCCCATCGTGCTCCAATTCGCGGGCCGCCTGACTGCCATTCCGGCCCAGCCCGCAAATGATGACGTGGTTGCGGAGTTTCTTGATTTCCTTGTTCACGCGGTAACCCTTTAAAAATCCCTGAATTTCTCCCTCCACCACGAATGTCGTGAGGGTATTGATGACATAGATGAACATTCCGATGGAAAAGATCACCAGAAAGCTCACAAAAATCTTGCCCGGATCGCTCAATTCGGCGTCTCCCAGAATTCCATATCCCACCGTGGACACGGTGATGATCGTCATGTAAAATGAATCGACGAGGGAATAGCCTTCCAGATAGTAGAAACCAGCCATGCCCACAGTCAGGGTCAACAGGAGAAGCAATGCCGCTGTTCTCAATTTCCGCAGGATGGTGGTGTCGAGCATCATGTGAAAATAAGGAAATGGCGGGAATTCACCCGAAAAGTGGTAAAAATCAGTCCCGTGGGGGGAAGATCAGGCAAGGAGGGAAAATAGAGCAATTAGGCAGGATCGACCGCGACTACGCCGGCGACTTCGGGAACTGTCCGCTTGATGGCCTGTTCCAGGCCCGCCCGCATGGTCATATGACTCATTTCACAGGTCTCGCAGCTGCCCAGCAGCTGCAATTCAACTACCATCTCATCGGTAATCCGATGGAGCCGGACATCACCGCCGTCAGACTTGAGGTACGGCCGCATGGTGTCGAGCGCCCGCTCGATCTTTTCCCGTAACACGTCTATATCTACCGTTGGTGTCATTGCTATTTTTATCGTGTCGTAATCTCAACCTTCTCAGTGGCCGGAAGGGAAGAGTTTCTGATCGCCAGTTGTTGGGCGACGTTCTCTGCAATCTCCCGGAATGCCTGGCCAAGGGGGGTATCGGCTTCGAAGGCCGGTGGGGCGCCTGCATCACCGCTCTCCCGCACTTGTTCTACGATGGGAACTTGTCCCAACAACTCCACGCCCATCTCTTCTGCCATTCGTTTTCCCCCACCTTCACCAAAAATATAGTACTTCCGGTCGGGCAGATCATCAGGAACAAAGTACGCCATATTCTCCACAATTCCCAAGATGGGAACGTTGATCTGGGGCGTTCTGAACATCTCAGCGCCCTTTCTGGCGTCCGCCAGGGCGACCTTTTGGGGCGTGGTGACCACGACGACTCCGGTGACGGACAGGTGCTGCACCAGGGTCAAATGGAGATCGCCGGTGCCGGGAGGCATGTCCAGGATGAGGTAATCGGTTTCATCCCAATCGGAGTCGAAGACCAGCTGCTGCATGGCCTTTGAGGCCATGGGTCCCCGCCAGACGATCGCTTGCTCCGCCGGGACCAAAAAGCCGATGCTGTTGATCTTGACCCCGTACTGATCGAAGGGGATCATCATGTCGCGGTTGCCTACCTGGCGAACGAAGGGTGTCTTCCCTTCGAGCCCAAACATGATGGGCACACTTGGCCCGTAGATGTCGCAGTCGCACAAAGCGACCTTGGCACCCGATTGGGCGAGGGCGACGGCGAGGTTCGCAGCGATGGTGGACTTACCCACACCGCCCTTGCCGGACACGACCGCGATGATATTCTTCACGTTGTTCAGGCGGGGCATCTGCTGGCCGGAGGTCACGTTCGAGGTCATGTCGACCTCGACCACGGCCCCGGGATGCACGTGCTGGTGGACGGCATTGATGCAGTCCTGCTTGATCTTCTCCTTTAAAGGACAGGCAGGAGTGGTCAATACCACCGTGAAAGCCACTTTCAGGCCATCCACAGTTATGCCCTTGACCATGCCAAGTGTGACCAGATCCTTCTTGAGATCGGGATCCTCTACGTGCCGCAACGCGGCCTGAACTTGTTGGGGTGTGATGCTCATCGATTCAAAGTTAGGCCATTTAACCTATATGGAGAAACTCAGAGGGGGCTGGATTGTTGGCTGGGAAAAAACAGTTTTCCACAGATGGATTCCCGGCCGTCCACTAAAGAAATATATGCGTTTTATGGAAAGGCCCCGATTGGGTCATCTTACCCCCAGACACTAAGAACTACCAACATTTTCAAATCAGGAAAAATGAACCGCTATCGCTATACATTAGCCAGTATTCTCTTTGCCTTTACGCTACTGACCGGGTCGCTTCAAGCCACCAACTACTACACCATTTCCAGCGGAAACTTCAATGACAACGGCAATGTCTGGTCCAATGACGGGACCAACGCATGTGGTTGTGCCCCTGCCGCCAGCTTTGTCAATGCCGGCGACACCATTTTCATCCGCCACGAAATCATTCTCAACCAGGAACTGTCTATTCAAAACAACGCCCACCTGTCTATTTCCTCCAGCGGCCTCCTCAATGGCTCCTTCGGCATCCGGATGGACAACAACGCCAGCCTCTTCAATGCCGGCTCCCTCCAACCTGGCTTTCTATTTGTATTCAATTCCACCCTTGTCAGCACCGGTAGCATCAGCACCGCCGGCAGCTACCTCAACCTCGCCAGCACCAGCGACCTCTCCGGCAGCGTCCACGTCGGCTTCGATTTCCGGACCATGCACTCCGGCACGCTGATCCTCCGCAGCAACACCTTCATGAACGTCGATGGCTTCTTTTTCAACATCGGCACCCTCATTACCGAGCCGGGCGTCTGCATCAACATCGGCGGCGACTTCTTCAGCGCGGAATCCGGCATCGTCATCGGCGATGGCCACGTCACCGCCGGTTTCAACATCACCAACAATGGTGCCTGGGACATCAACACGGGCTGGTGCGCCGGTGTCGACGGTTTTGGCATGCCGAATACCGAAAACTGCATTACCTGCGGTCCCCTGCCCGTCACCCTCCAGTCCTTTGATGCGGCCTATCAAATGCAGGAGCAAAATGTCCGCCTCATCTGGAATACCCTGAATGAGGTCAACAGCGACCACTTTGTGGTGGAGCGGAGCCTGGATGGGATCGAGTTTGAAGTGGTGCGGGAAGAAAAAAGCCTGGGTTCGGATACCAAAGAAGCGCATTATGAGTGGGTAGACGAAACGCCGGGTGAAGGCATGAACTACTACCGCCTCCGTCAAATTGACCGGGACGGACAGCAGCAGGTTCTCGGGACCGAGAAGGTCTATGTCAGCGCCACCGCAAATACTTCCTTCGTCGCGTGGCCCCAGCCGACCCAAGGCCAACTTCAGTTCCAGCTGTCGCTGGAAGAAGCCCGGTCGCTCGACATCATCGTCCTCGACCTCGCCGGCCGTATCGTCCTGCAACAAAGCAGCTCGGAGTCCGATGCCCACCACGGCCACCTCGACCTCAGCCAACTCGACGCGGGTACCTATATCCTCCGCGCCAAGGCCGGCACCTTCACCCACAGCCAAAAGATTACCAAGATTTAAGTTGTTTCCACTATCCGTTTGGGGAGGCCCGTATGGTCTCCCCTTTTTTGTTGCCTCCAATTTCAAAAAGGAATTTCCCCATTCCCATTCCATTCTCACCCCTGCCCGACTAGCGCTTCAACAGTACCAATCCTTTGACCCGCGTTCCATTGCTCACTTCGAGGGTATAGTAATACGTATCCTCCGGCAACTCCTCCCCTGCGGCAGCCAGTCCCCCCCAATCGTTTCCATAATTGCCCGAGGAATACACCAGGTTCCCCAACTGATCGAAGACCTGGAGTTTGCTGTTGGGATAGTCCATCAGGCCCGGGATTTCAAAGACATCGTTGAGGCCATCGCCGTTCGGAGAGAAGCCCCGGACCGGATCGTAGGGCTGGACCAATAAAATCACCTCATCGGTTTCGATACACGGACCATTTTGCACCACCCACTGCAAGCGGTTTTCTCCTTCGGTAAGTCCGGAAACAGACGACGTCGCCGAAGCCATATCTGAAAGGGTGCCTGACCCGCTTACCACCTGCCAGGAACCGGTTCCAATGGGGGGAAAAGCGGCCGAAAGCAGGGTGGAAGAAGAAAAATAAACCTCCATGTCCGGTCCCGCATCAGCGGGCAAAGGTGCTTCTGCCACCGTCGTGGTGACAGAATCCGCATTGGTGCAGCCATTGGCGTCGGTGTAGAGGTAGACCAGGTTCAGGGCATTCCCCGTTGGAGCCTGGGCAGGATCAAACTGGGCACCCGTAACTGCTGGCCCACTGAACTGCCCCCCCGCAGGCTGGGCGGTTAGTTGGATGGGGGTCGCCCCACTGCAATAGACCGGCTCCAAGGGCGAAAAGACGACATTGGGGGCCGGGAAGACTGTGACTTGTTGCGTATCCGCATCCACGCATCCGGCGGAGACGGAATAGGTATAGACAATGGGGTACGTCCCGCCGGGAGCTACCGCGCCCGGATCAAACGTTCCCGGGCCCACCCCGGGGCCCGAGAAACTTCCCCCCAGGGGTTGCCCCTGGAGAAGAACCGTTGGATCGTTCTCACAGTAATTGGGGGCCAGGCCCGTGAAGGAGGCCACTGGCTGGAGCACCACTTCCATGGTCAGCGAATCAGTGTCGGAGCATCCATTGGGATCGGTATAGGCATAGCCAATGGGATGGATTCCCAGGCCGGCCAAAGCGGGATCGAAGCTCGTTCCGGCGATGCCATTGCCTCCGAGGGTACCTCCGAGCGGGGAGACGTTGAGAGCGATGCCGGGCGAATTGGAACAGAGGACCGTAAATGGAGCCGTCAGGGTAACCAGCGGAGCGGGAAAGACCTCCACCGTCTGGGTTTCCACACCGGTGCAGCCAAATCCGTCCGTGAAGGAGTAGTCAATCGGGTGACTTCCCGCCCCCGCCAGAGCGGGATCAAATACAGCTCCGGTGATTCCGGGGCCCGAGAAGATTCCCCCGAGGGGATTACCCGTCAGGTTTTCAGCCGGGCCATTGGAACAGTTGGTGGGGGAGAGTCCGGCAAAGCCAACCGCCGGCAATGCCCGCACGATGACCAATGAGCTGTCCGCATTGGTGCAGCCATTGAGGTCAGTAAAGGCATAAATCAACAGGGTGGTATCCGGCGGATTCAAAAGGGAAGGATCAAAGACATTGCCATTGATACCGGCTCCCTGAAAGGTGCCTCCCTGAGGAGTGCCGAAGAGATTGACCGCGGGATCCCCAAAACAATAGGCCGGCGCTGCTCCTCCAAGCGCGACATTCGGCAATGGATTCTCGATCACCTGGATCGTGTCCATCCACATACAATTGTTGGTGTCCTGGAGGGTCAAGCTAAATGTACCCGGTACGCCGACCGTTATGGTGGGCGTGGTCGCACCATTGGACCAATCATACAATACTGCCTGCGCTCCCGAGGCCAATTGGACGCTGTCCCCGGCGCAAAAGCTGGCCGTCGGCGGCAAAAAGCTCCCCGGGCCGGCCCATACTCCCACCAGGATCGAATCGGTGGACGGGCAATTGTTTGAGTCGACCACTTCCACCGAGACCCATCCAGCGACCGAGACATTGATGGTCTGGGTCGTCGCGCCGGTCGACCACATATACGTTGCGCCCGGATTCCCGGCGTCCAGAATGATACTGGCCCCATCGCAGAGGGTCGTGTCCGGTCCCAAATTGACCGCCGTGGCCCCCGAGAGGGTCACCACCAGGGTATCCGTTCCGGTACAACCGGAAAGATTCGTCACCGCTACGAAATAGGTATCTGCGACGGCCACCGTGATGCTTTGTGAGGTGGCTCCCGTCGACCAGAGGTAGGACGCGCCCCCATTGCCCGCATCCAGAACCACCGCGTTCCCAGCGCAAAGGGTCGTATCCGGCCCCAAATTGACCGTCGGAATCGCTCCACCGGTCACCACGATGCTATCGGTTCCGTTGCATCCCACCGAATCCGATACCACCACCGAAAAGGTATCCGCCGTGGCCACATTGATGGTCTGGGTGGTCGCGCCATTGGACCACAGGAAATCCAATCCCGGATTTCCTGCGTCGAGGACCACCACGCCAGTGGCACACAGGGAGGTATCTGGGCCCAGGTTCACCACCGGATCGCTTCCGAATCCCACAAAGATCGAGTCCCGGGCCACGCAGCCGTTGGCGTCTGTGACCTCCACCGAAAATGTATCGGTGGAGGTCACCTGAATCATCTGGGTCGTGGCACCGGTCGACCAGGACCAGGTCAGTCCCGGATTTTGGGCGTCCAAATCTACCTGGCCGGCGCCCCCACACTGCACCGTGTCCGGCCCGAGGTTCACCGTTGGCCCCGGGTCAATGGTGATGGGGGCTGCAAACTGGTTGGTACAGCCAAAGGTATCGGTCAGGATCACCGAAGCCGTATAGGTCCCGGGGCTGGTATAGGCGTGGGGAGGCATCGCCAGGATGGAGGTATTCCCATCGCCGAACGCCCAACTATAAGACCCCAGCACCGGCAACAAGGGTCCTGTCGGAACCCAATTGGTTACGGGGGACATATTGACAAATGCCCCCTGATTGGAATTGCTTGAGTTGTCGGTCACGATGGCGGACCCCGGCCCATCGTTCATGCGGTAATAGGCCATCAGGCCGGACTCATTTCCCCCCAACACCTGGTCCATCCCCGCCTGAAGTTCCCCCGCAGTCCGGGCATAGTTCCAGATACGGACTTCATCTACCTGTCCATCAAAAAAGCGCCCCACCGGAAACAAGGCTTGACGGCCCAAATGGAGGTCCAGGGAAGACACTCCGATAGTCCCTACAATGGGCGTTGTATTCTGAAGAACCCCATTGAGGTAAACACGGACGAAGTTCCCGTCGTAGGTGCCGGCGATGTGGTACCAGGTCCCGGTCGCCATGAGAGGAGCGGAAAAGGCCTCATAAGAAAGAAAGGAGCCGTTGATTCCAATTTCAAAATCCACGATTCCGCCCCCTCCGCAGCGCAATTCAAACCCTTCGTTCCCGGTTGCACCGGCGAAATTCAGGGTTGAGACCACCACGCCTTCCTGGCGGTTGGCCGTCCAGACATCCGCATTGATCCACGCTTCCACTGTGATCTCGTTGGTGATGGCCAAACCAGGGCCAGTGGGAACCTGGACATACTCGGTGGCCCCATCAAAGTCCAGCGCCCAGTCTACCAGGGCAAAATCAATGGTATCATCGGGGCAGGTGGGAACCGAATCGGGAAAAATAGCGCCCTCGATTCCGGGAAGCACCGTTACAAATACCTGGTTGATGAGAATGGCTGTGCTCCCGTCGCTGGTATCCGTGGCCAGGATAGACAAAACCGAATTGGTGAACAGAGGACCGGACGGCAAGGCAATTGTCCCCCCGGTTCCCATCAGCGTGCCTCCAAATGGGGCCCCCGAAAACGAGTCCACCAATTGGTAACTCACCCCGATCTCGCTCAAGGCCACGAATACGTCCAGACTGTCTCCATAGCAGAGGGAATCCCCCGAGGCCGCCACCCCCAAAGTCGAATCGGGCAAAGGGGGAGGCGTGCTGTACCCCGCCTTGGCCGGACCGGCCATCAACAGGAGCAGCAGCAAGGCTCCCCAACCATATAGGTAGGTCCCGACGGATAGGAAGGTGTTTTTACGGTTCATGGGGCTGTTTGGATGAAAGCAATATCAGCAATGGCCACCAACCCTGGTCCATTTTTCGATCAATTCTACCCCCATTCTGATCTAGTCTGGAGATAGCACCATCAATGATAAGATACACATATCCCTTCAGAATCTGAGGGAGGTGGACAACGGGGATAAGTAAATGGGCCTTATTTTTAACTGAAGCGGACTGGATGAAAAAAAATCCTCCCGTTCTCGATGAATTGAATGAATTGAGGAACCAATCCCCCCATCTCCCCATGAATTCCCCGTTCCGCCCAATGAGTGAATTCCCCCCATCCCCCATTCCTGCCAACCAGGGCCTATTCCAATTTCCGTCGGTTGCAAGATGACAACTCAATGCATTTCTTTGCAGTATAATTGATTGTTAACTACGCTATTCTTACCCGCAACCAGTTTTGGCTCAAACTAGTACTTCTATCAACTTCTTGTACTAATTGAAAAACCCATCGATATGAAACCCTTTCTACCCCTGGGTAGGGAGGCAAGGACAACTATGTCCCTTGCAATCCCTGCCGCTAAGTCCATCTGGTCGCTGGCCATTCTTTGTCTCCTGTGGGTCTTCGTACTCACTAGCAGCCCCCTTTACGCTGCCAGCCCCAATGTTCCGTCCTTTCCCTCCGGCAACGATACCACGCCTCCGGTCCTCCTCAATGTTCCCCCCAATGATACCCTGGATTGCAGTGATCCAATCCCGGCTGACCCAGTTACGGCAATTGACGACCACGGACCGGTCACCCTCATCCCGACCAATTCGGTCTCGGCCTTCGAATGCAGCCCCGGCCTCGCAGCCTGGTGGCCGGCCGAAGGCAATGGCATCGATGCCCAGTCCAATTTGAATGCGTCCCTGATCAACGGGACCACCTTTTCCACCGGCATCGCCGGTGACGCATTTGCCCTCGATGGCGTCGACGATTACCTCGAAGTCACCGATACCGTGAGCTACCGCACCCGGAGCTACTCGAATGCCTTCTGGATCAAGACCAGCGATTCCACGGACCAGGTCATTTACTCTGCCTCCGACACCACCACCGGCGTCCCCCGGGTCCTCATCAAGCTCACCCCGGCCGGCCAGGTACAATTCACCCACAATACCCCCCAGGGGCCAGCCAACGGCACCACCATTACCACGTCCCTCACCAACGGCATCAACGACGGGCAATGGCACCAACTCATCGTCCGGAAAGCCGATTCGGTCATGTCGATCCGGGTAGACAATATGCTCCAGGCCACCGGCGTAGATACCAACGACTTCAACCAGCCCCTGATCGTGACGATTGGCCGACTGTCCTTCCTCAATTTTACCAACAACGAGAACTTTGAGGGGACCATCGACGAGGTTCGGGTATACTCCCGGGCCCTTTGTGCCCAGGAAATCCAGGCCCTGTACCTCGCGGGCCAGAATGGAACCTGGGCCCCGACCTTTCGGTTGACCCGGACCTGGAATGCCTTTGACGGGGCGGGCAATTTCACCAGCGCCCAACAGGTGATCATTTTCGATGACATTACCCCGCCGATCCTCATTCCTCCGGCCCCGCTCAACATTGCTTGTACCGACCCCAATGGAGTCCCGCGCTCCAACCCCCAGGTCCGAAACTGGCTGAACTCCGCCTTCGCGACTGACAGTTGTTCCTGTGTGATCTTGACCTTTACGGCGCCGCCCGTATTTGAATCGGCCTGCAATGGATTCACGACCTTGATTACCTTCTCGGCCACCGACGAATGTGGCAATATCACCACCGGTTCATCCACCATCACCGTCTACGACAGTGCGGCGCCCACCGCCATTTGCCCGGCGGACATTGTCGTCGGCACCGATCCCGGCACCTGCTCGGCCGTTGTCAATTACAATGTCACCGGGGAAGACCTCTGCGGAAGCACCACCCTCAGCCTGAGCGACTCTTCGGGCAGCACATTCGCCCTCGGCACGCATACAGTCATGGCCGTCGCCACCGACCAATGCGGCTATACCGATTCCTGTTCCTTCACGGTCACCGTGGAAGACCAGGAGGCCCCGACATTCGCGAATTGTCCCGGCGATATCGCCCTGGACATCTGCAATCCCGTGGCCACCTGGACCCCGCCCACGGCCACAGACGCTTGCAGCTCAGTCTCGATCACAGCTCCTACTTTTTCACCCGGTGATGCTTTCCCGGAAGGCAATACGACCGTCAGCTATACCGCCACAGACGCGGCGGGCAATACCAGTACCTGCTCCTTTGTGGTGTCAATTTCCGCCCAGCCCCTCGTCGTTACCGGCACCGTCCCGACCTTCGGGTCTGGCACCCAGATTTCCTGCAACGGCTTCAACGATGGCAGCATCGACATCGGGGTCACCGGGGGCTGTCCTCCGTATACTTACCAGTGGAACAACGGCAGCAGCAGCCAGGACATGAACAACCTGATCGCTGGCAACTACGCCCTCACCGTCACCGATCAAAGTGGCAACCAGGCTGTATTCACTGCGGACCTCAATGAGCCCGCTCCCCTCGCAGTCGCGGCCACCATCACCGATGACAGCTGCGGCAACCTCAATGGCGGATCTATTGACCTCGTCATCAGCGGCGGCGCCATTTGCCAGCCTAATACTGTGTCGCTGACTGGCCCCAATGGATTCCAATCCTCCAACCTGAGCAATACGGGTCTGGATGCCGGCACCTATGACCTGCTGGTGAGCGACGTCAACGGATGTAGCTTCGCCGCCACCTACGACATCCAATTGTCGGATACGGAAGCCCCTCAGGCGAACTGCCAGGATGTGACCGTGACCCTGGATGCAAATGGCACGTATCAACTCTCGGCTGAGGAGATCAACAATGGAAGTTCCGACAACTGCGGCATTGACAGCCTCCTGCTCGGCAATGGTCCCATCACCTTTACCTGCGCCAATCTGGGTACCCATTCGGTTCAATTGCGGGTGGTCGATGCCAGCGGCAACAGCAGTACGTGTACCGCCACGGTGACCGTGGTCGAAGAGACCGTCCTCGCGATTCAGTGTCCGGGAGATCTTGTGACCAGTTGCAATGGTCCGAACGGGGCCTACGTCTCCTGGGACTTGCCCACGGCAAGCATTTCCGGCCCCTGCACCAATCTGTCGAGTGAGGTCGCTCAACCTGGATTTAAATACCTCGGCAAATGCAATGGCAGCCGCTATTACCGCTCCCTCCAAGCCCGGAACTGGATGGATGCCCAGCAACAGGCTGAGGCCGTCGGAGGCCACCTCGTGGTGATCAACAGTGCATCTGAGAACCACTTTGTCCGTCAGTCCCTCCAGTCCAATGTGGCCTGGATCGGATATACCGACCGCGCTGTCGAAGGCACCTTCGAATGGGTCGATGGCAGCTCGACCGGGTTTACCTACTGGAAAAATGGCGATCCGGACAATGCAGGTGGCAACTGCTCGGCCGCAGGCGCCCTGGGCCAGGCTGATTTCGCAGTGATCAAGCAATCAAATGGCCGGTGGCTGGACCGGAAGGGCTGCCAGCTGTACCAGTACATCGTCGAGGTAGACGAAGGCAACTTCCTCGATGTGGAACAAGTCGCGGGTCCGGCCCGCGGGAGCTTCTTCCCGGTCGGGACCACCCCGGTGACCTATATCACCACCGACGGCCTCGGCGATACTGTCTCCTGCACTTTCAATGTCACGGTCGAGGAATGCCCGATTGAATATTGCCATGCCGGGGGGATGAATACCCACTATGAATGGATCGAGCATATCGGCCTGAACAACCTCAGCCATACCTCGGGCAATGACCAGGGCTACGGCGATCATACACAGATCAAAGAGGTCCTGACCGCAGGTAGCCAAGCCAATATCACGCTGACACCGGGCTTCCAGGGATGCAGCTACCGCGAATACTGGAAGGTATGGATTGACTGGAACAGGGACGGGGATTTCTATGACAGTGGAGAAATGGTCTTCTACGGCAATGGCCACTCTGCTCTGAATGGAACGATTTCGGTACCGGCCAATGCGGCCCAAGGTGAACTGCGGATGCGGGTCGCCATGCGGTGGAACTGTTATCCCTCCGGTCCCTGCTGTTACTACCAGTACGGTGAAGTTGAGGACTATACCATCGAAGTGGGCAGTGGAAATGCCCGGGCGGTCCCCGGTGCTCTCACCGAACCCCAGGAAGTGGTGGTAGGAGAAAGTGTGCAAGCGGCCTCGGGCATGGAACTGAGCAATCTCTATCCCAATCCCGTCAGCCGTGCGGCCAGCGGTGAGGTCGCCCTGGAGTTCCGGGCGGAAGAGGCCCAGTCGGTGACCCTCAAAATCAATGACCTGTACGGCCAGGTACTGATCCGGCAACAATTGGATGCCCTGGAAGGCCTGAACCGGGAGTTCTTCTCTCTTCGGGACCTTCCCGCCGGTACCTACCTCGTAGTCCTTCAATCCAAAGCTGGACAGGAACGCCACAAAGTGGTAGTCCAATAAACATCATTTCAATTTCAGGAAATACCGTCAACGGGGGTGCATGCGCATCCCCGTTGTCATTTCCCTTCGTTCCTCCCCTCTCCTTTTCGATTTCCATTCTCCTTTCCCCCTTCTCCGTCTTTTTTCTCTCCATTTCCCTGGTCCCATCCCATTCTTCCGTCCCAACCCTTCCCATTTTCCTGGCTCCCGCCCCTTTCCCCGCTCCATCTTCTTATCCTTCACTCATGTCCGAATCCAATCTCCATTCAACCACCTGAAATAGCCCCTCCCCAAGGAAAGTTCCCCTTCGGATTCAATCAGTTGGGGCCGGGGGTAAACAAAAAAGACCCCGAAGGGCCTCTTGTTGGAATTGGATTCATTTCGCTTGTTCTTTTTCCCTATTTCTGCATGCTTCCGGGTCCGCTTGTTCTTCCCTCCGGTGCCTAGTCCTTCGTTACCTTGATCTTGTTCACCAATTCCTCCAAACCAATAGGATAGTTCATGAAGGGAAGTGCCTCCCCGAACTGATTGGTGATGTAGAAGACCATGTTGTTATTGCGGCGCTCCACCAGGCTCACGATCTGGAGGTCCATGCAGGCCCCCTTCTCCTTGTCGTAGATATTGTGGGTGCTGATGGACCAGTCCCCATCCTTGGAGGACTTGACGAATTCTGATTTTCGGACCAGAGAGCAGATGCGCAGGTAGCCATCGTTGTCAAAGTCGAAGTTGTGTTGGCGAATGCGGATGACCTTCTCGTTGATGAAGGGATACAAATGGGACATCCCCTTGCCCATGCGGAAATTGTATTCGAAGGTAAAGGGTTCGCAACCTTCCACCTCGATGTTTCGATTGGGTTGGGTACTCACATAGTAATGGTACAGGTTGCCGTCGTCTCCCGAAACGCCCTGCGCAATGACCTTGAAGTAGATTTTTTCCTGCCCTCCGAAGACCACCCGCTCCCCTTCATTCGGCACAATCGGCCCGAAGGTATACCAGTCGTCGTCGTAGCGGTCCGAAGCATCAAAGGTCTTGGCATAAAGGACATTGCCCGCCTTGTAATTGCCCACCGGGTTGATCCCGCGGGAATCCGGCTCCGAAAAAGCGCCCTTCCCACCGATGACGGAGAAGCGCACGGAGGTATTGAAGCCCCCTTTGTTCTCGTCGTGGGACCCACCGATATCGGGGTCGTAGATCCGGAGGTAAATCGGCTGGTCGTAAACGAGGGGCAGGGAGATGAAAAAGATGGAACAATGGTCGTCGTCTCCCCAATCGGGCGGTGCCTCCGGCCCAAATGTCACCAGAAACGGGATGTTTTCCTCGGAGCGGGGAATTGCCTGGCCCGAGGCGAGAAGGGGTTGGAGCAAGAGGAAAAGGCCCAGCCAGGGCCAGGTCCGAATACGCCCCCGACGGCGAATATATAGGGTCATTGCCATCATCGTTGATTCTTGGGTTGAGGGTGGTCCATTCGTTCAATGGTAAATTCGACCCGGCGGTTTTCCCGCCGGCCCGATGCATCGGCATTCGAAGCGACCGGGTCCGTTTCGCCCCGGCCTTCGATGGCCAACTGATTGGGATCGCAGCCCGCCAGGACCAGGAAGCGTCCTACTTCCCCCGCCCGGCGACGGGACAAATCCGCATTGTATTCCAGGCTGCCCAGGTTGTCGGTATGACCGGTGATGTGGAATTTCAGCCCGGGATGGTCCTGCACAAAGCGCACCAGGCGGTAGAGTTCGGGCAGCGATTCGGCCTGGAGTTCGCTCTTGTCAAAGTCAAAAAAGAGGTTGTTGATGCGCACGGGAAGCTGGTAGCGGATCATGTCGTCGATGGAGACCAGTTTGAGGTCCTGTTCGATGACCACATCCCCGTCGTAGGCGGTCAGGTCGAGGTGGCGGGAGACACTGTAATAGCCTTCGAGGTCGACATAGTACCCGTAGAAGGCCTCTTTGGGGAGCTGGCCCTCGTAACTGCCATCCGCCCCAATCTTAGATTCCAGCACCACCTCACCGGTTCGGAGGTTCTCCCAAATGATATTCCCCTCCACCGGCACATTTCGCTTGTCGGTAATCTGTCCCGTCACCACAATCTCCTCCGCGACCGTCCCCGGCAACCAATTCCGCTGGAAATAGGGATCGTTTTCCTGTAGCCGGACAATGCTGGGGTGGGAAAAGCCGAGGTTTCGGTATTCGGCCAGGGCGGCAAAGGCCGCTTCCAAGCTCAATTCCCCCGGCGCAAAATAACGATAGTAGTCACCTTCCTGCCGTTCCACTGCCCCCGGAACCTTGGAGTACAAAGAACTGTTGGTGGGCAGGGGCATCCGCGCAGTTCCCAACTGAATCTGGTAGCGGGCCGGCGCTGGTGAATCCAGTCGGGGATCGGGTTCCAGATTGGAGGAGTCGGGCCCATTGGAATTGCCCTGGAACAGCGACAACAAGGCCGAGCGGCCAAATCCCCGTTCCACACATTCCGACCAATCGTCTCCAGCCCCATTCGTCCCCCGTACGCCCAGCCGCACCGTCAGGGTATCGGCATTCGGTAACGCTACTGCCTCACCCAATTCACCCGGGAACCAACCCTGGCCCAAATCCCATTGGAACGACACGGTCTCCAACTGATCCCGGGGTTCCCAGCGGGGAAGGACTGCCGGTGGCACCGGCGCGGTCGGGTCGGTCGACTCAATGAACAAGGGGTAAGGATGCGCGACGTCCAGCTCGTAGCGGGCCTGGTTGAACACGGGCTCGCCCGTGAGGGAGTCGGTGACAAACAAGGACACCCGGTAGGTCCCCGGTTCGGCGTAGCAGTGGGAGACCTTGTGGCCCCGCCGTTCGGTGCCGTCGCCCAGGTCCCAGAGGTAATACATGCCGTAGGGCAAAGTTTCCCCGCTGATCTCGTCGAAGAAGGTATAGCAATAATCAAATGGCTCCAGGACCTCACAAGGCCCAAATGCCGGGAGAGTATCCGGGGCCAGGGTAATCCCAAAAATATCTTCGTTCCGGCCGCCCGCGGGTCGGTTGGAAGTCAGCCAACCCCGGAGGGTGGAATCGTTCAGGTAAAAGGAATGGTCATTCTGGGGGCTGTTGATGGGTTTCGGGAAATGCGTGGGGGCTTGGGAGGGAGTGGACGATGAATATTGGAATACATCCAGGCCACCGAAGCCGGGATGTCCGTTGGAAGCGAAGATGAGGTCGCCGCCGGAGGTAATCGTCGGATAGACTTCGTCCCCCGGTGTATTCACGAGGGGCCCCAGGCTCCGGACCTGGGATGCCTCCAAACGATCTAAGGGCACGGCATAAAGATCCATGCCCCCGGCTCCTCCGGGCAAGTCAGCCGAAAAAACCATTTCCCCGGTAGCAGCATTCACCCAGGGATGGGACACCTGTCCTTCCAGTCCGGCAATTTCCACGGGACGCGGTTCCCCCCAGCTGTTGTCTTGTCGGTCACAGCGCCATACCGAAGCCCGTTTGGCATTGTCCCCCACCCCCAATCCCGAACGTTCGAAGATCAGGAAGGAGGAGTCTGGGGCGACCCAGACCGGCCCTTCGTGGAAGCGGGTATTCAAGCGGGGCCAAAAAGCCGCGGCGGACTTCCGCCACTGCACCGAATCCCGGCGGGAGACATAGAACAGGTTGGACAGGGGCAGGCCGGTGACGGCCGATTTGTAGCGAACCCCGGCCTGGCTATTGTTGCGTTCCGAGGCAAAGACCATGCCGTCGCCATAGGGCACCCCGCCGAAATCTGCCTGCGGGGAATTGAAGGGCAAGCGCTCCGCCTTCAGTCGGGGATCAACGGCGGGGCTATTTTGAAGGAGGTCCAGGTAGGCCCGCGCCGTCGTCGGGTCGGCTCCCTGGGCGTAGAGGTGGGAAAAAGCCCGGGTGGCGGTGAGGCTGTCTTCGTTGTAGAGGGCCAAACGACCCAGCAGGAGCCATTCAGTCTCCTTGTTTCCGGTAGGAATATCCACAAACCGCGCTTGGTAAACCTGGGCGCTGTCCGCCGCGCCCATTGCCCGAAATGCCCGGGACATCCACGACCAATGCATTCCATCCCCCCCTTGCTCCCCTGCCTTCCGAAACAGGCGCAGGGCCTCCGCATAGCGGCCCGCTTCCAACGCAGCCGTTCCCTTTTCCAGCGCCGGAGATTGGGCCTGCATTCCGAGGGGAACCAGCAGGGCCAGCAGGAGATATGTTCCAATTCGCCTCATCACCAATAATATACCGGACGCTCTGTTTTCACCTGGTACCCAAAATCATAGCCCAGGACCAGGCTGTGGCTCCCGCTGTTCCAGGGACGCAGGGCCGCCGTGCTCCATCCATACGCATAGCCCAATTGCAATTGTTGGTTCAACTGGAATTGGCCCAGGAACACCCAATCTCCGGTGGTCCGGTAACCCGCGCCCAGCCATACTTTGTCGGCAAGTATTACGAACAGGTTCAAATCAAGTTGGGAGCCTTGGACGGGCAGGTACTTCAACAGGAAAGTGGGCTTGAGCTTGACCTGATCGGCAATGGGAATCAGGACGCCGCCGGTCCCGAGGAAGTAGCGGGTCCGGCCGGCTCCCCCCGCGTACAGGTCGTAGCGGTCGGAATAGTAGCCCAAGAGTTGGGGGGCGGAGAATCCGAGGTAAAAGCGTTGGGTTTCGTACCAAACTCCGAAGCCGGCTTCGGGAGCCAACAGGACCGGGGAGTTTTCCAGGAATTCGGCATCCCCGGGATCGGTGGTGGCCACCTCGGCACTTTTCAATTGCAGGGTAGAAAATCCACCCGACAGTCCAAATGCCAATTTGCCGTACCGGAGGGGCAGGCGGTAGGCATAGGTTCCAGAAAAATGGTTCTGGAGCAGGGGACCGCGACGGGCCACCGATCCGACGATTCCAAAGCCGTTTCTCCGGCTCCGGTCAATGCCGTCCAGGGTAAAGGTGCCGAGGAAGGGGCTGTTGCCAAAGCCCATCCACTGGTTGCGGCCCATCAGGGCGGCATGCAGGACTTCCCGGCTTCCGGAGGAAGCGGGGTTCAGGACGAGGCCATTGAATGGGTACTGGTCAATCAGCGCCGGTGCCTGGGCCGACACCATACCTCCCCCCAACAGGGCCAGCCATAGCCAGCACAGCAGCAGTTGAGGACGGAGAACCAATGGGATCATGGGTGGGCGTGTTTTTTTTGATCTACCATAAGGTAAGCAAGGACCGGAACTTAATGGCAATGATTTCGATCAATTCCATCGCTCCCCGATCAATCCCCAATCCCACAGCACCAATACTTTTCCGTTTTTCGCTCCCTCCCCTTCCCCCCTTGAAACCCAAGCGCCGATCCCGTATCTTGAAGCAAAGCTCCAACCCTATTGTCCATGCCCCAATCCCCCAACCTCTCCCGCCTCCGATCCTGCGACCAGGAGTGGGACCGCATGTCCGTTTGTGGCGACCGGCGCATCTGCCAGTTGTGCGACCGGGAGATCCACGATTTCCGGGGGAAAAGTGCCTGGGAGATCGCTTTGGTTCACGCGCGGAGCGAGACGAAGGTGTGTGGGATTTACGATGCGGAGGTCGGAGGTGAGGGAAAACAGAAAAAGGGGGGCAGCTGGAAGAAAAAGGCCGTCCTGGCCGGGGTGCTGGGGGTATTGGCGGGGCCGGTGGCGGGGCAAACGGTCGAAGACCCAACCTTGATTGTGAAGGAGGTGCCGCCGACTCCGGAGCAACGGGAACAGATTGCAGAGAAAGTGGAACAGCATTTTGAGCCGGTCCCGGTGCGTCCACGGGTGCTGACGGGGACCATTCTGGATGAGGAAAACAGTCCGGTACCCGGGGCAACGGTATTCATTCGGGGCACAGAGAATGGTACCTATACCAATGAAGAAGGACGCTTTCGGCTGGTCCTGACCGACGCCTTCCGCGATGGCCCGACCCTCACGGTGATTGTTTCATATGTCTCGTACAGCCGGGTCAGTGTGGAGTTGCATGAAGCGGAGTTTGGGGTGAAAGAAGCACTGGACCGCACGATTCAATTGGAGGAGCAGGCTGAAATCATTGCCTTTCAGGTGGGCCGGGCGCCCCTGCACCGCCGGGCCTGGTACAGGACCAAGCGCCTCTTTCGCTGGCGCCGCCGGTGATTGTTCGCCGGACCTTTCCCATTTCCCCCTCCCCTTCATTTCCCCAGACCTCTCATTCTCAGCCGGGCCCCTTCCGCTCCCTTTGTGCTACCAAAATGTTAAATATTTTTCCCTGAGCTTCCTCCCCCTGTTGTCTTCCCTATATTCGCCCCATGAAACGACTCTTTTTTCTCGCCACGGCCCTGGCTTTCCTGGCGGTTGGCTGTTCTGAAACTGGCAATTCCACCGAATCTTCCGATCCGCCCGCAACCCCGGCTCCCCCGAATATCATCCTGTTGATCGGGGACGGCATGGGACTCTCCCAGGTCTCGGCGGCGTATTACTACGGGGAAAAAGAGCCGAGCTTCTCCCGCTTTCAACACATCGGGCTGATGAATACGTCGCCCTCGGACAAGAAAATTACCGACTCCGCGGCGGGGGCGACCGCATTTGCCTGTGGCATCAAGAGCTACAATGGCGCCATCGCTGTAGACACGGCGAAACAGGCGGTCCCGACCATCCTCGAAGAACTCGCCGAAGCGGGTTGGCGGACCGGCGTGGTGGCTACGTCCTCGATCACCCATGCCACCCCGGCCTCCTTCTACGCCCACGTCGAGAAGCGGAGCCTCGCGGAAGAGATCGCGGTCCAAATGGTCGACAGCCCGGTGGACTTTTTTGCGGGCGGCGGACGTCAGTTCTTCGCCAAGCGCACCGACGGGCGGAACCTCCTTCCCGAATTGGAGGCCAAGGGATTCCAGGTCGATACCAATGCCATTCCGGCGGCCCTGGAAGGCAATGCTTCCCGCTACGGCTTCCTCCTGGCCGACGACGGCCTGATGCCCATGCCGGCGGGCCGGGGCGATTTCCTGTCCCAGGCCACCAACCGGGCATTGGAACACCTCAGTGCCGGGGACAGCCCGTACTTTCTGATGGTGGAAGGCTCCCAAATTGACTGGGGCGGCCACGCAAACAATGCCGACTACCTGATTCAGGAACTGCTGGACTTCGACCAGGTGGTCGGAGAGGTCCTCGACTTCGCGGAAGCCGACGGCAATACCCTCGTCATTGTGACGGCCGACCACGAGACGGGCGGCTTTACCCTCGCCGCCGAGGAAAAGAAGGCGGACGACGGCGATCTGTA
The DNA here is from genome assembly GCA_963923035.1 of uncultured bacterium. Classification (GTDB taxonomy): domain Bacteria; phylum Bacteroidota; class Bacteroidia; order J057; family JADKCL01; genus CAWUKT01. The sequence goes on from CAWUKT010000048.1 coordinate 45,999, forward strand.
CGACGATTACGGCACGATTGAGCCGACCTTTTCGACGGGGGGCCATTCGACGACGTTGATTCCGGTCTTTGCGAAGGGCCCGGGCAGTGATTTGTTCCTGGGCGTGTATGAGAATACGAAAATTTACGACCTGATGAAGGAGGTTTCGGGGCAATAGGAATGGGGTTGGGGGGGATCAATCCTCTTTTTTGTGGGGGTGGAGTTGTTTTTGCTTGCGTGTCCATTGGGTGGCCTGACGGCCTTTTGGGCTTTTCGTGGAACTAAGTTCCACGAAAGCGAAGTTGAATCAGGATCGCTTTGGTGGAAGTTGCTTCCACCAACATGCCCAATGGCCGGCCTGACGGCCCGGTTGGCTGTTCGTGGAACTAAGTTCCACGAAAGCTGAGGTGGGTGAATTCGCTCGGGACCCTAATTCGCCCACCTTTTACCCCAATCAACTCGCCTTTGCCCTCCATTCATTCTCCCGGCCCCTTTGTTCATTGGTCCTCTCCCCAATTTCATTTCCCGTCGCCCTCCTTGAATTCGGCCTGGACCTCAATTGCCCCACCTCTGAGGCGAATTGCCCTACCTCCAACCCTAATTGTATTCACCTCGGACCCTAATTCTATTTACTTCCGAGGTCCCCCCCTCCACCTCTTTGCCCCCTCCCCCCTACCTCTAAGCCAAATAGATGTGCCATTTTCCTGAATCTTATTGACCTTCAGGGTGAATGAATTGAGGTTCTGGGTGAATTCATTGGGCTCAAAGCCGAATGAATTCGGGTCGGAGGTGGGCGAATTGACCTTGGACCCGAATTGTATTTGGGTTGGAGGTGCCCCCCCCTACCTGCTTCCTACCCCTCCCCTACCTCGGAACCGAATTGATTGGCCGTTGGGGGGGCTTGTTTCTCCCTGGTGGTTCGTGGGGAGGCGTTGGGGTGGATTTCATTTTTCCATGGGTCCCATTTTCTTATCCGCGAATTGGTCCTCCTCCCACTTGCCATTTTCCATTTTATCTCCGAATATTCCCCCATGCGCTTCACCCCCATTTTCATTGCCCTTTTTCTCCTGTCTACGCCCCTCGCCGCTCAGATGACCCTCCGGGTGGACGACCTGCCCGACCACTACAATCCGTTGCGCGATACCTTCTATGTAGCCGGCAACTTCAACAACTGGAACCCCGGCGATCCCGCTTACCGATTGCAGGAGCAAGCCGACGGGTCCTATACGGTGCAGATTTCGGGGACGGCGGGGGCCAACCTCGAATACAAATATACCCGCGGAGATTGGGGGCGGGTCGAAACCAAGGCCGACAATACCTTTCTCCCCAACCGCAGCCTGACCTTTTCCCAGGGCGCGGTCCAAAATGACCAGGTCGCCCGCTGGGAAGATTTCCCCGGACCCAATACACCGACCGGCCAGGTCCTCATCTTTGACAGCAATGCTCCCTTGCCTCAGTTTGGGACCACGCGGCGCATCTGGATTTACCTGCCGCCGACCTATGACCAGGGGATGCAGCGCTATCCGGTCCTGTACATGCTCGACGGACAGAACCTGTTTGATGTGGCGACGACGGCGTTTGGGACGGAATGGAGCGTGGATGAGAGTCTGGAAAACATCGCCAACCAGGGCGGGCAGGAAGCGATTGTGGTGGGGATCGACAATGGTGGGGTGAGCCGAATCGATGAATATACGCCGTGGGCCAATGCGCAGTACGGGGGCGGCAATGGAGAAAAGACCCTGGATTATGTGGTGACTACCCTCAAACCGGCCATCGACCAGGCCTTTCGGACCGTGCCGCAGCGGAGCCATACCGCCATTGCGGGGAGTTCATTGGGCGGTTGGATGGCATTGTACATGGCCGTGGAGCGCCCGGATGTCTTCAGCAAGGCCGGGGTGTTCTCGCCGTCGTTTTGGTATTCGGACAGCTGCTACCAACATGTCTCCCAGACCGGCCACAGCCAGGCCATGCGCATTTATATGGTCGGCGGCGATCAGGAGGGTGGCGATATGGTCACGAACATGTACCGCATGGAGGACACGCTCCTCGCCCACGGTTTTTCGGCGGGCGAAATCAATGCGGTCAACCACGCCGACGGCCAGCACAGTGAGTGGTACTGGGCGCGGGAATTCCCCGCGGCTTTCAATTGGCTCTTCGCGGGGCTGCCCACTCAGGTCGAACCCGCAACTGCCCAGGGGCTGGATTTTATCCCCCTCGACAGCGGCCAGTTCCGCGTCAAAGGCACCCTTTCCTTCCCCGCCCAACTCGAAGTCTTTGACCTCCAGGGGAAAATGGTCTTCGACCAAGTCCTCCAACGGGACGATGAGGTCCTTTCACCCGGCCTTCCGGGGGGGATTTACGTCGTCCGGGTGGAATCCGCTCAGGGCTTCCAACAATCCAAAATCTATCTAAAGTAACAGGGATTTCGTTCAACGGAGCAGGTCGAGGACGGCGGTATGTCCTTCGGCCATGGCGGTCCCCCGGGGCGTCAGGCCCTTTTCATTGCGCGCATCGGGGTTCGCCCCGTAGCGGAGCAGGATCTCCACCTTGTCCGAAGCGCCGGAAAAGGCCGCAAAATGGAGCGGGGTATCGCCGACATTGTCCCGGTGATTGACGTTGGCGCCGAAATCGAGGAGGGTGACGAGGACGAGGGAGTCGGAAAATGCCACCGCTTCGTGCAGCGCACTCTCTCCCAGGTCATTTTCCATTTCCAAATTGACCCCGGACTGGTAAAGGGCTTCCATTGCAGGGATCATGTTGTTGCGGACGGCGGCAAACATGGGGCTCTCGAGTCCTTCGTCGCGGCCGTCGGCATAGGCGCCGTAGCGGATGAGCAGTTGGACGAGGCGGTCATTGCCAATGGCGGCGGCGGCGTGGAGGGGTGTTTCACCGACGCCTCCCCCGTTGTTGGGGTTGGAACCGTTCTCGAGGAGGATCTCCACGAGTTCGAGGTTCTGGTCCATGACCAGGTAGTAGAGCGGGGTCTCTTTGCGCGGTCCGAGGGCGTTGACATTGGCGCCGCCCTCGGCCAGGTAGCGGACGGCGGAATCGTCGGCCACCTCCATGGCGCCCCAGAGGGGCGGGAAGCTGCCCTGGGTCGTGTCGGGGTCGGCTCCGGCATCCAAGAGGAGTCGGACAATCTCCGAATAGCCCAGCCGAGCCGCCTCTTCGAGGGGGAAACTGCTCTGGCCCTCGATCTTCAGATCGGGATCAGCTCCATTGTCCAACAGTACCTTGACCTTCCCCACTTCTCCGGCGCGGACGGCCTGGATGAGCGCGGCTTCTTTGTCATTGCTACACCCCGTGGCCCCCATCAGGGTCCACAGAATGAGCCCCATGACCCAACTGCCCTCTCTCCAATGACGAAAAATCTGCTTCAAACCTTTTTTGTTTACAACCAATGATACGAAAAAAAGCGTCCCGCATCCACCGGGGTGGGTTTCGGATTTGGATCATTTGGGAACAATCAAAAAAACTCTCCACGGTCATAACCTCGGCTGCTGGCCGCATGGCACAGTTTTTTCGTAGGTAGAGACGTCGTATTTGCCGTGAAGATAAGTCGACAAAACCGTTCACGGCAGGCATTTGGTTAGAAAACAGCTAGACTTGAAACATGAAAAAACACAGCACTGTAAGCCGCAAAATGGATGTCGCCAGGAGCCTTATTATGGCCTTGGCAATTGGGGATTTACCAAGCCCTATTTTTCTGACTCTATTCCATTTTCCGCCTTGTTTCCGGCCAAGCTAATCTGACCTAACCCTTTTCATGGCATTGTCTTTTTGCAACCCGCTCAAGCGGGGCGGGAATTCTATTGCCCTACCCTTCACCCATTCTACATTTATCATGATCTCAAACACCAAGTCTTACGGAAAGTCCTACAACGTGGGCCTCCACTTCGACAATTACCCGAACAAGAAGCAGCAGGGCCGCGTGAAAATCAGCCTCGTGGTCAACCTTTCCGGCAAAAAGGAATATTATCCCATCCTCCCGGCTCCTTTTATGTTCCGAAAGTATTGGAAGGAAGCCATAGACCCACAATCGGGGCAGAAACTCGGCCACAATTTCATCCAGTCGCGGGGGAACCGGGACTATGAAGCCGTATTTCCCATTGTCGCCGAGGCCAAGGCTGAGATGGAGGCTTTGATTCGGAAATTGTTGCGAAAAAAAGAGACGCTCACCCATACGATTCTGAGGCGGCGTTGGAACCGGGAGAGCGACATTCTCCATGAATACCTCCTGAAGTATATCCACGACGAAGTTCGGAGGCTGGAACCTGCTACCCAACAAAACTACCTGAAAGTGGCCGCTAAGGTAAAGGCGTATGATCCCGGCATAAAGTTGGCGGAGGTTTCCTGGGAGTGGTTCAGAGATTTTCAGAATTGGATGTTGAGTGACTATTGGAATCAACGAAAAGGCCGTTATGGACTGGACAGAAATACTTCTGCCAAGTACCTGCGGATCTTGGGGACGGTTTTTCGCTGGGCACAGCGGCAGGGTGACATCGAGGAAGATCCCTATTACCAGTACAAAGGGCTACGCACCAAGGTCAAGTACCGGACGGCCACGCCCAATCCACTGACCATCGCCGAGGTTTTGCGGTTGGACAAAGCCTACCACACTGGCGAACTCAGAGGGCTTCGCTTGCCCATGAAAGATGGCCGCCTCTACAATGTGGGGGATACTTGGCACCGCTATCTTCAATTGATCATGGTCTCGTTGTATTCAGGGGTCCGCTATTCGGATCTGAAGCGCTTTGAAAATCCGAAGCATTTCAAACTGATTGCCAACTCTACTGGTACGCACATCCATTTCAAGATGAAGAAAAGCAAGAAGGACCACGCCATTTTGATCACCGAAAGACTCCGTTCAGTGCTGGCCGAACGGAAGGATGGCCGCATTCTACTCGGCGAGGTTCCCGCCAACAATACAGTCAACCGAAAGCTCAAGCAGATCCTGGCCCATCTCGGTTTGGATGCGGACCACAAATGGCATGACCTGCGGGCCACTTTTGCGAATCTCATTCGGGACTTGTCGGAGGACGAATTTGGAGCCTCGAAGGCATTGGGGCATTCCAATCTGGCGATTACCCAGGCCCATTATTTTGATAGCTCCAATCCTCAGGCAGACAAAGCTGTTGCGGCTCTGGACAAGTTGGGCAAATCTGATTCCGACTTTCCAGATCCAGAAGACTTCATCTATGAGCTTCAATTGTTGAAAATGCTCAATCCGGGTGTGCGCCTCACTCCCAAGATGAAACAATGGTTGGAAAAGCGTGAGCAGGACGAAGAGCAGGCGGAGGAAACCCTGGTTGTGCCGTTTGGAGTGGCGAAGTAGAGGGAAATCAAAGGTAAACAGACCGAAGGGAAGGCTATTTCGGTGGCTTTCCCTTCATTTTTCAAGACCCTGCACGCCCCTTCCTGACCCTTCCTGACCTTTCAAGACCCTTCCTGATCCATCAACAGAGGATGACGGAGAATTATGCCTCTTACTAAAATAAGTTCCCACAATTTTACTCTTAACACTAAAATAAG
>CAWUKT010000049.1:0-51066 GCA_963923035.1 uncultured bacterium
GCGCGCGAGCTGGGCCGGGGTGAAATCCATCCGCAGCCAGAGCATCCGGTGGGCCTGGGCCCAGAGCTCGTCGACCATTTGCTGGATCTCCGGAGAATGCGCCGCCGCCCCGGTTTTCCCTTTCCCCCCCGGGCCGCCCAACTTGCCTTCTGTGTCCCGGTTCTGCCCCGGGTTGCCCCGGTCGGCCTCGCGAAGCAGGCCACCCACCGTTCGGCGCGACCCGCTCCGCGGCCGCGCCGGGCCTTTGTCCACATTTCCACCTGTATTGACAATAGTTAAAGATGAAGAACCCGGTTCATTGATTAAGGCGGACTTTTTGTCCGGGTTGTCGCCAGAATGGTCGATTTCCGGTTCTATTTGCTCCACCAGGCCGAGGAATTCGGGAGAGATTTCCACCTCGTAGCCGTAGTCCCAGCCGTGGCGTTCCACGACCCGGAGCACGCCGAGCTTCTCCAGGATCAGGCGGTGGCGGTAGACGGTTTTGGCGGAGACGCGGCGCAAACGGGCGATCTCCGGATTGCTGGTGAGCAGCGGCGGGAGCGGCTGGCCAAACTTGTAGCCCAGCGTCTCGACGTGGCGTTTGAAGCGGGCCAGGAACTTGATGAAGGTCTGCACGACGCTTTCCTTCAGTACCCATTGCCCGACACTCAATCCATGGTTCACCCGCTCCTGAAGATCCGAAATGGCCTTGATCGCGGTCTTCATGTGGAGGATGGATTTAGCCATGGAGGATGAATTGAATGTGCAACGTGACGCCGATAAGTACCTTGTCGATTCCGGCCTGGAGCAGCGCCTCGATGGTGTCCAGGAAGGCCCAGCCGTGCCGCTCATCGAGCGCATCGAAGGCCTGGGCGATCTGCATTTCGGCCCATATTTCGGGGGCGTTCAGTTCTGCTTTATTCATAGTCTGATCCAGATTAGGGGGGAAGGACCGGGCGGCCCCTCCCCGCATTCAAACTTGCTCTATCAATACTCTTGTTACCGGCCGCGGCGGGTCCGGTCTTCGTTGTCGTTGTCCTTTTCCCCGTCGTCTCCTGCTTCCTCCTCGCTGGGTGGATCTTCCTTGGGGAGTGCATTGGGGATTAATGACCGGGCGATGGCGGCGTCTTCCAGCTCTTCGTCGGTCTGGGGGGTAGTTGGGGAAATGAAGTCGGAGAGGGCGTCGGGGTGGGAAATGACAATGGGAATGCCATCGCCAGCGACGCGGTCCAGGCGCTCAAAGGCGTCGTCGACCCGTTCGGTGAATTCGTCCAGGATGGTTTTGACCTTGTTGGCCACTCCGTCGAAGATCTTGCGGGACTCCTTCATGAGTGCGATAACCTCCTTGGCTTCAGGGCCTTCGACTTCAAATTCCCCGCTGCGGGGATCAATCTTTACTTTGTACATATTGGGTTGGGTTAAGGTGAATGGCCGGGAAGACCGGTCCGACGACCGGCCCTCCAACTTGCCTTCTGTATCGTGGGCCTCGGGGAAGAGGAGAGGCTTGTTCATTCGTCCACCTCCTTCCAATACCCCATCACGTCCTTCATGTAGTCGCAGGGTGGGTTGAGGGTGCGGATCATGAATTTGGTGCGGAAGTTCGTGGGGAGGTAGGCGAACTGGTACCAGCTGGTGGGGCCGTCGAGGAGCATGGTGATGTGAACCTGCCCCTGGCCCTCGGTGGCGCGTTGGTAGATCGGGGACAAATTGACGTAGCCATCGTCGTCGGGCTTGTCGGCGGGGCGGAGCAGGAGGCCCGCCCGGATCAGGTCCGCGGTGCCCCAGCATTGGGTGAGCACAACGGCCTTTTTCGTGCCGGAGAGGTGGAATTCGGCTTCCTGGGCGGCGGGTCCGGGGAGAAATTTGATCTGGAGCGTGTTCATTTTCCCGACTCCTCCCGCAACGGCTTCAAATCCTGACCGAATTCGCCCTTTTCAATCGTCGCGCCGCCCTCCTGGACCAACCGCTTCACGTCGTCGTTCCAGTACCAGGTATCCTCGAACACATGGTCCATCCAGTAGGGATCGCGGGGGACGCGGTCGATTTTGTGGCCCCGGGAGACGGCGGTGCGGAGCTGGTCGAGGCTGCCAAAACTCGTTTTCATGCGACCTCCTCCAGCATGTAGAAGCGCGAGGCCCAGCCGTTGTCGAAGCGGTCGAAGCCGTGGACGGGCTGGACGATGTCGAGCAAATCGCCACGGCGGACGGTGACGGGGGCACTGTTGTAGCGGCCATTGGCGTCCCAATAGTGGAGCTTGCCCTTCCAGCTCTGGGCGTCGCAACTGTCAAAGACGAAGCGGATGACGTTGCGCTTTTTGGCCTTGTAGTCGAGTTCGCAGGTGGCAAACCGGGGGGAAATGGCCCCGTTGAAGGGCCGGTGGGCGGGCTGGGTCAACAGCCCGACGCGCATGAGGTTGGTGGCGGTGGGGCGGCTCAGGTAAATCCGGGCGGATGTTTTGCCCTGGGCACTTTTGAAGGTGAGGACACAAGGAACCTTGAGTCGTTCGGGGGCGCTGAAGCCGAGTCGGAGTGTGGTTTTGGTCATAGTATTTCCAGGGTTAGGTTGTCGCGTTTGGCCACCCGCTCCAGCTCCCGGATCTCGTAGTGCCGGACCATGGGATCGGCATCCAACTTGATCTCGCGCCCATTCAGGAGGGCCCGCGGAATCCGCGGACGGCCCCGCTTTTTCGGTGTCGGTGCCGACGCCTTGGGACGGGACTGGTCGGGGAGGCGTTTTTCTACTTCCTCCTGGACGAGCTTCGAGAGCAAGGGCGCGAGGTGATCGCCCAGCTTGCTGCTCATCGCTTCCAATATGTCCTGTTGAATGGGCATGGGTTTACCGCTTCGCTGGCAAAGCCGCGAGGATTGAAAAGTTGGGGTTATAGGGATTCTGGTCCGCGACGTGCGGATCAGTGGAAACAGTGGCAAAAGCCTATGAAAAGCAGTCGGATCGAAGGGAGGATGCGAGCAAGGGCAATCGGATTGGAAGTGTTTTCAATTTGGTAAAAAGAACGTCTCTTCCCTTCAACCGACCGCAAAAGGTCGGGGTGTGGGGGACCGACGTGGCCCCCCAGCGATATACAATGTACCAACCTGCGAGGTTGAAGCGCTGCAAGAGCGCCGCCGCTGGATCAGGAGGCGGCGGCGCAGTGATCGGAAAAGCGGACTCATTGTCTACTGATTGTGAGCGATTATATTGCTCAGTAACCAATCCCTGAAATCACTGATGCTTCGAGGGCAGCAACGTGATTCAATTGAAATTCGCTACCACGATTTCCAAGCCAATGTCTCGGATTCCGATAAATTTCTATCTTGCAGTGCTTTCGCCCAGCGCCATTGGAGCTGGATGAAGTTCCAGAGCGCCTTGCCGGTTTGAATTATGAAGAGAACGACCGGGTTGGCGCAGCGGGACAATGCAACAATATCGATTTTTCTTGTGATTCTCAAGAAAAACACGATTAAAACATATTTTTCTTTAGGATGTTCAATAAACCCACTGAAATCGTTGAAGGATTAGGCAATCGGCTGAAAATGCTTAGAGGAGGACTCAATATGTCCCAAGATGATTTCGGGAAACGAATTGGGAAGACAGGCGCTCAGGTAAGCGAGATGGAAAGGGAAAAATCAGGACTGACCATTCACACCCTATCATTCCTAATGAAATCCTTCTCAGTTAATCCTTATTGGCTCTTTTTTGGAGAAGGTGAACAAATACTCTCACTTGAAAATTTTACTCCTCACCTGAATACACCATCTGATTGGGAAGGACTGAGTAACAGAGTTGATCGCATTGAGAAAGTTCTTAAACTCCCACCTCTGAAATGAAATCGCCCCAATCGATTACCGAAGGGATCGGGGAACGTTTACGCTCCTTCAGAAGAAGTCTTAGCATGACCCAACAGCAACTTGGAGATGTTATTGGGAAAACTGCCAGCCAAATCAGTGAGCTAGAAAGGGAAAACTCGAACATCACGGTTTTCGCACTTGCCGTTTTTATAAAGGAACTTAATCTAAATCCATACTGGTTTCTTTTTGGCCTCGGGTCTCCTATCCGAGAAGAGAAACAACCAACCCCTGAGAATCAAGAAATCTCGACCCTTACTCAAAGGATCGAAAAGCTGGAAGAACAAGTCAATGTGCTCATGAATCGCTAGTCGTTTATAGATTCTGACTTAGATTCTTGATCAATTCTCCCAGTCGTCTTAATCTCAATAAATCATCACTTTTCTCAGGATATGAATCTTCATTCCCGGTATGCTCCATTGCCCTAATCAATGTCCCAAGGTATTCCCAGCCTTCGCCGTCAAATTCCTTTAAAACCAAGGCACCAACCTTCGCATTTTCCTGAATGTCTCCCAAAACACCAGATAGCTTTTTCAATTCGGGTTTACGACTCATTACGGATAATATGTTTGGTGGCCCGGAGGCCGTCATACTGCTAAAAACAGGCAAAGCATCCCGGGGTACGATCATGAATGAGGAAATAAAAAATCCGGGTACTGCTTTGCCTAAAATGATTTTGCAATCACATTGTGGGAAAAGTAACAGTGTATCTGTTTGTAGGAAAGTCAAAAATTCCTGAAATTACTCTCCACTACTTCGATATAGTGGACTTAGACTTTTGATCCTCAGAGGCTTGTAGCATTCAAAATATTATTTAACCCACTTGAAGGGAAAGGACATATTTCTATTGATTCAGGATTTATCCAGGAAGGATAAGATTCGGGTTAAGAAGTACCTGGTGGGAAGGTCCGACTACTTGGTGGACCTATTTGACATTTTAAGTCGTCAAACAGCGTACGATCCCACTGAATTCAAGGATTATGGGACGTCGATACACACACGGTTTGACCGATTGTGTAACGAAATATTTGACGCCCACGCCCATTTCAAGGGTTCCCGCAAGATTTCCCTGCTCCGCCTCCAAAGTGCCTTTGAGCTTTCCCAATTCGAAAAGGCCTCCGATCTGCTCCGGCAGTTTGCCCAGGAATGCTTGGCCAGCTCTGATCTGGATGGCATCCACACCGCCCATACCTGGCGCTCCCAACTCATCCGGTCGGGCCACTCGTTTGAATTTCCACCTGAAATTCCAGATCGTCCTTCGGTGCTGGCTGCCCTGAATCACCTTTCTATCCTGGAAGAAATTTATACCCAGTTGAAAGGGTTGGTCGCGGTTCCGCCTTCGGATCGGAAGCTCATGCTCGCCGCGCAGCGGAGTCGGCTGCGTGGACTGGGTGAATTGAACTTTGCGCTGGAAAAGTTTTGGGCGGGGAAGGTGGAATCATTTTGCTTTGCCTTGGAAGGAGATTTCTTTTCTTCACTTCAAAGTCAAAAGCGGGTAAATCTCCTATTAATCGAAGCCAATATCTCGCCTGAAGACAAAGCCAAGGAAATCCAACGAATGGCGTTTCTCTATTTTTGGTCAGGGGATTACAAGAAGGCGTTGAGTGTGACCCGAACCCTTAACAAAATAGAGGGCTTAAGTGACTCCGCTAGAGCTCGCCATATAAACGATGCAGCCTTCTTCTTTTCTTTTGATGCTGGCGATTACGCAACAACACTAACAGAAATCAACGTTTTCAGGAGTCTGAAAGAGGACTATCCTACCCAGAAAAGGGTCAGCATTTCTTACTACTCGGCTGTGACCTGCCTTTTTTGTCAAAGGTTCGATGAAGCAATTCGATGGGCTAATGAAACTTTCACCCTGGAAGCTAAATATCGAAAGAGTTACAATTGGGCGATATATCTCGTCCAATGTCTAGCACACTTTGGAAAAGGAGATTTCGAATTTTCCGAGCAATACAGAGTTCGAGCCATTAGAGCTTCAAACAGAAAAGAATTACAACTCCCTGTTGCTTTCCTAAGAGCATATCCCAATCAAGATAAACTCGCCAAGTTCCTCGATGAAATTGATTCTCTCGTCATCAATCCCAACGAAGAAATGGCAAGTAACTATTTTGATTTCCAAGCCTTTACTGCCTCAATTCTATTCGAAAAGAGTGTAGAACAGCTTGTGGCACATAAATACGAAGCAAAGACTAAAAGCTCTCTAGGATAGAAATTACAACAGCTCCCCCATCCGCAGCCCGAAACTCCACTTCGTACACGCCTTCGTCCAATTCCGTGATCGTCGCTTCACCGTGGTCAAACTGGTCGCACAGCTCCGCAAAGCAGACATCGACCTGTTCAGCAGCGAGTTGAAGGACTTGGTCGGGATTGTAGTCGGGGGCGGCAAAGGTAAATGTCCAACTGGCCGCACACACCAAGGCGGTCGCCAGCAGCGTTTTTAAGATTTTCATACGTCTCTGTTCAATGTGATATACAACAAATCAGGGCCGGGCATTGATTTTCAGGTGCTCCCGGGCCTGGAAAAAACATGATCGTGGGGGTAATATCGGGGATTTGGCGGTGGATGTAAAGGGGGAAGGGGGAATCAAGGAGAGAAACAATGATCCACTCCCTTCAGAAAACTTTTCGAATCATCATCCGCAGAATTTAAATCCATTTCACTAAGTTGCGATTAACAAAAAAGAGCTGCAAACGCGATGATTAAAAAGCTATTTGTCAAAAATTACAAAGGATTCAAAAGTGCAATCATCAATCTAGAAGATATAAACTTCTTTGTTGGAGAAAATAGTACTGGGAAAACTTCAATTATCAATCTATTGAAGATTTTATCATCGATGGAGTTTTGGCTTAACACCAGCTTTAATAGTAACGATATCGTATTAGGGTATTTTTCAGAGATCAAAAAGATTGGAAGTGAGGAAAACTATTTCTCAATTGCAATGGAGGGAGAAGTAAAAGGTCAAACACTTGCACTATACTTTTCATTCTCAAGCCACGATGGAGAACCTGGGATTTCGTTTGGAAAAGTCTTTTTTGATAATATCGATTTTAAATCAAAATTATTTAACGCCCAGGTTCGTACAAAGACTAGAGACCTAGATAACTATTCATTCGATACCTGGGTGTTTGACACAGACTTTCCCTCCAAAGGATACCGTGTAAAAAAGGGCTCGAGAAGATCTATTTTTCCCCATCCTTACTTCATGGGAGGCCCCCAAAATAAAGCATCCGACCCCCTAAATTTCTATTGGTTGTTTATATCTCAATTGGGAGCTTCAATGTGGGTTGCCCCAATTCGAGCTAAGGCACAACGGACTTATGAAGGCTATCGCTCTGAATATTCTGCATCCGGCGAACACGTTCCAGTTCTTCTAAGTCAAATTTTTGAGGGAAAAATAAGTAAGAAAAGAGATGCTATTCTTAAGAGACTTGCTCAATTTGGAAAGGATAGCAATCTTTTTGACGATATAGAAATCAAAAAATTTTCAACGAACAAGGATTCTCCTTTTGAAATAATTATTAAGTACAATGGGGTTCCTGTAAAGATTTCCAATGTAGGCTATGGTGTCTCACAGATTCTTCCTATCGTAATTGAAGTTCTAGCAAAAAACAATAGACAGTTTTTAATCCAACAACCCGAAGTACACCTCCACCCAAAGGCTCAAGCGGCATTTGGAGAGTTATTGTTTGAATCAAATTCTTTGAATGAAAATCAATTTATTATAGAAACTCATAGTGACTTCATTATCAACAGATTCAGATATTGTAAGTTTAAAGGGGATTCGCCACAAGGTACAGCCCAAGTAATTTTCTTTGAACGAACTAAGGATGGAATAGAGTTGACACATATCCCAATTAAATCTTCAGGAGAATATGATGGGGAAGTCCCTGAAGCCTATAGAGATTTCTTTTTCGAGGAAGAATTGAAGATGCTTGAAATTTAATACTATGCCAGTAATTATCGATGCGAATTGTTTAGCACATGTATTCAAAAGGAATTCTGAAAGACACGCTGAATTCAAACCGGTTCTAGAGTGGATTCTCCGCGGAAAGGGCGTTATGGTCTTTGGGGGAACAAAGTATAGGAAAGAGCTCCTGAAAGCTAAACGGTACTTACCGATCATAAACATATTAAAAGACTATAAGAAAGTTGTGATCGGAGATCCAAATATGATCGACCATCTTGAAGAACAGATAAAAGCAAAAATCGACGATCCCGACTTTGACGACCCTCATTTACCAGCAATTGTAATTGCTACCAAATGCTTAGTCATTTGTTCCGTAGACTATCGATCAATAAAACATGTTCAGTCAAGAGAGCTCTATCCAAAAGGTTTCCCAATTCCCAAATATTATACAGGCCTAAGAAATTCTCGTCTATTATGCGAAAAATACATTCACAATAATTTTCCTAAATCTGGAAAACTGACGCAATCGGAATTAGCAAAACTTGATTCTATCTTAAATCCAAATAAATAATTGGGTTAACATAATCGGCATTGTAAAATCTGCGTACCTCACCTTATTCTTCCGCCATCGATCATTTTTGAAATCCCCCCATCCGCAGCCCGAAACTCCACTTCGTACACGCCTTCGTCCAATTCCGTGATCGTCGCTTCACCGTGGTCAAACTGGTCGCACAGCTCCGCAAAGCAGACATCGACCTGTTCAGCAGCGAGTTGAAGGACTTGGTCGGGATTGTAGTCGGGGGCGGCAAAGGTAAATGTCCAACTGGCCGCACACACCAAGGCGGTCGCCAGCAGCGTTTTGATGTTTTTCATACGTCTCTGTTCAATGTGATATACAACAAATCAGGGCGGGGCATTGATTTTCAGGTGCTCCCGGGCCTGGGAAAAACGTGATCGTGCGGGTAATATCGGGGATTTGGCGGTGGATGTAAAGGGGCGGGGTGGGAAATGGTGATCGGGTTTGCGGGATTGAGGTAGATAGCTTTTAGAATAGAATCCGCTGAGCATATTCTCGTTTTCAGGAAAACATATCCTGTGAAGGAGAATTTCCGTAAATTTACTTTATGAACATTGTTCAAGCATACGAGTATAAATTGTCTTCCCAAGATTCCGTTGGGAAGGATGGAGGTGAATTTCCTGCTGAACTTGAACAAAAAGTGGACCTCTTAATCGAAAGAATTAATCAATTAGGACCAGAACCTGATTTTGCAAAATCTTTTCTGGATTCAATTGACCTGCTTCAAAAAATCCGAGCGGAGGGTTTGAGCTGGATTGGAGAGCAAGAATCATTTTCTTTTAAAGACTATGAATTGGATTTGAAGGAAAAAATATTTTCTCTTGAAAATCAATGTTTTCGCCGGTCCTTATCTCATTCCTATGCGGATGCCCTCAAGGGCTATCTTATAGTAGCCTCTCCTTTCATCCAGTTACTGGAAACCCTGAATACTATTTCTGCCATTGAATCAGCCATAGAATTTGTCCGTTCCGAAGAGGTCAATCTTTCCCTTAACCTATTCCATTTGGTCGATCATCCTTTTTTTGGACCGATTGTAGCTTTATTTAATGAGAGTCTCAAGTTCGAATACTTTCTTCTTATCGCTGAAATGGGGGTAAGAGATAATATCTCGGTATACAACAAGGGTTTTGAAAAGGATTTGATTTGGAATTTTCGTGAAGCCACTATTTCTTTTCTGGTATCGGTTTCTCCGTTAGTGACATCACTGGATTTAGATCTCCTTCCTCTTTCCCTTCAGGATCCCATTCGTATCCTCTTAGGAGCCAAACGTGCCGAAGCGGGAGAAGTAGAAGAACTAGATGACGATTTCCTCACTGAACTCTTGAGCGCCTAAGTAGAGCATGAGAAAGATTCTCTTTGAGAAGGTTGCCAGGAAAGACTTTGAAAAAGTTCGAAAAACTGATCTTTCTACAGCCAAGAAAATCGCACTGCTTATTCAAGAACTAAAAACCAATCCTGAATCTGGAACTGGACGTCCAGAACAACTCCGCGGAAATCTTGCCGGATATTGGTCAAGGCGAATCAACAAAAAAGATCGGCTGGTCTACTCCTTCGACGATGAAGTCGTAACGGTGATTTCTGTACGGGGACACTATGGGGATAAATAAAAAGGTTCATAGATAAATCCATAGCTGGGAATGCCATCAATTTGACAATCACCAAGATGGTCGACGACTTAGCCATCTTCGGCCTTTCGGCCCTCATTCCAGTTACTTCTGACAATTTTTAACCTTGATCCAATGGCCCAAGACTTCAAAGCGGATATTGGCAGATTTCTCCAAGAGTCATCCCCTGAGTTTCTCCTGGAGATGGAGCGCCAGTTGGCCCATGACTTCGAGCAGAAGATCGGCGCGCCATTTCTTCCCGAATACCACTGGCTCACGAAATGGGACGAGGGCGATGTGATCGAACTCAAGAGTCAAGGCCCCATCAGCTGGATGGAATTCTCGCTGATCTGGTGTACGCTGGGAACATGGGCGCGCCTGGCCTGGTACCTTCCCAATTCGGAGGCACCGGTGCCCCCCTCTTCCCCGCCTCCCGTCGGCATCCGTTTTTGGTGGGACGTCCTGGACGCGGAAGCCCTGAAAGAGCGTTGGACCTGGTGGAATACTCCCTCCCCGAACCCGTTGGCCGGCCGCTTCGCCTTTCCCTTGGAGTGGAAAGTGAAAGTGGGCCTGGATTGGCGGATTCACTTGCAAGCGCCCCCCGGCCATGGTGACACGCTCCCCCAGATCCTCGCCGACCGCCAAATGGTGTACAACGACGAGTCCAACAATGACCGGTTCACCGGTATCATCCACAGCCTGGGGGAAACCATCGAAGATCCGGCCGGGACTTATACCTGGACGATGGACGCCGGATCGGCAGGCCACGAAGGCTTGGCATACCTGCTTGAAGGGCTGGAATTCGTACCGGAATTGGTGGTGGTGGAGATGGTTTGAAATAAAAGAAAATCTAATTCACGGAAAAAATCCCTAAATCGTGTGTTCTTAAAATCACAACTCGCTGTTTTACAGCGACGTATATTTATTTCTTGAATAAAAAAGTGGGATCTAAAACTGGGATCTTAATTCCCAAAAGTGGCGGTTTTGGGGTGCTCGCGGAAATCAAAACCGCCCTTTAAACAAACCAGAAGCCGTTACGGGCGTAACGGCTTCTATGGATTATAATACGGAATTAATGTTCGAAACCCTTGAGGCAGGGTTGGAAAAGAAACGCGATTATTTTTGACCGTAAGGACGGTATTGGGCGCAATGATAAAAGAACCCCGATGGGGTTCATGCACGCAAGTTGCAACAACAACACCGCTTTGCAAGGGCAGGTTATTGACAGCCCAACCGCGCATTGTCCCGAAAATGTTCAGTGAAATGGACGAATTCACTCCGAAAGGGCGACAAATGACGCTTCCGGATCCAATTCCTGGAGCAATCCCGGACCGAGCCAGCCCGCTGGCGTCTGGAATCCCGGGGTCGCCTTGCCTGCCAACACCTGTTGAGCGGTGTGGACGGCGCCCAGCGCCGTCAGCGTATAGCCGTTCACCGTCGTGAGGCGGGCGCATTTGACCTCACCTTTCAGGTTCCGTACCCGGCCCCACACCAGACTCCTGCCCCGCTCCCGCGCCTCCGCCGTTGGTCCCGCCGGCGCCTTGTCCACCCGACGCTGCAAAAACCGCTGCACCGCCGGATGCTGCAACAGCCGCCCCAACCGGTTGCTGAGCCGCATAAAGCGGGCCACCCGGGGCGGAACCACCGTATACGTGGTCACATTGCGGATGCCGGTTGTATGGAATGCCGTCGACACATCCCCCCACGGAATCCCCACCGCTTCCACCGGTCCCCGGCCAAAATCCGCCTGGACTGTCTGCTTGCCTGCGGGAACCTGGACGATGACACCATTCCGCCGCAACAAACTCCCGGCGCCCAAGCCTGCAATCACCGTACTCGCCGTCCCGTGCGACAATCCCCCGCCCACCGACCGAAACGCCAATTCCAATTCCTCCGCGTCGGGCAGGAGCTGCTTCAGGTGCGCGCCCATACAATCGGTGGGGACCACATCGAAACCCACTCCGGGCAACAACATCACTCCTTTTTCCTTCGCCTCCGCATCCATCGCTGCCAAGCCTTCAAACACGATGATCTCTCCGGTAATGTCCAGGTAGTGAACCCCTTGGGAAAGGCAGGCCTTGGCCATTGCTTTGTAGGTTCGGAAAAAGGGTCCCGCACAATGCACCACCACCGCGACTTCGGACAATAAGGCTTCCAACGCCTCCGAATCGTCCAGGCTGCATGCCTTTCCGGGCAAATCGAATTCCTTGGCCATGGCCGCAACTTTCTCGGAATTCCGACCGCTGAGGAGCATCGGAAGCCCTTGTTCACGCCCCCAATCGACGATCAATCGACCGGTATATCCGTAGCATCCGTATATCAGGACTGGTTTCATGGAAGGAAGGTAGAAAATCGGCGGGGAAGAAAAAAGAGGAAGTGAAAGGGAAAACGAGGCGCTTCGAGGCCGCTGAATACGAGGAGATTTAGCCCTGAAATACATGAACTGGACGGGCAATTCGTATATTTGGGCAGTGAAGAAAGTCATCGGGCATATTTGGCGAGGATTGAGGACGCTATTCCTGAGTGTGACCCTGGTAGTGCTGTTGGGATTGTGGGGCATGCGGACCTCCTGGTTCCAGGCCTGGGCCATCCCGAAGATCGAGCGGGTGCTGAGTCAACAGCTGAATACGGAAGTGCATATTGGGGGATTTGACCTGGACCTGCCCGCCAAAATTGTCTTACAAAAGGTGGTAGTGGAGGATCAACAAGGTCAAAATATGCTGGCGTTGGGAGAATTGCGGGTGAATGCGATGACGTTTTCCTTGCCCGATCTCATTCTCCAACCTAAAAACCCTGAAGCCCTTACCATCCGCCACCTCGACCTCATGGCTCCGCAGGCGTTTCTCTACAAATCCCGCCGCGACTCCACCTTCAATTTTGATTTTCTCTCCTCTTCCAGCGAACCCAAAAAAGACACTGAGCCCAAGCCTTTCAAACTCGACCTGTCCAGCGTTCGGGTCCAGGCGGGCAAATTCCACTATACCGACTCCACCGCCGCCGATTCCGTCCTTTTTGACACCCTCGGCCTGAATACCTCTAATTTATTGGTGGAGAATTTTCGGGGGGGATTTGATGTCGTGATGGAATTGCCGGGCCATGTGCGGGGAAGAATCGACTCGTTGGGCCTCTACGAGGCCCATGCCCGCCAGGAATTGTCGGGCCTGCAAACCAAATTCGACCTGAATTTCGGGGAGGAAGTCCCGGGCGGCCTGTACTTGTTTCTCGAACCCACCCGCATTGCCCTGGGCCAAGAAACCGACCTCCAATTTAGGGGCAGCCTGACCAATCAGCCTCCCGATTCGCTTCCCTCATCCTTTGCCCCCCAATTCAAAGGCCAGTTCAGCCCTTCTACGGTTAATTTTGATGAGGTGAATGCCTTCATGGCCAAGCCACTGCCCCTTGCCGGCCCGGTCCAATTCGAAGGCGCATTCTTTGGCAACCTTGACACCCTGCGTTCACCCGAATTCAAGGTCCAAATCGGCGATACCACCCGCATTACCACCTCGCTCCTCATACGTGACCTCGTAGAACCGGGCGGCCCCCGCATGGAGTTCGGGATTGCGCCGAGCCGGGCGGCATTTAGCGAGCTGAAAGCCTTGCTGCCCACCGTCGATCTGCCTTTGCAGGGGACGGTGTACTTGCAAGGGCCCTTTAAAATGGACAGCCGGTCCATGCGCAGCCGGGGCATTCGCGTGGGCTACGGGCAACATACCGACCTTACGGTTCGGATGCGCCTGTTCAACTACGACCGCGAGGAGGACCTGATCATGGACTACAAGGTCAAGGAGGGAAAGGTCGACTTTGCGGAGGTGTACCGGCTCTTGCCGGGCATCGAGTTGCCGCCCTGGTTCCCGAATGTGGGCCGGGGCACGCTGGATGGCCAATTCATTGGCGGGACCCGTGATTTTGTTGTGAAGGCCGACTTGCTTTCTGATATCGGGGAGGTCGAAGGCAACCTTCACCTTGTCACCCCACAAGGACCGGGCCCGATTGAATACGAGGGGCGGGTCCGAACTGCCAATCTCAATGTCGACGCCCTGGGAGCCGTTCCCGAGTTCCAATCCCGCTACCTCAATTTCAATGGCTATGTCAATGGAAAAGGGACCAATCTCGGCGAGGCCAATCTCGAACTGACGGGAGGACTGGCGAATTCAGAGGTGATGGGCTTCGAGTTGGATTCGGTTCGGACGAAGGATGTGGTGATCAATGGGTATGAAATCAAAGGGGCGGTGGAATTGTTGGATCGGCAGGGCAATGCGTCCGTGTCGGTGGACATGGTCGCGGAACCGGGGGGCGATCACCGGTACAATATCTTTGGGGACGTCGCCAACCTGGATTTGGACCATTACGGGATCATCCCCGGCGATTCGATTCTGCTGACCACCATCCTCAACGCCCGGATCAAGGGAGACAGCATCGAAAATTATACCGGTAAGCTCCGGTTCTTCCAAATTCGTCTGGACCGTCCCGGGACCGATTCGCTCCGCCTGAATAACGTGGTCCTGTCCTCCAATGTGAAGGACGACCTCCAACGGGACCTCACCCTCAAAAGTTCGGTCGCGACCATGCACGTCGACGGGCGGTTCCGGATCAACGAAGCCATTACGGTCGGCAGTCGCCTCGCCAAGGAAATCAGTCTGTACATCCTCAACGACGATTCCCTGATCACCCAGTACTACGCCGAAAAGGAAATTGTCCCTTCCAATATCGCATTCAACGATACCATTGTCACCAAGGCCGGACTGAACGACCTGTTGGACTTTTTCCGGGTCCCCGCCTACGTCCAACCCGGCACCCAGGCGGCATTTACCCTGCTCCACGACGGCACCGACCAGCTCCACCTCGACCTCCAATCCGATACCATCCGGTACGAAACCGTCGGGCTCTATGACAATACGGTCGATTTTGACCTGCAAAAATCGGAGACGGAAAACAACCTCTTGTTGACCGGCCAGGCGGCCAGCCAGGTGGTCGAATTTGGAGAGAATATTCGTCTGGAACGGCTCAAGATCAATCCTGAAGGCAATGATCGGAACCTGGAACTGTTCGTGGCCGCCCAGCAGCCCGACCTCGGCAACCGCTATGTTCTGGACATCGAAACGGAGTTTTTTGCCAACGGGGAGATCATGACCCACATCCGCCCCGGGCCCTCGCGGGTGAATATCAAGGGAGACATTTGGCGGTTTGGGGAAAAAAACCTCATCCGGCGCCGCGATGCCAAGCCACCTTCCCAGGGCGAGGCGGCTGAGAGCCTGATCCAGCAGATCATGGTGCGGGACATGAAGTTTTACAAGGAGGACAAATCCATCCTCATCAACGGCAATATTTCCAGTGATCCGGCCGACGAATTGAGGGTGATCGTGAACGATTTTCCCATTGGTGAAATCCTGAAAATCACCGAACAGGACCTGGGCATTGATGGGGTCATCAACATGGCCTCCATTACCGGGCGCTTGCTGACGGAGGAAGTCCCCTATATCTCCGGGCGGGCCGAAATTGGGAATTTCCGCTACAAGACCATCGATTCGCTGGACATCAACGGCACCTTGGGATGGCCTTTCATCGGGGGAAAAGACTACGTTGGGTTGGCTGCGAAGGTCAAGCGGGAGAACATCGACTCGCTGGATTTCTATGGCTCGTACAATCTCCGGGTGGATTCCCTCGATTTTTCCGCCAATCCCTCTTCCATTCCGCTCCGCTGGGTCCAGCCCTTCCTCGGTGAAGAAATCACGAACCTGAACGGCCAGATTTCACTCGACACCCTGCACATCGGCGGCACCACCCAAAAACCGACGATAAATGGCGCCCTCCGCATGAAGGGAGTCGGCGCCCGCGTCACCTACCTCAACAATGAGTTCTTCCTCGGCAACAATTCCCTCGTCTTCAACAACGAGACCCTGAGCATTTCTCGTCTGAAAATCTTTGACAAGGAAGGCGGTTCGGCCGTGGTCCACGGAAACATCTTCTACCCCAGCCTCAAAGACATTAGGCTGAATTTGCTGCTGGACGAAATCGACGATTTCGTCATCATGGACACCCGAAAGCGCCACAGTTCCGACTTTTACGGGCACATCGTGCTCCGGGGCGACTCGGCCCGCATCAGAGGATCGGTCAACAATTTGCAGTTGGGGGCGCGGGTCAGCACGGCCGACAATACCTGGCTGGACATTCCCCTCGACGATTATACCACCGCCAACGGCCTCGACTACGTGACGTTTGTGGCGGGCGGGGAAGAAGTCGTCCTGGTCAAAGAGGAAACCGACCTGACCGGCATTGGCATGAAGGTCACGGTCAATGCCACCCCGGGGGCCCGCGTGCGCCTGATTCTGGATGAACAGGTGGGGGACATCATTGAGGCGCGGGGAGAAGGCGCGATTACCATGGAGATCACGGAAAATGGGGAATTTTCCATGTCGGGAGTCTACGAACTGATCGAAGGGAATTACCTGTTCACGGCGGAGAACATCGTCAACAAGAAATTTGTCGTGCAGCCCGGTGGCCGGATCATCTTCAATGGCGATCCCTACAATGCCGAACTTGATTTGACTGCCATCTATAAGGTCAATGCCGATATCAGCGACCTTTTGGGGGACCAATCGGGGCGGGTGCCGGTCAATATCCTCATGAACATGACCGGCTCACTGGAGGAACCGGTCATCCGTTTGTCGCTCCAGGTCGATGAATTGCGCCAGCAGGATGTCCTGGGCTTGGCGTCCTATTTCCGCCGCATCGAATACGATGAGCAGGAGTTGAACAAGCAGGTCGTGAGCTTGCTGCTCTTTGGCCGCTTCTCCGGCAATACCACGGGCAACGCCAACAGCACCGCCACGGGCGTGACGTCCAGTATCTCTGAGTTGATCTCGAACCAGGTCAATTACTGGATTTCGCAGGCCTTCGAAGATGCCAACCTGAATTTTGAGGTCAATACGAATGAATTTCAGGATGTGGAGCTGGCGATTGAGACGACCCTGTTCCAGGACCGGGTGACGATCGAGCGGAACGGAACCCTGATCAGCAACCAGAGCCAATCGGTTACGTTGGGCGATCTGAGTGTGCAGATCAAGTTGTTGCCGTTGTTGGATTCGGCGACGGTGGTGCCGGCTGATGCCGGCCAATTGGTACTGGAAATCTTCAACCGGGAGGATGCCAGTCTGAATGCGGCGGCGAATGTGACCCGCGGAGCCGGCTTCTTTTACAAGAAGGACTTTGATCGGATTCCCGACCTCTTCAAGCGTCAGCGGGGGGAAGGGAAGCAGGAAGGTGACGGGAACTGATCGGGCTGAAAACCATTTCTAAGCTCGGCTGTTCTTATTTTGAAACAATGCTCTAAGAATGACGTCCAACAATACTTCCCCTACCGTTTCTCCTTACGCTACCATCGACAAGGAAGCGTCCGAAAGCATTTTTGTGGTGCGGTTCACGGGAGAAAAAGCCACGGATGACAATTTCAAAGCCTATTTGGCCGGACTCAAGGACCTGTACACCGACCACACGAGCCTGGCGATTATTTTTGATGCCCAATCGGCGTCGTTCCCGGGGCTGAAGTACCAGCGGTGGCAGGGAGAGTGGTTGAAGGAAAACGAAGAATTGATCCGTAACCATTGCGCGGGGACGGCCTATGTAATTCCCAATGCCCTGATCCGCACCGCGCTCAAAGGCATTTTCACCTTCCAAAAGCAACCGACGCCCTACCACGTCACGAAATCCAAACAAGATGCCCTGGGCTGGGCCCGTATCCAACTCATTGAGTTCCTTTAAGCGCCGCCGTCCTGTTCTGACTGTTCGAAATCGAGGAGCGGCTGGTCAATGGGTTCCCACAATTCGATTTTGTTTCCCTCCGGGTCCTGAATCCACGCAAATTTCCCGTATTCGAAGATTTCCATTTTCCCGACCTGTTCTACCCCCTCCTGTTTCAATTCTTCCAACAACCCCTCCAAATCCTCCACCCGGTAATTGATCATGAAGCTGCTCTCACTGGGATTGAAATAGTCGGTGTCGCGGGGGAAGGGGCTCCAAACCGTGATGCCCACCTCGTCCGGGTTTTCTTTTTTCCGCCAGTGGAAATTCGCCCCGTACTGACCGGCGGGAATACCCAGGTGCTTGCGGTACCAATCTTTCATCTCGGTGGGATCCTCGCACTTGAAGAATATGCCACCTATGCCTGTCACTCGTTTCATGGTAAGAAGGTAGGAAATAAATCGTCCGGGAACCAAAGGGGAAACGGGGGTTTCGTGGCATCGAAATGGTGGGAAGAATTGCTGAGGGAGGAAATAGCTGGATTGATCGAAAAATCGTAATTTCAGAGCGTCCGTAGGGATACTTTCGCGTCCGAACACGGTCCTTATTTACCTTAAACTAAAAAACTCTGATTTAACATGGACTTTCTAACTCAAATCCAGCTTTGGCTTCAAACCAGCGCCATTGGTTTTGGAGAAAAGCTGCTCATTGGGGTGGCGATCATCGTCATTGGATTCCTGGTCGCCGGCCAGTTTGTCAACCTTTTTGAGAAGGTACTGAAGAAGCGGGACATCGATGAAACGCTCCGTCCCTTCCTGAAGAACATCTTGAAGTACATCCTGTACGCACTGGTCATCATCATCGCTGCGTCCACGATGGGCCTCGAAATGACTTCGATCGTTGGTGTGATTGCCTCGCTTGGTTTGGCCATTGGCCTCGCCCTCCAGGGTGCCCTCGCCAACTTTGCCGGTGGGGTCCTCATCATGATCCTGAAGCCTTTCAAGAAGGGCGACCTGATCTCTGCCCAGGGTGAAACCGGATTTGTAGAGGAAGTCAACATCGTCAGCACAACCATCGTGACCCCCGAGCAGAAGTACATCTTCATTCCGAACGGCCCGCTCGCCGGTGGTAACATCACCAACCTGACCCGCCACGGCATCATCCGTCTGGACATCGAGTTTGGCATTGGCTATCCCGATGACATGGACAAGGCCTGCAAGATCATCCTCGACGTGGCCAACAATTCTCCGCTGATCCTGAAAGAGCCGGAGCCTCCGTTTGCCCGCGTCATCTCCCTCGGCGACAGCTCCGTCAACATTACGTCCCGCATCTGGGTCGATCCGGCCAACTACTGGGGATTGCATTTCTATATGATGGAAGAAGTGAAGAAGGCATTTGACAAGGAAGGCATCAATATCCCGTATCCTCAGATGGACATCCATCTGGACAAACTCAACTAAAGAGATCTTTTCATACATTGAATGGAGGCCGCTCGAGCGGCCTCCATTTTGTTTAGGTGCCTTCTAACGAGGGATTTATCTTCCTGACGTGGGGTATTTTTTGAAAAAAGTCCCTATTTTCTTACTTCGGTACAGTTTTTGACTTCTTCCCTCCAAATATCAATTCAACGCTATGAATAGAATTTCTACCCTGTTTGGACTGCTGTTGGTGGGTGCGCTTCTGTGGGGCTCCTGTTCTTCGACGGGCCGGATCCGCATTCCCGTGGCCGTCCCACCCCAGGTCATCCTCCCCGACGGACTGCAAAAAATTGGGCTGGTCAACCGGACCCTGGCCCTGGAAAACGAAAACAAGAAGATTCTGAATGTGGTCGAGGGCGTGTTGACCGGAGAAGGGGCCTACGAAGATCGGTCGGGGGCAGTGGCTTGCCTGGCCGGTGCCCAAACCCAACTGACGCAAGACGGCCTGCTCGAAGCGATGCTCCTGGACAGCATTTTGCTGCCCGGAACCGGAACGGGCCTCCAGCCCCTGCCGCTCGATTGGGGCGTGGTCGACGAGCTCTGCGACCAATACGGACTGGACGGGCTTCTCGTCCTCGAGGTCTTTGATACCGATCAAAGCGGCAGCAGCACGACGAATGCCATCAACCAGGTCCGCAGCATTGCGGAAACGGGCTCGGTGCGGCCAGTCGCGCCGGTCACCAACCCGCGGGTCCACGTCAAGATGGCGTGGCGGCTCTACGACCGCCAGCAACGGCTCATCCTTGATGAGACCCGTATGTCCGACTTCTTCGTCGCCAATTCCCGGACGACGACCGGGATCTACGACCTCGGCGAATTCGCCAAGCGCGACGCGATCCAGCAGACCGGCTACGTGGCCGGCCGCTCCTACGCGCTGCGCTTCCTGCCGGGCTTCGTGAATGTCTTCCGGGACTATTACCGCCGCAAGGGCGATGAAATGGCCCGCGCCACCCGCCGGGCGGAGGTCAATGACTTTGACGGGGCCGCCGAAATCTGGCAGGGCCTTACCAATGCCTCGAAGGCCAAGATTGCAGGCCGGGCCTGCTTCAATATGGCCGTGTACCACGAAATCAAAGGCGACCTGGAAACGGCCCGGGAATGGGCTCAGCGGGCGTATACCGATTACAATGAGCGACGGGGACGGGATTATGCCCGTCAGCTCGAACGACGTATTCAGAGGGGGGGCGGCATTTAGTCTCCTCCTTCCCTGATTCAACCCTTCCCGGCCAGATTCCCCTGCGTCCGGGATTTTTTCTGTCCGTTCAAGTTGTTGAGAGACAGTCGCTTTGAACCAATTCTTTTCCCAACTCGCCCGCATCTTTCTTTCCGAAGTCTCCAAGCACAGACTGGAACGAACGATTACCCTGATTGCCATCGGGGGATTTTTGGTGCATTTGCTGCTGATTTTGTTGGTGGGCTGGGGGTGGATTGACTTGGGAGAAACGAATAAGTTGCTGAAAAACCCCATTTCAGCGATTTATACCCCATTTTCATTCATCCTGATCTATGAGGTCTATTTGCTCGTCTACTACCTCCCCCACTCCATCACGACGTATATCGGCAAACAGTACCAAATCATCACGCTGATCCTGATCCGGCGCTTGTTCAAGGACCTGGGCAATATCGAGTTGGCCGCGGCAGATTGGTTCAGCTTCAAGTACGACCGGCAATTGATCTACGATATTGTGGCGACGCTGGTGCTGTTCATGCTGATTTACCTGTACAATCGGATGAATCGGCGGCGGGAGAAAAAGGAGTTGGCGGACCAGTCATTGGCGCCTAATGTCCAGCGGTTCATCCGCATCAAGACCCGCTTCAGTTGCGTTTTGGTGCCGGCCCTGTTCGTCTTGGCCGCGTACAGCCTTGGAGATTGGATTTACCACAGTTTCTTCTCGTTGAGCATGATCGTGGACAATATCCGGGACGTCAACCAGGTTTTTTTCGACGACTTTTTCACCCTCCTCATCCTCACCGACGTCCTGTTGCTCCTCATTTCTTTCATTTGGGTCCAGGAATTCCGCAAAATCATCCGCAATTCGGGCTTTGTGATTTCGACCATTCTGCTTAAGCTGTCGTTTAGCACGGAAGGTATCCTGAATCCGCTCCTGATAATCGGAGCGGTGGCGTTTGGCGTGGGAATCCTGTGGATTCACAACCTTTATGAGCGCCTGGACAAGCTGGACGCGTAAGATCGATCCCAACTCCCTTTCCAAAGCAGTCCGGATTTCCCCACTTTTATCCTAACCGATATACAACAACCGATATGTGCTACCGAAAAGTTCTGATTGCCGTGCTGGCCCTGCTGGCATTTGCTCCGGCATGGAGCCAACCTGATTTCCATCCTGACGACCGCCTGTTCATTATCAGTGTCCAGACCGGGATCAATACCTACCGCTCGCCGAAGGAAGTGGATTTTCGTTCGGGCAGTGTGGTAAGTGGCTGCAACAATTCCTATGAAGATTTACAGTTGCGGGCCGGACTGTTTGGTTCGGTAAAAATGGAGTTGGGGCTGGGAAAATATGTCAGCCTGGTCCAGGATTTGGGCTTGTTTCAAAGCCGCCGCAGCTATTCCCTGTACCAAGATTGCCCCTACCTCTCCGTATCTACCACCATTTTCCGCGAAAAAGAGAACCTGAATATGCGCTCGGAGACGGGGCTGCGCCTCCATACGGGCGCCCAAGGTAAATTCCGGGGTGGCCTTGAGATCGGATTGGCGCTGAACCGGACCGTGGGGGCGACGACCACGGTCCAACGGATTACCTCTGAATCCATTGTCCCCGACAATGAAGGCTATATCGGCTTGATGAGCGGCTTTTTCGTCGATTACCTGGCCGGTCGCCACAATTTTGGCCTCCAAACCCGACTCAACACAGCTTTTTCCAAGCCTTCCTCCGATTACGAAAGCCGACAAATCATGGTCGCCGCGATGGCCATGGGCATTTCCTACGGCTATCGCCTCCGTTAGCCTCCTCCCACTGTATCCAAACCTGATGCTTGATTGGCTTTGATTTGATCTCGGTCAAGTCGGCATGATCGACATCCAGAATTCCATATTTTGAAGAAACCTATTGCTACGATGAAAAAACAACACATTTTCTACCTCCTTCTGCTCCCGTTTTTCGGTTCCTATTTCTCCCTGAACGCCCAAACGGCCGTCGAATCTCACAAGGGCTCGATCTCCCTGGGCATCAGCCTCGGCACCAATGTGTACCGCTCCCCCCAGGAATTTTCCCAGCGATCAGGAGGGCAAGCCGGCGGCTGCACCTCTGGCTACGAAGACCTGAACCTGCACAACGGGTTCTTTGGCTCGGCCCGACTGGAAATTGGATTGGGAAAATACGTCAGCCTCGCGCCCGAGTTGGGCTTTTACAAAAGCTCCCGTGACTATACGTACACGAATACCTGCTTTTCCATTACAGATCCCACTCCGAATGAGACGCCTCCGGTACCGATGGAAGCCTCTGACGTCAATTTCCGCATTGAAGTCCCAGCCCGGGTTTTCCTCCCCATCGGCAAAAATGTTCGGACTGGAATCGACGTCGGCCCATCCATCAACCTGGCAGTCCGCCACCGGAGCTACGCCACCTCTCCTACCCGGCTGCTCGTCTCGAACGACCAACCGGGCTATTTCGGCGTTTTGGGCGGCTATTTCCTGGATGTTTCCTTTGGAAAGCACCAAATCGGAGGCATGGTCCGGGGAAACTGGACCTGGACGCCGGAGGGTTACTATGGTGGTCGTGAGTTCTTCCGCTCCGCATTGTCGGGCGGCCTGACGTACAGTTTCAAGATCAAATAAGACCTTGTAATTCAAGGCTGGATTTAAGTCACTGATTGTCCTGCCAAAACCAACAAAATCCCTAAATTTGGCCCTTCGGTAAAACGGTCCTGTTACTGGGACCGTTTAGCTGCTACGGGAACGCCACCTGTATGTCCACAATTTTTGCGGCTGTATCAGCGTTGGCAATTGCATAGCAGATTTTGTTGAACCAAAGCTCGAAACAGGCATGGGCATTCAGGTGAAGGAACTGACCAAGATTTACGGCACTCAACGGGCCGTGGACAAGATCAGTTTTGAGATTGAGAAGGGAGAAATCGTGGGTTTTCTCGGTCCCAACGGGGCGGGAAAAACGACTACGATGAAGATCATTACCTGTTTTCTGCCGCCCTCGGAGGGTACGGTGGAGGTCAATGGCCTGAACATCCACCAGCATTCGCTGGAGATTCGGCGTCGGATCGGCTACCTGCCGGAGCACAATCCGCTCTACCTGGACCTCTATGTCCACGAATTTCTTCGCTACGTCGGTCGCCTGAACAAGGTGCCCCGCAAGGATTTGCCGCAGCGGGTCAAGACCGTCATTGAGATGACGGGCCTCGGCCGGGAGCAGCACAAGAAAATCGGCATGCTCTCCAAGGGCTACCGTCAACGGGTGGGCCTGGCCCAGGCATTGATCCACGACCCGGAAATCCTCATCCTCGATGAGCCCACCACCGGTCTCGACCCCAACCAAATCATCGAAATCCGCAACCTGATCAAGGAAATCGGCAAGGAGAAAACGATTGTTTTTTCGACCCATATCCTACCCGAAGTGGAGAAGATTGCCGACCGCGTTCTGATCATCAACCTCGGCCAGATCGTAGCGGATGAACAGATCGAAGAGCTCCGGGAGATTACCGGCAGTCTGGTGCTGCGGGTTTCCTTTGAGAAGGAAGGCTTCGATTTCTCGGGACTGCTGCAAGCGGAGCAGGGCGTGGGCGTCAAAGAGCTGGGGGCCAAAGACTTTCTGGTCAGCATGCCCCAAGGGGTTGATTTGCGCCCTCAAATCCTGAAACAGAGCCTGGACCGGGAAATCCCGATCTCGTTCATGCAGCGGGGCGAATGGAACCTGGAGGAGATTTTCCGCAAACTCACGAGTAAATAAGGAGGACCGTTGCAAAACATCATTACCATATTTCGGAAGGAACTGGTTGGATTTTTCAACTCGCTGGTGGGCTATATTGCTTTGGGAGCCTTTCTGGTTCTGACCGGTCTCTTCTTCTGGATTTTCAACAACGGCGTCCTCTATTCGGGCCTGGCCAATATGGACATGCTCTTTGGCTCGGCGCCCTATTTGTTCCTGTTCCTCATCCCCGCGATTACCATGGGGGCCTTCTCTGAGGAATTCCGGGCAGGCACCTTTGAGTCCCTGATGACAAAACCGGTCACTCCCTGGCAAGTCATTCTGGGAAAATACCTCGCGGCCGCCACGGTGGTGCTCATTTCCCTGATTCCCACCCTCATCTACTACTGGAGCATCTACTATCTGTCGGAAGATCCCTCTGCCTTGCAGCAGGATGTCCCCGCAGCGGATACGCTACGCCAAGTCAACCGGAGTTACCAGGGACGACTGGACCACGGCCCGATCATTGGCGCTTATATTGGCCTCTACGCACTCGGATTGGTGTTTGTGGCGGTCGGCATGCTGACTTCCGCCCTGACCAAGAACCAGGTCGTGGCCTTCATCATCGGCTGCGTGGTGAGCTTTTTCCTCTACGATGGCTTCACCTTCATCTCCGAGCTGGAAATATTTGCAGACATCGCCACTACGGTCGCCCGCATCGGGGTGATTTCCCATTTTGATTCGATCAGTCGGGGCCTCCTTGACACCCGGGACATCTTCTATTTCCTCAGCGTCATCGTGGTCATGCTGGCCGGCACCCGACTGGCATTGGCTTTTCGGGGAACTGGCGCCAGCCTCAAACGGCGGGGCAAAGTCTTTTTTCTCTCGCCCATTGTCCTGATCATCGCCATTGTGCTGTTCGGGAACGTCATCTTCGGGCTGTTCTACGCCCGCGTGGACCTGACGGATGATCAACGGCATACGATTTCGGAGGTGACCCAGGAAATCCTCGAAGAATTGCAGCACCCCATTTTCGTGACGGTTTATTTTGCGGGCGATCTGCCGCCTTATTATGCGACGTACACGGAAGGCATGGAGAACTTCCTGTCGGAAATGTCGATTGCGGGGGGCCGGAACTTCGATTATCAATTCGTGGATCCGAGTGGCGACGAGGAAATGTACAAACGCTTTGCGGGCCAGGGTTTCCCTCCGGTCCAATTGTCGGTCGAAACTTCCTTTACCTCCACGGAGCAGCTCCTGGTCTTGCCCTACGTCGAAATCACCTACCAGCAAAAGACTTCCCGGATGAACCTCATCAAGAATGCCTACCGCTTCTATGAGAATGGTTCGGTGGAAATTTTTGTGGATGAAGCTCTGCGCCGGTTTGAATACCTGATAGTGGGGGAGATTTACAACAAAACCCGGGAGAAATTCAAAACGATCGGGTTGCTGAAGGGGCACGGAGAATATACCAAAGAAGACCTCGGAGATTTGTTGCAGGATACGGACCGCTACTACAATTATGTGGAGGTGGATTTGCGGCAGGGAAAAGAAATTGGGCCGGGCAATCTGGACCTTTTATTGGTGATGCAACCGGAAACGGCTTTGTCGGAGCGGGAGAAATACGAGATCGACCAGTACCTCATGCGGGGCGGTCGGGTCATTTTCCTCGTCAACTTCTACAAACCCGACTTCACTACGGGTGAGCAGGTTTCGGCCTTTACCTTCACCCGCAACAACAACCTCGACGACCTGTTCATGAAACACGGGGTGAAGTTGCAGTACAACCTCCTGAACGACAAGAACTCCGGCAACCTCGCCCTGGGCTCGTATACGGCCGCCCTCGGCTCGGAGAATGTGCAGGTCCCCTGGCCATTTTACCCGCGCATCAACGACCTGTCGGCCCACTCCACGACCCGCTACCTCGGCCAATTGCTCCTCCGCTACTGCTCGTCGATCGATACCTTTTATACGGACGGCGTCGACTATACGGTCCTGATGCGGACCTCCACCCCGACCCGGATTCGGGAAAACAGCCCGCTCATCGACCTGAACAGCGAATTGGCGGCCATCAAGGCCCGCCAGGACCTCAATTTTTACCGGGAACCCGGTCAAATCACCGGCCTCCTGGTCGAAGGGCAGCTCCGTTCGCTGTTCGAGAACCGGCCCATCCCGACCGACAGCATGGCCCCGGCCGCGCCCCAAAATGCCCGTCTCAATACGGTCATCTCTGGCGCCCAACCCAAATACGCCCTGATTTCCGACGGGGAATTTGCGAAGGCAATTCCCCAGCGAGACGGCCAGCGGTACTTGCCGCTGGAAAATAAAACGTTGATGATCAACCTGTTTGATTATCTGACGGACCAAGACATTTTGACCCGGCTTCGTCCCCGCAATTATATCGTGCGGCGTCTGGACAAGGACAAAACGGAGGCCAATCGCCTCTGGGTCCAGATCCTGAACTTCGGACTGCCCCTGGGCCTGATCATCTCCTTCGGCATTGGGCGGGTGATCATGCGCCGGTGGGTGAATGCCCGCAGGGTCCGCACCTGAACCAGCATTGTTTTGGGAGCCATTCGATTCCCTGGCTCCCCCCACCGATGAATTATCGCCATGAAACGCACAACGACAATCCTTGTATTCATCCTTTTTCTGATGGTGACGGGCTATTTCATTTACGTCCAAACCCGCCCGGTCGCCGACAATATTTTTCACGTTGAGGAGACCTCTCAAATCGCTCGCATCGAATTGACCAAGGTGATCAAGGGGGAGGCTTCCAAAGAACTGTCCCTCACCAAGCAGGAGCAGGATTGGCTGGTCAACGAGGAATTTACTGTGGTTCCGGACAAGATCGAAGCCTTTCTGAATACGTTGGGCGGCATTCGGGTGCGGGAAAATATCGAGAACGAAGGCCAGGAAACGGCGTTGGCGATCCTGAAGAAGAACCATACCTTGGTTCGGATCCTGGATGCTGACGAGGATGTACTCGTCGCGTATCTGTTGGGACCGACCGACAGCAAGCACAAGTCCAATATCATGATGGTCGAAGGCGGAAAACGGGCCTATTTGGTTTCGAAGCCGGGCCTGGATGGATATGTCTCGGTCCAGTACCAAATGGATCCGCTGGAATGGCGGGAAAAATTGCTGTGGAACCTGAATGGCAGCGATTTGGCGCGGATTGAGGCGGATTACCTCAGCGTGCCGGAGGAAAGTTACCGCCTGGAGCGGGAATCCGACGGGGTTTGGCGGCTGGGTGCGGCGATGGCCGACGGCCGGCGGGTCGAAGACTACCTGCGGCTCTTTACGGGCAAGGTGTATGCGGAGACCTTCGCGGACATGAACTTCCCGGGCCTCCGGGATTCGTTGTCCCGGCGCACGCCGGACATCAGCTTTGGGTATGGCACCCAGGCGAACCAGTCGGGCACCCTCCATTTGTTTCTCCGGCCCGAAAACCAGAACAACTATTTTGGCTATTTGGAAGGAAAGCCGGAAGCCTATACGGTCCAGCACTTTGTGATCGACAAATTTTTGAAGCGGCGCACCTATTTTGGTGCGGGTAGCTAGCCTTCGAGGGTGGCGTAGTCGTAGGTTTGGTCGGGGTGAACCCGGACCACCACCTGATGGCCCCAAAATATTGCTCCGGCATGGTAGACGAGCTCCATGGAGTTATCGGCGTGGAGGAAAACTTCTTCGAGGCGAATTCCTCGCTGAAAACCTACGGTGTCCATTGGACCTTCTCCAGCGTTCAACCAGCTCTCATTTTTAGTCTCCAGCAATTCATCGGTTACATAAACGAGTGTACGGCTCAGCGAGTTCACCATCCATCTCATCCTATCGTAAATCCGGGACTGAAGGCTTTCCCTGTCTTCTCCTTCACTGGCGATGAAAGTCGTTAAAACCGGTTGATTGTTCAGTTGGAAACTCCCACTGTATACCTCTGTCGAAGGTTCCTTTTGAAATAAATCCAGGTTGAATAGCCGTTCCAATGATTTTTATCTGGTTACTTCCATAAAAATACACCGCCATTGTGGCCGTGCTTGGCGTGGACGGTCATGTCCACCAATACCATTTCATATTCCGCGCTCAAGTGGTGCCAAGTCCACGTACCACCACGGCCGTTTCCGGGCAGCAAGCGATCTCCGATGGCAAAGTGCTGGGAACGAGACGCTTTAGCGATTTCAACTTTTTTGCCACTCGACATGATTCCCCACCGATGTTGCTTGCTTCCCTGATTGAGATTTACCTTACTTCCCGGCTTCTGAGGGTTTTGCCACGCCCCGTACTTTCCAAATGGAGTGGTGAAATCAATGTTTCCATTTCCATCCCTCATATAGCTCACATTCAGGTAAGTGAAATTATTTTTACCAGTGTATTGAGCCTGGGTTGAAATGGTATTGGGGGTTCTTTTGAGCTGTACTGCATTTGCATCGGGAGCTTGCTTGTACATGCTAGCTCCGGTCGCCTGTTGTTCGTAGGCTCCGGAGAAAATACTCCGAAAGAGCTGCCTGGTGATAGGCCGGTTCATACCGTACCAGATGTTAAATCTACGTTCAAAAATTTCCCCAGGAGGACACAGTCGTTGTTTTTCAACAATCCAACTGGACATGATCGCCTTTAAGGTCACTGGGTCTATCTGATCGGGATGTATCTCCGTAGCCGGATCAATGTAATGCTCTGGAGCATTTGCTCCAGAATCACCGTGGTCAGACATATCCGGATCACCCGTCACATTGACCAGTGAGGCTTCAATATCGTCTTGGGGAACAAAAGGCTTAATGGCGCGCTCCTCCACTTCTTGAATGACCTGCAAAGTTGTAAACAAACTGTCAGAATCGGCCAAAGCCTGATTAATTGTTTGATGCGCAATCAAAATTGGTTCGGGGAACTCCTGAGCCCGTACATGAAGAGTGTTGATTTGAGCGGCTTGAGATCCTAAACCTTCATGAATGGCCAGCTGGATTAAGGCTGCCAGGGGATCATTCTGAAATAAAAACTTCAATTCTTCGGGCCAGAGGTCTGAGCCGGCCCACATCATCTGCACAGGCTGGCTGCCCGGCGCTACCTGGCGCTGGACGGGGGCCTGATTGACATTGGCTTGGAGGGATTTGAGTTGGGAGACGCGGGGGCTGCTGTTCGCGCCCGCCTGCATGGCCTTGAGCTGTTGCAGGGGACCACTTGTATTGGCAGCCGACTGGGTCTCGCTGGGGGCTCCCGGGTTTCCGGGATCAAAACCACTGACCGCCAACCCGGGGCTGCTTTGGTGCTGAACCGTTTTGTCTTCCGATTCAAATTGCTGAGGACGTTCCATACCTTAAACCTTTCCGTTAAGATATGACTTTTTCAGATCAAAACTGATAATTGACCGACGAAAAGAAGTTGTTGACTATCCTTCCAGCGTGGCGTAGAAAAAGGTATAGTCGGGGTTGATTCCGACGACCACCCAATGGCCCCAAAATATCGGGCCCGCGGTATAGGCCAATTCCATGGACTTGTCCGCCGCCAACCTGACGTGGGTCAAGCGCAGTCCACTCCGCAATTGCATGCCATTCATCGGCGCCTCTCCTTCTTGCAACCAGCTCTCATTCTTAATTTCGAGCAATTCTTCGGTGATATAGATCGAAACGGCGGAGAAATTATTCGTCAACCATCCCATCTGTTCGTATACCCGCGCCTGCAATGTTTCTTCGGTTTCCCCTTCCCCCCCTTCCACATCGATGCGGACCGTCCGTTCATCCAGCAACACTTTTCCCTGGTAGCGGAGGGCAAATGGATCCTTTTCGAAATCATTGAGGTTGAAAAACTCTTCCATATAGATTTTTTATTTCCAGATATAAACGCCCCCGTTGTGCCCATGCTTGGCGTGGACGGTCATGTCCACAAGGATCATGTGGTACTCGGAGCTGAGGTGGTGCCAGGTGAATTTGCCCTTCCGACTATTGGGATAGAGGCGGTCCCCAATGGAAAAATGCTGGGAACGACTGGCCTTGGGAATTTCTACTTTTTTCCCGCTTTTCATAATCCCCCACCGCTTTTTCTTACTGCCCGTATTCAATTGGACCGTGCTGCCGGTCACTTCGGGATTTTTCCAGGCCGTATACGTCCCGTAGGGGTTCGCGAAGTCGATGTTGCCGACTCCGTCCCGCATGTAGGAGACATTCTTATAGGTGAATCCGTTTTTCCCCTTGTAGCTGACCTGACTGCTAATGGTATTGGGGGTGCGGGCCAACTGGACGGGGTTGGCGTCGTTGGCGGACTGGTGTTGGAAGGTGGAGGAGGAATAAAATCCGGTAAATATTTTGTTGAATTCAGTCCGGGTAACGGAGCGCCCGAATTCGTACCAGGTTTTGAAGCGCTCGGAAAAATCTTTTTCAGTGCACAATTTCTTTTCTCCCACCACCCAGATTTTCATGATCAATTCCAAGGTCGGCAAATCGATCTTCTCCGGATGGATATCGGTGACTGGATCGACCGTTAACTCCGGGGCATCACCCCTCTCCTCATGGCCATCGGTTTCAGACGGAATCTTCTCATCTTCATCATCGTCCTCTTTCCCATCCGATTCCAACACAAGAAGCTCGTCGATATCATCGAGGTCAGAATAGTCCAGTGCCTCTCCCGAATCAACCGTGATAAAGTCGCGGGAAATCTCCTCCTTCAGGCTCGTACAATCTTCCACTATCCGATCAAACATCCAACCCAAAGAATACAGGCCCCCACCGTGGAAACAGGTGCTCAAAAAGTCATTGACCCGCGCCATGTCCTTGGGTCGCCCCTTTAAAAACTTGACCATTTCGAGCAGCTTGCTCGCCTCCGTGCTGAGCCCTTTCTTCTCCAGCAATTCATGGTAGGCCCGCAGTGGATCCTGGGCTATCTTTTTCTGGAGCACTACATCGCTGTGGTCCACCCCAAACCATTTCATTTGTACCGGTTTCGCACCGGCAGCCGCCTGCCGCTGGACCGGCGGACGATTGACATTCCGCTGGAGGGTTTTCAGCTGGCTGACCCGGGGATTGCGGTTCGCGGCGGCCTGGATCGATTTCAATTGCTGGAGGCGGCCGGTATTGTTGGCAGCCGATTGGATGTCGGAGGGCTGGGAAGGATCCCCGGCGTCGAATCCGCTGACGGCGAGTCCCGCACTGCTTTTGTGCTGGACAGTTTTCTCTTCCTTGTCAATGTGGTGCTGATTTTCCATGGGATGATGATTGGAGATTCAAACCATTATCGCATTATCCATTGAAAATCAAGCGGTAAAAGTAGTCAATGGGGGATGGGAGATAGTCAATGCAGATGAAAGCCGAGTAAATGTACGAATCAAGCGGCGGTCCGACCGATCCTATCTGGATGCCAAACCACCGCCCCTGATTCACCCATAAATTTTTGTGTATAAAAAAGTCGCGGCTCCCTCCCAGGAGCCGCAACGTACCAATCAACAGATTCTGTGCCCCATGCACCCTGGGCACGTAATGGAGATACTTAAATAGATAGATGGTCGATGTGGTGGCCGTCGTGTAAGATCCAAATCACGGCCTTACCAGGTTAAAACAACATATAACTGAGATAATTCGTGTTTAAGAAGGCTTTGAAATATTTTTCTGGTTGAGCCTTTACAATATTCTATTGCATCACGGAAAAAGAACGTATATGCTTCCATGATGATATTCTGTATCTCTCGCTCCCGGGTTGAATCTAATACTGAGAAAAAAGAACTGTTAAATATGGGACCGAAAGAAGTTTTGTCTTTTTATCAATGATTCGAAGATGTTGAAATCGGATGGAAAGAAAAATTTTCATATCTTGAATAGTGAGAAGGAATCGGACCCTCTCGGTAGATAACCCCCTCATTCATAGCGTTATACAATTATGAGCGGTGAAAGGAATCAAAATTTAGTGAAGTTGTTCCACTTGGTTAGCTCACTATCCAAGAAGGAAAAGCAACAATTCTGGAGTTACATTCAGGGAAATGCCCGGAAAGTGACAGGGGAGAAATATATCCGCCTCTTTGAGCGGCTGGCAAAGGATAAAACCCTGAAAAGCAGGCATATACAAAAGGAAATCTTTTCAAATGATTCTAAGGCATTGAATGATAGCTGCCGCTATCTGGTTCAGAAGATTCTGGAAAGTCTGGCCTTGAATAGCAATTCAACACGCATGGGCCTGGTCATGGTTGATCAGGCCATCGAGCGCGGATTTGTCAAGCTGGCCTCGCGCTTGCTGCGCCAGGAACTGCAATATGCCGCCAACCAGCACGACATGGTCTACCTCAAGGAGACCTACGAACGGGTCCGACGCCTGAAAAAACACTACAATGAGGAGGTCAAAGCCAACGACCAAATTCCTTCCTGGGAACAGGTCCTGAATGAAAACTACGCCTTGGCGAAGTCTGATATGCTCTATCAGCGCTTTGTAAAGGCATTCCCCCCCGGATCGGAGCAAGCCAAGGAGGTCCACGAGGACTCCAAGCCCGAAATCAATCAGCTCTTTTCCGCGATTTATTCCCCGAAAACCCAGGCCCGGGTCCTCAGGACCATGTCTTTGTGGGCCGTTTTGAACCAAAACGACAAGGACGCCGCTGGCTACCACCAAAATCTAATCCGTTTGCAATCCATCAATCCCGGCCTGTTTTCACAGGAACAGCGGATTGAAGAACTCCGCATCTATATTACCCTGTGCATGCACCTGGGCCAGTACGACATGGCCGAGTCCAGCTTGACTGAGCTGGGAAGCATTGAGACTCAGAGCGAACTGTTTGAACGCATGGTTTCTCAAACCTGGATTCAAACGGCTTTGACCCTGGCTGCTTACGGGGGAAAACTGGAGATCGGGAAAGTGGCCCTGAAAAAATTCCAGCAGGAAATTCAGATTTACAAGCCATTTACCCGTGCATACCTCACCCATGTGGCCATTATGGTCGCCATTTCGTTCGAAAACTGGGAATTGGCCCACGAATTGCTCCGCAAACTCGCCCGCACCCGTAATTTATTGGAAGAGGGATATTTGCAAGTCGAGCCCGCCATCCGGGCGGTCGTCAATTTCCAACTGGGAAATACTCCCGAAGCCATTTCTGACTGGGAGAAGCTCCACGAAATTGCAGAAAAAAGCCCTCGCAAATACCTTGGGGTGGTTTCGAATATTATTGAAACAGTTGTCTGCCGCGAAGGGAGTCAGATGTCAAAGAAATTGATTCTGAATACCCAAAGCGAAAAGCTGGAACAAATCCTTCAAAACGAGGAGGAGCGGTTTCACGCCCAGTTTTTCAATGTCGAATCCTGGCTGCGGTCTCAGATCACAGGTCGACGAATTAAAGACCTCATTCAAGAAGGATCTGCTCCTGGCTTAATGGCGATGCGCTTGTCTTCTTAAGAAGCGCTTAAAAACAACATTTCAAACAAGTATTGGCGGTTAAATGTAAAGTTGGGCTAAATAACTTAAAGATAAACGTCAGTAAGAATCGTTTGTGTAACACCTCCCTCAACCAAAGTGACTTTGTAAGAATTGCCTCCGAGCTCCTCAATCGTCACATTTCCAGCGTTGTAAGATGCAACCATCTGCTGATATGTCTTGTCAAACTGAGGAGCACTCGTCTCAAGGACTCTGTCTACGGTCGCTTGATCCATGGCCTCCATTAAGAGGTGAAACATCGTGGTCGTTTCGACCTGCTCGGCTATAACCCTTCCTGGAAAGGCTGCGCCAAGCGCTACCAGTACAATAAATAAAACCTTACGCATAATTAACTCAGTATTGAGATTCATAAGTAATATACAAACTATATTCCTTGGATGAATGAATGGAAGGGCCGAAAATGGCGTCCGCGTAAGGATTTAAGCAATAATGATAGGTTTCATTCGTTACCTCCCCCAAAAACCCTCCCCTTTAACCCTTTTCTTTTTTTCTTGACTCTGATTTGCCCATTCTTGCCTTTTAAAAAGGCCCCCATTTCTTACACCCAACCCGCGCACCACCTCATTTCACACGAAATCGTCAGCAATACCTCGCTTGATTTTGTTTAGCATCTAAAATCTCCTCCCTCTCCCACTCAAAATCTCCCTCAAAAGACTTAGCCGACCCATTGTTTCCCCACTTTTCCCCTCCCATATCCCATTTTCTTCGTTTTTGGCTTCAACAAACGAAAGAAAGCCGGCCTAAATGACCGGCTTTTATTTCATTAGCTTCCCTCAGACTCTTAATTGTCCACCCGATTCAACTCGAGCGTCGTTTCGGCCCGCAAGGTTGCGCCGAATAAATCGCCTTCTTCTCGGGTAAAAGTCGTGATGCTCTTCCGATTCAATTCCAAAATGGTACTCGTCAAGGAATTCGTGCCCTCGGTCACGGTCAATTGATCATCGTCCACCGACCAGGAAAAATTCCCGGTGATATTGCCGCTGTTGTCTTCGTAGGTGCCGGAGCCATCCGACTGAAAATTCGTGAAGCCATCGTTGAAGAAGGCAGTATCCGAGGTGAGCGAATCGTCCAGGTACGTCTTCATCTCGACGCGGCTGTTCTCCCAGCGACCGTCCGCTTTCGGCAGGATCTTCTCGGCATTCGTACAACTGGCGAGGACCAAGACGGACAACAGGGGGAGCAAAAGGAATTTTTTCATGGGAAAAGGGTTCTTCAGGGTTGAGGTGGAAAAATGGAGCTTCAGGGGCTCTGCTTGCAAAAATAGACACGAATCCGAAGGGAAAGGTTGTCTGGGCGGAATAATTTCAGGGGCGGGGGAAAAGTTTGTGCAAATTTGGAGGCCATGGCCCACTCCATCACCTTCGACCTTGACTTCAGCGATCCCGGATCGCTGCTCCCCCGTTTCGAAGCCCACTGGCGCAGCAGCGGGCTCCCGGACGCCCCTGGCCTCAGGGACGAAATCGCCCGGGCCCACCTCGGACCGGAGCGCCACTACCATTCCCTGGCCCACATCGTCACCCTGCTCGACTGGATCGCCACCCGCCAGCTGGAGCTGCCCCAGCACCAGCGCCTGGTCTGGACCGCCCTCTTCCACGACATCGTCTACGACTCGCGGCGGACTGACAATGAGGCCGCGAGCGCGGAGATTGCCCTGCACCGCCTGGGCGAATTGGATTGGCCGGAGGCCGACCGCGCATGGATTGCCGATACGATCCGCCGCACGGCGGGCCACTTCGGGCAGGACGCCGATCCCCTGGCCCGGCTGTTCCTGGACCTGGACCTGCTCATCCTGGCCGCGCCCGCCGACATCTACGACGCCTATGCTGCTGCCGTCCGGCAGGAGTACAGCTGGGTGACCCCGGAGCAGTACCAGGCCGGCCGCCAACGCGTGCTCCAGCATTTTCTCCACGCCCCCTTCCTTTATTTTTCTCCCGACATCAAGGCCCAATACACGCCCCTGGCCCACGAAAATTTAAATCGTGAGCTCGAGAAACTGAATAATGA
The DNA here is from genome assembly GCA_963923035.1 of uncultured bacterium. Taxonomy (GTDB): domain Bacteria; phylum Bacteroidota; class Bacteroidia; order J057; family JADKCL01; genus CAWUKT01. Next base: position 35,412 of record CAWUKT010000049.1, read on the forward strand.
AATTTTTTAGTATTTTTATGCAACCATTTCGAACGTTGCATCATTTAACAAACAGACCGTCATGAATACCTTCGAACGACTTCCCCATTTCCTACGCCTGGCATTGTTGCCACTGGCCGCGGCTGCATTTGGAATCGTGGTCCTGCTCCTCGTTTCCTGGTGTTTTGACTTCTCCTACCTCTCTCCCGAAGCCGGATTCCAGCCCCCGAATATGGTGTCCAATCCCTCTGAACACGTCACAAAAGACCTGACAGAAATGCTTCGGCTCGACTTTCTGACCAATATATTCCCTTCCAGGTAGAGCTGACGAAGCCGATATGTCCCCCTTCGGTCGGTACTTCCAGAAATAAATTGGAATTGGCTGCCGCTTGCTCCCGGGGATAGCTGGACGCGGGCAAGAACGGATCGTTTTCCGCATTGACCACCAAGGTTGGCAATTCGATTTGGTCGAGGAAATGGATCGGACTGACATGACGGTAGAAGTCCTCCACTTCTGAAAACCCATACCATTTCTTGTTGAACAACTCATCAAAATCGCGGATGCAGCGAATTTGGTCCCACAGCGCGAGGTCGTAGGTGCCCGGCATGACCTTTTCCTTTTGGGTCATCTTGCGGCGGTAGCTGTTGAGGAAAAAACGGCCGTAGAGGGAAGGGGCTCCTTCGCTGAGCTGGATGGATGTGTCGCCCATTTCAAACGGAGTTGAAAAGGCGATGGCTCCGATGAGTTCGGACGGAAAATGGGCCTTGTAACGGGCCATATAGTTCAAGGTATAGCTTCCGCCCATGCTGAAGCCGATCAATCCCACTGATTTGTAGCGCCCTTTTTCCAGCATATGTTCCAGCACCGCATTGACATCTTCCATTTGGGCGGGGTGGTAAAAGGTCGAACTCCGGTTGAGTTTGCCCCCACAACTCCGAAAATGCCAGGTGCACACGTCCCATCCCATCGAATTGAAATGGCGCGCCATCCCCAGGATATAGGCCGACCTCGAATTCCCCTCCAACCCGTGCGACAACAATACGGCCCGCTCGCTCCCCACCCGGCTCCAGTCCAGTTCCAGAAAATCACCGTCCGGGGTGTCGATTTCAACCCGTTCGTATTTCATTTTCTTGGGGAAGCGCAATTTGTTCGCGAATACGGTCGACAAATGGCGATTGCGTAATAATGCAGGAGCGGCGTAGGATGTTTCTTCAATGAGCGGCATGGTAGTCAATGGTTGTCGCTCATTTTACCACTTTACCTCAAAAAATTCAACCGCTCTGGTTTTCGATTTTCTTTTCCGGTCTCAAAAAAATTCTAAAATATTCATGGAGGGGGTGGGGGAAAAATGGATCCGGTCGTTTCACCTTCAGAAAAGCGAAACAAATTGTCCAACTCAACTACCGAAAGCATGAAAACTCTACACGTAACCCTTCTGGTCCTCTTCTTTGGAATGGTGGCCGTAGGATGCAAAGAAAAAGACGATTGCCCGCCCCACGCTACAACGGCGGCAACCATTGAAATTCTCCCGCTGGGAGACTCCCGGGTCGACGGCGATCCCGGAAATTACCCCAGCTACCGCTACGAACTCTGGAAAAACCTGGTCGAAGGACAATGGGACACCGATTTCATCGGCACCCGCACCGATGTCGGCGAATACAACCGGGTGGAAGGCCGCTGCTTCGACAATGAGCACGAGGGGACCGGAGGGGCGACCACCACCGATATCCTGATGACGCTCCGCAGCGTCCAGTTCGAAAAGACGCCCGAGGTGGCCTTGGTGGGCATTGGGGGAAATGACCTCCTCGACGGAGGCGCCACAGATGCAACCCCGGTGGTCAGCCGGGTCGGCGAGATCATCGGCGAGCTCCGCCGCCTGAATCCCAACATGGTCATTTTTGTGGAGCAAATTGCCCCCGGCATGTCCAGCATCATGACCACTGAGCTGACCAATGTCTTCAACGACTTCAACAACCAGGTCGGTGTCCTCGCTGACTCCCTGAACTCCACGGCCTCGCCCGTGATCAAGATCGACATGGCGGCCGGCTGGACCGACAGCTACCTCGCCGATGATGTCCACTACAATGATGCCGGGGCAAAGATCATTGCCGATCGGTATTACCTGGCCATCCAACAAAATGTACAGCGTTAAACAAGTGTGATAGCAGATTCCCCATTAGGGATTGAACAAAGTGGTACGGCCAGGCATTTGCCTGGCCGTTCTTGGTTCGCGACATTCCGGGTCGGTTTCTTTTTTTTCTCGGCAAAAAAGTTCTAACTTCTTTTTCCGTTTATTTAAAACGTTTTACTACCTGTGTTCTAATCTCGCAATTCATGAAAAAATCTTTACTCGTAACCTTGCTTTTGCTCCTGGTGGGTGGCATTTCCCACGCCCAAATCCAGGCCTACAGTGTCGGGGATGTCGCTCCTGACTTTACCGTCACGGATGTCAACGGGAATACCTATTCCCTGTACAGCATTACTGGCAGCGGCCAGTATGTCCTCCTCGACTTCTTCTTCACTACCTGTCCGCCCTGCCAAAGCACGGCTCCCATTTTCAATGAACTCCACGAAAAATACGGCTGCAACCAAGGCCAACTTTTCTGCATGTCCGTGGACGTGGGCGATTCGGATGCCGAAGTGGTCCAATTTGAGAATACCTACGGCGGCACCTTCTCTCATGCGCCCGCAGTGAGCGGGACGGAAGGCGGCGGCGACGCGGTCAACTCCACGATGAACATCGCGGCCTATCCGACCTACGCCCTCATCGGTCCCGACAACAAATTCATCAGCACGGACATCTGGCCCATCGCCGGCGTAGCTGATTTTGAAGCTGCTTTCCCGGCTGGTTCCGGCATCACGCCCATGACCTGCTCCGCAGTATCCGTCGACCAGGCCCTGAGCGAAGCTACCCTTCAGCTGTACCCCAACCCTGCCGCTCAAAGCACCCGCCTCGACCTTACCCTCGACACATATGGCGAGGTCAACATCGAAGTCTACGACCTCCTCGGTCAGCGGGTCCTCGTTCAGGAACTCGGCGCCCTGGATGCCGGCCTGACAGCCACCGAACTCGACCTTTCCCAGGTCAACAATGGCATCTATGTTGTTCGGGTCGCTCAAAACAACCAGATCATTGCCAGCCGCAAGCTGGAAGTCATGAAATAAGCTCACCGTTAAGGATTGAACGAGGGTCGCTTCCTGTGGGGAGTGACCCTCTCTGTTTGGGTCCGGTTCAAAAATTACCGTTCGCACAGCCAAATCTACCATTCAGTTGGCGCCAGCTACCGTTCGCCCACAGGGGGAGTCCCCTGAAGGGCTTAGGAGAGCGTAATTGCTTGCAAAAACGGGGAAAAATCCGCATTTTGACGTAGGTACTCGGAAAAACATTGTCCTTCGAAATCTCGGTTGTAACTGCCTTTCAACTCCAGTTCACAACCATTCAGAACAGAAAAAAAACTGTTCGCCAAAGCGGTGACCGATTGTTCGGATAACCGTGTATCTTTGATCATACAGGTAATTTCGGAATTTGGATTTTTAATTTATGAAACGAGCTTTTACGCTAATTGTGCTTGTCTTGCTGACCGCCGCGCTGGGGTACTCCCAGGTGCCTGGTGGCCACAGCCAGGATGGGCAGGGCATTGACGGGCAGCCGCCCGAACCTCGCGGGATTTTCATCCCCAATGCCTTTACCCCCAATGGAGATGGGGTCAACGATGAATTTTACATCCCTGATGCCAACCTCTCCAACTTCCAATTCACAGTATTTGATCGGTGGGGTAACCGGGTGTACCAAACATTTTCTCCTGGATTTCGTTGGAATGGAGACCGTAGTGGACAACCGGTTCCGGAAGGCACCTACGTATATGTCCTCAGCGCCCGCACTGTACGGGGCGACACCGTAAAACGGTCGGGCCAACTCAGTGTGGTCCGTTAAAAATGGATAATACTATCAATAATAATTTCAGACAGGAAGTGCTTTCCCCCCGCGGAAGCATTTCTTGTTTATAGACCTTTCTCCCCTCCCCTCTTCATTTGACCTCTCCCCCAATTTCTTTAACTTTGGTCCCTCCGCCTGACACGCAGACCAAGATTTTTCACTTTCCCTATTTCCGGAAAAAACATATCGCCATGTTGAAATACCATTCCATTCTGCTTGCCGCCCTCTTATTGCTGGTGGGATGCGGAGACCAAGATGCAAATTCACCCCAAACTAACAATTCACCTGTGAACATGCCCCCAATTGAAGTGACCTACCCGGTGACGGCTACCGTCGACCACGTGGACGATTACCACGGGACCGAAGTGGCCGATCCCTACCGCTGGCTGGAAGAAGAAGATTCGGAAGAAACCAAGGCCTGGGTCAAGTCCCAAAATGAAGCGACTTTCGGTTACCTTGAGCAGATTCCCTTTCGGGAGTCGATCCGTGCCCGCCTCGAAGAGCTGTGGAACTACCCCAAATATGGCGCCCCGTTCAAGGCCGGCGGAAAGTATTACTACTACAAAAATGATGGCCTCCAAAACCAATATGTCCTTTACAAGATGGACGCCTTGGACGCTGAGGCCAGCGTCTTCCTCGACCCCAATACATTCTCCGAGGATGGAACGGCTTCTCTGACCACTTTCAGTGTCTCTGAAGACGGCAAATACGCGGTCTACGGCATCTCCCAAGGGGGATCCGACTGGAATGAATTCTACGTCCGGGACGTGGAAACGGGACAAGACCTCGACGACCACCTGAAGTGGATCAAGTTTTCGGGCGCTGCCTGGTCGGGCAATGGCTTCTACTACGGCCGCTTTGCCGAACCGGAGGATGGCGTTTTGTCCTCCCAGAACGAGAACAAGCAGATTTTCTTCCACACCATCGGCACCGACCAATCGGAAGATAAATTGGTCTACGAAGAGCCCGAAAATCCCCTCCGGGGCATCTACGCCGGGACGACCGACGACGAGCGCTTCCTGCTCCTCTACCTCTCCGAAGGCGCGACCAATAACAATGCCCTGAAGATCAAGGACCTGTCCCAGGCCAACTCTGATTTCATCAGCCTTGTGGATCATTTCGACCACAGCTACAACCTGGTGGACAATATCGATGACCAGCTTTTGATGGTCACCAACGATGGCGCCCCCCGCAAGCGCGTGGTCCTCGTAGACTTCAACAATCCCGATCCCGCCAATTGGAAGGAGATCATTCCCCAGAAGGAAGAAGTCCTCAATGGTGTGAGCTATATCGGCGGGAAAATCTTTGCGACCTACCTCAAGGACGCCAGCAGCAAGGTCTATATCTACGACATCGACGGAAATTCCCTCGGCGAGGTCGCCCTCCCCGGCATTGGTACAGTGGGCGGATTCAATGGGAAAAAGGATGATGAGACGGCCTTTTACGTTTTCACTTCTTTTACCTACCCTTCCAGCACCTTCAAGTACGATGTCCAGAACAATACTTCGGAGCTGTTCCGCAAATCCGAAATTGATTTCGACATCGAAAACTACGAAACCAAGCAGGTCTTCTACAAGAGTAAGGATGGCACCCAGGTTCCGATGTTCATCACCCACAAGAAGGGACTCGAGCTCGACGGCAACAATCCCTGCCTGCTCTACGGATACGGCGGTTTCAACATCAATATCCTCCCCAACTTCAGCATCACCAATCTGCCGCTGCTCGAAAATGGCGGCATTTACGCGGTGGCCAACCTCCGCGGGGGCGGTGAGTACGGCGAGGCCTGGCACGAAGCTGGGATGCTGGACCGGAAGCAAAATGTCTTTGATGACTTCATTACCGCGGCGGAGTACCTGATCGACAACAAGTATACCTCCTCGGAGAAATTGGGCATTTACGGCCGCTCCAACGGCGGCCTGCTCGTCGGAGCAGCCATGACCCAACGGCCTGACCTCTTTCAGGTGGCCATTCCGGCGGTGGGCGTGATGGACATGCTCCGCTACCACAAGTTCACCATTGGGCATGCCTGGGCCGTCGAGTATGGCTCCAGCGATTCCCCTGATGCTTTCCCCAACCTGATGTCCTATTCGCCCCTCCACAACCTGAAAGATGGCACGGCTTACCCCGCGACCATGGTCACGACCGCTGACCACGACGACCGCGTGGTACCCGCACACTCCTTCAAGTTCGCCTCCCGCTTGCAGTCAGCTCACGAGGGTGAAAACCCTGTCCTGATCCGCATCGAGACGATGGCGGGCCACGGTGCGGGCAAACCCACCGGCAAGATCATCGAAGAATACGCCGACATGTGGGCCTTCCTGTTTTACAACACGAACTCCCCGGTGAGCTACGAATAAACTTGGGCGTCATGCCATGAAAAAGCCGTCTTGCAGCTGCAGGACGGCTTTTTTGGTGAGATTTAGTGAGGATCTAATCACGAAGAAAATTAAAAATTAGGTGGAGGGTCGGTAGGCCCTCCACCTGAGATTCTTTCCTACCGATAATGTTTAATTGGTTTCGATTACTACAAATTGAAAAAGCCCTTGTCAACGATTCAAAGATGTTAGGAAGAAAGCCAGCAAACGAATACAGTTTTTTACATTTATTATATCACACAAACTCTCTCTTGTCTCTAAACCTGATGTAATGGCTTATTTGGAATAAATTCCGGTCGAAAAGGTTATATTGAGAATACATGAATGAAGCAGAAAAAAAATGGGGGACCAAGGGCAGGGGACAAAAACTCTTGTATTTGCTGGGGCAATTGGAGGAAGAAGAGCGGGAGGAATTGGAACAATTTCTGGAGAGCCCGCTGCTCGGCAATCGCCCGCAACTGGCGGCCTGGGTCCGGCGCATCTTCCAATGTGTGCCCGACCTTTCCCAAGGCCGCATTGAGCCGCAATTTTTTGCGGACGAGTCCTATGTTCCCCGCGAAGGCTATGTCTGGGTCCGAATTTCCCAACTCCAGCAAGAAGTCCTCCGTTTCCTGGCCTTTCAGGCCTACCGCCAGCGACCGGCCCTTTCCCGGGAATTGTTGCTCCGCTCCCTCCACGAACGCAATGCCCACCAGCATTTTTTTCCCAAACTCCTCGACCAGGCCCTTCAGTCCATTCCCCAGCCCTCCCCGACCGACCCGCTATTGGACCGCCTCCAACTCGAACTCATTCGGCAGGACCACGCCGCCCAAGTCCCCTCAGCGCCCCCTGACCTGGCCCCTACCCTGGAGGCCCTCGAACAATTTTACCTCGTCCAAAAGTTCAAAATCGTATGTGCCGGGTTCTCCCAGCACCTTTTTGGTGGCACTCACCCGGAATTTCCGGCCCTGGACGCCCTCATCCAGCTCGCCCACGCCCAAGCCCAGCAACCTTTGCTGGCAGCCTATCTACAAGCGGTCCTATTGCTCCGCGCCGCCCTCCAATCGGCACCAGATTCCGATCCCTATTTTCACCAACTCAAATCCCTCCTCTTCCAACCCGATCAACTCAGTCACCGCGATCAAAGCGACCTGTTTGCCATCGCCCAGAACTATGCCGTCTGGCGTTTTCGGCAGGGCCACCAAAACTACCTCCACGAGTTAACGCAGCTCTACGAGGGCTTCCTGGCCTCTGGAGCCGCGTTTGAAGGGCACGACCTGAATCCGGTCTTCTACAAGAATACCGTCATGCTTTTCTGCCGCATGGGCGAAGTGGGCTGGGCGGAAGACTTTGTGGAAACTTACCGGGACCGCATTTCCCAGGACCCCGAGCGCCTCAACTATGCCTATAACCGGGCCGTGGTGGCCTTCTTTCGCGGCGATTTCGCCAAGGTCGTGGACCTTCTGTACAATAAGATTCCGCGGTTCTCGCAGGTGTCGATGGTCCTCGCCGCCCGGAGTTATTTCTGCCGCGCGCTTTGGATGCAAGGCGATTTTGAGTGGTTGTTGGACGCCCTGAAGGGCTTTGCTCAGTATTTGCGGCGGAATGCGGAGGTTTCGAAGGCGGACAAGCAGCGCTACCGGAATTATATCCGCCGGTTTCGGCAGCTGGTATTGGTGGTGACGGGGAGTCCGGGGGGAAAGAAAAAGCGGCTGGAGAAATTGCTGGGGGAAATGGAAAAAGAGGGGCAACAAGCGGTGTTCAATTGGTTGTGGCGGCGGGCGCAGGAGCTCAAAGAAGGGCCTCCCCCAGCGGCGGCTGAAGGAGGCACAAGAATCACAAATCGTCAATGACTACCATGACGGTCCAGCCGTCGCTGATGAGTCGGTAGGCCTGAGGGCCATCGGGCGTGTGGAGGATGACCTCACCGATGTCCGTCGTGATGGGGAGCTTGGTCACTCCTGAGACGGTTACCTCGAGGGTCGTGCCCTCCGAGTTGAGTTGGGCGGCGATTGCCGCCGATGCGTAGCCCGGGAGCGTCGCGAGGTTGTTGAAGACTTCCACCGGGGTGCCGGGGCAAACTGCGGCCGGGAGATCGACCTTACACCCTTCTCCCGAACCCGACTGGGCCTGGAGCGAGTTTCCAGTTACCATCAACAACAAGCAAAACAGAGCGCTCAGGACAGGGTACATCACTCCCCTGCCTTTGTAAAAATTAAAAGCATCCATAGAATTGATAATTAAGAAAAACGAGTCCCTACTCTATTTGGAATGGCATTTTCGGGTTCCTGCCGATGAACAATTCAGCGCGGTTGTGTATGGTTAGCGAAAGAGCCAAGGGGCCCACAACATGAAAATTCGATCTGGCGAGGGGCATATCTCCCCTGCGGGCGGAACGTTAGAGGGTAGTCCCCAAAATAGTGGAGGAAGCCCCTGCGTACTGAAGCGTATAGTTGTATTCTCTGAAATTGACAAAGTCTTCTTCCGAAGTCCCCACATCGTCGAGCAGCACCACCAGCCCACTGATGGTGTTGCGAATCTCGCGGGGGGCCGGAATGTCGTCATCCCGGTCGCACTTTACCGAAAGGGGCACCTCATAAATCACCTGGGTAAGACTGCTTCCGGTGTAGCAGGAATCCATGGTCACCATACAGCTGTCGATCTCCTGGGGACCTGAATAGAAAGTGATCAGATTTACCCAATCGCAGTCCATTTCCACTCCTTTCAGCGGTTCGACGATCAATTGGTAGGTAGAATCCTCGTCGATCAGAGAATCGACCAGATACCTCAACTTCAAGTTTCTCTCCGATATCAGCTCCCCAAGGAAACTCTTGATGGCACCATCCTCTGAATCTACCTCGGCGGGAGTTTCCAGCAGCTTTGTTGCCGGGAAGGCCTCTTCCCGGGACGAAGAGGATTCATTGGAACAGGAAGAAAACAGAAGCGGTAGCATCAATAAAAAAGCCAGGGAATAACGCATTGGATTACTGATTAAGCAGAATGATTACCACGATTAAATGGTTTTGACATTCTAAAGATGTTGAAAAGCAACGAATAATTATTAAGTCAATTTTTCCAATTTGTTAGCTCTTTGTTCGATTTGATTTTTCCGAAAACAGCCCTTATTTCTTCTGAAGCTCATTTTTAGTCCTGTTAACCCTTATTCATGTCAGGTAAACATAAACTGTATCAGTATCTGGAGACGCTCAGTCTGCGGGAGTGGAAGCGTTTTGAGGCCTATGTGGTGTCGGAGCAAGGTACGCCCCACGTAGAAACCCGTACCCTCTTTCTCGCCCTCGCCAAATGCCATCCCGACTTTTCTCTTGACGATGAAGAACTGTTCCGCCTGGCATTCCCCCACCGGCCTTATAAAAACGCCCGGCTCCGTATTCTCCGCAACTACCTCCTGGATGTCCTGCGGAATTTTCTGGTGATGGAAGAGCTCCGGCTACGGCCTCAAATCCACCAGGACCTGCTCATCCTGGCCTTGCAGCGCCGCCAGCTGTCCCACGATGCCAATAAAATCGCGGAAAAAACCATCCAGGAAATTCGCTCCGTCCCCGTCGTCGACCTGGAAATCGCCCAGCGGGCCTTCTTCCTCGAAGAACGCAGCCTCGACTTCCAACTCAAGGACCATACGGCGCCCACCGTCGATTACTCGCCGGTGCTCCAAAGCCTGGATGTGTTCACCACCGCCAGCCGAATGAAATTCCTGTGTGGGGCCATCAGCGCGGGGCGGGTGCCCCGCTCGGAACTCCCCGACAAGGAGACCGAGATCACCCTGGAATACGTCCGCGAGCTGGACCTGGTCCAGGCGCCGGTGGTAGCCATCTACTACCACCTGCTCCACCTGCTCCATCCGCGTTACGCGGACGCCGACCACTGGGGACTCCTCCAGGCCCTCCTCTACGAGTTCCACCTCCAGATCGTCCCCGCCGACGTCCAAAACATTCTCGGACTCCTCGCCAACAAATACATCTCCGACCTCCGACGCGGCATCCCCGGCAGCCTGCTCATGGCCTTCAACTGCTTCCACGGCCTCTACGAGCTCAACCTACTCTTCGGATTCGGCGCCTTTACCATCCAGGCCGTCCGCAACCTGATCAGCCTCGGCATCCGCCTCAAGCGCTTCGAATGGATCCGCCAATTCCTTGAGGAAACCCGCCAAAAACTCCCCGCTCAATTTGCCGAGAACATCTACCACTTTGGCAGCGCCGGCCTCGAATTCGAACAGAGTGAGTTCGTCAAAGCCAAACGCCACCTCCTACAGGTCAAATTTTACGACGCCACCTACAAGCTCTCCAACGACATCCTGCTCATCCGCATCTACTTCGAACTGGGGGAGAGTGAGCCTTTTCATTCCCTCCGAGCCAGCGTCGTCCGCTTCCTCAACCGACAATCGCTATTTCCCGAGCACTACAAAACCAGTCGAAAAAATTTCTGCCGCATCCTGGGAGACCTGTTCGAGGCCTCCTACAACCCCAATAGCCGCCAGACAGCGCCCAAAATCAGGGACAAAGTCGATAAAATGGACGGACTTATCCTGCGGGAATGGATCGAAGACAAATTGGATCAGCTGGAAAAGGTCAAAACTTGAAGCCGAAGTTGACGGAGGGGAGGATGGGCAACAGGGAAAGGCGGCGGATTTGGAAAACCGGATTGTTGGGGTCTTCGGAAAAATTGGGCCGGACGAGCAAGAAATACGCATTCCGCCGGTTGTAGGCATTGTACAGGCCAAAGTTCCAGAAGGTTTCTCCCCAGGTCCGCTGCTTGTACATCCGCAGGTTGATGTCCAGGCGGTGGTAATCGGGCAGGCGGTAGGCATTCCGGTCAGAATAGATCAGGACGAGGTCCCCGACATTCAGCACATCAAGCGGCAGGACCTGATTGGTGGGCGGCAGGAACCAGGAAGCCAGATAGGTCTGGTTGATCCCGGAGGTATATTTCCAATTGGCGGAGAACTCGAGGTTTTTGCGGATTTCGTAGATCAGGGACAGGGAAAAATCGTGGCGCAGGTCATACTTGTAGGGAAATTCCTCACCCTCGTTGAGGGTGGGGAATTGCCGCGTGGTGCGGGACCATGTGTAGCCGGCAAAGCCGCGGAAGCGACCTGCGGATTTCCGGAGGAAAAATTCCAAGCCGTACGACTCGCCCGTCCCATCCCGGGCGACCAATTCCTGCCAGCTGTTCGCTCCGATCGTATTCACATCGGTATCGTAGTCGATCAGGTTCCGCAGGTCCTTGAAGTACCCTTCGACGCTGAACTGGAGCTTTTGTTTGGGGAATTGGATGAAATATCCCAGGGAAAATTGTTGGGCGGTTTGGGGAGGCACGCGGTCGGTTGCGGGGACAAACAGATCGACGGGCGGCCCCAGGCCCGAGTTGCTCAGCAGGTGCTGGAACTGGGTCATCAGCGAGTAGGAACCCGTCAGGTTCCACTTTTTTTCCGGCCCCAGCCGGAACGACACCCGCGGCTGGATCGAGGAGTAGGTCGTATCTCCCTGCTGGAAAAAGCTGGCGTGGCCCCCCACATTGAAGGACAGCCAATCCGACGCCTGGATCAGGTCTTCCAGGAAGATATTGCCTTCGATGGGGCGTAAAATGGGCTGCTGGGTATTCAATTCCTGGGTGGAATCGGTGAGTTCCAGGTTGAAATTCAGGGTTTCAGGGGAAAATTCATGGAGAATCGCCTGGCCGCCGACCCGAATCAACTGGCTATTCGAGGGAATCCAGTCGATCTGGAGGCGGGCCCCATAGTCGAGGACATCCGACTGGGTGGACAGGCTGCTCCGCGCAGGGTTCAAACCAAGGGAATCCACGCTAGAAGTTCCTTCTGAGATGTATTGGTATTGGGTGGTATAGACCGAAACATCGGAAAAGACAGTGGGACTCCAATCCCGGTGCCACCGCAAAATGGCCGCTTGGTTCCCGTATTTCAGGTCAAAATCGAAATTTTGCCCGATTCCATTTTCCTCCAACGCATATCCGGTCTGGAAATCGTCCATGCCGCGGTAGGCCGTCAAAAAGACCTGGTCCCGGTTCCCCACCGACCAATTCAGCTTCCCGTGCAGGTCATAGAAATCGTAATTCAGGGAATTGCCACCCTGGTCTTCCGAAATCTGGTTGATGCCCGCCATATAGGGCTCGAGCAGCGTCCGACGTCCAGCCAGGACCACGCTCAATTTTTCCCGCACCAGCGGCCCTTGTAGAGCAAAACGCCCCGAGGTCAGGCCAATATTTCCTTCTCCCTCCCATTCCTGCTGGTTGCCTTCCTTCATCCGGATATTGATCACCGAGGACAATCTTCCGCCGTAGCGGGCCGGAAACCCACCTTTTACCAGTTCGATGTCTTTGATCGCGGAGGAATTGAAAATGGAGTAAAAGCCAAACAGGTGGGAGCTGTTGTAAATGGGAACGCCATCGTACAAGACCAGGTTCTGCTCCGGACCACCGCCCCGCACGTACAACCCGCCGGTCCCATCCGGTCCCGAATGGACCCCGGGAAGCAGGCTCAAGGCCGCCAGAGCATCTGACTCACCCATCAAGGCCGGCAACTTGTCGATTTCACTCATGTCCAGGGTGACCGAGCTCGCCCCTCCGAATTCATCCCCCATCAGGTCTTCGTCCGGATTGATTTCCACGTCATCCAAGCGCAAATTCGGTAACATCTGGATCGTCCCCTTCATGTCTCCCGACAACTGAAAACGAGCGCCGTAGACATCATACCCCACCATCGACACCACCAATTTGATGCTGTCGGGCGGCAGGTGCAAGCTGAAAAAGCCCGCTTCATTCGTAATAGCCCCCTTTCCCGTCCTCGCATCGTAAACCGACGCCCCAATGAGCCGTTCCCCATTGGTTCCATCCTCAATGTACCCACTGAGGGTATAGCGGCGCTGAACCCGGTTTCCGGCAAGGATGATCACAATTCCATCCTGGTAGGTGTATTGGAGGCCTTGGGGGACCAGAAACTCGCTCAGGACTTCGCGTAAGGGCGTATTCTTCCAATTCCCGGAGACAGGCCCGGTGGGGAGAATACTGCTGTTAAAGGAAAAGGGAACCTTGCCGGCGGTTTCGATTTCGAGGAGGGCCTGGTAGGGTGAGAAGTCTTCAAATGCCACCGTCACAGGCCGGTCGAGGTCCGACTGCGAAAATAAAAATGGGCTCGTCAGAGCCCACACCAGAACTGTTATCAACAGTCGTTTCATTCGGTGACTCGGCTACTACTTGGTGATGTGAACCTGGCCCCCGTCTTTGATATCCAGTTTCACCTCCAAGGTGGTCCGAATGTTGTTCAGAACCATTTCCTCGGAGAAATCTGCCACCGGATAAGTCGTATTCAGGAGCATATCTTCCACCTCCTTGTCCAAGGAGAAGTCAAGGTCGTAATGTTTTTCGATTCTGACAACTGCATCCTTGAGGGGAGTCTTACGGAATACGAGTTTTCCTTGCATCCATTCTGCCTCGCTCACTTCGTTCGCCTTCAGCATCTGGACTTCCCCGTTGCGCATGCAAACGGCAGCTTCGTGGGCGACCAGCACCTGCTGAGAGGCGGTCTGGGTCGACTTGAACTCCACCCGTCCCGATGTCACATCGATCCGGACATTTTCCTGGCCGGGATAGGCACAGATATTGAATGAGGTGCCGAGCACCCGGGTTTCAGCTTTGCCGGACTCAATGATAAAAGGCCGGTCTTCGTCGCGGGCCACATCGAAGAAGGCTTCTCCTTCGAGGACCACCCGCCGCTCTGAATCGTTGAAATTATCGGCGAGCCGGAGGCGGGAATCCGCGTTCAGGGTCACCTTGCTGCCGTCGGGCAGTTGGAAAGTACCATTTTCTTTCAGGGGGACCGAAATTTCGGCCATTTCACCACCGATTGAGGAGCTGCCAGTGTTTTGCATGACAAAAAAGACTCCAATGGTGGCCAGGAGGACAATCGCAGCTGCGATGCCCATCCAGCGGCGGGGCTTGGAACGCCCTGCCAACTCAATGACCGGTGCCTCGGTCGTTTCAGCTTCGGTTTCCGTTTCGGAAATCGATGCCCAAAGGGATTCCCACTGGGAATCGGTTTCGGTCGCGATGCCGTTCACAGCTGTTTCGGCTATGCCCAGCAGCGTCCGGACTTCGTCGTACACCGCCTGATTGGCACTGTCCTGCCCCAACCAACGGTCAAGCTCCGACCGTCCCTCCTCCAGCAGTTCGCCGCGGAGTTCTTGATCGACAAGGGCATACAGTCTCTCTTCCTTCATCTCGTTTAGCTCTTGAATAATTTATTTAAGCAATGTCAGCTTTCTGCGCGCGTGTTCATTTCCAATTTGCAGATCCAACAGGTACAGTCCACCTGGAAGATCTCCGGTATTCAGTGTCATTTTTTGTATTCCGGCCTGCATCTCATCAAAATTAACCGCTCTCACTTGTTTTCCGGTAATGTCAAAGAGTCGTACAGCAACCGTAGAGGAATATTCCAGGGGAATTTCCAGGTTCAATTCTTGGTTAAATGGATTTGGGTAAACCACAAGACTATTCTCCAACCGCGCATCTACATTCACCCAACCCATCGGTTTGATTTCTACACAGTAGTCTTCCACTTCCCCGAAATCGTATCCCATGTCACATGCACCGGCGGCCTGCTCGTAACGCATGGTCACGCGCATCCGGGTTACCCCCACCTGACTTGTCATCGGAATGGTGATTGTACCCGTGGCCTGGGTGGCGGAAGGACTGCTGGTAAACAACAATTCATTCGCGTCCACAAAGTCTCCATCTGCATTGAGGTCCACGAAGATTTGGAAGACCTCATCGAAGCTGAAAACAGAGTAGCCGGGGGTCAGCGCCACCCCGTAAGTGCCGCCTTGGGCCATGGGAATGGACAATTGGCCGGAGAAATCCTGGTATCCAGTGGATCCGGCTCCGGAATTGTTGAATACTCCGGCAATGGTGATGTCCTGGATCCACTCCTGGCTGTTGTCGTCGCCGACGGCAGCACAGTAGGTCTGCTCACAGCCCAAGCAACCCTTGGTGAAGAAGCTCGAGGTGATGCTGAAAGGCGTGGAGCCGGTATCACACACCGTCTGGACCTGGTACTCATAGGTCGTACAGGAGTCCAGATTGGAGAGGATGACCGACGGAGCGGTCAAGTTGTTCATCGTGACCCAGGGGCCGCCCTGGGGACGGTACCGGAGGTTATAGGACTGGGCTGCGAGTACCGCATCAAACGAAAGGTAAGCCGTAGTCACGACCACCGAATCGCTGAATGAAACGGGAGCCTCACAACAACCGTCGGTCTTGAACGTGAAGATCGAGGTGAAGTTGGCCACGCTGGTATCGCAGATCGTCTCGACCCGGAATTCATATTCGGTACATGCCTGGAGGTTCGGCATCAAC
>CAWUKT010000050.1:0-50560 GCA_963923035.1 uncultured bacterium
GAAGGGGGAAAATGGGGCGTGGTGGACGAAAATGCCAACCTGATTCTCAAGCCATTTTTCCTTTCCGTCTCCTGGGCCAACAACGACGAGATTTTCATTCAGACCAAGGAAGGCTGGGGACTCTACGATCCGGTAGAAGGCGCCATGACCATCCGCCCGCGCTTCAAATCGCTCAAACGGGTCGGCCCCAATCGCCTGGCGATGGAACTGGAGGGAAAGTTTGGAGTGGTCGACAATACTGGCAAACCCATCATCGATCCCCACTACGACGATATCAAAGATGGAAAACAAGGCTTTTTGGCCTTTCAATTAGGTGAAAAATATGGGCTGATGGACAGCCTGGGTCGCATTTTGGTGGAGGCCCGCTATGTCCATATCGAAAAGGGCCCCTTCCAATGGGTCTACGCCCACAACGAACGCTGGGCGCTGGTGGATACCTTCGACCGCGAAATCGTCGGGCCGGTCCTCACGGAAATCGGAGATGTGGGCGCTGGCTACGCGGCGGTGCGACGTGGGGCCACCTGGGGCGTGGTCGACAGCCTCGGCAAATACATAGTCCCGTCCCAGTTCGAAGAACTGACCGTCGTGGACGATACCACCTTCATGGTGGTTGACCGGTCATTTTACAAGTGGTATTCTCCAGCGGGGACCATTCGCCGGGTGATCCAATTGGACGCCATCGAAACCTTCGAATTCAGCGTCGCGCGGGTCCGCAAAAAAAGCCGCTGGGGCCTCATCAATATCCGGGGCGAATGGCTGATGCCGCCGAAGTACGCATCCATTGCGCGATTTGAGACAGTGGCAAGTGGCCGCTGGAAAGGGGGCGTCGACTACTGCAATTTCGATGAAAATGGAGCCATCACGCCGGTTCGGTCCTTCGTCGTCATGCGGGAAGAAGAGGAAGAATTCGACCCTACGAGTCTGCTGGAACCCAGTCAGGTCGGCTGGTTTCTCGCTTCCGGCAAGGAGCTCTGGGGTTTGCGGCCCGCAGGCTCCGGCCGCACCCTCATCCAACCCACTTATGAACGCGTGCGCATTCTCCCGAACACCGACCTCTCCCTCGCCTTTGAAAAGGGCCAGGGCATGAACCCTTCCGGGGGCGCCCTCATCAACCACAAAACCGGCCAGATCGTCACCCAGGCCATTTTTCGGGATATTTATTTCCAGGATTGGGAAAATGGAGAATACGCCCGGGCGGTGTACTCGGCCAGCGGCCAATTCACCCTGGTCAACCAGCGCGGCCAAACGGTCGATCTGGGAAAGGTGGGCTTCATGGGCGAATGGAAAAACAATGTGTCGCGGGTGAATATCGGCGGGGCCATGACCTGGGGCACCAATCCCGGCTTGGATACGCTCAATCAGCGCCGCTCCTTTAACAACATCACCCAGCGCACCGAAGACAGCTACCAATACTGTGTCGGGGGAAAATGGGGATTTGTGGATCGCGCGGGAAAGTGGGTCGTGGAACCCAAATTTGACATGGCGCTGGACTTCAAATACGGCATTTCCCGCGTCAAGAACGACAGTTTGTGGGGTGCGGTGGATCAAAATTTCCAGTTGACAGTGCAGCCCGCCTACGATTATATCCAGTACCTGGACAGCATGACAGAAGGCGTTCTGTTGGCGGTGGGCCGCAATACCGGCGGCTACGGCTTCATGGACGAGCTCGGCGAACTGGCCATCCAGCCGCAATTCCAGCAGGTCGGGGAGTTCCACGATGGGCTGGTGCGGATCCAGGAAAAAGGACTCTGGGGATTCGCGGACACTTCGGGTACAGTGGTCATTCCACCGCAATACCGGGAGGTCGGTGACTTTTCGGAGGGCCGGGCGCGGTTCCGCAACCGCCGCTACTGGGGCTATATCAACCGCCATGGCGAGGTGATCGTGCCCGAATCGTACCTGCGCGCCGGTGATTTTCACGGCGGATTGGCCTGGATCCAACAGGACAAGTTCTACGGCTTCATCGGGCTGGACGGCCAGATAGTGATCGATCCGGCCTTCAGCAAGGCTGGCGACTTCTGGGAGGGCCTGGCCCCGGCCCGCCGCAAGGGAAATTGGGGCTTGATCGGAACGGATGGAAAATGGGTGCTGGCTCCGAATTTTTACCGGGTTCAGCCCTTCCGGGACAGCCTCGCCATCGTGCAGCAGAAGGCTGATTTCGGCATCATCGACCGGCGGGGAGATTTTGTGGTGCGCCCGGGGTACCGGGAGATTGGCAATTATTCGGAGGGATTGGCCTGTGTGCGCTCGGGAATGGAGTTCGGGTACATCGACAAAAAGGGGGAAGTCCGCGTTCCCTTCCAATTTTCGCGGGCGGAGACCTTTTCCTGCGGTCGGGCGGCGATTTTTGAGGAGGGAAAATGGGGCTTCATTGACATGAAGGGGGAGCAGGTCATTCCGACGCGCTTTTCGAAGGTGCGGACCTTCCGCCAAAACCGCGCAGCAGTGCGGTTGGGGGACAAGTGGGGCTTCATCGATCCGAGTGGCCGGATGATCGTTCCGGTGAAATACAATGAGGTGGGCGATTTCCGGGAGGGACGGGCTGCGGTGTTCGTAGACGGAAAAGGATGGGGATTTGTCAACCGCGATGGTACCATCGTGATCCCGGCGGAGTTTGAGGCGGTGGGGAAATTTTTTGGAGATGTGGTACCGGTACGAAAAAGAGGCAAGTGGGGCTTGATGAATGCGTACGGGGCAACAATGACTTTATTCAAATATGACGAAATCCGCAGTTATCATGAGGGATTGGCGCCGGTGCTGGTGAAACGGAAAATGGGCTTGGTAAATGGGGCTGGAGAGACGCTATTGGACATAAACTATGATGTTGTCAAAGTGTCCAAAGACCTGGTTCAAGTCGAAACAGAAGACCGAATCGGCTATCTAAATCCCCAAGGGAAGTGGATTTGGCAACCACAAAAGTAAAAATAGTTTGCGGTTATTAAAGATTCTCTTTATATTGTAAATAACCGTAAAGCTAGAACAAGGTGACGAAAACCACCAACTTCTAGCATCATGCAATCAACCAATTTATTTAGTCAGCGTTCTACAAACAACTCAAGTAAGATTCAGGAACTGGAAGAAGTACGTCCTCTGGAAATCAAAATCCGGAAAGATGCACTTGCGTCTCACTTCTTGAAGCACAACCGTTAAGTAATCGAGGCATTTAGCCTGAACTTCCCGCTCCCTTTAGGAGCATTCAAAGCTAAGTTTTTTATTCCCGAACCAACTATTTCATTGTCAAATGCTTCTACCCCAAATTTGGTACTGCAAATGAAATTTCCTTGGTCGGGTGACAAACCGTTTTGTATCACTCAACTTAATAATCCGCCGACCAAACTCGGCGGATTTCTTGTTTTCACCAATGTTCTTTCAGTCGGCCCCACAATAAAACCAACCCATATCACCCCCCAGGGGGCATTTTTATTCATTTTTGTTAAGCATTTAATTTTTGTCCAGGATTTTCCATTTTCCCACCATTTGTTCCCCTCCCCGCCTCTTCATTTCCATTCTCCTCGCAATCTCTCCCATTCTTTCCGAACCATTTGCTCTTCATTTCACCCCACTGCCCAATGATTTCCTCCCACTCACTGCTTGTTTTGCTTTTCTGGCGGGATAATTCACGGAGAATAAAATATTTTTTCTACATTTGGAACTAATCAACGGGGTGTAGCGCAGCCCGGTAGCGCGCGTCGTTCGGGACGACGAGGCCGTAGGTTCAAATCCTGCCACCCCGACACCGTTGAACCCAGGATCACAAGTCCTGGGTTTTTTTATTTCCCCCAAAACGACCGCACCGCATCCGAGACCGTCTGCAGGTCCTCATCGGTGATCCCCGTCGAGCAAGGCAAGCTCAACGACTCCTCATAAATCGATTGGCTGTGGTCTACCCCGTGCCAGTACTCCACTTCCTGGAACATCGGCAAGCGGTTCATCGGCACCCACAATTTGCGCGTCTGAATCCCCTGCACGCCCAATACCTCTTCGAGCATCCGCGCCGCCGGCGTCCGAATCGTAGCCAACCAATGGTTGGCCGCCAGGGAAGGGCTTTCCGAAATGAAAGCCACGCCCTCCAGGTCCGCAAAAGCGGCCCGGTAATGCGCCATCACCGCCCGTTTCCGTTCCAAAAAGCTGTCCAGGCGCTCCATTTGCGCCACACCCAAAGCCGCATGGACATTGGAGAGGCCGTAATTGTAGCCGACTTCGTCGTGAACATATTCGTCCCTGTGGCGCTTCGCGTGACTCGCCAGACTGCGTGCATGCTCGGCCTGAGCCGGATTTTGCAGCAGCAGCGCCCCGCCAGCGCCCGTCGACACGATTTTATTGCCATTGAAGCTCAGGACGCCCGCCGCACCAAAGGTGCCCAGGTGCTGGCCATCCAAGGTGGATCCCACTGCCTCAGCGGCATCTTCGATGACGGGCACGCCGTATTGAGCGCCCAAGGCCTTCAAAGCGGCGATCTCGGCCGCATAGCCGAGCACATGGGTGACCAGAATCGCCCCAATTTCTTTTCCATTCTCCCGGTGAACCCGCTTCCCCTCCCGTTCCAAGGTCCGTTCCTCGAAAAAGGACGCCACCAAAGCGGGGGACATCTGCCAGGAATCGGGGTCCGCGTCAATGAGAACCGGTTCGGCACCGACATAAAAAACCGGGTTGAGGGTCGCGATATAGGTGAGGTTGGGGGCCAATACGAGGTGATCAGGGCCGATTCCGTGGACCAACAAGGCGAGGTGGAGGGCGCTGGTGCCGCTGTTGGTGGCCACCACGAAGGGCGCGCCAGTGACTTCGCGCAGCACATTTTCAAAGGCCTTGATCTCCGGACCGGCCGTGGAAATCCAGTTGGCGGCAAGGGCAGCCGCGACCTTTTCCTGCTCGGCAGCCGAGATATTGGGAACGCTGAGTGGAATCATGCGGATGGATCAGGCGTTGCGGTAACGGGGAGAATCGTAATCGGGTAAAATGCCGGTGCGGACCAGTTGGAGGATCTCGGCGATGCCGTGGGGCACCCGTTTCTGGACCTGAAAGCCCAGTTCGGTGCGCACCCGGGAAAAATCGACGCGGTAATTGCGGGGATCGTCATCCGCCGAAGCGGTAAAGGTGACGTCAACTCCCGGAATTTGCTCCGAAATCTTCTCGATGAGGTCACGTTTCGTGTAGTTCTCGTAGTTATCCCCGACGTTGAACACTTTCCCGTCGGTGTACTTAGGGCCGGTCACAATGCTCATCGCGACGGAATTGCAGAGGTCACCGACGTGGCAATAGGGCCGCCAGGAATCGGCGCCGTAGACTTCCAGCGATTGTCCGCGGGCCAAATCCCGGGTGAAATGGTTTACCGACAAGTCAAAGCGCATCCGGGGGGACAGGCCGTAGACGGTCGCAAACCGCAGGATGGTCCGGGGAACGATTTTTTCCGCCATCAAATACTGTTCAAAGTCGACCTTCAGGTGGGCGTAGTGGGATTGGGGACGCAGTGAGGCATTTTCATCCAGCATTTCCCTTTCTCCCCCCTCCATCACGCCATAATTGCTACAGGTCGAGGCAAAAATGAAGTGGCCGATTCCCACGGTGCCGCAGAGTTCGTACAGTTGGCGGGAGCCGGCTCCCATGACTTCGCTGGCCTGCTCCGGTTGCTCGGCGCAGGCCTTGTCTCCGACGAGGGCGGCGAGGTGCACCACGGCCTTGGAGTCGGTCAATAAGCCTGCGACCAGGTCCCGGTCGCGGATATCTCCCTTGACGAAGCGAAAACGGGGATGGGAAATGATTTCGAGGAGGGATTCACCACCGAAGAGCAAGCTGTCCAGGCCGATGACGCGGTGGCCTTGGTTGAGGAGTTGACGGACGAGGACAGAGCCAATATAACCGGCCGCGCCGGTTACGAGGATAGAAGACGACATGCTATTTGATGCTGGCTTTTTTCTCTTCACGCTCCCGGATTTCCTTTTGCATCCGATAAATGGTTGAGACGCTGATATCGAGGACCTCCGCGACTTTGTTGTAGTCTTTGTTGAATTTTTTCAGGAGCGATTGGAGGATATGGTAATTGTATTCGCGGAGGGTCATTTCCTGGGAATGGAGCTCGGAGAGGAGGTCGCGGGAACCGAGGGTGATGTCGGCGGCTTCAATGACGGGGCCATTGGCCATGACGGCGGCGAGCTCCACCATGGAGCGAAGTTCCCGGACGTTGCCGGGGTAGTGGTAGCCCATGAGCTTGCGTTGGGCTTCGAGGGAGAGTTCCAGCGGCTCCATTTCATTTTCCTTGCAGAAACTCCCGATGAATTTTTTGGCGAGCAACAGGACGTCCTTGTCCCGTTCGCGCAGGGGCGGCAGCTCGATGGGCAGGCCGAAGAGGCGGTAGTACAGGTCTTCCCGAAAGCGGCCGGATTTGACCTCTTCGATCAGGTTCCGGTGGGTGGCCACGATGATGCGGCAGTCGATCTTGATCGCTTTGTTGGTCCCGATTGGGGTCACTTCCCGCTCCTGGAGGACGCGGAGGAGCTTGGCCTGCAAACTCGTTTCCATTTCCCCCATCTCATCCAAAAACAAGGTTCCGCCGTGGGCTTCTTCAAACTTCCCCTTCCGCCGGTTGATGGCGCCGGTAAAGGCCCCTTTTTCATGCCCAAACAACTCACTCTCGATCAATTCCGGGGGAATGGCCGCCACGTTGACCGCCACAAATGGCCCTTCGCGACGCTTGGAATGGTAATGGATGGCCTTGGCGACGAGTTCCTTTCCCGTTCCCGTCTCACCGGTGACCGTGACCGTGATGTTCGTGATGGTGGCCTTCCGGATGAGTTCGAAGACCTTTTTGATGGCGGGACTCTGGCCGACGATGGAGGTTTGAAAATCGTATTTCCGTTCGATTTCCTTTTGGAGCTTGTCCACCTTCCGCTCCAGAATCTTCGTTTTCCGGAGGTTGTTGATGGTATTGAACAAGCGCTCCTGGATGTCCATCGACTTGACAATATAGTCGTGGGCGCCCTTTTTCAGCAGGTCCACCACCACCTCGATCTCCTCCTGCTCCGAAATCACGATGACTTCAATGTCTTCAAAGCGCTCGGTGATTTCCTTGAGGATTTTGGAGCCGGGCATATCGGGCAAACGATAGTCCAGGGTGACGAGGTCGGGCTTCTCATGGAGACGCGCCAAACAGTCCTTCCCGTTACTGAAGGATTCGACGACAAAATCGGGATTCAGGGACAAGTTGTATTCCAACAGTTTCCTGTACCAATCGTCGTCTTCTACTACAAATATCTTGTATGAGTCGCTGTCCATGAAATTCTTAGGCCTCTCAGCAAATATAAGCGTCTCCCCGGAAAAAACTGATTGTCAATTCAATTTCGCCAATTCTGCGTCAAAGAAATCTGTGACGCGGGTGGCTTCCCGCTCAATTTGAGCCAGCAAGTCCTTCCGAACCCCTTTGCGTTGGTCGCGGTCAGCCTCTTTTTCCAACTGCTTCAGCAATTGGTAGAGCTCCTTGGCCCCCACGTGGCGGGCGGGGGCGGCCATGCGGTGGGCGAGCAAACCCGTCTGGTCCCAATCGGTCGGATTCTCCTGAAGCGCCTTCAGGTTGTCCCGCGTCGTTTTCACAAAGGTCTCGGTCAATTCCCGCAAGAAGGCGGGGTTGTCGCGGGAAAGTTTGCGCAGCGGGTCCAGGGACAGGCCATTCACCTCCGGTGCCTGTTCCTCACTCTTGGGCGGCGGCGTCCCCCCAAAGAGCTTGGACAGAACCGCCAACAAATCAGCCTCCGCAAAGGGCTTCGGCAGGGTCGCATTCATGCCGATGGCCTTGCATTCGGCTTCGATTTCGGGCCCGGTCGTCGCTGTCAACGCGATCACCGGCGCCTTTTGGCTCGGCCCTTCCTTCAATTTGAGTTGGCGGGTGACTTCCAAGCCGCTGACGTCCGGCAGGCGCAGGTCCATCAAAATCGCGTCGTAGCGGTTTTGAAGTGCCTTTTTCAGGGCCTGCTTGCCCGTGGAGGCTTCGTCCTGCTTCAGCTCCCACTTGCTCAGGAGGGCGCCCACCAGCAATCTATTATAAGGTTCGTCGTCCACAACCAGGATGCGCTTGCCCTGGAACGAATGGGGCTCGGCGACTGGCGTAGTGGGTTCGGCGGGGAGGTCGGAACTCTTGCCCAGCTGGTAGGGCAGGGCAAATGTGATCCGGGTTCCTTCGTTGGGTTGGCTGTCCAGCTTGATCTCGCCGCCGTGCAGCTCGACGAGCTGGTGGGTGATGGCGAGGCCGAGGCCGGTGCCGCCGTAACGGCGGCTGGTGCTGTCTTCGGCCTGTTCGAAGGGCTGGAAAATGGTGGCCTGGTTCTCTTCGGAGATGCCAATGCCGGTATCGTAAACGCTGAAGGTGATTTCGATGCGGTCCAGGCTCGGCTGGGCCTGGGTGATCTGAAGGCCGACTTCACCGGTCTCGGTGAACTTGATGGCGTTGTTCAGGAGGTTGAACAGGATCTGGCGGAGGCGGAGTTCGTCGCCTACGAGGGCCGGCGGCAGGGCTTGGTCCAGGGCGTAGACGAATTTCAGGTCTTTTTTCTGGGCTTCCAGCCGCATGAGGCGGATGACGAGCTCGAGGGTGCGACTGGGGTCGAAGGTCGCGTTTTCGAGGGTGAGCTTGGCGGATTGGAGGCGGGAAAAATCAAGGATGGAATTGAGGATGCCGAGGAGGTGGTCCGACGATTGGCGGACCACCTGGAGCTGTTCTTTTTGGGGCTTGGGCAATGGGGTATTGAGCACTTGCTCGGTGAAGCCCGCGATGGCGTTGAGGGGCGTGCGCAGCTCGTGGCTCATGTTGGCGAGGAAGCGCTGGCGGGTGGCGGCCAACTCCGTAGCAGCCTTTTGGGCCTTGAGGAGGGCGTGTTGGTAGCGGTTGTTCTTGCGGAGGTAGTCAAAAATACCGGATCCCAGGAGCAACAGGAGCAAACCGGCCGCGATGCAGAAACCGATGATGTATCGGTTCGTCCGGATCGCCATGACTTCGGCGTCCTTGGTCCGCGCCTTGATCGCCGCCCGCTCGATTTCTTCGAGCTGGCCGGCCACGGAGCGGATTTCTTCCGAAACCCGCTTGTTTTCGGCATTCAGCTCCAATTGGACCTGCTGCGCCTTTTCCAATTTCTCGTCGTCCTCCTGATTCACCCGGCTGATTTCCGCCCGCAATTCCCGCTTCATTTTCAAGGTACTGACCCGCATCAGCGAGTCAATGTCCGGAGCCTCTTCTTCTTCGATTTCCACCACTTCCTCCTCTTTGTCCTTGTTCCGCCGCTTTTTCCGTTCTTTCTTCGGCTCTTTTTCCACTTCTTCTTTCGGCTTCTCCTCTTTCTTCTCCGGATTTTTCCCGAATACCCGCTTGAAGATGTTCCGTTTTCCCTTTGTCTCCCCCTGCACCTCGGTTTCCACCCCTCCCGAAGGATTTCCGGTCACAGTTCCATTCGAAGTAGTCGTGGAGGTTTCTTCTTTCTCTTCTCCGAGCGAATTGGGCCGGATCTGTTTCACCTTCTTTTCGACCTGTTCCAATGCTTCGTCCACCCGGTCTCCCAGTTCAAATTCCAGGGTCTGGGTCAGCAAATCATACTTTTCATCGATCAGACGGTCCAAAATTTCCGTCAGTCGGGCTTTTTCGGGCGTGGATTGGTTCAGCCGCTGGAGTTCGTTGAGTTTTTGGTCGGCGGAGGAAGCGGCTGCGAAAAAAGGGTCGAGGTAAGTTTCGTCGCGGGAAATGGAATAGGTATATACGCTGTTCTCGGCGTCGAAGAGGTCAGATTGGATTTCCTCGATATTGGCCAGGCTGAGGTCCGGGCGGCCAGCTTCGGAAACGGTATCGACGATGCGGGACAGGTTGCTGTACGCGAATAGGCCCAACGCGGTCACGATGGCGAGTCCGGCAATCAAATAGAAGAGGGAAGTTATTTGGAACAGGTTGCGTTTTGCCATACCCTTCAAATTAAGGATTTCCACAAAAAAAAGCAGGAGAGGTGAGGCCTCTCCTGCATGTTGCACCAACGAAAGTTAAATATCAATCAACTAAAAAATTCTTTTTTTCAAGCCTTCTACTTTCCATCCCCGCTAATTCTTCTGGTGCTTTGATCGTCAAAGGTGTAGACCTGTCCTCCGGTGTGGGTGTTGTTGTTGGGAGGGGATCGTCAAAGGTTCCGAAAGGAACAGGTCCAAAGAAAATCAATACAAAATTCATTTAGACAGCTGCTCCTACATAGGCCAATACTGTGCCAGCGGCTGAAAATTATTTCCAAAACAACTCCTAACTATTTGTATATCAGGGCGAAAAATATTTTTCGCTCAATTTCCCAACCTGGCATTCCCCTCCTATTTTCTTTCTTTTTGAAACGCCCATTCTCAAAATGAGAATTTGGGCCACACCGGCACTTGCTCCATTTCCCATTTTCTCAAAATGAGAAAATTTGCCCCAAATAGGAGTTCATTTTGAGAATTTGACCCCAAGCCAGGACTGATTATCAGCACTTTACAATTTTGGCACAGAGCTGGCATATGGGGGAATGTACCGCGCTCAGAAACAATCATCACGTTCTATACATAAATACTCGCTGTAAGATGAAAACCCGCTGGAGACAATTTGGAAGAAGAGGCGTCAATATGGGCCTCGGTACCTTGGCCCTCGCCTTTGCACTGAGCGGATGCCGTCAGGATGACACCGCCGAAAAGCAAGCCCTTTACCGCGCCGTGGGCGACCACGTCGCGCAATTGGAAGAGCGATTGGATGACCGCGATTCGACGATCACCGATTTCATGGGCTCCTTCGATGCCATCGAAGCCAACCTGGATGCGATCCGGGACCGCGAAGAACGCCTTCGCGACATGGCACAAGGCGAAGAGTACCTGGGCGACCAAGGCGACCGTATCCGACGCGACATTGGCATGATCAACAAGCTGATGGCCGAAAACTCGGCTGAAATTCGCAGCCTCAAACAACGGTTGAATGCCAGCGGGGTGAAGATCCGGGGCCTGGAGCGCAAACTCCGCCAACTCGATTTAGAGAACTCGAACAAAAACGCTGCGATTGCGGAACTGCGGATGCTGTTGCAGGAACGCGACGCTGAGATTGGCGGGCTGAATGACCAGCTCTCTCAACAAGAGCTTCAGCTTGCGCTCCAGGAGACGATCATTGAGGACCAGGAGGCGACCATCGACACGCTCGATGAGGCCCTGCACCAGGTCTACGTGGCGACCGGATCGATGCGGGAACTGAAGAGTCGGGGCATTGTGAAGAAGGAAGGGGCCTTTCTGGGCCTGATCGGCGGCGACAAGAAACTCGACGGGGCGATTCAGGACGATGAGTTCCTGACGATGGACATGCGGGAATCGACGGAGATTCCCCTGTTCACGAAGAAGGCCAAGCTGATCTCTCCGCACCCGGCCGGGACTTATACCTTCACCCAGAATTCGGAAGGCAAGATTGAAACGCTGGAGATTCTGGATGTCGACCGCTTCTGGGCGACCTCACGCTACCTGGTGGTAGCGACCAATTGAACACACAGGATTACGCATAATTATCATACTAAAGTTGTTACAACCCTTTTTTAAGCGCTAGGATTCATTTGATTAAGCTGGATTTGTACAATCGGACCCTTCCCACGGGGTCCGTTTTTTATGTGAGGCGGGAATGCTGGGGAGATAGGGCGGAAACACAGGGCAAAAAAAAACGGCCCGATTGTGCGGGCCGCTTCTGTTCACAACTTTAAGCGTATCAACTACCGATTGTACCTCGGTATTGCCGGGGGGTCATGCCATATTCTTTCTTGAAGGCCTGGGAGAACTTGGACAAGTTGGAGTAGCCAAGGATATGGCCTACTTCCGAGATCGCGTATTCACGCGACTGGAGCAACTTGCGGGCTTCGCCCATTTTTGCCTTGAGATAGAATTGATAGGGTGGAATCCCAAAAACTTGCTTGAAACCACGCTTGAGCTTGCTGGCGCTCATCCCTGCTTCGCGAGCAAGCTCGTCGATCGAGGGCGGGGTGCCGTGCAGATGGCTCTTGAGAATGGCGCTGATCATAAACAGCTTTTGGAGGTCGGCCGGGTGGAGCGCGGAGCTGCCCTCCGAACGACGGCTCAACTTCTTGAAGAAGCCAAGCAAAAATTCAAGGACCCGGGTATGCATTTCGAGTCGATCCAGGGCCGAGGGATCGTCCGCCGAGATGATCTGGCGGAGGGTGGTCTCCAGGCCGTAGTCGAGGTCTTCGAATACGCAAAACTTGGGGGAATTCTCCATGAAGCGGGAGAAGCCGTCGGCTTCAGTTCCCTTTCCGGTGTAGAATTCCAGGAAGGAAGACGGGAAGGTAAGAATGACAATGTCAAATGGGACATCGGTCGGGCTGTTACCGTACGCCTCAACTCCGGGGGAGTAAAAAAAGCAACCCATAGGAAGCTGTTTCCCGATCTCGTCGGGATTGCCATCTACTTCCTGTCTGAAACTTCCTTCTGACATGTTTACATTCAGGAGAAAGGTTTCCGCATCCTTCGGGACGAAGGAGTGGAGCTTGATTGGTTGCCGAAGTTGAAAATGATAATGGTTGATAACTAAGCCACCCGGAAGAGCAATGCTCTTGAGGTATCCATCACCATATTGCTTGGGTAGCCGGACCATGTCGCCTTCGACCGACACCCCGAGCTGTTCCGCAACTTGCTCAAGCTGGGTTTTCTCTTGGTCTATTTTCAGTGAAAGTTCCATGGTGTTTATATAGTATCTGAAATATGTTTTCTTAACCGAGTTTTCAACAAAAATGTTTAAAGATAAAATCGTCTCGTTCAACAATTTACGTCTTTTTTTGGTTGTTTCCTTAAACAAAAATCCACAATGCAGAAGGTCAATATTTTTTGGTTTAGGAGGGATTTGCGTCTCCAAGACAACGCAGGGCTGTTTCATGCTCTTAAAAGTTCAAAAAAGGTGGTTCCTCTATTTATTTTCGATAAATCCATACTTGATGCCCTAAAGGACCGCAGTGACGCCCGGGTCACGTTTCTCCACGACACCATTTCTGATCTCAAAAGCCAACTCGAAGGCCAGGGCAGCAGCCTCGTGGTTCGCTACGGCCATCCGCTGGAGGTCTTTCCGGATTTGATCCAGGAATTCGACATCGACCACGTCTTCACCAATCGGGACTATGAGCCCTACGCCAAGGAACGCGATACTGCAGTCCGGGAATTGCTCGCCCAGCACCAAATTGGCTTTCAGGACTTCAAAGACCATGTGATTTTTGATCGGGATGAAGTGGTCAAAGGCGACGGAACCCCCTACGTCGTGTTCACGCCGTACAGCCGGACCTGGCGGTCCAAGCTCGAAGAACACATGGTCGGCCACGGAGATGAGCGCCACAGTTATTATTTCCAGTCCTACCCCAACGAGGAATACGCCGCGAATTACTTTGATTCCGCTCCATTGCCGCTGATTTCCCTCGAAGAGATGGACTTTACCCGCTCCTCCATCCCAATCCCTTCCGCCACCGTCACCCGCAAAATCATCCGGGAGTACGACGAGAAACGCGACTATCCGGCCATGGATGCGACTTCCCGCCTGGGCATTCACTTTCGCTTTGGGACAATCAGCATCCGGGAAAAGGCCCGCCACGCCCAACGCCTCAACGCCACCTACCTCACCGAACTCATCTGGCGCGATTTTTATTCCCAGATCCTCCACCACTTTCCCCATGTCGCCGAGGAACCCTTCAGGAAAAAGTACGATTTCATCCCGTGGCGGAACAATGAAGCGGAGTATGAGGCGTGGAAAAAAGGGGAAACGGGCTATCCGATTGTCGATGCGGGGATGCGCCAACTCAACGAGACGGGCTATATGCACAACCGCGTGCGCATGATCGTCGCGAGCTTTCTGACCAAGCACCTGCTCATCGATTGGCGCTGGGGCGAGGCCTATTTTGCGGAGAAATTGCTCGACTTTGACCTGGCCTCCAACAATGGTGGCTGGCAATGGGCTGCCGGCTGCGGAACCGACGCCGCGCCTTACTTCCGGATTTTCAATCCCGAATCACAGATGAAGAAGTTCGACGGGAAAAAGGACTATGTCCGCCATTGGGTTCCCGAATTCG
Source organism: uncultured bacterium (assembly GCA_963923035.1). Lineage (GTDB taxonomy): Bacteria > Bacteroidota > Bacteroidia > J057 > JADKCL01 > CAWUKT01. The sequence goes on from CAWUKT010000050.1 coordinate 14,079, forward strand.
GCACCCACGACTATCCCGCGCCCATCGTCGACCACAAAATGGCCCGCCAGCGCTGCCTGGACGCCTACAAGGCGAGTCTCGCCCATGCGGATGAGGTGTTGGTGTAAAGGATGGGGGGGAATTTGCAAATTGGGAAAATGTGACAATTGATTGATGTGCAAATGTGAAATTTCTCTGACTGGGGTTCATTTGCATATTTCCCCATTTTCTCAATTTGCACATCCGCGCTAGCGGTACTTCCGGGCGCGCTCGATGAGCGCAGAAAGGGCCGCGCGAGCGGTTTTCATGTCGGTGCGGGTGCGTTGGATGTATTGGCGGAGAAAAACGATTTTGAAATCGGGAAGGGGTTGGTTGGTCTGGTTCATGTAGCTGAGGACCGCGCGTTCGGCGTCGTCCTGGGCGGCGAGGAAATACGGCAGCGTCTCGTGGTCGTCGAAACGGGATACATCGGCCGGGGTTGCGCTGGGCAGGGCCAATCCGCGGTGGTGCTCGTCCAATAGGTTGAGGATTTGGTAGCGGACCAAGGTGTTTTCGGTGACGCTGAACCAAAACAGCAGTTCCTGCTGGATTTGCGGGGCGATGACAGCGGCCTCGGCCGTGGTCAATGCCAGCATCCGCGACGCGGGATCGGGAGAGGTCGCCAGCGCCAGCCAGCGCTTTTTCTCTTCGCTTCCCCCCAATTGATCCACCAACAAGCGGTTCTTTTCCTGCAAATACGCCTTCCGTTCCATCGCATAGACCCGCATGCGAAAGCCCGTGGCCTCCATGGTATAGCTTTTCTCGTAGGTCATCCCCAATTTTTCGGCGATGCGACGCGATCCGTGGTGATTCTCGGGCATTTGAACCACGATCCGCCCCATGCGGAGGGTCTGGAAGCCGTGCCGCAAGAGTGCCTGAGCCGCCTCAAAGCCAAAGCCCGCCCGCCAATGCGGGTGGTGGATGATATACCCCAGATCGAATTCCGCTTGCCTATCAATCTTCGTTTCAATCAGCCCACAATCGCCGATCACCTCATTCGTCTTCTTAATCACCGTCACCAAACGACCGCCCCCACTCCCCAAATACGGCTCCACGTTCTTCTCAATCCATTTTTTCACCCCCTCCTTGTCGTAAGGCTTCGGCCAGAACTGCATCGTGGTCGGATCTCCCAGGATTTCCTCCATCTTCGGAAGGTCTTTGCGGGTATATTCGCGGAAAAGAAGGCGTTCGGATTGAAGGACGTGCATGATGAGGGGGTTGAAAGGCAAAAATCGGGAAAATGGAGCACAAATCAAGTCGAGGTGGGGAGGCTTTTAAAGCTGAATCAAGAACAGAAACATCCCCAACAGCTTCTATGGAAGGGGACGAATAAGGAAAATAAAAATGCGTTTATTAGAATGGCAAACAAAACACAGCCTAAATAAGCCCAGGGCACTATCTACGGAAAAATAAAATATAAAAATGGCCCATTTCGAATTACTGGATTCAGCGAGATCACCCGATATTTATACCACAACAAAGAGAAATCATTCTCAGAGCGTTCTTTAAATGTTATAGCTAGTGTTAAGAATGAAAGTTTCCGCCGGAAACACTGAATAAAATCTTAAATGCCCTCTCCACTTCCCGTCGAGAGGGCATTTTCTTTGGATATCAGCCCACGTTTCCCCAACTCTTTTATTAGAATAAACCACAATATCTTACCCAAAATTCCCCAAAATACATATTTCTATTTTGGAAAATATAATTTTGAGCCTCATCCACCTTCTTATCCCGATCTGTTTTCCCCATCTTTATCATGAGCGACACAATAGCTCAACTCAGTAACGTTCTTTTGAGTCATAGTTAGTGTTACATTCCTTCGGGAATAGAATAGAATGACCAAAAAGCCCTCTCGGTTTCAAATCGAGAGGGCTTTTTGGTTGAATCGGAATTATATTTTCACAAACGAACCTACAGAGGCAAAGCCACAATAGCCTTATTTCCAGTGGCTTGAAGAAAATAAAATTAAGCGTTTAAAATGGGGAGTTGAAATCTGAGAATGGGGGGTAATCCCGGTCTTTGTCCGACAGGATGGGGGATTCTACCTGCCAATCGATCCCCAATTCGGGGTCGTTCCACATCAAGCCACCCTCCGCCGGGCGGTTGTAGAAGCCGGTACACTTGTAGCAGAAGTACGCTGTTTCACTGAGCACCGCAAAGCCGTGCGCAAATCCCGGCGGCACCCAAAACATGCGGTGGTTCTCCCCCGTCAATTCGACCGCGTGGTGCCGACCATAGGTCGGCGAATCTGTCCGGATGTCCACCGCCACATCAATCACCCGCCCCTGCAAAACCGTCACCAGCTTGCCCTGGGCGTGGGGCGGCGCCTGAAAATGCAGGCCGCGGAGGATTCCCCGCCCCGAATAGGACACATTGTCCTGCACAAAATCCAGTTCCAGGCCAATTTCCCGGAAAGAATTCGCGTTGTAGGTTTCCTTGAAAAAACCACGGTGGTCACCGAACACGTCAGGTTCGATGACCACCAAGTCGGGAATTCCCGTCTCAACTCTGCGGAATCCCATGCTGGATATGTGTTTTGAAATAATCAATCGTGGTGCGCAAGCCCTCGTCCCGGGAGACCTTCGGTTCCCATTGAAGGATTTCACGCGCCCGCGTGATATTCGGCTGGCGGACTTTGGGATCGTCCTGCGGCAGGTCTTCAAATACGATTTTGCTCCCTGAACCCGTGATCTCCACGATTTCCTCCGCGAACTCGAGGATGCTCACCTCTTCGGGATTCCCGATGTTCACCGGATCCGAATAATCGGAATGGAGCAAGCGGAAGATGCCTTCTACCTGGTCGGACACGTAGCAGAAGCTACGGGTCTGGGAACCATCGCCGTAGACGGTGATGTTCTCGCCGCGCAGCGCCTGGCCCACGAAGGTAGGCAGGGCCCGGCCATCGTCGAGGCGCATCCGCGGGCCATAGGTATTGAAAATCCGCACAATCCGCGTTTCCAGGCCGTGGTAGCGGTGGTAGGCCATGGTCATGGCCTCCATGAAACGCTTGGCCTCGTCGTAAACGCCGCGCAAACCGATGGGATTGACATTGCCCCAGTAATCTTCCTTCTGCGGGTGGATCAGCGGATCCCCGTACACTTCGGAGGTACTGGCAATCAGCATCCGGGCGTTCTTGGCCTTGGCCAAACCGAGGATTTTGTGGGTCCCCAAAGAACCGACCTTCAGGGTTTGAATCGGCAGATTCAGGTAGTCCTTCGGGCTCGCCGGGCTGGCAAAATGGAGGATATAATCGAGGTCACCAGCCACGTGGTTGTATTCGGTGACATCGTGGTGGACAAAGGTAAAATCGTCCTTTCCGAAGTGGTGGGCGATGTTATCGGCCGTACCGGTGAGCAGATTGTCCATGACAATCACCTCAAAACCTTCGTCCATGAACCGATCGACCAGGTGGGAACCGAGGAACCCAGCCCCTCCGGTGATCAGGATTTTTTTCTTACGGTGCAGATGCATGGCTTATTGCTGTTCGACATTGTTGCGGCGGAACGCATGTACGACCCCGCGGCCAATGGAATTGTAGTAAAAACCGCGATCCTTCATCATGTCCAGGTCGTAGACATTCCGACCGTCAAAAATGACCGGCTCGCGCAACAGGGATTTGATTTTGTCGAAATCCGGGGTGCGGAACTCATTCCACTCCGTGATCAACAGCATCGCATCGGCGCCTTCCAGGGCTTCGTACTCCGTCTCGACCATTTTTATCTCAAGATCGGTGTACTGCTGCACCTGCCACATGGCCTCCGGATCAAAGGCCTGGACCTTCCCACCCCGTTCCAAAATCTCTTTGATGATGGTCAGCGCGGGGGCTTCGCGGATATCGTCGGTATTGGGCTTGAACGCCAATCCCCAGACCCCAAAGGTCAATCCGGAGAAATCAGAACCGTAGTAGTCTTCCAGTTTCTCGACCATGCGCATCTTTTGGAGGCCATTGACCTGCATGACGGCATCGAGGATGCGGAAATCGTATTCATATTCCTTCGAGGTATTGTAGAGGGCAGAGACGTCTTTGGGGAAACAGGAACCGCCGTAGCCCACGCCAGCAAACAGGAAGCGTTTGCCCACCCGGGAATCGGAGCCTACTCCGCGCCGCACATCGTCTACATTCGCGCCGACCCGCTCACACAGGTTCGCGACCTCGTTCATGAAAGAGATTTTGGTGGCCAAAATGGAGTTGGCCGCGTATTTCGTCAGTTCCGAAGAGCGTTCATCCATGAAAATGATGGGGTTGCCACTCATCAGGAAGGGCTTGTACAGCCGCTCGAGCACCGTGCGGGCGCGCTCGGAACGGGTCCCAATGACTACGCGTTCGGGCTTCATAAAGTCCTGGACCGCAACTCCCTCCCTGAGAAACTCCGGATTGGAAACCACGTCAAATTCGACGTTGGTATGGGCTGCAATCGCGTTGTGCACCTTGTCGGCCGTTCCGACCGGAACCGTACTCTTGTTCACGATCACCTTGTATTCGGTGATCAGCTGGCCGATTTGGTTGGCGACGGCGAGGACATATTGAAGGTCCGCCGATCCGTCTTCCATGGGCGGTGTGGGAAGGGCCAGGAAAATGACATCCGCAAAGGCCACCGCGTCCGCGAGGGAATCGGTGAAATTGAGGCGACCGCTTTCGGTATTTCGTTGGAACAAGACCTCCAAACCCGGTTCGTAGATCGTGATCTGGCCGGACCGCAGCTTGGCCAACTTGTCCATGTTATTGTCGACGCACAGGACATCGTTGCCGGATTCTGCAAAGCAGGTTCCTCCGACCAATCCAACGTATCCTGTACCAACTACTGCAACTTTCATGTATTCTCGGTTCTGGGTATGCAAATTAAACGGTGCGGTAAATGTCAAGGAAATTCTCCGTGATATAGTCCACTTGCTCCTTGGTGAGTTCGGAGTGCATGGGGAGAGAAATAACTTCGGCGGTGAGGCGCTCGGAGACGGGGAAATCGCCGTCTGCGTAGCCGTAGTGGCGGTACGCGTCCTGCTGGTGCAGGGACACAGGATAGTAAATCATCACCGGAATCTTGCGCTCGCCGAGCGCAGCCTTGACCGCGTCCCGCTTCTCGCGGCCTTCGGTGATGCGCAGCGTGTACTGGTGGAACACGTGCTTGCAGTTCGAAGAACGCCAGGGTGTGACCAGGCCTTCTACCCCCGCAAAAGCGGCATCGTACCAATCGGCGGCCTGGCGGCGGTTGTCATTATAGGTATCCAGGTGCTTCAGCTTGATGTCCAAAATCGCAGCCTGAAGGGCATCCAGGCGGCTGTTGACCCCGACGATGTCGTGGTAGTAGCGGCGGCTGGAGCCGTGGTTGCAAATTTGCTGGAGCTTGTGGCCCAACTCATCGTTGTTGGTGAAGATGGCGCCGCCATCGCCAAAGGCACCGAGGTTCTTGCTCGGATAGAAGGAGGTGCAACCGATGTCGCCGATGAGGCCGGACATGAGCTTCCGACCGTCGGTCAGGGTATAGTCCGCACCAATGGATTGGGCGGCATCTTCGACCACGGCGATGCCGTGTTTCCGGGCGATCTCCATGATCGGGTTCATGTCGGCCGGCTGGCCAAACAGGTGAACCGGGATGATGGCCTTGGTTTTCGGGGTAATGACAGCCTCGATGTCCGCCGTGGCGATGTTGTAGGAATCGTCCGTCACGTCGACAAAGACGGGCTTGAGCCCGAGCAACGCAATCACTTCTGCCGTGGAGCAGAAGGTGAACGGCGTCGTGATGACCTCATCGCCGGGCTGGAGATCCAGCGCCATCAGGGCGATTTGGAGGGCATCGGTACCATTGGCGCAGGCAATGACGTGCTTGGCGCCCAGGTAATGGGCCAGGTTGTCCCGGAAGGCCTGTACCCGCGGACCATTGATGTACCATCCGGACTCCACCACTTCCTGAACGGCGGTATCCACTTCCTCTTTGATGTGGTGGTACTGCGTAATGGTATCCACCATGCGTATATCCATTGTTTTTGTCGTCATTGGATTTTGGTAACTCTGTGGTTTTTTAACTGGTATTTTTCCTGACTTCCGGGACAAATCCCCAAGCCATCCTGATCAAATTCTAATCGTTCTCCGTATTCACTCATCCAACCCATTTGGCGCCCGGGGTTCCCCACAATGAGCGCATAGGGTGGAATGTCTTTGGTCACGACCGCTCCGGCTCCGATAAACGCGAACTTCCCCAGCCTGATTCCGCATACAATCGTCGCGTTGGCTCCGATGGTCACACCTTGTTCCACGTAGGTCTCCAGGTACTCGCCCCGCCGATTCACCGCACTCCGCGGGTTGATGACGTTCGTGAACACCATGGACGGGCCCAAAAATACATCATCTTCACAGGTCACCCCGGCGTAAATCGAGACATTGTTCTGGACCTTTACATTGTTCCCCAAAACTACGCCCTTTCCGACAAACACATTCTGTCCCAGATTACAATTTTCACCTAAGGTGACATCCGTCATGATATGGGAAAAGTGCCAAATCTTCGTTCCCGCTCCTATCCGGGCGGGTTCGTCGACGACTGCGGAGGGGTGGACATAGTAGTCCACGTTGCTATTTGTAGGTTCACCCATGCTATCTGAGCCAGCCATTCGGGGCTGCATCACCAATGGAAAACCGCTTCATGATACTTTTTCTGTGTCACCGGGCGACGAATTAGCACTTGGAATATGAGCGACTTCCCCTATTTTTATCGGTGGGCCTAAAAGTAAAGAAATCGAATGAAATCTCTTAAAACGAGCCTCTTAATTTTTGTGTTCAGCCTCCTCGCGATCGGGGTGCAGGCACAGAAAAGCATCCAGGACAGCTCCATCACCCTGCCCTATGTTCTCTTGGGCTACCAGGGCTCCGTGCCCGGGGGGGACCTGGCCGACCGTTTCGGCTATACCAACGCGATGGAGATCGAGGCGGGCATCAAATTCAAGAACAATTTCTACCTGCAAACCGGGATTCGGCCTTGGTTCGGCTCGGACATCAAGGAAAGAATCGCCGAAGATGTGACGTTTTTGGTGGGATCGGAGGCAAATGGCTTCAATGTCAATGCGATTGGGGCCGATGGTTTGTTTTACGAGGTCAAATTCTTCCAACGTGGCTATACCATTCCCTTCGTCATCGGGAAGCAGTTTCGGGTGCTGGAAAACAACAATCCCAATACCGGCATTTACGTAGAATTGGGCACCCAATTCATCCAGCACAAGGTCCGCATCGAAGTCATCGGCCAGAACGTGCCCCACTTGGGCGCGGACATGACCCCCGGTTACGACCGCCTCACCAACGGATTCGGCGCGGTCCAAGGCCTTGGCTACCGCTATTTCGGCAACAACAAGTTTGTCAACTTCCAGATCGGCGTCGATGTCAGCCAAAACTGGACCCAAAGCCGCCGGGACTTCAACTTTGACTACGGCTTCCAGGACACCCGCCAGCGGATGGACCTGCTCTACGGCTTCCGCGTGGCCTGGATTTTCCCGATCTACCGCGACGCCGACACCCGGGAATACTATTTCTAAGCCGTTTTCCCCCTTCATTTCCCAACATTCTCTCTCCGCGGGCAGTTCTTTTCCCAAAAACCGCCCATGATCAAGACGGAAAACTTTGAAAAGGTCGAAGTGGAATCGACGGATGAGTTGCGTGCCTGGCTATCGGAAAACCACCGGCAGGAGGCCAGCATTTGGTTGGTGACGTACAAGAAGAATGTGCCGGGAAAATATGTGTCCACCGGAGAAGTGCTGGATGAGCTGTTGTGTTTTGGGTGGATCGATGGGATTCGGCGGAAATTGGACGGGGAACGGACCATGCAACTCATCTCGCCGCGGAAAACACAGCATTGGACGCGTACCTATAAGGTCAGGGCGGCGAGGTTGATTGAGGAGGGGAAAATGGAGGCAGCGGGACAACAATCGATCGCGGCTTCGAAGGAAAATGGCTTGTGGACCTTTATGGATGACGTCGACAACCTGATCGTACCCGATGATCTGGCGGAGGCCCTGGATCAACGGGAGGGCGCGGCTGAATTTTTCACCCACATCAACGATTCCAGCAAACGCTTCGTCTTGCGGTGGTTGAAACTGGCCAAAACGGAGAAGACCCGTCGCAACCGCATTGTTAAATTGGTCGACTTGTCCGCCAAGGGCGAAAAACTCCCCGGCAGCTAAGTGCCCCTAGGCCAGCTCCGTGCCCGCCCGGACTGCCGCCGCCGGATGATCCGGCGACATCAGCCACCAGAAATACTTCTGCCCCTTCAAGGTGCCGGCCATGTCCCGCAGGAAATCTTCTTTTCCCCGCTCCATCGCCAACGCAAACGCCACAATCACGTCGCTGTCGGTATAGTTGTACCAATCCACCATCGCCGCGGGGCCCTGGAGATCGGCCGCCACTTCGCTTTCCCGTTTGCCGGGCGCAGCGTAGTTGTCAGGCTGGGCACTGATGAATCCGTGGGTAAAGCCGTATTTCTTGGCCGTCATGAAAATCTTCCCAACGACCTTTGCGACCGCTTCCCAGTCGGCTTCCGCCTCCGGACGGGGGTCCGGAAGGCTGTATTCAAAGGACAACCATCGGCTGTCCACGGTAAATTCGAAGGTCTGACCTTCCGTAAAGAGGTAAAAATTGGGGCCGCCCATCGATTTGACGGCCGTACCGTACATGCGTTCCAGTGATTGGCGAAACTTCTTGATGGAGCCGGCGACCTTGGCTGAGGGGGCAAAAAATGATCCTTGTTGCATAGGGCAAATTTAGAAGAAATCGGCGGAGAGAATAACGCGAATGCCCTTGGATTCCATGTATTCGCGGGCTTCATCGCTCACATTGTCGACGACGAAGCGCACGTCGCCCCCGACTTGGTCGGCCGCTTCCACCGTCCGGTCAATCTGGGCCTGGAGACGGCTCCAGGCATTGGATCCGCGGGTAATATTCGCCGCATCGCCCGTTTTGACCTGGGTATAAACGGTCCGGTCTCCAATCGTGGAGATGGCATCGATCTCCGTCAGACGACTGCCATTGGCCCGTTTGATATTTTTCTGAAGATCGGTGATGTTCTCGCCTTGCTCAGCCATCTTCGCCGCCACCTGGGCTTCCCGGATCGTCCCGATCAACTGGTTCCAGATGCGTTTGGCACCCTGGAGGTCGCCATTCTTGATGAAATCGATCAGCTGGTCCTTGTAGCGGGTCATGTCGGTCACCATCCGCCCGATGGAGCCGCGCAGGTGGCGCAGCCGCCGCAATCCGCGGATCGCCCCGATCACATCGTCCACCGCCAGGGCCAGTTTCGTGGTTTTACGGGCTGTATGGGCACTTCCGCCCACCGGAATCAGGTTGAAAACCAAATTGGTGAGGTAATCCAATACGCCGGGGGGCGCTCCCGTGATGGCCCCGATGGCCATGTCCAAAAAGGCATCCAGGGTGGTTTGCGCGGCCACTTTTGCGGCGTAAATCGCGGCTGGAATCAGCGGAAAAGCGCCCTGAATTACGCCCTTGCCTTGCTTTTGCTGCATGGGTTGGACGTCGAGGTCCCGGGATTCCGATACGCCGAGGGAAAGTTGGGGCGGGGCCATGGTGGTTCCTCCGCTCGATTGCGAGAGAGCGCTGTCCATTTGGGACCCTTGCATTTGGGTATTGACTCTTTCTAGCATGGCTGGCTAACAGTTGAGGGTTTTGCTGAATCGAATTGTGCAGACTTGAGGAGAGCTAGCCTGCACAAAAACAAAGATCATCAACGTGCGAAAACTTTTTTAGCCAAGAAAGTCAATCTTAGCCCGAAAAGATTAAACAAAAGGAAGGGGTTCAGTCCCAATCGAAGACCTGGACCGGGTGGATGGGCCGGTACTTGACGTCGAGGTTGGACGCGTTGATGTAGGTGGTCGGGCCGATGGTTTCGCGGCCGTAGGCTTCGTGGATGTGGCCGAATACATGCAGGCGGGGCTGGACGGATTGGAGGCGGTCGGTGAGGTTGGAGCAGCCGACAAAATCACCCCTGACCGTGCGGTCCAGGATGCCCATCGGCGGGCCGTGGGTGATGAGGATTTCGGTGTCTTCGGGGATCAGGTCCCAGTGCTGGGCGATTTCGGGGCCGCGGCGGCGGTTGAAGGCCCAGTCGTAGAACCACGGCTGGATGGGCGATCCCCAGATCCGGATGCCGGCGACGGTGGCTCCGCTGTCGTTGAGGTAGATGAGGGACGGAGGAATGAGTTGGGCAAAGGTCTCGGGGTCCTTTTCAGCGAGGAAATCGTGGTTCCCCGCGATGAACACCTTGTGGGGATGCGGCTGCGCGGCATACCAGGCGAGGAAGTCTTTGACCTCATTGAGCCCGCCCTTGCTGGAAAAATCTCCGGCGTGGAGAAGCATATCTCCTTCGGGAACCTCAATGGCTCCGTGCTGGCCGTGGGTATCCGACAATAAAACGATCCGCATCTCACGAAAATATTAAGGTTTGGGGAAATCATCGGTTGGGCGACCCAATCTTGTTGCCTTTTTAGTAATTTCCGACCTATTTCTTCAACAATTGAATATCAGATTGTCTAACATGCTTCTTTCCAAAATGGGTCGCTTTGCTTTGCTGTTGGTAATTGGGTTGGGGTTGAACATGCCCTCAATTGCCCAGGACAATATCCGCGTCATGGTCCACAATCTCCTCCGCTACGGGGCGGGTGGCATTGGAACCTGTAATCCGACTTCTCCCACCGACCGCAACAACCAGCTCATCGACATCCTGTCCACTGCCCAGCCGGACATTTACGGCGTCAACGAGATTGGGCCGGCCGTCGGTCCTTTTTCCCCCGCCTCCAACATCTCCATCAATATCCTCCCCAACGTCCCCGGCAAAGGCGCCTTCTACGAAGCCGCCCAGATCAACTTTGCGGGAGGCCAGGACATTTGCAATATGCTCTGGTACAATAGCCAGAAGCTCGGCCTTGTCGAACAACAGTTCATTTCGGCCAGCAACGCCCGGAACATCGATTATTACCGCCTCTACTATAAAAGCCCCGGGGTGATTGCTACGGGCGATACGGCATTTCTCCACGTTTTCCTCACCCACCACATGGCTTCCAGTTCCTCCGGTCGCCTCAACCAGAGCAATGCCATCGTCAATTTCATCACCAACCGCAATTTCACCTCCACCAACGACAATTATATCGTGATGGGGGATTTCAACGAAGACACCCCCAATGCCGGCTCCATACAGGCCCTGACGAATCCCCCCCAATCTTCCCGCCGCGTGGTCGATCCCCTGGCCCAAAGCAACTGGAACCAAAATTACCTCTGGTCCCAAAGTACCCGCAGCAACAGTTCCAGCGATTGTGGTTCGGGCGGTGGTCTCGACGACCGCTTCGACATCATCTACGTCTCGGAAGACATCATGAACGATCCCAGCGACTTCAGCTACGTCCCAGGTTCCTACTGGGTTTTCGGCAATGACAATTCTCCGAACCCCTCTCTTCCAGCCCTTACCCGCGCCAACCTCATTGGATTCTCCGACCACTATCCGGTTATCCTCGACCTGCAAGTTTCGATTGCCCTGTCCCAGGAAGATCGGTTACAAAGTGCCGTTCAGGTCATCGTCTCTCAAACCCAAATGGGCCAGCAATTCGCACAGATTTCGGTTCCCGGGGGTTATGAAGGCCTCTACAACCTCGTGGTGCGGGATGTACAGGGAAAAACGATTCGGGAAATGGAAATTGAGTTGATTGCCGGAGTCCAACGCATCGAACTGGGCATGGAGGGCACGACGGGTGGAATTTATATCCTGCAACTGGAAAAAGAAGGAGCGTCGCCCATACACCGGAAATTCGTGCGAATGGATTGAAAAGTTTCTATATTCATTCCCGTCTATTGAATTCAGGAAAAGATGAAAAAATTTTACGTAATCGGGTTTGCGGCCCTGCTAGTCGTATTGCTGGGCGTAAGCCGTTCCAGTGGGCTTCAGGGTGAGTGGACCGATGATACCAAAGTCTCTGAAATGCTCTCCTTCTTCGGGGAACCGGCTTCTCCGCACGAAGGCCAACACAAAGGTGATGCGGAATGGATCCGGATGGGCCGGGAAATTGTCACCGAAGGCACGACCGTCGGCCCCGACGGACAAAGCACGCGTCTGCAAAGCCGCTTTTTTGTCTGTACCAATTGCCACAACATGGCCAAGGAAGATCCCAGCCTGCGCATCAGCGATCCGGACGCCCGCCTGGAATTTGTCAAGGAGCAGGGCATGCCCTTTTTGCAGGGAACGACCCTTTACGGGACCGTCAACAAGACTTCCTGGTACAATGGCGACTATGTGAAAAAGTATGGCGACATGGTCAAGCCCGCCAATAAAAGCCTCCGGGAAGCCATCCAGCTCTGTGCTACGGTCTGTTCTCAGGGCCGGGCGTTTGAGGAGTGGGAAATGGAAGCCGTTCTGGCCTATCTGTGGAGCATCGAGTACAACCTGGGGGATTTGCAGTTGGAGAAAAAAGAGCGGATCATGCTGATGGAAGCCAAAGGTGAGGGCGGCAATCAGCCCAAGATTCGCGATGGCATCAAGTGGTTCTACCGCTCCGGATCGCCCGCGACCTTCGTCGAAGGTCCCGAAAGCAAGGAAGAAGGCTACCACGTCTCCCGAGAAGGCGACCCCAAGCGCGGCAAAGAACTCTTTGACATCAGCTGTCTCCAGTGCCACGACCGCAAGGGTCCCTCCAATTACCTCAAAATGGGCCACGACCGCCTGACCCTGGGGATGCTCCGCCGGAATATTGCCCGCAACAGCCGGCTTTCCCTCTACGAAATCATCCGCCACGGCACCTACGCCGACAACGGCCACCGCGCCTACATGCCGAACTATACGGCTGAGCGCATGAGCAACCAGCAGATCGAAGATCTGCGCGCCTACATCGAAGTCGGTCCCAACTAGTCAGATTTAATCTTCGGAAGCATACAGCGCCCGGATCCGGGCGCTCAGGGTCCCGTACAATTCGGCGTCGGCTCCCTTCAACAATTGAAGGTGCTTTTCCATGGTCACCTGGTCGCCGCGCCGGGCCGGGCCGGTCTGCGCATTCTGCGGCCCCAGGGACAAGGCCTTGTCCACCCCTTCCCGGATCAATCCTTCGTACATCTTCAGGTCGAAATCGCCGAGTCCTTCGATCATCTGCTCCGCGAGCAGGTACATGTAATTGGAGAAATTACTCGCGAAAACCGCTCCCAAATGCAATTTGAGGCGTCCGACGGAGTCGAGTTCCGCAACGCGGTCGGACAGGTATTCGGCCACCGGCCAGAGCTGGTTCACCACATCGGCATTGCCTTCCAGGAACAGGGGCACCTCCCGCCAATTGGTGGGGCGGCCCTTCGTGAAGGTCTGCATGGGGTAAAATACGCCGATGGGATCGCCCAGCGGGGCCAGTTCGGCGAGGGAAATGGAGCCGCTGGTATGGGCAAAAATGGCCTGGGACGGCCGGTGAGGGGCAAATTGTTGGGCGACAGTGGCCACGCTGTGGTCATGGGTGGCGATCAGGACCAGATCTAGGTCCTGGCGCAGTTCCGCGGGCGCCTGCCCGTGGTCGGGGATGCCGAATTCATCGGCGAGGGCCTGGGCGGAGCTACCGCCCTGGGAAATAACCTGGACAATTTGGAAAGGGCTGGTTTGGAGGACCTGGGCGATGTTCCAGGCCACGTTGCCGGCGCCGATCAAGGCGATTTGCATTCGGTGACCCATGTTCAGTGGTCGTGGGCGTCATGTTCTTCTTCCCGGCCTTCGTCCTTGCCGTCATCATGGACGTCCTTGTGGTCCTCGTCGTGGTCTTTCTCATGATCCTCATCGTGATCATCGTGGTCTTCCTCGTGACCATCCTTGTGGTCTTGGTCACAGGTCTCACCCGGGCCATGGTTGTGGACCACGGGGTATTCATCGCTTTGGCGGGCCATGTCCGTAGAGGATTCGGGAGATTTCTCCCGGACCATGGAACCCTGGCAGGATTCCATGCCGTGGCCACAGCAACTTCCGAAAATGGCTTCGTAGGCATTCGGGACCGCGCCGACCGCATTGGATTCGCGGTCGGTGATGTTGATCTTCCGATCGTATTTGTTTTCCTCCACTTCCAACTCCTGCTCCATCAATTTCTTCAGGTCCGGTTGCCCTGCATCCACCCACGCCGTATACCAAATGGAACCCACGCGAATGATCGAGGTCCGCAGGCGTCTTTCTACCTGACCGGCCAGTCTCTCGTGATATGCATCACAAAAGTCCTTGGAATAGGCCTTCACCAGGACATTGCCCCGGTTCTCAAAACTGTATTTCTTGTCCGACGCCATCGCATCGGTCAGTTCCAACTCAAACCCGAATACGGAATCCAGGCAAATATGGGCTTCCAATACCGAGGACCAAGCCTCGTCCAGCACATTGTCGACGTATTGGGCCCGGCCCAGGAAGTAGTTGTAGTCCTCCCCGAACAGTTCCGGTAAACGCGATTCCCAGAGCCCGTGAATCCCCTTTTGTCCCGTCATCTGCCCATTGTAGTTCTCCGTCGTATGCAAAGGCACATTGGAATCGGCGATATAATGCCCCAAGTCCGCACTGAGCTTCATGACCCGCTCCAAATTCCCGTCTTTGAAGGCGTCCACCAACCGGTAATACATGCGGTAAATGTGCCAGGGGACGATGCCGTACTCATTCAGCTGCTCCTCTCCGTATTTTTCCACTGCATCCTTCCACCTCCGCGGCACCATGTCAAACGGATATTCCCCGTAATGGTCCACGTCGATATAGTGGCGGGGAGCCTCTCCGTCCACCGCATAGCGGCGCTTATCGGGATCCACCGCGTGTACGGTGATATAATCGATGTTCTTCTTGTACAAGACCAACATCTCCGGCGGCAGGGTAAAAACGGCCAGGCGGTTGATGCGCTGATGGGCCCAAAAACCCCACGCAAAGGCCTTCTGGGGCAATGCAGTCCATACCAAAACAAACAGCAGGGTAATCGGAAGGAGTTTTTTCATGGTTTCAGGCGGCATTAGATTCACCTAAAAATAAAAGGAATGGGTCTGGGAATCAATGCCTGACCCCGGAATTACCACTGGAAAGGAAGAATTAACCGTTGGTTTACACATCAACCGGACTTGGGAACGGGAGGATGGCTCTGGAGAAAGGCCAAAATCTCTTCCGGCGAATCGGTGAGGGTCACGAGGTCGTGGTATTCCCGGCCGTAGGACAGCTGACGGATGAGCGGATAGATCAGGGTGTCGATGGCGTAACGCTTTTCCCCCAGAAACACCATCGGACTGTAGTAATTGAAGGTTCCGTAGTGGTTTTGGGTGGCGTCCATGAAGATTTCCTGGGTGGTCCCGGCGCTCCCCGGGGCAAAAATCACCCCGTGAAGGCTCACGGCCAACAACGTATCTTCCCGAATGCTGTTCGAGAAGTACTTGGCGATGTGGGTGCCAAAGAGGTTACTGGGTTCGTGGCCGTAGAACCAGGTGGGAATGGCGAGGCTCTCGGCACCGCTGGGAAAGGCTTTGAGGACGGTCTTGGCAGCGGGCAAATAGCCGGAATCGGAGTAATGGGGGGCTTTTCCGAGTACCTCCAGCGCCTGCTGGAGCTCGGCGGCGGTTCGACCAGCCATCCAGGCGCCGAGGTTGGCGGCTTCCATGATGCCGGGGCCGCCGCCCGAGGCGATGTAATAGCCCTGCTCGGTGAGCAGCTTGGCGACTTCCGCCACCCGGCGGAAATAGGGATCGGTACGGAGCGTGCCGTGGCCGCCCATGATGCCGACGCAGCGGCGCGTCGTCATGCCATCCGAGTCGTAGGCGAGGAGTTCACGCAGCGCGTGGTCGATGGCGTGGTCGTGGATCCGCTGGTTGAGGGCCTCGTCGATGGGGGGATTGAAACGGGTCCTGACAAAGTGCTTGTAAATGAGGTAGTCCACACTTTGGTCGTTGGCGGGATCATAGCCCTCCATCAATTCCTGCCATTGGTAGAGGGATTTCCGGTAGGGATTGTAGGGCAAACCGGGCACCTGGGGGTAAATGAAGCCTCCTTTGGCCCGAATCACCCTGGCATCTTCCCCCTTCAATTCGCAGCCCAGAAAATTCGTGCTTTGGAGTTCCAGGGCCTCCCAATCGATGTTCAGCGCGCCCAAATCCACATCCTGGATGGTACAGTGGCGGAGGTTGTGGTTTTGTTGGACAAATTGGGTGACTTCGTCCGGCGAGCGCAGGACGATTTCGGTGGGGTGGGAAAATTTGGTCATGGAAAAACTTAGAATAGAACGTTCAGGCTGAGCCAGGAGACGGGGTGCAGGGTCGTCTCGTAGTAGTTGTTCTGCTGGTTGATGGTGGGACGTTCGGTGTTGAAGTCGGAAATGAGGGTTTGGCGGTTGTACAGCATGGCCTCGAAGGTCGATTCCGCGCCAATGGAGATGAAGGGGCCGATATAGCACCGCAGCCCGACGACGGGCGCAAAACCAAAGCCCCGCTTGTTCCGCACTTCCGTGTATTCGCGGAAATCCTGCTGGTTGGAGCCGTAGGTGAAGGTTTCCCCCTCATATTTCCCCAACGACAAGACTGCGTCAAACCCTGCGTAGGGCTCCAGCGGACCGAAGAAGGTGAAAAACTCATAGCCCAATTTGAAATTCCATTGGTCGACGCGGCCATCGGTGCGGATACAATCCGGGCAGTCCGTGGTTTCATCGACGTCGTAGCCGGCATAGCCGACCTGGGCCCGTACCGCCCCCACTGTTTGGTAGCGCTTGTAATGGATGCCAGAGAGGAATCCCAGGTGCAAACCCTTGTTCGGGGTAAAGCGTCCGCCCGCCATGCTGGAATTGGTCAGTCCGGCCAACCGAATTCCCAATTCATTCGCCGGTGCGCCGGATCCTCCGTAGCAACTCCCTCCGTAACAGGCCTGTCCAAACACGGTCTGGGTACCCAAACCGAGAAGCACCAACAAAGCAATGGTCAAAAATGGTTTTTTCACTGGAATAATGAGCTTGAAATTTTTGAGGAGATTAAAGATACAGAATTTGACTAAATTTCCGCCCGTTTCAGGTGTCGGGAATGCTCTCGTTCCCACATAAACCAGAAACCCAATACTGGTTTCCCGTTTATTCTCCCTTTACAACCCGTTATCCACCAATCCATGCCCGCGGAAATCCATTTGCCCATAGTCGATCTTCATTGTGACCTGCCTTCTTACCTCGCTATGAAAGAGGGCGCGACTGCATTTGACGAAGACGAGATCGGGGCGGCCATTCCCCATTTGAAGGCCGGAGGGGTGAAATTGCAGGTATGTGCGATGTTTGCGTTGACCGCGCCGGGGAGCTACGAAATGGGCATGGCCCAGGCGGAAAAATTCCGGGAACTCATTGACAGCGGGGCGGTGAAACGGTGGGAAAAGCACCTGAAATGGGAGGATGTCAAGGACGACGAGCATATTTATGTCCTGCCGGCCATTGAAAATGCGTCGAATTTCTGTGACGAGGAGGTGGGGATCAACCAGGCCCTGTACCAGATGGAGGTCCTGATGAGCCGGATTGGAAAGCCGTTGTACATTACGATGACGCACCACGCCGAAAATCGTTTCGGCGGTGGCAATCGGACGCGGGTCGGGCTCAAGCCAGACGGGGCGGTCTTGCTCGAATACCTCGACAAACGCGACATCGCCATCGACCTTTCCCATACCTCCGACGTCCTCGCCCACGAGCTTTTCAAATACATTGCCGGCCGCAAGCTGGACATTCCGCTGATCACCAGCCACTCGAATTTCCGCGCCGTCCATGTCCACGGCCGCAACCTCCCCGATTCCTACGCCGAGTACCTCTTCAAGAAAGAGGGCATCATGGGCCTCAATTTTGTGAAGGATTTCGTCGGTCCCGACGATCCCGACCTGCTCATCGAGCATTTTCGCCACGGCCACACCACCGGGGCCCAAATGGCCTTTGGGGGCGACTTCTTCGCACCAAGCCTGATGCCGCCGGAATACCAGCGGCCCGGGGGCTATTTCCACGACGCCCACCAGAATGCCCGGTGCTACCCACGGCTGCTCGGTCAGATGGCCGAATTCATGGACGAAACCGCCCTCGAAAAAGTCGCCTGGTCGAACGCATTGGCTTTCATCCGCCGCATGGGCCATTGATACCCGAAAATTTCCTACCTTCTGTCATGCGCCTGCAATTGATCACGGATACGCAGCTCCAAAGCCGTTTCAGCCACCTGGAATTGGGCCAAATGGCCTTTCGGGCGGGGGCTCCGGCGGTGCAGTACCGGAACAAGGGCTTTGATCGGGCGCAGGACCTCGCCGAGTTGAAGGAACTCGTGGCGCTGGCCGATTCGGAGGGCAAAATGGTCATTGTCAATGATTCTGCGGCGCTGGCCGCAGAGGTAGGCGCCCAGGGCTTGCATCTGGGAAAGGACGATGGCTCTCTGGAAGAAGCCCGCAAAATCGTCGGAGACGGGGTGGTCTTGGGTGCAACCGTGCATACAATGGCGGAACTGGACACTGTGCGGGACCAGCCGATTGACTATATCGGAGTGGGGCCGGTTTACGGAACCCGCTCCAAATCGACCGGCTTGCCGGACCTGGGGCTAGACGGATTGGCGGAGATTTGTGCGGCGTCGCCCTTTCCGGTGGTGGGAATCGGAGGCATCGCATCGGGAAATGCAGCGGCTGTCCATTCGGCCGGAGCGGCGGGAATCGCCGTTTTGGGGGCCTTTTGCATGGCTGAGGATCCGGAAGCAGCCGCCCTCCAGCTCGTTCAATTGGTGGAGGGCTGGGCATGAAGCACTTCCTCGTTGGCGTCTTGGTTATTCTTCAGGGGCTGGTTTTCTCAGGGCTGAAGGCCCAGGAAACCCGGGTCGTTTCGGAAATCAAGGTTACGGGAGTGAAAAAAACGAAGCCGATCACGGTTTTGCGGCAACTGACCTTCCAAGAGGGCGACCGGATTGAGATGGAGAAGCTGGACAAGTTGGTCGAGCGGAATTTCAACAACATCTACAACCTCTATATCTTCACCCGGGTCGATTTCACCTACGACACCACCACAACTGGCCAAATCAGCTTTCTGATTGATGTCCAAGAACGTTGGTACGTTTGGCCTTCTCCCTACGTCAACCTGGAAGAGCGGACCTTCAACGAATGGTGGCTGGACAAGGACCTGGACCGCCTCGTCGTCGGACTCGGCATCGATTGGCAAAATTTCACCGGCTACAACGACCGCCTCTACCTCTACGGCCAGATTGGCTATTCCCGCCGCGCCACCCTCAATTACCGCCGCCCATTTCTATTTCCCCGCAGCCAAATCGACGGTTCCGCCTCCTTTTTCTACGTCAACAACAAAGAAATCGGCTACGGTACGGTCAACGGCGTCCTGCAATTGGCGCGCTTACAGAGCGAGCCCATGCGGCAATACTATATCGGCTCGGTGGGTTTCGCAAAGCGCTTCAGCCCCCGCGAACAACTCCAATGGAGCGTCGGCTACCAGTATTTCCGCCCCAACGACAGCATCGTCTTTTTCAACGAGCGCTACCTGACCGATGGCGCCGAGGTGGAGCACTATCCTTCCCTGCGGGTCGCCTACGTGCGGGACGAACGCGATATCCGGAGCTTTCCGCTGTCGGGATACAAGTACAGCGGCAGCGTTCAAATGTTGGGACTGCCCGGTCTGGGCACCTCTCGCTTCGCCAAGGTCACCGTTGGTTTTTCCCACCACATCGCCATCACACCCCGCTGGAACTTTGCCTACGGAACCCAGAACTACTTTCTCCTCGGCAATAAAATCCCGTATTACGACAAGTATTTTGTGGGGTTGGGCGCATTTCTCCGGGGCTACGAGCCATTTGTCATCGACGGCAGCTTCATCAACCTGACCAAAGCCGAATGGAAATTTGGGATTTTCCCCCGCAAAATCTATCACTGGGGCTGGATTCCGCTCAAACGGTTCCAGGATTTCCCCTTTGGCTTGTATCTTAGTGCCTATTCGGATGTCGGGTATGTCCACGACGGCACCTTCAACAACCAGGACAATTTCCTGAAGGACCGGTTGCTGATGGGCTATGGGGCCGGCCTGAATCTGATCACCGTCTACGATTCCATGCTCCGGCTGGAATACAGTTTCAATCACCTGGGGCAGGGCGGATTTTACATCAGCGCAATCGTTTCTATCCAATGAAAATCGCCATCTTCGGAAGAATGTCGGACCGCACCAACCTTGAATTGATGCGTCGGTTTTTCGTGTATTTGAAGGAAAAAGACATCCCCTACCTGGTCCACGACAAGTACGCCCAGGACCTTCAGGCGGTGTACAACTTCTACGAAGAGGATGTGGCCCGGTGGATCCTGACCGATCGCTCCGAATTGGAAGGTTGCGATTTTGCGTACAGTTTCGGCGGAGACGGCACATTCTTGGAAACGGCGATGGTCGTACGGGGTGATATCCCGATGCTGGGGATCAATTTTGGGCGGCTGGGCTTCCTGACCTCCGTGACAGAAGAAAATGTCCTGAACGCCACCGATCTCCTTACCCGGGACATTTACCGCATCGATGTGCGGTCCGGGCTGGAAGTCGAATCGAGCATCCCCGGTCTCTTCGGCAAGCACAATTTTGGGTTGAACGACCTCACGATCCACAAGACCCAATCCAATGAGATGATCACCATTCACACGTTCCTCAACGGTGAATTCCTCAATTCCTACTGGGGCGACGGCCTTGTCATCTCCACTCCTACGGGTTCCACAGCCTACAATTTGTCCTGTGGCGGCCCCATCATCCATCCCCAGGCCCCTTCATTTGCCATTACCCCCGTTGCTCCTCATTCCCTAACGGTTCGCCCCATGATCCTCCCGGACGAATACGTCCTCTCTTTTTCCATTGAATCCCGCACCGGCAAGGCCATGATCGCCCTCGACACGCGTACCGTTCTCGTCGACAACAAAGTCGATCTCGCCGTCCGCAAGTCCGACGACCAGATTCAATTGCTTCGGATGCCGTTTACCAACTACATCGACAACCTCCGCGACCGCCTCATGTGGGGCCGCGACAGCCGCAATTGGAAAAATCGCCTTACGAACCAGCCGGGATAAATTTCCTCCGATAAATCTTGTAGTAACGCGATTCGTCCGACACGGAGATGCCTTCGTAGTCCTTCAGCAGCAGCGGAAGGGACTCCTGGAGGTAGGGAAACAGGTCCAGGGGATCGACAATGTATTCGGGCAAATCGGATTGAAAGGCTTGGTAAATATCACTTTTGCGCTCGGCCTTGGAGACCAATCCCGCGGATTCGTGGTCGGGCAGGACCTCCATCTTGAAGTTGGCCATTGAGAAATTCGTGTATTTCGTGGCGCAGGGAAGGTCCAGGCGCGTATAAATGGTCGGCTCGTACTTGAGGACCAGAATGCCATTGCGGACTTCCTGCGTGTTGATCTGGGCTTCCAGGGGATGCAGTTCGTTGAGGCGCTCGCGAAATTGGTGGACCCAGCCGCCTTCGTTGAGGTAGGGGTCGATGAATTGGAATTGCTGGGGAAATGCGCTGATGAGGAAAACACCGTAGGTAAATGCCGGAATGACGAAAGCCGCCAGCATGGCCACGTTCCGGAGCCAGCGACGGGTTTTCAGCTCGACGACCTTGGCCACGTAAATGGCCAACGGAGGAACGAGCAGGTAGAAATAGTGCAGGTACAAGCGCCCGCCCCCGAGGACAATGGTCGCCAAAGAGGCAATGAACCAGTACAAGACAATCGTTTCCACCTTGCGCAAGCGGATACTATTGGTAAAGTAATTGGCCCGATAATGGACCAGACCGGCCAGTCCAGACAGGATAAATACGCCCCACAACAAACCGTACTGCCCCAGATTGAACCAGGGAGTGAGGACCTCGCCCGGATTCCGCCCAATGCGGATATAGTCGAGGTTGTACAGGACACCGATGTCCCAAAAGGCCTCCAAAGCGCCGGTAAAGTAAATGACCAACACGGTCCCCACCGTGGTCAGCAGGAACCCGGAGACAAATGAGAAGGTCTCGGTCAAACGGGGAGTTTGCGTCGACAAATAGGCCGCCGACAGCCCCAGGAACAACAGGATCGCCTGGTATTTGACCATGAAGGCCAGTCCCAACAGCACCCCGACCAAGAACAGATGGGAATTGTTTTTTCGATCCCGCTCCTTCAATTTCAACAACTCCATCACCGCCAATATCACCGGTAGCGCCATCAAAACTTCCCCATTTAGCTCCTGTGTATACCAGGGAATCGCGGTGAGGAAGATGAGTAGAAAGGCGGGAAACAGGGAAAAACGGTTGATCAAGCGGTTGTCCACGACCATTTGGTTCAGGAACAAGGCCGAGATGTAGATGTAGAGGCAGGTAAAGATCCGGATGGCCAGCAGGGCGTAGCTCCCGAAAATGAACACAAAAAAGCTGTACACCCATACCAACATGGGCGGTTTGTTGTCCCAGGTATCAATGTACTGGATGCCTCCGTCTACGATTTTCTCCGCCGCCACCAGGTAGTACGATTCATCCGTCTCAAAGTACTGGGGATGAAACGACGGGGCCCGCAACGCAAAGACGAGCAGGAACAAAAAGATGTAGGTCGCGACGTGGTTGTATGAGAGAAACCGTAACAAGAGGGAATGGGAATTTGATACTGCCCAAAGATAGAAAAGGGGATGCAGGAACAAAAAAAGCTGCCCCTAAGAGCAGCCTTTTAAGTTGTTTTTTTGAGCTCGGTTAGCGGCGGGTTTCCTCGCGGTAATCGAACATATAGCGGTAGTCCTTGATGTCAGCGAGGTCGAAGATCGCCTGCTGGGCCTGCTGGACGGCTTGCTGCGTCTGCTGGCTGGCGATTTGCTGCCGCTGGAAGCCTTTCATGGCATCCATCAGCTCACCGGCCGGCTCATTGATCTTTTCTACTTTGATGATGTAGACACCCGATAAGCCTTCAATCGGAGCGCTGATCTCACCCTCGGCCATGCCGTGGGAGCGACCGACGACCTTGGGCTCGTCACCGAGGCCACCGGCCTGGTTGCTGGCGAAGCTGATGCCCTGAGCGGAACCCGTGGTGGCACCGGCACCGTAGCCGGATGCGATCTGAGCGAGGTCAGAACCGCCGCCGAGCTTGCCGAGAATGATCTGGGCCTTCTTCTCGTTCTGGATCTTCAGACGGGTCTGGGGATCGGTCTTGAGGGACTCAACGGAAAGGTACTCGCCATCGGACTTGCTCCGGACCTTGGCCACGACGAAAGCATTGCCCACGTCGAAGATGCGCTGGCTGAGGTCGCCGGCATCGCTCTGGAAGCCCCAAGCAATCATTTCACGCGGCTTTTCCAGCTCGCCATTCTGCAGGACGTATACGTCGGGAGAGATGGTCGGCGTGACATTGGTATTGGCTTCAGGGAAGCCGCTCAACAGGGAGTCCATGTTGGCACCGGCCTTGGCCTGACCGGCGTACTGGCCGGCCCGCTTGTAGATGCTGTCGCGGGTCGCGGAGGAAACCTTGATTTCACGTCCGATTTCCGCTACGCGGTATTTCTTATTGGAACGCTCCAATACCTCCACCACGTGGAAACCCTGCGCGGAGCTGGTGACAAAGACGGAGCCTTCGCTGGCGTTGGAGAGGTCGTCCCGGAAATCACCTCCGATCGTGGGATCGGCTTGGGTCTGGGGATTCTGGAAGTCGATGGGAGCGTTGGGGTCAACCCAACCGAGTTCGCCGTCCTTGATGGCGGAGAAGCCATAGTCCGAGTTGTCCTTGGCCAGGGCGCCAAATTGGCTGCGGTCGGCCAGTACCTGGGCGCGGAGGTCATTGACCTTCTGGCGGGCTTGAGCGCTGTCCTGAGCGGTCAGCGGCTGTCCCGGCTCAGCCTGGGGACGGATCATGATGTGGCGGATGTTGTAGGCGTAGGTGGAATCTTCCTGCATGTCAACGATCCGGTACAGTCCAAGACCGTAAGCGGTCGGAACCGGGCCAATAACCGTGTCGAGTACGGTGATGCCCTGAACGGCTTCCGGCATGTCGGACGGCAGCTTGTAGGTGGTGTCCTGCTGAAGGGTCAGCACGTTGGTTGCGCTCTGGGCGTAATCAAACGGATTGGCCACTTTGCCAAACTGAACTTTATAATTCGAGGTCATTTCCCGAACGAGGCCCGAGCGGTCGGTGGGGCTGGGCTGCATGGGGAAATAGGTGTATTTGATGCTGAGGGTCGGGCCGTTCGTCTTGAACTGGGCCTTGTTCTCATCGAAATAGCGCTGGAAGTCCTCGTCGGTCACCTGGGCCTGGTCGCTGGGGACGGCGGTGTAGGGGACGGAGACGTAGGAAATATCGACGGTGCGGCTTTGGTCTTCGTAGGCCTGCTGGACTTCGTTGTCGGAGACCAACTGGGCAGCGGCGACCATCCGGGTCCATTTCTGGCTCAGCCGCTCGCGGCTGATGATCCGGCGCAGGTCGATGAAGCGATCGCGGATGGCGACCTGCTCAGGACTGACGTTCTGGTTGGCACGGCTCCACTGGTCAACCAGCTCGAGGGTCTGACGGACCAACAGCGGGCTGTAATTGCCGGTGGAATCCCGGAAAGAGGGGTCGTTGAAGAGGTACGGGTGAACAATCGGCCCGTAGTAGAGCATATTGATCTCCTCGTCCGACATGAGCATGCCGACATCTTCCCACTCCTTGTCGTAGACAATTTCCCGCAGGATGTCTCCCCAGGCTTGCATGTCGATATCGGCATCGGTAGTGGTCGGAGCGACGCCCCGGTCGCGGATTTGCTGGGTGCGGGCAGTGAGATAGTTGATCTCAATGTCATTCCCGGCGACTTCTCCGGCAGTGGTATCGACAGATACGCCACCGAGACCCGTGAACAAGTCGGTAAGGATAAATGCTGCAAGGGAGATGGCAATCAGGATAATTACCAGTCCTACATTTTCCCGAATCTTACTTAGAGCGGACATAAAAGTGCTTGAATTTCAGTATCAGGTGCGATTCAATTTGAGCGCAGCAAATTACACGCAATTTAAGCAGTATGCAAGTGAATGGGAGGGGAATTGTCGGCGGAAAAGGGATTGGGAAATAAAATGGAGGGGGAAGCTAAAACGTGAATGGAAGTCGAAGTCTGTCGCACACCAGAAGAAAGTGAACTTCAGTATTTATAGGAAAACGATTCTCATTGATATAACGCGCTCGAAAACGGAAACCCTGGGAGAAAAAACACGTAAAATCTAAGTATAACAAACATCCAAAACACCACCACCATGAATAAGATCGTAATTGAAGACATGTCCATTGAAGTAGAGTGACGCAGGGATCATTTTCCCGCATCCATTTTGTTTTTTCCCATCCTCATTTCTATTCCTCTTTAGCCTTTTCCTGATTCTTCTTTTTTCATTCCTCCGCTTAAATTTGCCGCATGGCAAAAGACCCCTCCAATCGCCCCCCGTGGTACTGGCACCTCTACCGGCCTGAGGCCTTGCTGGTCTACATCGTCATTGGATTTTACATCTACTGGCGCGTAGGCGGGCAACCCGGCTCCTCCAATGCCCTGCGCATGCTGCCCACCAAGGACGGCGGCGCCATTTGCCTGGGCTTCGAGGCCAATGCGCCCGAACAGCCCCTCCTGTGGCTGATCGAAGCCGACGGCGAGATCCAGTGGACGGTCAACCTGCCCGACAACTATCTCCGGCCGGCCTCGCAGGACCAATTCCGACCGGTACTCGCCACCGATGGCCAGTACGCATTTGTCCTCACCGGCCTCCAACGCAACGATTTCCGCCAACTCCTGTCCCTCCATCAAATCGAACTCCGCACCGGCGAACTCACCTGGACCAATACCACCCAGCCGAGTGGCGACGCCGATTTCGAAGCCGTTTTTTACATCGGAAATGCCCTCGTGACCGTGCACCGGGTGGCCAAGGACACCCGCAAGCTGTACGTGACCAGGCGGTCACTCCGCGATGGCAGCATGCTCTGGAACCGCCTGTTCGAATGGGAACCCCGGGACTTCCGCCGCGAAACGGCCAATAAAACCGCCTTCAAGCCACTCCCGACCCAAATGGGCATTTACAAGGGCGACTCGCTCTACCTGCTGGAGATGGAACGGGGGACCACCACCCAGAAATTTCGGATGCAGAATTCGTTTTACCACGGCGGTTGGCTGTGGTACCGGGACAGCATCGAGGTGCGGGGATATGAATTCGCCACGCAAGAGGACATCCTGTTGTTCCGGTATCAAAACCCCATATTCACGGGCAGCGAAGGGCCAGAACCGCAATTCCTGGGCGGGTTCTACAATGGTTTCCCCTCCTGGAATGCTTCCGGATTGTCGTGGGGAAGAATGGAAGGCGATTCGGCGATTTTGAGGTTGCCCGGACCCTGTCCGAGCACGCCTGAAGCCTGGAACACGTCTGCCTATCCTCCCAACCACTCCCATTTTCTCGCTGAGGAATGGACCCGCTTCCTTCCCTTTTGGATTGACTATCAGGATTGGGGCATTGGTTTTTTTGACCTGGAGAAAATGGAAAAGGTCTACCGCAGCGCCACCCTGGATTCTGCATTCTTCTCGACTCCGTGGATGTTTTCCTATTCCCATTTCCACTACCTCCTCTTCCTCGACGGCGAAAAACGTTATGTCATCCTACAATTCGATGGCGACAATATCGACCTGACCAAGGCCGTGCGCTTCCAGATTCCCGAGGCAGATCAATTGCCGGTGCGCCTGGATCAGCCGGTAGGAGGACGATTTTGGCTGGGGGGAAATGGAACCTTGGTGGCATTGGATGCCAGCACGTTGGATGTCGTGTATTCAAGCAATGGTGAAGTGCCTGTGGAGTCGGTCTTGGAGGAATACGCGGATATGTTGGAGTATGCCTACGAACCTCAGTAGTCGGATTCGTAGGACGCTTCGCCGGATTGGGTGAAGAAGACGATGGCGGCGATGATGGCAGCCACAATCAGCACCGCGAGGATCACGCGGCCCCAGGCAACGGGCTTTTTGCCACTGATTTTTCCGGTTTGGCCGTTGACGGTGAAGCGGTAGGTCTTGTTGTTGAATTGGTAGGCGGCCATCCAGACGGGCAGAAGGAGATGCTTGAAGGTGATCCCGCTCTTGCGGGTCCGAACGTTCAACATCCGGTGGGTATCACCGGGAATTTGCCGCACCACCTCGCTCCGAATCCGATCGTCCATGATATTGTCCGCTACCTCAAAGCCTTCCTGCACATCCTTTTGGTACACTTCCGATTCGTAACCCAAAATGAAGCGGCTGTCGTAATTGTTCACATCCTTCAAATCAAACGGCTCGATGCCCTTCAAAGCTCCCTGGCTCAATCCCGTCGAAGCCACCACCAGCACATCGTCGAAAAACTTCTCGTGGTAGCCACTCACCGGCACCCAGCGGGTCCGCTGCACCTGGCGCGTCTGCGTATTGCCCTCCGAGTCGGTATAGGTCTCGGTCTCGTAGTAATGGTAGCCCGCCTGGGCCGTCCAGCGCGATTGGGTCTGGGCGTCGTAGGTCCAAAACGGCAGGTAGACCCCGTGAATCTTCTTCAGCGACGCCAATTTCCGCAGCTTCCCCGGCCGGAACAGCTTTCCCTTTTGAATCCAATTCCGAAACGACTCCAGCGCTTTTTCCTTGCTCACCTTGAACGGCAAAATCCCAAACGGCCGGATCATCTTTTGTTCGTAGGCTCCCTCATTCACATTCTTGGAGCCACAAAACGGACAGGTAAAATGGACCTGATCGGCTTCCACCGCCGTATTCGCCCCGCAGCCATTGCAATGGAAGGTCTTGGTCGGCGTATCAAAGCCCGTTGATTGCTCGGACAGGTTCGAAGCATTCGCCAGCGACTGCTCCATCACGAGGTCGTCGTCCTTCGGAAGCGACTTGGTATGCCCGCAATGGTTGCAGCTCAGCCCTTGGTGACCCGGGTCAAAGACCATTTCGGAGCCACAGGAAGGGCAGGGAACATTGATAAATTCCTCTTTGATTTCGGAGGGTGCTTCGCTCATGGTGTTGTTAGGCTAAAATTGATTGATCAAACCGACGTGGATGCGCCCGCGGGAAGGTTGGAAGGGAAATTCTGCGACCCGACCAGTGGCGTAGGTCAGCGAGACCATGCCGGCTCGGGTTTCGTAGGTCATGCCCAATCCAAAGCCCCAGGGACGCAGTATGCCCCCATTTTCGGCTCGGTTTTCAAGATACGCATAATCAGAAAAAACAAAAAGATAGCTGTTCTGCTCCAGGAGGAAGCGGTTTTCGATGGTGAATTGGGTGAGGAAATTGGCGAAGAACTGGTTCTCGTCGAAGCCGCGGATGGTCCGGCTCCCTCCGACCTGGATCAGGTCGTTTTGGAAGAATTCCTGTTGGTCCAGCCAGTACGTTCGGTGGGCCAGCATGAGGACCAGGCGTTTCGAATAGCTCCGGAACCATTGGAGCTGGAATTCGGCCTCGCGTTTGGGGAGGCGGAGGACCAAGCCGTTGTACACGCGGTCGTCGAGCGTGGGATTGTCGATGATCCGTTTCCGGCCAATGCCAAAATCCATGTTGATGTGCCAGCCGCGCCGGGGATTCAGGCGGTAATCGAGGTTCTGGAACTCAAACCCGATGCCGTAGGTCTGGTCGCGGGCGTCGAGGACCGGCGGCGGGGAAAGGGAGTCGTATTGGCGGGTGGAAATGAGGTTCGAGGTCTTGCTCTTGTAGTAAACCTTGACAGCGAGATTGGGATTGAAGGCGTAGGCGGTGGACAAACGGGCGAACCGGGTGAGGAAAATGGTGTCCTGCTTGAGCAGGTCAAATTCGCCTTGCACCTGCAACGGGCTCCCGAACAAATAGGGATGGGAATAGCGGAGATGGAGTTTCTGCGAACTCCCCACCAGCTTATCGTAGCGAAATTCGATGATTTCTCCGGCCCGAAAGATCGGGCTCACCAATTGGAAATCGGCCAATCCCGTAAATTCAAAGCGTTCCTGATCGTTCCGCGGCGGCAACAAGCCCAGCAACAAGTCAAATTTCCCGGCTTTCCGCGACTCCACCTTCACCTTCAGCTTGGCCGTTTCTTCATCCAAAAACTCCACCTCCAACGGCTTCACTTTCTTGAAATAAATCGAATTGTTCAGGATGCGGGGCGCGGCGTCAATTGCACTTTGGTCGTAAAATTGGTCGGGATAAATGCCAATCATCCCCCGCACAAAGGCATCGGTTTCCCGCACATCACCCTCCACAATCACACTGTCGATTTTCACCAACTTCCCCGGCTCAAACTGATAGCCCAGGTCCACCCAGACTGAATCCCGGGTCGGCTCCATCTGCAACTGCAGGCTGTCGAAGCGGGCAAACGGATAGCCCTGGTTCTGGTACGTCTTCAGGTTTTCGCCGAGCCGCTCCTGCACCAAGACCGGGTTGAAAGGTTCACGGCGTCGGGTCCATTTCTCGTAACCTGCCTGCTGGTACTCGACCTCGCTGAGGCCATCTAGCCCAATCGACCGGATGAAATAGCGCGGGCCGGTGTGAAACACGAGGCGCAGGCTGTCACCCGACCATTTCCAATCGTCGAGGGCCGCCTCGATGAAACCCGCCTCTGTCGCCGCCAATTCCACTTCCCGGGCCGTCGCTTCGATCTGGAGGCTGTCCGATTTCTTTTGAAACGCCGCTTCCCACCGCTTTTTCAGACGCTTGCCCACCTCCAAATTGGATTCCACGTGGCGCACCGGCGTCCGCTTGCGCAGGGAATCCTGGGCCTGGAGGGCCGAAACGCTTAGGATCAGGACGATGATGCTATGAAAAAACCGTGCGATGGGGAAAGATAACGGAAAACAAGGAGTAGGGAGGGGGGAAAATGAATTCCAATTTTTAAATGACAAATAAAAAGGGAGCGAGGGGGAAAATGGGTGGCCGGAACAGGAGGAAAATGGAGAATGGGTGGGAATTTCTGTAACCAATCAATTGGGGGAGATTATGGTTTCAGAACCCAGCGTGATCCTATTTTTTGTAATTTCCTGATAACTACCGAACCCTATGCGTAAACTTTTCTTGGTGATGGGATGGATGCTGCTCAGTTTCGGAGGCCTGCGGGCGGCTTCGTACGAGGGCTGGCTCGCGTATACGCAGGGGTTGTTTTCCCTCGTCGTGGTCTTCATGGCGCTGGGGACGGGGTTGTTGGCCTTGCTTTTCAATTACAAAAATAATTACCGGGGGGACCTGCCTTTCTGGAAATACGCCTGGAACTTTTCGCTGGTCAAATTGACAGTGTTCACTTTTGCTCTGATCCTCGTCTCCACCATTGCTTTTCCGCGTCCCGACATGAACGACCCCTACGAAAAGGTCGAATTCGGGCAGTACCGCAATCTTCCGCGGTTGGCGGCGGAGGGCTACAAAGAATTGGCGCACAAAAATCCGTTTGTGATGGAGTACCACTACGAATATGTGGTGGCCAGCTACGCGCGCGACAAGTGGGGGACGGACAATACCATGGTGACGCTGGACGATCCGGAAGAGGAACGGCCCTACGATTTTTATACCCGCCTCCTGATGCGGTCGAACGACCGCAAACTCCGCGACGTCGCCATCCTGGGGATCGCCATGTGCAACTATTTCGAAAGCCTGACATCGCTGGCGGAAGAGGAACTACACATGATGGAAGGCAAATGGATGCCTTTCAGGCACTTCTTTCTGGGGCGGATCGCCGCCCGGTACGGCAAGCGGGAGGAAGCCCTCGCGCATTTTCGGCAGGAATTGGAATACGGCACGTCGCCGGCCTATCTGGTGCCGTACCTCGCGCGGGAGTACAAGAATGGCGACGACCTGGAGGCGATCAGTACGCTGATTGAAGACCCTGAATTAGAGCCCCATTTGCCCCTCTACTTCAAGCGCTACCTCTACACCAAACAATCCGATTTGGAACCCTATCTGATGGCCATGTTGACGGATTGGTTGGACAATGTTGCAGTGATTGGGCTGCTCGGAGCGCTGGGGGGACTGCTGGTTTGGTTCGTGTTCCTCCGCAAAGTCGACATTTTCAAACGTACGCCCTGGGCGCCGCAAGCGGCGATGGTCCTGCTGGGAGGCGTTTCGGCATTTTCCGCATTTCCGTTCTACGACTTCCTCGAATTTGAACTGAATTTTGGGCCGGGCGAGGGCTTTTGGTCCGACTTCTTCTACTGCATCGTGGGAATTGGCCTGATTGAAGAATTGGTCAAAATCATCCCCTTCCTGGTCATCCTGCGTTTCACCAACCTCATTCGGGGGCCACTGGACTATATCATTTATGCCTCGCTGAGCGGGCTGGGATTTGCCTTCGTCGAAAACCTGCTCTATTTCGACCCCGCCAACATTTCCATCATCCACGGCCGCGTCCTGATCACCACGGTCTTCCACATGTTCGCCACCAGCACCGTCGCGTACGGCCTCGTCCTCGCCAAGTACCGTTTCCGGCAACATCCCCTCCCCTGGCTGCTCGGGGCCTTTGTGATGTCGGCATTGTTCCATGGCTTCTACGATTTCTGGCTCATCAACAACCAGGCCAGCGGATTCTATTTCCTCGCCTACGTCATTTTCATTTTCGCGACCTTCCTCTACGCCAGCTATATCAACAATTCCCTGAACAACTCAGCCATTTTCCGGGGCCGTACCGTTCTGGACATGAACCACCTCGCCAGCTACCTCCTCGTCGCGCTGGTGATCGTGCTGCTCTTCGAATACGTCTGCCTCAATTTCGTCTACGGCGTCTCCGTCGGCAACAATTCCCTCTTCCGCTCGCTCGGGATGGGCAGTTTCCTGATGTTCTTCGTTGTGCTGAACCTGAGCTATATCGACGTGGTGCAGGGCGAATGGTTTGGGCTGCGGCTGTGGAATTTTGATTCGCGGCAGAATTACAACAAGGCCATCGGACAGCAATTGACCCTGAAGCCCGCACGGAAGGGGAGTGTTTTGGCGAATTTCCTCCCCGTCAAAGGCGAAGTCATTGCCCGTTTGAAGCTGGCCCAGGACAACCGGTACTTCCTATTTGAGTTTGACCAGCCGCTGAAACTGGGTCCGCACGAGCTGGAGTATGTGCTGTTGCGGTCGCGGGACAAGAACGCGGTGATCGAGCCGGGGTACCAAATGGAGGTGGCGGTGGTGATCTTTCGGGGGCGGGAAGCGTTGTTGAAAGAGAAAAAGGAACGGCGAGATTTCAAACATCTGGACTATGTGGTGGTTCATTAGGCGATATTTTTTTTATTTTAGTGCCGTTCATGAGCGTATCCATCCAAATCGTCCTGAGTGAAAAGCTCTATCTGCGGGATCCCGAACAGACGGATCTGGGTCGGCGGATTGTGGACTTCAGCATCAAATTGATCGATGAGTTGGGCTTTGAGAAGTTTACCTTCAAAAAGCTCGCGACCGCCATCAGTTCGACGGAAGCGTCGATCTACCGGTATTTTGAGAACAAACACAAGCTGCTCATCTATCTGGTGAGCTGGTACTGGTCGTGGCTGGAATACCTCATTGACTACCAAACGCACAACATCGAAGACCCGAAGCGGCGGCTCCAAATCGCGGTTCAGGTCCTCGCGAATGCGGGTACCTACGATCCGAACTTTTCGCACATTGACGAAAACTCGCTGCACCGGATTGTGGTCGCGGAAAGTTCCAAGGCTTTCCTCACGAAGCAGGTCGACGGCGAAAACGAAGAGGGCTTGTTCCAAGGCTACAAAAGCCTGGCCGGACGCCTCTCCCAGATCATCGCCGCGGTCAATCCCGCTTATCCCACCCCCAAGGCCTTGTCGCTGACCGTCATCGAGGTCAGCCGCAAGCAAATCTTCTTCGCCCAACACATCCCCAGCCTCACCGAACTGACGGCCGACAACGACGATACCGGCTGCATCGCGGACTTCCTGGAGAGCATGGTGCTGGGCGTGGTGGGGTGATTGGAGGAAAAGATGTAAATTGTTCTCTTACAATTAGGACTTTTCCCTTGTTGTAGGATAAACAATGGACTTATTAAATATCAGTGATGATGAACTTATTCGACTGCGAATTCAGGTTGGAAAGGAGTTGAATCGCCGGGGTATCAAATTCAATGTTGGAGACCTCGGTGAAAAGTTGGTAATCAACCATTTCAACACTACTCCTGGATTGCCAACTCTGAGAGCTGCACCTCCGGGAACCAAGAACGTTGATGCGATTTCACGTGATGGTCATAGATATTCTATTAAAACAGTTCTCAAAGCAAAAAAGACCGGGACCATCTACCCTGATTCATCTGGTTCAAATCTCCCGTTGTTTGAGTATATCCTGGTTTTAGAACTAAATCAAGACTTCGAAATCAAAAGGATAACCCGGTTTTCCTGGACTCAGTTCTTAGAGGCAAGGTCTTGGGATAAGCGTATGAACTCCTGGTATGTATCTCTGAGTAAGCCGAAACTAAAACTGGGAGAAACGGTTTGGGGATAGGTCTATCAGTTATTCCTCAATACTTGAAATCAGCTTTTTAGCTAAACCCACTTTGTCAAGATCGGGCGTTCCTATTCTTCCAAAGTACTGTGAAAATCTATTCAGGCATTCCTCAGCAAAGGGAGTATCCAATGATGCGATTCTTTTGCCAATTAAATCATCATTCGAACTTCTAGAATAAAGGTTTTGGTAGTCGACTACTAAATTGGGGATGAAAAACGTTTGGGGTAAAAAGTAATACCTTTCTGGAGAGTGCCCGGGTGCCTTTCGATTGTTACCAATTAATTTTTGCAACCCTTTCATTTTTGCATTTGAAATTTCTTTTCCAGAAGAGATATCATCTTTACATTTTTTATACTCTTCAGTCTCTTCTACTTTTTGTGCTTTTGCTAAAAGAATGAATTCGGCCTTATTCTGGTCTAGATCACAGGAAGGGGTTAAAATTACATAGTAATTATCATCCTCTTTTAGTATGTCGCCGCCTAGCAAACCGCCATGCTGAGGGGGATAGAGATACATCTCCATGGGAAAATAGGTGCTCTGAACTGACGATTCAAAAGGAGTATTGCGAATATCATTCAAAAACTTTCTGATCATTTTCAACTCTAGGACAGATGAAAGTCTTCTCGCCAATAAGATTGGTATATCTGGGTCCTTTCCTAAGTCGCCTAAATTCTCTTTGTGTTCCTGAACAAAATCCCATAAGTAACCCCTTTCCTCTTCTCTAACATAATTCAAGAACTCGGGAAGTTTTGTTTCAAAGATATTTACAATCTCCTCCCTAAGTCGCTCACTTTCTCCTCTTTCTACAACTTTAACAAATGGACCAGAAGACTTCGAAACTTTGTATGAATACCCTGTGTAAAATATAATTGGTACAAATAATAATTCTTTTATTGTATCAAATATTTTTTCTCCAGCATACTTATCTCCTTCTTTATCTGTACTGTCATCTTTCAGGTCCAAGATCACCAAGTGGATTCTGTATAGCTTTAGATGGTTTATTGCGTCATCAAAAGATTTACAAGTAACTACTTGTAAGAAATGACCTGTATAACTCTCATTATCTCGAAATACTTTTTTTCCCTCAATAAATTCCTTTGTGCTTTCAGCCTCCAAATCATCAACTACGAGAATATTCCATTGATATCGATTCATTTTATTCTTTTTCTAAGTGTTATTCTAAACGTTGCTCCTCCCAAATCCCCCCCTTTAACCAAATCAAGATCCCCTTCATAGAAATCTTTGATTATTTCCCCAGCTATTGAAAGCCCAAGCCCAATGCCATTAGGCTTTCCACTTTCATAAGGTAGGAATAGCTTTTCTTTCATTTCTTCACTTACACCTGGCCCACTATCGGAAAATAAAATGGTTATCTCACCAGAACTATTCCTTTCGACACTAACCTGGATTTTTCTCGATTTTCGGGGAATTACCTTTAACCAATAAAGACTGTTATCTAACAAATTTATTATTATTTGTTGTATTTCCCCAGGATCAAGAGACACCAAATGTCTAGACTGGGGCAACTCTATATTAACTCCAAGTCTATCAATTTCGGATTCTAATACCTGAAAGGATGATTTGATGATCTCTTCTAAGTATAGTTTTTGGGGACGCCCTTTCTTCCTTCCAGCCAAAGGCTCTATTCTCCGAAAAATCGTTGCTAAGTTGTTTTTTTGAATCGCAATATTTTCGAATCTGTTATAGAGTTTTTGGATTTTCTCAGGAGGGAACAGGTCTGGATTATCCTCGATATCTTCTTTGCCAAGGATCGAATCTTTTCCAATACGGTCAAGAGGATGTCTTCCATCATGCAAAATAATATCTACCATGCTACCTAAAACGGAGAGCCCCCTATACCGTTGAACAACTTCTTTAATCTTTGAAAGACGTCTTCCATACTCTTTCTCAACCTTCTCAAGATTTACAATTATACTTTTCGCATCTGGATAATCCTCTTTAATGGCTCTCTTCAATTCGCCCAAATCTAATCCCGAAAACAGAGAAGGCTGATTAACACCCTGATTCCGCCCATTTTTTTCTCCACCACTTTTTACCTCCGATCTTAAGTCTTCAACGAATTCTAATATCCTTATCATGGTCTCCACCAAATCCTTGTATGACTGGTTTTCATCAAGCCCCTCCCTATTCGATTTATCTCTAAGGTCTGGATTTTTATCCGAAGAGATGGAAATATACCCTACGATTTGATTGTTTGACAATCTTTTAACCGGCTTCTGAACACGCCGCATATCTAATCTAAGCCAATCATTATTCGGCTCCCCGTAAGGCAAGACTCTAAAATCATCCCTATAAATATTTACACCGGCTATTTCATCAAGGTCCTTCCTGATCTCCTTTATTGATTGGCTTGTTACCTGCTTAACATTTCCTAGTTCGTCGCGGTCCCAAACCATTAAATCTATTTCGAGCGGCCCCATTGCTAGAGGAAACAATCTCGGAGCTCCATCATTATCAATGATATTTTGATATTCTTTTTCACCTAAAGACCAAAACTCCTTCTCTCCATTTTCAGATAGCCTCGTAAAATATCCTGATTTATTTTGGGTTTTATTTTCTGCTAAAGCAGAAACAGAAAAAGTATATCTTCCGTCCTGTTCAACTTTTCCTTTAATTGTATAATGGGGGTATTTGACAATTTCCGGCGGAGAGATTTCGCCGGAAAACTCACTATAAAGCGGGGGAAGTTCCAATCTAATACTGAAATTCGAAATGGAGTTAAATGGGGATACCAATCGTGCCAAAACTCTTTGCAGGGCTTCTAAATCTTGTTTATTCCAGGTTTTCTTCAGTCCGTTATTTCGCAAAATCGTACCGTGAAGATTTTTTCCTCTCCCCCCTACTAGCTCTTCTTTAGAATACAATTGCTTTATCCTACCTTCGGGTAGGAAATCTTTCGGCTTTTGCGTTTCTGCTAA
The DNA here is from genome assembly GCA_963923035.1 of uncultured bacterium. GTDB lineage: Bacteria > Bacteroidota > Bacteroidia > J057 > JADKCL01 > CAWUKT01. Next base: position 50,411 of record CAWUKT010000050.1, read on the forward strand.
AACCTCTATTTCATCTAAATACTTCGTTTCATCGTCAAATTGAGTCCAATCAAATACAGCGAAAACCTCTTCGTCATGGCCCTCAGTCTTTGAGATTAGGTAGTGTCTGAAAAATAGTCATTCTCGATTTCGTTGTTGAAAAAGAGTTCT
>CAWUKT010000051.1:0-50050 GCA_963923035.1 uncultured bacterium
CACCGATGACCTATTTTGTAGATACTACATTGCGCTTAAACTGACGGCTATGCCTTCGACCCAAATGAGTTCGCCTCGGAGGTAAACTAGTTTACCTCGGAGCTAGGACCTCCTAAGAATATTTAGAGATCATTTTGTATCCAGCCCCTTTATTTTGCCTTTTCCCATTTTCACCAAATATTCGACGACGCGCTATTTTCCCGGGGCCTAGCTGAAATGGGCGTGAACCATGTATTTCGAACTCCGATACCGGGATCAGTTGCCCCAGTTCCTTTATTCTCCTACCGGAACGCCCAGCACATAGGTCCCCATTTTCTTTCCCTTGGCACTCTTCGCAACCTCAATTTCCCAGCGGTAATCCTCCGTTTCGTGGCCCTTCAACAGTTCTCGGACATCATCGAAGGCGTACATGCGGACATAGCTGGCCTGGCCGTCCCACGCATAGCAGAGCGGAATGACCGGGATGAGGTAGGTAAAAATGAGTTGGACGGCGGTGATGGGCCGGGACATCGGGGTCAGGAAGAGGGTGGACAAGGCCGTCAGACTCAGGGAAATCGGCAGCATCAGCCACCAAATGATGGTGGGGATGGTATTGTGGGCGATCTCGTAAATGAGAAGGGGTTGGCGGCTGGATTGGGCTGAGAGGAGGACCTTTTGGGCGAGGTCGGGCGGCAGGTGGTGAAAGCTGTTCACCATGGTCCGCAGACCGGCCGGCACCTTGTCCGGCTGCGTGGCATCGGTCGAATCGGGCCGGTAGTGGACATGGGGCGGGGCAGACGCATTGAATTGACGGACGAATTCCGGATTGGGGTGGAGGTCCGTGAGGAGAAGCGGAATGGGCTCGGCGGCGTCCTCGTTGACGACGGCCATGGCCTCGGGCATGATGCCCCCCGAGCCCGATCCCAGGTCCACGACCTGGGCCGACGCGTGGGACGACTGCGCTTTGCGGATCAATCCGGCGACGACCTCTTTGGTGCCCATCAGGCGATGCAGCACGACAATCAGGCTGGTCATGGGACGGCGCAAAGCCGTCGGGAACCAGGCAAAGTCCTCAAATTCAAACAGGTGAATACGTTTCATGGCAAGCAGATTTGGGTAATTGATGTTCCAAATCTACCGCATTTCGGGTCCACACCCGGGTGATATTCGTCAGGCTGGAAGCCAAAAAAGGCCGCCTTGGTTAGGGGCGGCCTTGGGTGCCTTTGGTTAGAGAAGGCGGTACACAATAGGCTTGAGTGGGAGGTTAGTCCGGATCAATAATCAGTCTTCCGTAGAGTATGCTTCAAATGTAGGGCATGAAGTCATGCACTATTTAAAAGAATGACGCGCGAACCAAGCAATCGAGTGAACGCAGGGGATCATTGAGTCAACGCAAGCCGTGGTAAATGACAGAAAAGGTATCTTTACACCGACGGTTATGTTACTGAAATTTCGAATCCACGGAATCCTGATGGGAATTTGGGTCTACCTGCTTTGGGCAGGTGGTGGAACCGTCGTGGCCCAGGAGCCGGTCCTCAAGCAATTGAGTGACAAGGATGGGCTTCCCTCCCTGGAAGTCTACGAGATCCAGCAGGACTCCAAAGGCTATTTCTGGATTTGTACCGAGTCCGGCGTGGTCCGGTACGATGGCTACCAATGCGAATTTGCTCCCCTGGGGGCCGACATTGAGCATTCCGATGTATTCGGCATCATGGAAGACAGCCAGGGCCGCATCTGGTTCCGCACCCTCAACGGCCGGGTCTGTTATTACCATGAGGGCAACTATTTCAATCCCGCCAACGACGCACTCTGCAAAGCACTTTCCTTCGAGTCCATGGTCCTCCAGATCATGGAAGGTTCGGGGGGGCTCTATTTCCTTTCCAACCTCAATGGGATCCATGTCCTGGAAGGGGAATCCGTCACGCACTACTTCCCGGATTATATCCGCACCGGGATGACCAACGAAATGGGCACCTATGTCGTAGGTTCCACCGGCATCTACGAGCAGGAACCCTCCGGCCTCTTCGGCTGCATTGAGACCAACCTTCGCAATACCCGGTACTGCAAAAGCCTCCAGCACCAGAAAGACATTTATGTCTCCTACGGCGATGTCCTGGTACGTTTTGATTCGACCTTTCAACGCCCAGATACCATCCTCACCTCGATCGTGGAAAGGGGCGAGATCATTTCCCTCCATGCCCTCGGAAAGGATACCCTCGTCCTCGGTACCCGAAACGGAGTCGTCTTCTGGTCCATTTCCCAGGCCACCCCGGTCCAATATCTCCTGCCCGGCAAGTCGGTCTCTTCCTTTTTGAAAGACCGCAGCGGGGGCTACTGGTATTCTACGCTGGGAAATGGCATCTACCACGAGCCCTTTCCGGGATCCAAGGCCCGCATCAAGTGGCCCGATGATATCCAGGGACGGGTATCTTGCCTGCACCTGGACCCCCAGGAGAATCTGTGGATTGGAGGGGAACACAATCAGGTATGGAAATGGGATGGGAAAGAGCTGGACCAACGGGTGTACTACGTCGAGAACAGTTCGGGCAAGGGCCATATCCGGAAGATTGTCGACGGGGTGGACGGAGACATTTGGGTGATCGGGAAAAAGGTCCTGGTCTGGATCCACGAGGATGGCCATACCGAGATGGACTTTTGGACGGGGAATACCATCCTGGTAGACGACAACGGTCAGATTTGGTTGGGGGGCACCCACTGTTACCGCTTCGAAGCCTTCGAAGGGCGGCTGCATGAGAACCTGGACATGGAGACCCATCTCCCCTTCCGGACCACTGCCCTCGCGAAGACGGGAGATACGCTGTGGATCGGGAGCAGCCAGGGGCTGATCTACTACCTCGAGGAAACGGGTTTCCGCTACGTCCCCGGACTGAACCAGATTCCCATTGGGGACATCCAGATGCCCTATATCATGACCAAGGGAGGCTCCCTCTTCCGGATGTCCGGGCAAACGGCCCGTCCCCTGGAGCTGTATCCTCCCATCAACGCCCGGGCCTATTGCATGCAAGAGTTCAACGATGAGCTGCTCATCGGAACCAACGAAGGCCTATACCGGGTGAAGGGACAGAGCTCCCGCTTTGACGACCGACTGGGCAAGGTCCGCATCTACGACCTGGCGCCCTTCAAAGACACCCTGTTCATTGGCTCTGACCGGGGACTCATTTCATTTCCCTACCAACGCTCCGATCTCCAACCCAATACCCCCGCCCTCTACCTCGATTCCATCAAGGTCAATGGCAATCTGGTCGCCCCCGACGAGCTGGGGAGCCTGGCCTTCAACGAGAACAATATCCAACTGTTCTATACCGGCCTGTTGTTTCCCCGCCGCCCCAGGTACCGCTACCGCCTCAACCAGGAGGATTGGTTCGATGCCGCCTTCCGACAACTCACCCTGAAATTGAGCCCGGGAAAGTACAAGGTGGAGGTCCAGGCCTTGAATGAAGCCGGGGGAGCGAGTGAATCGATCTTTCTGGATATCTCGATCGCCCTGCCCATCTGGGAACAGCCCGCCACCATTGGGCTGGCCATCCTGCTGGTGCTGGCCGTAATCGCCTGGGGCACCCGGCGCTACCTCCGGAAAATCCGATTGGACCACCAGCACCAACGCGAGCTCGACCAGGCCAACCTGCGCGTGAGCGAATCCAAAAACCGGGTCCTGGAGCTGGAACAACAGGCCCTGCGGCTCCAAATGAATCCGCATTTCCTCTTCAATTCCATCAACTCCATCAAGGGCCTCTACGCCCAGGGCAAGGTCAGGGAAGCCATTACCTTCATCCACCATTTCTCCAAGTTCCTCCGGGTCGTCGTCAACAATGATTCCGCCCTCATCGCGATCAAAGATGAAGTCGCCTTCCTCGACCATTACCTGTCCCTGGAGAAAATGAAGTTCCCCAGCATCAATTTTGACATCACCGTGGGGCCCGATCTGGACCCCGAACGGATGAACATTCCTTTCATGTTGGTGCAGCCCTACGCGGAAAACGCCATCTTGCACGGGTTGGGGCCGAAAAAGGGTCCCGGTCATATCCGCATTCATTTTGAGCGGGAGAATGCAGAGTTGGTCAGGGTGATCATTGAAGATGACGGGGTGGGATTGTCGGGGAAAAAGATCACGCCGAAGAAGACTTCGATGGGAATGCGGATCACGGCGGAGCGCCTCGCGTTGTTCAATGGGGCCCATGCACCGGGGGTGCAGATTCACAACCGTCCGGATGGCCCGGGCGTTATCGTTACATTTTTGACCCGTTTCGAGTATGTCTGAGATCTTCCATGTCCTGATCGTTGATGATGATGAGGCCGCCATTGCGGCCCTGTCGCAGGAGATCGACCTGTTTGTGCCGAACCTGAGCGTGATTGGGTCGGCGAACAAGATCGACGAGGCGGTGCGCCGCATCGACCGGCTCAAGCCGGACATTGTCTTGCTGGACATCCAGCTTCAGGAAGGCCTCGGATTCGACATCCTCCAGCAGGTCCAGTGGTCCGATTTCCATTTGATCTTCACCACCGCCTATCCCCAGTACGCCATCGACGCCTTCAAGGTCGATGCCCTGGACTACCTGCTCAAACCCGTTCAGGGAACCGATTTGCAGGCCACCCTGGAGCGCCTCGAAGCCTCCCAACCCACTCCTGCCACCCAGGCCAGCACCCCCGATCCGGAGAAGGTGGTGCTGACCAGCTTGGGCGAAATCTACCTGTTCAGTCCGGACGAGATCGTCCGGTGTGCCGCCAGCAGCAATTACAGCGAGTTTCACCTGGCCGATGGTGGCAAGCTCCTCATTTCGAAGACCCTCAAGGAATCCGAGACCGAACTGGACCCGGGCATCTTTCTCCGCGTCCACAAGTCCCATATCGTCAATGTCCGCTTCATCAAGCGCTTCCATACCCGGGACCACCTCCTGATCCTGAAGGATGGGACGGAGATTCCGGTCTCTCAACGCCGGAAGTCGGAAGTGGTCCAACGCATCCGGGCCTTTGGGAATTGAGGAGTGGGGAAATGGAAAATGTCCCCACCCAGATGGATTGATGGCGCGTTCCGGCTTACCTTTGCCCAAATCCATTCCGTTATGCCCCGAATTGAAGTCATCTCCCACGCCGATGCCACCGGCGAACTCAAAGACATCTACGATGGTCTCGTCAAAAGCCGCGGCCAACTCGCCCGGGTCCACCAGATCCAGAGCCTGCGTCCCAAGAGCATCACGGCCCACATGGACCTGTACATGGAGATCATGTACTCCCGGTCCGAGCTGTCCCGCGCCGACCGGGAACTGCTGGGCACGGCCGTTTCCATCGCCAATGGCTGCCACTATTGCACCCGCCACCACGGCGAGGCGCTGAACAAGTACTGGAAAGACGATGCGCGGTTGGAGCAATTCGTGCAGGGGGAATGGGAAACGGTATTGGATGCGCGCCAACTCGCGATGGCTGAGTTTGCGAAAGGGCTGACCCAAAATCCGGCCGCCCATGAAGACCAGGACTTTACGGATACCTTGCGGGTCCACGGACTCTCCGACGCGGCGATTCTGGATGCCGTGCTGGTGACGGCCTATTTCAATTTTGTGAACCGGATGGTCTTGTCCTTGGGGATTGAGTTGGAGGAAGATGGTGGAAAAGGCTACCGCTACTGACCCGCTGAGCGGGTCTACCGAGCCGGGGTTTTCCTGCTCCGTTTAAGCAGGATCAGGGCGATGATCACCAGCCCCACTCCCAGGAGCAGCATTCCCCCGGCAATTCCCATGATCAACCATTTCTCGTTGGCCCTTTTCTCCTCCGACAATTGCAGCTCCATCTTCGCCTTTCTCAATTCGCTGTCCAGGTTCTCTTCCTTCAGGTCCATCCGCTCCCGTAGCTCCCGGATTCGCTCATTCTCAACGATCTCCTGCAAGGAATCTTTGTAGGCGGTGAAACTGCGAAAGGCAAAATAGGCACTGCGGTAGTCCCGGGTTTCGGCGAAGAATTTCGCCTCCTCCTCCTTCGCCAGTTGGATGCGGAAGGGGACTCCCGAGGCTTCGGAATGGGTGATCATGGAATCGAGGTGGGCCCGGGACAATGCAATATTGCCCAGTTTCCGTTCGGCCCGGGACTGCACCCCGAAGGCGTAGGCCAGCTGTTCGTGAAAGTTGGTTCCCTGGGCCAGGTTGATCGCCAATTGGGCGTATTCGAGGGCGCGGGGAAGGTTCTCCAATTGGATATAGACCGAGCCCATATTGGCCGCGATCATGGCCCGGCTGCGGATGTCGGCCGGCTCGGCCACCTGTCTCGCCTTTTCGTACATCTCCAGCGCCTCCCGGTAATTGTCCATGGACTTGTACACCCCTCCCAGGTTATTGAAAATGGTTTGCTGGTAATGCCGGGGGGTATTGGGATTGATGAGGTCCCGGGCAGCAAAGAGCTCTTTGTGGCCCTCGGCGTGCTTGGAATGGTTGAGGTGGGCGGCACTGAGATTGATGTGGGTGCGGATCAACAAATTGGAATCCCCGACCACTTCGGCCCGTTGGAGGGCCTGGGTCAGGAAGGTAATCGCCTCCTCGTAGTGGTTCAGACGTACGTGGACCATGCCGAGGTCGGTATAGGAAGCCGCAATCAGGGAATCGTTGTCCAGGGCTTCGGCCGATTCCAGCATCGCTTCGGCGTAGCGTTCGCTCTTGACCGGATTGATATAGAGCGAAGTAGACAACAATTGTCGGTAGCCCTTCCATTGTTCCACGGAGGGGGTTTCCTGCTTGAGCGCACGTTCTAAACTGTCGGAATTGAAGGGGGCTGCGGAGAGGAACAGGGGAAATAAAAAGAGAATCAAGGCCAATTGCCTTCTGCGCAGGGCATGGGCGAGCTTTCGCGGGGGGCACGGGAGAAGGAACATGGTCATTTAGTTAGAGGGAGTTACCCGAAAGATAGGAATTTTCCCCTTTTCCTGCTGTTCATTCCCCCATTTCCCTTGCTAGGCCAGGGGCAGGCTCACGACGAAGGAAGTCCCCTTCCCCAATTCGCTTTCCACCCGGATGAATCCGCCCAATTTCTCGACCAGGGACTTGGTAATGGCCAGGCCGAGGCCGGTTGAACTTTCCCCGCCGGTGGGCTTGGCACTCAGGCGCTGGAACTTCTTGAACAGCTTCTGCTGGTCCTCGGAGGAGATGCCGGGCCCCTGGTCCCGCACCGCCAATTCCAATTGGCCAGCCTTCTCCAGGGCTTCGACCTTGATGGAGGTCCCGGCCGGGCTGAACTTGAGGGCATTGGAAATGAGGTTTTCGAGGATGCGGCCCAGGGACAGACGGTGGGTCTGGAATTCCAGGCGGTCCTTGGGGACCATCATTTCGAGTTCGATTTTCTTGCGGTCGGCTTCGGCGGCGAAGGTCGCCGCCATCTCCTGCAAGAACTCCCGTGCCTCCACGGGAGAGAGTTCCTGGTCCACCTCGGCCATCTCGATGGAGTTGAGCTCGAGGAGGTCGCGGATGAGGAGGGTGCCGTCTGCGTTGGATTTCTTGATCATGTCAGCAGCGCGCTGCTGGGCCGGGTTCAATTCCCCGGTCGTTTCGATCATCTCCATCAGCGCCAGGGACTTGTTGAGGGGCGACTTCAGGTCGTGGGCCACAATGCCGATGAGGCCATCCTTCTCACGGTTCAGGTCTTCCAGCGCGGACTTCTGCCGTTGCAGGAGGTCGTTCTTCTGGGCGATGATCTCATTCCGCTCCCGCAATTGGCTGTTCGCCCGACTCCGCACCACCAATCCAATGACCAGGATCGTGGCTGCAATGACCAGACCCCCCAATCCGATGCCCAGCAACCACAGTAAGTTCCTTTGGCGCAGGCGTTTTTGCCGCTCGACTTCCGCTTCGGTGGTGGCCAGGGTCGCCGCCGCCTCTTTTTCCTGTACATCCATCTTCACCTGCAACTCGGCTATTTTCTCTTCCTGGTTGGCCACGCTGACCGAATCTTTGTATTGGACATACTGCTGGTAGGTATCCAGGGCTTCTTTGTAGCGCCCGACCTTTTCCAGGTGCTGGGACTTGCCCACCAGAGCGACTTGCATGGTGGTGGGAATCCCGGCATTCACCGCATGGAACATCATGGAATCGATGGCCCGGCTGGCTTCAGCGGTTCGCCCCAGGTTGCCGAGGGCGTCCGCCATGTTGCGGTAACTGGTCACCAACTGTTCCTTGAACCCCGTCCCGGAAACGATTTCTACTGCCTCTTTCGCGTATTGGACGGCTTCTTCATACTTTTTCAGCGCATTGTAGACCTGGGAAATATTGCTCAGGTTAAGCGCCCGCCGCCGGACATCGTTCGGCTGGAGGAGCTTGGCTGCTTCCTGGTACATCTCAAGCGCTCCATCAAAGTTCTCGTCTCCTTCGTAGGTCGCACCGAGGTTGTTGTAGATCACAATGCGGTAGGCACCCGGGGTATCGTCCCGGATCAATCCCAAGGCATCTTCCAATTGGGCCATGCCGCGTTCGCGGTTCTTCATCTGGAAATAGGCCGTTCCCATGTTGATGCGAATCCCGATCATCAGGTTGTTGTCGCGGGCTTCCTGGGTATAGGGAATGGCCTTGGAATAGAATTCAATGGCGTCGTCGTACTCGTCCATCCGGACCTTACTGGTCCCGAGGTTGGCGTAGGAATGTGCCAGCAAGGAGTCATCCCCCTGGGATTGCGCCAACAAGAGGGCTTCCTCGGCATATTGATAGGCCCGCAGGGGCTCGGCAAAGGCCGCGTTCTTAAAAAGGGTCGTATAGGTCAACCATCTTTCTTTCTCGTCCTCGATGTCCTCGAGGGTATTTTCCAGACTGTCGAGGTTGATGGGCTTGGGTTGGGCAAACAGGGAGGGGCTTGCTCCCATTAAAAAAAGCACGATCAAACACAGCCGGAACATTCCCTGCTTGGGGGAATCGGATAAAATGGTCTCTCTCATGTCAAATTTCAGTAATTGAACTGATCCAGGTTCTTAAGATAGGAAATTCCAGCTTTCCTTTACTGATAATACTGTTTTAGTTTGCTTTAGGTAAGCTCACCACGAATGAAGTCCCCTTTCCCAGTTGACTTTTCACTTGAATCTCCCCGCCCAGGCGCTCCACCAGGGACTTGGTGATGGCCAGTCCCAGTCCGGTCGAATTTTCCCCGCCGGTGGGCTTGGCACTCAGGCGTTGGAACTTCTTGAACAACTTTTGTTGGTCCTGGGGCGAAATGCCGGGGCCCTGATCGTGGACCCTCAGCTCCAATTGATTGGGGCTGGGAATGGCCTCTACCTGAATCGAGGTGCCTGAGTTGCTGAACTTGAGGGCGTTGGAGATGAGGTTTTCGAGGATTCGGCACAATGAAAGGCGGTGGGTATGCAGCGTGAGCGATTCCGGGGGGAGCTGGAGGTGGAATTGGATCTGCTTGCGTTGGGCCTCCGGGGCAAAGGTCGCAGCCAGGTTTTCGATGACCTCCCGTGCGTCCACGGGAGCCTTTTCCTGTTTGCTTTCCACCTGCTCCAATGAATTCAGCTCCAGCAAATCGCGGATCAGTTGGGTCCCGTCGGTATTCGACTTGCGGATCATGTCCACCGCCTGCTGCTGGGAGGGATTCAATTCCCCCGAAGTCTCGATCATCTGGATCAGGGCCAGACTCTTGTTCAAAGGTGACTTCAGGTCGTGGGCCACAATGCCGATGAGACCATCTTTTTCCCGGTTGAGGTCTTCAAGGGCTTCCTTTTGCCGCTGCAACAGGTCATTCTTGTCCGCAATGACCTTGTTCTGCTCCCGCAGCTTGCGGTTGGCCCGGTTGCGGACCGCCAGCCCAATGACCAGCACCGCTGCCCCCACTGCCAGTACCCCCAAGCCGATGCCCAGCAACAACAGCAGGTTGTTCTGGCGCAAGCGTTTCTGCCGCTCCAACTCGGTCTGGGAACGCGCCAATTCCGCCGCCGCATCCTTTTCACTGAGTTCCATTTTCACCTGAAGCTCCGCAATGCTCTCCTCCTGGTTGGCCACATTCACCGAATCCTTGTACTCCATCAACTTCTTGTGGGCTTCCAGCGCCAACTTATACTGTTGGGTTGACTCCAGATAACGCGCCTTACCTCCCAATGCCGTTTCTATGATATTGGGAATCGCAGTCAATTCGGCGTATACCATCATGGAATCCACCGCTTCTCCGGCCTCCCGGTACCGGCCAAGATCTTCCAGCGCGTCGGCCAGACTGTTGAATCCGGCCACCATTTGTTCGGAAGTACCGCTCTCCCGGGCGTATTCAATGGACTCCCTCGCTGGCGCCAATGCTTCCTTCGGCTGCCCCAAATAATTGTAAATCTGAGCAATATTGCTTGCATTCATGGCCTTGCGCCGCAGGTCCCAGGGACGGATCAGGGGCTTCGCCCGCTGAAACAGGTCCAGGGCCGTCTCGTATTGTTCTTTCTCGGTATAGGCTGCTCCCAAGTTATTGAACACCGCCACCTGAAAGCCCCCGGGAGTCTCGTCGGAAATGAGTCCCAAGGCAATTTCCAGCTCGCGGATTCCGCGCTCGTCATTTCCCAATTGGGTATAAGCGGCCCCCAGGTTCACGTGGATCCGGATCATCAAAGATGAATCGCCGATGGACTGGGCAACCTTTACCCCCTCGGTCAAATACAGGATGGCCTCCGAATACTCATTGCCAATGATGCGGGCCGTGCCCAGGTTGACGTAGGATTGGGCGATCAGGGAATCGTCGCCCATTGACTGAGCGATGTCAAGACCTCGATCCGCATATCCAAATGATTCCTCCGGCTGTGAGTAGACGAACTCCAAAAACAGCTGCGTACACAGGTCCCATTGCTCAAAGTCATCGGTACTCGCCTCCAGGAGAGCTTCCAGGCTGTCCACCTTCGCATTCCCCGGCTCCGCCCGCAGCCCATTCTTCCCCACCAGCATCAACCCCAAAAAGAGGATGGCATATCCCCATGACCACAGACGGGCTGGTGTACGATTGATTTTCAGCATTTCTTTCGTTCTAACTGATCCGGCGAGGAATATAGAAAAATTCCGGCTAAGGTGAACAGGGACGCCCAGGTTTGTCCTTTCGGGGAGAATGACTGCGCCATCGAAAGAGTCAAGAAATAGCATAAAAGAAGTCCCCCGACGGGAAGGTCGAGGGACTGCCTATAATTTCCAGCCCCCGCTTCGCCGGGTTGCATTGAAGCGGGAGCCTTCCTGGCCACTGGCCAGTTGGAAAAAGTTTACTGTAAGAGCAGCTTGCGGCTTTCCAGACCGGCAACGGTCTGGATGCGGAGCAGGTAAATGCCAGCGGGGTAGCCATCGACGTCATAGGCTCCGGTTTGCCCTTCTCTCAATTCCAGCCGCCGTCCATCGAGGGACCAAAGCTCTACCCATTCGATGGGCTGATCGCTTTCCACCCGGAACCGGCCATTGGTGGGATTCGGGAAGACACTGGTCGAGGCGGCAAATGCAGGCTCAAGTCCTTCGGCGGAAGTGGGCAGGCGGGTGCCCAGTTCGGGGAGGTTCGTGCAGTTCACATATACCTGGCGCAATCCGATGTCCGCGATCGAGTTGTCGGGATCCAGTTGATCGGCAGGGTTGCCCGCATTGATGAGTGGCGAGGTCGGAGCGGGATAATAGGTATTGGGAGAATTGATTTCGGGGTCGAGGAAAAGGTTGAACCAGAGGTCGACGGGGTCGCCATTGTTGTTGGTCGTGACGATATTCCCCAAGCCCGGCAACATCACATCCTGAAAGTCGATGGTATTGTTCCAGAGGGAATTGTAGGAAACGGTCAGGGGTGCGTTCGTGGCCCAGGAAGGTTGGAAAAAGGCAATGCTACAATTGCGCACGACATTCATCTCAAACGCCCCGGCTCCAACCGCGCCAAACTGGATGCCGTGGGTACAGTTGTTGACCTGGTTGTTGTGGATATTGACCGTCAGGTGGGCAACGGTATGTGATGCCTCATTGATGCCGATCCCCACATTCTCCACGAGGTTGTTCCGGACGATGGTCGTACCGGCTGCGGGCTGGATCCGCAGGCCAAAGGTGTGGCTTCCCGGCATGTCATGGACGTAGTTGCTGGCGACGAGCAAGTCGCCCTGATTGCCAAACGAGGAAATGCCAATGCCGCCGACGTTGTGGATGTTGTTGCACTGGACATCGGCGAAGGAACTGTCGGAGGGCTGGACGCTGATGGCGGTGCCCGACATCATCTCAAATTCATTGCCCATGATGACGCTGTTGACCCGGCCACTCACGAGGATACCGGTGTGCTCGCTGTTCCGAACGAGGTTGTTCTGGAAATCGAAGAAAATCGGATCACCGGGTTGGTAGCGACCGGCGATGACGGCCGAGGTCGCAAACTCGATGATACAATGTTGGAAGCGGGCAGTGTCGAGGGTGAATGCCCCGACCGGTCCGTGCTCGGCGACGCCGATATTGTCCCAGTAAGGAACGGTCGCGGAGGGAGACAAGGTGAACAGAATGGGTTCCAATTCGGTGCCCACCGCAGTGAAGTCGCCCTGGAGCGACAGGCTGTAATTCCCGTCGAATGCGACTTCGGTCCCGGGCAAAATCGTCAGGGATTGCCCGCCGGGGACCAGGACATTCTTGGTGACGAGGTATATGGTGTCCGGGTACCAGATGCCGGAGACATCGCCTTCCACCGCCTTGTAGTTGCCGATGGGCAGGGTGGCCGTGGCCAGGGTTGTGGTAGAGGCACCGAGGACGAGCAGGTTGCCGTTCTGGTAGGGGATGGAAAGGAAGCCGGTCTTGGAGAAATCAACGGTGTAAATGCCGTTGGCGAGGGTGATGCTGTAATTGCCGGCCGAGTCGGTCATCACCGAATCGGTCTGGCCCGAAGGAGAAACCGCCGTGAACTTCACGGTGATCCCGCTGTGGTCGGTTTGGTTTTGGAGGAGTGCCGTGCCATTGGTGGATTGGGCATGGACGACAAGGCAAGTCAATAGTACAAGTAAGGTGGTCAGTAGGGATTTCATTACGGACTAACATAGACGGTCCGGGAAGGTTGGAGAATGGGCGGAAAAAGGTCTTTTGGGGACTCAGAATTGGACTGGATGGCTTCAGCCGGGGGAATTCCCCTTTGCGGGTGAGCTGAAAACAGGGTCTCCCATTTCCGATTCTCTCTTCCTCCTCTCTGATCTTGACCACCAATCCATTGGGCCAACTGCTTCCGACCTTCCCCGGCCAAACCATTCAACCCGCTTCCGGTTTTCATTCTGTATCCGCATTGATTCCGCTTGGCATCCCGGTGGGTATTAGACCTTATTCCCCATGAAACAATCTGGCTCCTCGGACCTGGCCCTCATGGGAGGGCATATCCCCAGCTGGCTGTTCGACCGAATGGTGCAGCTCAGCCGGGTCATGGTCGAGGCCATCCTCGTCGAATACGGCCACCAGGCCTTTCTGTCCCGTCTTTCCGATCCTTTTTGGTTCCAGAGTTTCGGGGCGGTCATCGGCATGGATTGGAACAGCTCCGGTGTGACGACAGCCGTCATGCGCGCCCTCCAACAATCGGTGAATCCGGTCGGGAAAGAGTTGGGGTTGTATGTATGCGGGGGAAAAGGAAATGCGTCCCGTCGCACGCCGGATCAACTCCGCCGGGTGGGTGACCAGACGGGATTGGACGCGGAGGAATTGGTACGCAGCAGCAAATTGAGTGCGAAAGTGGACAATACCGCCGTCCAGGACGGCTTCCAATTGTACCTCCACCACTTCGTGGTGAGCGACGCCGGCGATTGGAGCATCGTCCAGCAGGGCATGCGCCCCAAGGACCACCGCGCCCGCCGCTACCATTGGCATTCGGCCCAGGTCGAGTCCTTCGTCGAAGAACCCCACGCCGCAGTCTGCGGCGACCACCAGGGCGAGATTTTGAATCTCGTTGCGAAGGATGCCCGCCCCACGCGGGAGGGCATCCTGGACATTTCCGGCGAAGGGCCGGAGCATCTGTTGAAAGAGTTGCCCAAGATGGTCGTGCCTCTGCAAAAGGGCATCCGCCCCCAAGACATCAACATGAAGCGCCTGGAAGGAATTCTCCGCGCGGCCCAGGAAACCCACGTGGGCGGCTTCGAGGACCTCTTGCTGCTGAAAGGCATGGGGCCGCGGACCTTACAATCGCTGACTTTGATCTCCGAGGTCATCCACGGCACGCCCTCGCGGTTCAGCGACCCGGCCCGCTATGCGTTTGCCCACGGGAGCAAGGGCGGGAATCCCTTTCCCGTCCCGACCAAGGTCTACGACGAGACGATTTCGACGTTACGGAAGTCGGTCGAGCAGGCCAAGATGGGCCACTCGGACAAGCAAGCCGCACTGAAGAAGCTGGGCCGCCTGGCCGCCCGCCTCGAGGAGGAGGTCTCCGAGCCCCGTTCGTTGGACTCCGCCCTTGCGGAGGAGCGCATGATTTCGGACGCGCACGGTGGCCGCACGGTGGAGCGGCGGCCCAAGCCCAAGCGTAAACGTCCGGGGGAGCAGCTGGACTTGTTTGGGGATGGTTAGCGGGGGGCTTGGGGGGAGGTTCCGTTTCCGTTATTTTCCTGGCTGTGAAGCATAGGAAGAACTCTGAACTCGGATAATTCTTGATTTACCTGCACGAATCTTCACGAATTCAGGAGGTCCTATTGAATTAGTTGTAATCTTTAAATCTATATCGCTATCTCTTTTGCTTTGAAAAATCAAATAATAGTGATCAACTCCTTTAGGGAATAATACCTTCTCCGAATAGAGAAGTATTCCCTTATTCTTCTCATTCTCCATACCGTCAAACAGAAGTTCATCGTTCCTGTAAATATCCAATCCTACATCGTGCTTCTTATTTTGGTTCTGAATTGTGGTGAGCTTAATGTCCAGAACCGATTCTCCTTCCCGAGCAGATATGACTTGTTGACTATGGATCGTTTCAACTTCATCGCCAATAAGGAGTCTGATGGTAGAAGCGTCCTGATGGTAAAAGTCTGGATATGCGACAGGCTTATCTTTACATTCGATGTGACCGTAAAACATAGGAAATACCCCCAAAATAATTTTCTTGGCAGGATTCACAGGATCTTCGTGTATCACCTTCATGATCCCAGTCTTCTGGCCAGTCGTACTGACTCTTAAGATATATCCCGAATTGATTCCTGACTCTGTTGTAGAAAACGGAAGTCTAATGGTAGGATCATCCCCATTCTTTTCATACTCTTGCCAAGTAACATTGATATTTCCTCCATGGAGATTCACCTCTTTTCTATCCAGATTCTGCAGTCTCACAAAAATCCTGGCCTCACTATCCTCTCTACTAAAACTTTTACAAAAACATTCGGGCTGAACCGGAGTCTTAGAAAGTCTTCTGACGACATGACTTAGTGAATCTGAAATCCTTTTTTGGGACAGGTACTTATTTAATCTTTCCGAAGATTCCGTCTCAATAATATCGACTTTTGCATTCAGAGTATTTAGCTCCTCCTCCATTTTAGTTTTGTCCCCTCTCAAAGATTGAATTGTTCTTTTTCGCTCACCATTGACTTTCTCTTCATTTCTCAAGTTGCGGAGAGTAACTCGGTATAAAGCCTTATAATTCGTTTTGGGGGGTGTCACTATTGGGGGAGAACTGGCCAGAATTACGGTATCAGCCATATCAGGATCAACCTCATCTACTACTTCCACTGAATCTACAATGAGTAGTGATTCAAGTACTTCATTCCAAGGCAAATCCAGATATACATCGTGTGGCTCCTTATGGTCCCCTTTCACTTGAAAATTTTTTTGGTAAATGATCTGACTTGGGACGTTGGGAGTTTGGATGGTGAATTGGAAATTGAAAGTATTTCCTCCATACATCTTGATTTGATGTTCATTGAATGGGTAAAGAAAAACCAGCTTGTCCTTTTCTCCGATGTACTTCGCCTCTGTCTTATATTCCGAGGATTCTGCCCGAATGTAAATCCGACTTTTCTTTTTGATAATTTCGGATATTCCAGATTCCAGGCCAGAACCCATATTATCTGGAACTGCAACCTTCAAAAACACATTGAGGCGAAATATTGTATTCTGCGACATTGCAGGGATTACAGATGCTAACATCCATAAGAACAATAGCATTGATTTACAAGATGACGGTTTCATAGTTTGAGTGGTTTTAAAAACAAAATGGTGTCTTCTTCTTCGAAATAAGTAGGGTCTCCCACGTAAGGAAAGAATTGAGTTCCGTAGTTGAAATGGACAGTATCGAGCTTTTTAATCCCGGTTTCGGGATCATGAAGAATGACTTTCATTTGAATATCCTGAAAGCAATCACTGCAATATTCCCTTGCGAGTATTTTCGCTCCAAAGTTTGGCTTGGTGAGGTGTACAGGAAATGCTATCTGGCCATGGGTATTTGTTACCAAGGGTTCTAGTCCTGTTCCAGGTATCGAAACGATGATTCCTTTTAATGGCTCTTCATATTCTTTGGACTCGACGGTTAGTTTAAAATAGCGATCAACTCCAGAACACATGAATAGGGTTAGCAAAAGTTGAAATATAGGAACGAGCATAGCAAAAAAAATTCCAACCACAACACTATCTCTCAAGTCTCCCAAAGGCCAAAAGATAAATGAGATGAGAGCAAGAAAAAGAAATATAATCAAGTTGGGAAGTAGCATGAGTATGAGTAAGACCTTGAAAGACCATTTTGCTTCTGAAATGGTCCTTACCTCATTTCTAATAACTCCCTTTAACTTATCGTAGAGAGCCTCATAGGAATTTTTATACCGATCTTCACTTTCCCGGTATTCGGGATTCTCTTTGTTTGCCATTCAGCGGTGTGACTTCGATTCTTAAAAAGGCAGAGTTGCCGGGGATAGCAATGGTCAGCAATCCGGATCGGTTTTTGTAATACGGAAATGAGGATTTGTCCTGGATCAGGGCCACCTTTTTGCTCTCTCAGAAACCCTAAAGAGCATTACACACATAGAAATGTCCGCAACCACGCCCCCCATTCCCCTACCATTTTTCCCCAATTCCTACGCCCCCTTCCCTTTCTCCTTCAGAATCCCGATTTTTCGGCCATGATTGCGAAAAATACCCTCCGATTCCTCGCTGGCCTCCTCCTCGTCGGCCTCCTGGCGCTGCCCCGCAATGCCCAGGCCCAATGCCCCTCCGTCATGGGCACCGGCTCCCCCGCCGTCATCCTCCTCAACCTCTACGGCATGCCGCACGGCCATTATTTTGCCGATGCGTCCGAGGAATACCGATCCGGCGTCACCGGGGGCATCCAGATCGGAGCCATTTTCAGCGACCAGTTCCAACTCGTCGCCGGAGCTGAAATGGGACAGGTCAGCCGCTCGGTCGCCTGGCCGGCCGGCTTCACCTACGACTACCGGACCTTCCTCCTCGAAATTCCCGTGGACATGCGCTTCCGCACCTACGACGGCCGCAAGGCCGAGGTCCACATGACCCTCGGCGCTGGCTTCGGCTTCGTCAACGTCCGCGAGACCACCGATCCCACCGTCACCGACGACGAACTCCTCTTCGATCAGCTGTTCGCCCGATTGGGCATCGAGCACACCATCGAAGTCGAAAATACCTTCAATATCTTGTGGGGAATCCAAGTCAAAGCCAATCCCTTCGTCATTGCCGGGGAGGACCCGAGCATCCTGAATGGCGCCTACTACGTAGGCCTCAAAGCAGGGATCCAGCTGGGGCTGTGATCAGACCATGAGGTCCTTGATCTTGTCCGCGTAGCCGCGGCTCACCTTTGCCGTCTCGCCATTGCGGAGGGTGACAAGGTAACTCTTGCCGTAGCGCGCAATTTCCTGCACCGCGCCCATGTTGATGATGCAGCTGCGGTGGATCCGCATAAAATCCGCCGGGTTGAGCTTTTTTTCCAGCACGGAGATGCCGTGGCTGCTCAGGTAGACCGTGTCCTGGCTGTGAATCCGGGAATAGTCACCGTAGGCAGTGATTTGGAAGATTTCGGCGACCGGAAGCGTCACATATCTCTTATTGCGCTCGACGAGGACCCGTTCGGGATAGTCCCGCGTGGTCATCAGCAGGGAATCGGTCAGCGGGGCCACGGAGCCCTTTGAATCGTCTCCCAAGCGGGCGATGGCGGCATCGAAGCGCTCCCGCGTATAAGGCTTCAGGAGGTAGTCGACGGCGTGGACTTCGAAGGCCTTGAGCGCGTATTTGTCGTAGGCGGTGGAGAAAATGATGCGGGGCAATTCTTCCAGGTGTTGCAAGACCTGGAAACCTGTCATCCCGGGCATTTGCACGTCCAGAAATACGAGATCGGGTCGAAATTCATTGATGATGCGGATGGCGTCGACGCCGTTGTTGGCTTCCCCGACCGTGATCAGGTCGGGGTGAAATTGCAGGTACTCGGCGATGAGGGAGCGCCCGGCCTTTTCATCGTCGACAATGACTATCTTTTTCATAAGGCGAAGCGTACAATGAGGCCCCTGGGAGAATTGTCGAGGAGTTGCAGGGAGGAATCGTACATCTTTTGGAGGCGCATTTGGGTATTGCTGAGCCCGACGCCACTGCGGAGGGCCTCTTCCTTGTCCTCCACCCCGACCCCGGTATCGGCCACCTCAAAGGTCAGTTTTCCATCCTCCTGCTCAATCCGGACTTTGATTTTTCCCCCTTCAATCAACGAGGCCAACCCATGCTTGACCGAATTCTCTACGATGGGCTGGAGGATCATGGGCGGCACCATCGCTTCCAGCAAATGGTCCGGCACGTGGATGTCCACCGTCAGGCGGTCTTCAAACCGTTGTTGCTCGAGTTCCAAATAGCCCCGCACGAATTCCAACTCGTCCCGCAGGGGAACCAAGTCGGTCTGGGAGGCCCGCAATTGGTAGCGGAAGAGGTCGGACAAACGAGCAATCATCTCCCGGGTGGTTTCCAACTCGGGCGGGACACTTGCACTGATCGTATTGAAAACATTGTAGAGGAAATGGGGATTCAATTGGGCCTTGATCGCGCTCAGCTCGCTGCGGAGCGCCGCATTCTTGAGCTCAATCTCATTTCGGAGCTTCTTCTGGTAGGAAGTGAAGTATTCGTAGGCGTGGAGGATGCCGAATTGGAGGATGTAAAAGAGCATGGGAATGTAAATGTCCCACCAGGAACCAGCTCCCTTGAGGTGAAACATGCCCAGTGCCTCACAACTGACATAGTAGATTTGTTGAGCGCCGTAGACCCAGAGCGGCATGGTCACCAAATGGGCCAGCAACCGCTGCCAGAGAGGTCTTTGCCGCATAATTCGGAATACCAGTATCCACACCACCACGGTCAGCACCAGCTCGATCAGGTATTGGAGGCCGCCATTGTTCATGAGGCTGCCAAATTCGAACAGGTGATCGTCCGGGTCCTCGGGCCCCATCCGGTTGAGCCAGAGGGTGAGGGCGTAGAGGAATGCAAACAGGAGGTAGATGCCGACCAATAATAAGGCCTCTCCAATGCGCACCGAGAACACCCGGCGCTGATACCACTTTTGATCCAATTCGTTCATTGAATCAATATATCCCTTTTCTTTCACACTCCCGCCCACTGACCGACGAACGGTCCCAGGAGCAGACGAATGGTCCCCGGCCATTCACCGAAGCATAGGCCCACTCACCCAAAACCTCTTTCAATACCCCTTTTGCCCCCCCACCTTTGTTCCGAACCCAAATGAAACACATCATGGAACTACGATCTACTCATCTACTGCGCCTCCTCCTCATTTTTGCCCTCGGTCTTTTCGGGACAAATGGCTTCACCCAGACCGCGACCCTCAAAGGACTCCTGACCAATGATGCGGGAGAGGCCCTCGCCGCCGCCCCCGCCCTGTTATATGCTGCGGACAGCACCCTCGCCTCCGCGCAATTGACCGACGCGGAAGGCCAATTTGTATTCCGTGGTGTCGAGGCGGGTACGTACCGGCTGGATGTGAGCGGGGTGGGATACGCCAAGCGTTCCCTGCCTATAGAGATGATTGGTTCCGACCTCGACATGGGCAAAATCGCCCTTGAGGCCCTCGAATTGGATGCGGTGGAGATCACCACCGAGCGGCCCCTGATCCGGGTCGAACCGGACAAGACCGTCTTCTACGTCGCCGGGAACCTCTCGACCACAGGGGACCAGGCCCTGGAACTGCTGCGCAAGGCTCCCGGGGTGACGGTGGACCAAAACGACGATGTAATGGTGGAAGGAAAAACCGGGGTGCAGATCTATGTGGACGGTCGCCCGCTGGCCTTGCAGGGGGAAGACCGCGCGAATTACCTCAAGTCCCTGCCCGCCGACGCCATTGAGTCGGTGGAAATCATCACCCAGCCGTCGTCGCGGTTCGACGCAGCGGGCAATGGGGGGATCATCAACCTGGTGATGGCCCGGGAAAAGGGCATGGGCACCAATGGGACGGCCAGTGCGGGCCTCATTTATGGCCAGCGGCTGCGGGGCAATGGCAGTCTGGCCTTGAACCACCGCCGCAAGAAGCTGAACCTCTTCGGCAATTACAGCAACCGGATGGGCCCCAGCACCAATTTCATTTACCTGTACCGGATCCAAAGTGGGCTGGTCTTCGATGAGCGGACCGACTCGGAGACAGATACCCGGAGCCACAATGTGCGTACGGGAGCGGATTACCAGTTGAACGACCGGCATACGTTTGGGGTGTTGGTGAATGCCGATCTCCGCGACTCGGACAGCGAAGCGGAATCGCTGACTCCCATTTCCACCCTCGGCAACTCCACCATTGACAGCATTCTTTCCGCCCCCAACCGCTCTGCAACCCAAAGCATCAACCTCGCGACGAACCTCAACTACCATTTCGAAGATACCCTGGGCACTTCTGTCAACGTCGACCTCGACTACGGCCACTACAACCGGGACCGCGACAATTTCCAACCCAACTACTATTTTGCCCCCGACGGCACCACCCTGTTGGCCCAGCGCATCACTTCCCAAATCACCCCGACCACCATTTCCATCTACACCGCCCGCGCCGACTTTGAAAAGAAATGGGGGCCGGGCGTATTCTCCACCGGCGTCAAGTTCTCGGCCGTCGATACCGACAACGCCTTTGAGTTCTACCAGGAAGAAGGCGGAGAAATGAACTTTGACAGCTCCCGCAGCAACCAGTTTCGGTACCTGGAAAATGTGAATGCGGCCTACGTGAATTATAAATGGTCGACGGGGAAATGGAATATGCAGGGCGGTTTGCGGGCGGAACATACCCATAGCATTGGCGAATTGGAAGCGCAAACGCCCCAGGACAATGAGCGGGTGGAACGGAATTACCTCAACCTCTTTCCCTCCGGAGGCGTCACCTACAACCTGAACTGGAAGAATTCCTTTGCCTTGTTGTACAGCCGCCGCATCCAACGCCCCAATTACGCTTCCCTGAACCCCTTTGAATTCCAGCTGAATGAATTGTCCTTTTCCCGCGGCAACCCCTTCCTCCAACCCCAATACACCGACAATGTCAAGCTGTCCCATACCTACAAATACGCCGTCACGACCAGCATCAGCTACTCCTTTGTCTCCGACTTCTTCGCCAAAGTCACCGAAGCCGAGGGCGAGCGCCGCAATTTCCTGAACACCCGCAACGTCGCCAACCAGGAAACGTACAGCTTCAACCTCTCCGCTCCCATTCCCATCAACGATTGGTGGAGCGGCTACCTCAGCGGCTGGGTCTACTACTCCGATTTCACCGCCACCAACTCCGCCTTCGTCAGCATCGACCGGACCACCTACGGCCTCTACGCCCAGAGCACCTTCAAACTGCCCAAAGACCTCTCCCTGGAAGTCAGCGGCTGGTACAATTCTCCGTCCATCTGGGGTGGCACCTACCGCACCCGGAGCATGGGCGCCCTGAATGTCTCGGCCCGCAAGGACCTCGGCCCCAATTGGACGCTCAAGATGTCCCTGAACGATCTCCTCTACACAAATCCCTGGCGCGGCATCACCGAATACGGCGGCGTATTCATCGATGGCACCGGGGGAGGCGATAGTCGGCAGGTCCGGTTGAGCCTGAGCTACCGATTTGGGCACGAGGATATCAAGAGTGCGAGAAAGCGGGACATGGGCCTCGATGACGAAGCCGGTCGCTTATAACTAACCATTCCAGTTTCACTTCTTCAGAACCCGGGGCGACCTGGGTTTTGGGTTTAGGAGGGGGATGAGGCGGGGAAATGAATGCGGAACGCGGTGCCTTTGCCGGGCTCGCTGTCCACTTCGATGCGGGCGTGGGTGGAATCGAGCAGGGTTTTGACGATGTAGAGGCCCAGGCCACTGGAAGATTCCCCGGCCGTGGGCCGGTTGCTCAGCCGGGCAAATCGTTGGAACAATTTGCCTTGCTCTTCGGCGGTGATGCCCGGGCCGTGGTCGCGGACTTCACACCAGGGGCCCTCGGCACCTCTTCCCCAGGAAACCTCGATGGGGCTCCCCGGCTGGGAGAACTTGATTGCATTGGACAGGAGGTTGTCCATGACACGGTGGAGGAATGGCGGATGGATCCACGCTTCAACGGGTTCCGGAGGGGGAACGGCCCGGAGCTCGATTTTCTTGCGGGCGGCCATTTTGACGAAGTCGTCCATGCAGCCCTGGATCAGGTCGCCCAAGGCATTGCAGGTGAGTTCGGGGGTGCTGCCCCGGCCCACTTCGCTCAGGACGAGGATGTCCTGGACGAGTGCCTGACCGCCGTCGATGACGCGGTCGGCCATGTCGACCAGCGGGAGGCTGGTCGGACTCAGTTCATTCTGGTCGACGATCAGGTGCAAGAGGCTCTGGACCTTGACCAGAGGCGCCTTGAGGTCATGGGCGACGATCCCCATGAGGAGCTCATTGTCCTGGGTGAGCAGCTGGAGCTGCTCATTTTGTTCGGCGAGGCGCTCGTTTTGGGTCTTGATAGAGAGGGTGAGGCGGGCGGTTCGGACGAGGAAAAAGATCAGGACCACAATGATCAGCAAGACGAAACCGGCGATGATGAAGACGAGCCGGTTATAGTTGTCCTGGTCCCGGACCATGCCCTCGTTGCGGACCTTGAGCAATTCATTGTCCTGCGCCATTTTATCCATTTCATTCTCCAAGCGAAACTCCTCCACCAGCCGGGCCTGGCGTTCGAAGGCAAATTGCTCGGCCACCTTGGCTTGCTGCTCCATCATGTCCAGCGCCTTCTCGAAGTCACCGATACTCCGCAGCAGGCGGATCCGCGTCAGGTACATTTCATTCTCGGTCTCCAGGTCGGGAATCGCCCGGATGCCCCCCAAGGCCTTTTCAAACCAGTAATCGGATGATTCTCCCCGGCCCCGCAGCAGCAAGGCATGGGAGTGGGCTTCCTTTTTCAGGATCAAATTGAAGGCTCCCTCGAGGCTGTCCATCAGATGGACGGTCTCAAAGAGGTTCGCACCCTCCCGGAGCTTGCCCCGGGCCGCCAACAGTTCACTCATGAAAAAACGGGAGTAGGCCAGGTTCACGGGATCATTGGATTCGGTCGCGTAAGACAGGGCAACGGTAAAATCTGCCTCCGCCAAATCGAGTTCCTCCCGCTTGAGGTAATGGGCCCCCCGGCTGGAATAGCTATCCGACAGGCTCGACAGGGAGCGCGAAGACTTGGCCTCCAGCAGGTAGATAGAAGAATCGATCAATGCAATTGCTTCCGGGCTCCCACCAGGATAGAAGAATTCGGACGACATTTTCCGGAGCAGGCGCACCTCGTTCAAGGTATCTTTTTGATCCCTCGATATGACCACAGCCTCGTGGAGTACCTGTAGTCCCTTTTTTTGTTCTCCCCGCCTCCCATACGCACTTCCCACACTCCCCAGCAACCTCAGGTACTCGGAACTGTCCCGCAGCAATTCAAATTCATTCTGGTAGCGTCCGTAGACATTGATCGCCAGGACATCCTTGCCATAGAATTCATAATTCCGAACCTGGTAGACCCGGGCCTTCAAGGCGTCAATCGGCCGTCCGATCCGTTGGTAGATGACGGCGGAGGAATCAAATAACAAGACCGAGCTGTCGGGGTTGGAGTCAAAATAAAGTCTGCCCAAACGGTTGTAAATAGACGCCCTTTCTTCCTCATCAGCCGTATTCAGTGCATTCCACAAACTATCGGCTTCCCCCTGCGCCCGCGCAACCTGGCCCAGGCTCCCCAGGAGAACGATGAAAAATGAAATGACGACTGTCCTAAAAGAAAAACAGACCATTGACGATTGAATTCAAGGAGAAAATTAACCAAGAAAGATGGTTTTCCCAATTCAATTACAGGGATCACGGGGAATAAACTTGGTGATAGCCAGTAGTTTGACGGAAAAATGGTTGGATCAAGGGGTATTTTGGAGCGGACTAAGGCAATGGAGTAGTCGTGGAATAGGCGACTGGAGTCGGGGACCGGGTGGTCGGAGTTTCCGACTCGGCTTTCCGAGTCTCCAACTCGGCCATCGCAGTTCCAGACTCGGCTTTCGGAGTTCGAGACTCGGCCATCCAAGTTCAGAACTCGGCCGGATTTGTCCCCAACGATTTGAAAAATGGTGACAGATGAGGAAATTTGCCGTATGCGAATTACTCCCGTGCTGCTCCTCCTCTTGGGACTGTTGTCTTCCTGCTCCGTCGACACCAATATCGGCTGTTCCAATTCCTCCACCCGGACCTCGGTCCGCAACGAGACCACCATCATCAACGAGGCGCCCGAGACGCCCCCTGCCCCCGCTTCCACCGAACCGGAACGGGAAATGGTTTCCAGCTGGGGCAACCTCATCAAGGAAGAGTTGGTGAACGGCTGCATCCTGGTCCTGGATGCCAACAAGAATACCTACTATTCCAATGACTTTGCGTGGGCGCGCCGGGGATTTTTGCCCGCTTCCACCTTCAAGATCCCCCACAGCATCATTGGCTTGGAATCCGGTATCGTTTCGGGGGCAGATTTCATCTTTGAATGGGACGGGGAACCGCGTCGCCGGTCGGAACTGGACAAGGACATGGACCTGACCGAAGCCTACGCCCGGTCCTGCCTGCCCTGCTACCAGGACCTCGCCCGAATGGAGGGCCAGAACCTGATCCAGCAGTACGTCGACCGGATGGATTATGGCAATATGGTCATCACCGAGGACAATTTTGATGAGTTTTGGGTCATTGGGGAGTCCCGGATCACACCCATGGAGCAGATCGATTTCCTCCAACGCTGGGACGACCGTGAATTCGGTTTCTCCGACCGCACCCACCGCATCATGGACGAGGTCATGGTCAACGAAGAAACCGAGGAATATACCCTCCTCGCCAAGACGGGCTGGTCCATCGTCAACGAAACGGAGCACAATGGCTGGTTTGTGGGGATCGTCAAGCAGAAAAGCGGCGCCCGTTACTACTTCGCCACCAATATCGAGCCCACGCCCGAGTATGACATGGCGAATTTTTACCGCAGCCGGATAGAATTGACGAAATCGGCCCTGCGGATGCAGGGTATCATTTGAAAAGCCTTACTGGAAAATAAAGCGGTCGAAGTACATCCAGGCAATCACCAAGAGAGAGATGCGGACGATTTCCCCTTCGATTTTCAGACGGGGATACTTGCGGAAATTGGTGGTCATGTCGACCAACAGGAGCCAGGCAAAGACGACCAGGAACAGGGTCCGCCAGCCAATGTGGAAGTAGTTGAAGCGATCGGGCGCGTAGGTAATGGCTTCCCAGGCCGACAAACCTCCCGCCAAGATGCCCAATCCGAGGAATTTGACCATGATCCCCTTCCCTTCATTTCGCTTGACAATCCCCGCCCGGATGAACAGGACTCCATAGACCAGAAAGGTCAGGGCGCCGGGGATGTACAAGACGAACGCGATGTCCGGCAAACCCGCCTTGGAGACGATCGTCGCCAGCAATTCAACGGACAAAAAGGCCGGAATCAACCACAGGATCGATTCTTTCCGGATCCGAAGGGTGTATTCGATCAGGATGCTCAGGGCGCCGGCGAAGGCGATGAAGACAAAGGGGAGGGAATGCCAAATGTCGAACTGCTTGAACACGACACCGGTCAAGAAACTCAGCACCAGTCCGAGGTGGAACAGGGTACGGGTGGCTTGGTTGGATAGGGCCATACCGCAAAAGTAGAAAGTTTTTGGAAAAAGGGGCCTGCGAATGAGCCGGAGGCCAATTGGGTTGATCCTGAGCCCAGCCGTCGGTGGAGAACGGCCCGATCAGGCCTCGTTGACCATCCGCTGGACGATGTTGCGGTGGTGGCCGACGTGGTAAACCGTGAACATCATCATCTCCCGGATGGTGACCTTTCCCAACAGGGGATGGGGCAGGATATACGCATCCAGATCGGCTTCCGACCACTTGCCCACCAACTTGACCAGCTTTTCCGCCGTCTTCTCTAATTTCTCCAACAACGCGTCCCGGTCGGCCACTGTGATCTTCGCCGGGGCAAAGCGTTCGGGAGATTTCCCGCCCAACTTCAATTTTTCCTGGTACCGGGCCACCAAATCGTCGTAGCTGCGGGAAGGCCGGTTGGCCTTGCCGAAACGCTGGCGGAGTACCAGCTTGGGCAACTTAAATGCGGGCACCATCAGCTTGATGGAAGTGAGGAGATGATCGGTCTGTTCCCCGGGGCTCCACTTTCCTTCGGGGGCCGACTCGAATTGGGCGGCATCGAGTTGGCGGATGTCGGCGATGTAGTCGACATGGGCCTGGAGGAGAAGTGGTAAAATTTCGGGACCGGTCATGGGCTTTTGGGAAAAAGGTAACCAATCGAAGAGGAAGTGGCAAGCTGAATCTAAGGTGCCGGGGGTGGACTGTTCAGGCCGGCGCCCATGCTTGTCTACTGTCCTGGACGGTACTCAATCCTTGCACTGTCCTATACTGTACACAGCGCTGTACAGTCCCAAGTGTCGCCCAAACTGCTGTTTTTGCAGCCCTTGGCCACACTTTTTACAAAATATCTAACATTCTGCATCCTTTTCTGAATAATCTTCGAACAATCCCCCATACCCCACCTTGGTCCAGCCACTTTGGCACAGTGCTTGCCTAAAAGAGCAACAAAGACGAAAGTCACAGTATCCACTAAAACGAATCGGAGGATTAGATTATGGAAAAGATCACCTTGATAGAAACGATTGCTGGTATCGCGCTGATGGCCACGGTGTTCACGGTTGGAATGGTTCGTGCCCATTATTCGGCCCGCAAATAAAGACACTTATCCCTGCAACATACATTTTGCTTGCTGTACTCGCTATTTAAACCTAATACCAAAAAGTAAGTCTCATGGAAAAAGTAACGATGATCGAAACCCTTGCTGGCGTAACGCTCCTCATTGGCCTCATCTCCTTCGGAATGGTGCGGGCCTATCGTAACCATGTGAAAGCTACCAAGGCGACCCGCTAGTCGCCCTCCATCTCGAAAAAGAAAAAGTCTACCGCTATGGAACAAACAACATTCATCGAACTTGGGGCCGGCATCGCCTTGCTGGTTGGCCTCCTCACCCTCGGCATCGCCAAGGCGCGGGCTGAGATGAAACGGAATTGACCTGTCGGACTTCAGCCGTCAGGATGGATAGAGTTAGGAAAAGAAACAGAAAATGAAAGGGACAATGGAAAAAGCAGAAATGGCACTGGTCTGTTTAAGTGTAGGCGGCGTATTTACCATCCTCACGGTGCGACAGATTCGAATAGCACTCAAGAAATACAACAACGGGAACGCCGACTGAGTCGGCGGAATTAGGGACTCTTGAAGGGCGGCTGTAGAGGTCGCCCTTCTTCTTTTTTAGGGGGTCACCTCCATGAACTGCCCGATGGCCCGCGCACAGCGCTCCCCATCCATGGCCGCGCTCATGATCCCACCGGCATAGCCGGGTCCTTCACCACACGGAAACAAACCGTCTGCCTCCGGGTGCATCAGGCTCGCCGGATCGCGCGGGATCCGCACCGGCGAACTCGTCCGGGACTCCGTCGCCACCACCACGGCCTCTTCCGTGACGTAACCCCGCATTTTCTGGTCAAACTGGCGGAAGCCAAGCGCCAATCGCTTCGCGATGTACGGCGGCAGGACCTCGTGGAGGTTGACCGGGGCCAAGCCGGGCAGGTAGGAGCAGTTGGGCAAATGGGAAGAGCTTTGACCGGCCAGGAAGTCGGTCAGGCGTTGGGCGGGGGCGACCTGGGCGCCGCCTCCGGCAGTGAAACTGCGTTCTTCGACGGCCGCCTGGTAGGCCATGGCGGCAAAGGGGCCTTCCGCGTCGAAGGCGCTGTATTCCTGAGGGGTGACCTCCACGACAATACCCGAATTCGCGTAGGGCGAATCCCGGCGGGAAGGCGACCAACCGTTGACGACGAGTTCGTCTTCGGCCGTGGCAGCGGGGCAGATGATGCCTCCGGGGCACATACAGAAGGAGTAGACGCCCCGTCCGTCGGCCTGGGCCACCAGGCTGTACGACGCCGCCGGCAATTTTTCGTGGCGGGGAGACATCCGGTAGCGCAAGCGGTCGATGATGCCCTGCGGATGCTCGATCCGCACGCCCAGGGCAAATGGCTTGGCCTCGACGGTCAACCCTGCGGCATGGACCATCCGGAAGATGTCACGGGCCGAATGGCCGGTGGCCAGCAGTACGCTTTCCGCTTCCCAGGAACCTCCTCCTGCAGTTTTCACTCCTTTTACTTTGCCCTCCTTCACCACCAAGCCCGTTACTTTTTCCCCGAACTCCACCCGACCTCCATGCGCAATGATGGTCTCCCGCATCGACTGGATGATCTTGGGCAGCTTGTTGGTGCCGATATGGGGATGGGCGTCGATCAGGATATCCTCGCTCGCGCCGTGGGCCACCAGAATTTCGAGGACGCGTTGGATATCGCCCCGTTTCTTGCTCCGCGTATAAAGTTTGCCATCTGAAAATGTCCCAGCGCCTCCTTCTCCAAAGCAGTAATTGCTCTCCGGATTGACGACGCCCTCCTTGTTGAGGCGGGCCAGGTCGCGGCGGCGGCCCCGCACATCTTTACCCCGTTCCAGCACAATCGGCCGCAGTCCCAACTCGATGAGTTGCAAGGCGGCGAACATGCCGGCCGGTCCGAATCCCACGATGATGACCGGGGGCTTGTCCTCGACATTCGGAAGCTCGAAGTCCCAACGCTGGGTCAGCTGGGGTTCTTTCTCGGTGAATGCGCGGTAGCGGAGTTGGAAAATGGGGGGACGGCTGCGGGCGTCGATGGAGCGCCGCAGCAATTGGAGGCCCCGCAAGCGGCGGGGAGCGGTACGCATCTTTCGGGCGACCAGGTTTTTGTGGTAACGCTGGTCGTCGATGCGGTCGAGGGGGACCCGGATGTCAATGTCTTGCGGCATGGCCGCAAAAATACGGGATTGGGGGGATAAATGCGCGGCCTTAGTTCAAGGCGGCGCGGGCAGCGGCAAGGACCACGTCTGGATTCGCCCGGACCTTGTAATTGGGATTGACGTAGGTGAACTGGACCATGCCTTCCTTGTCGATGATCAACAAAGCGGGGACGGGCAAGCGGTGGTGGGCTTCTCCCGACGCCTTTTCCAGGTTGATGCCGTACATCTTATACCTTTTGATCGTCTTGTCGTCGACCAGAAAGCTCAATCCCAGGGCATTGATGAAGTCGAGTTTGCTGTCGGACAACAGGGTATAGGTCAGATCGTTCTTGTCAATGGTCTTGGTGAGGTTCTCCGGTGTGTCCGGGGAAACTGCCACCATTTGATAGCCCATTTCCTTCAATTCGGCCTCTATTCCTCCAATCTTCGAGAAATGTTTGTTGCAATAGGGGCACCAACTTCCGCGGTAAATGATCATCACGGTGGGTTGGCCATTGGTGACGGAGCTGACCTGTACGTCGGCCCCTTCGATGTTTCGGACGGTGGCATCGGGGAGGTCGGTCCCAATGAGGATGGGGCAAATATCCTGAGCAGTTTGACCTTGGGCAGATAAAGAAGTAGACATAGCGATGAGGGCGAAAACGAGTACGAGATAATACTTCATGTTACAAAACTAACGAACCCCGGTGGGTCCCAAATGTTCAGGCTGCGACGAAACGCAAATGTCCCGTTCGTCCAGCAGCTCCCAAGATAACCCGTTGTCCATCAAACCAAAAAATGTTATCTTATCTCTAATCATCCTTAATTTCCATGAAAGACCAAACCCACTACTCCCCCTCCCAGGACGGATTTCTAGGAGAATCAGCCTTGGAAGGCGGCCAAACCATTCAGGCGAAATCGCTTGGGAGCCCCCCACCATTACAGTTGCAACCCGATGAGCATACCCTGGTCGAAGAGGGGCGTGCGACCAATGCCTATCTCAACAGCCACGGGGCGGGTCAGGATGGGCAAGTCCGAATCACCAGCGATTACCAAGCCAAGGTTACCGCCTTCGAGACGGCGGTGGCCGCTGCCCCGGCCACCCTGGCCGGCCTCACCCCCATTGTCGAAACCCACGGCCGGGGACTTTGGGACTACGCCACGGCTCAAATCCGCCTCGACGGCGGAGCAACCCAGTACGACGACCGGCCCGTCTATGTCGCCCGGCTCCAGATGCGGACCATCCTCCGCAATTCCGGGGCGCCGGATGCCGACCTGGAAACCCTCCTCGATGCCTTCGAGAATTTCTCCCGGGGCCGCGACGCCAGCCAGATCAACTTCTCGGGCACCGATGGGAATTTGCGGGTCCTGATCAGTGGCTTTGATCCCTTCGGAGCGACCCTCTACCCCAGTGTCGACCTCGACCTCTCCAATCCTTCGGGGGCCGCCGCCATGCAACTCGACGGGACGACCGTGACGCTCGATGGGCGCACAGCCGAAATTCAGGCCGTCACCGTTCCGGTGCGCTACGGCGATTTCGACGAGGGCCTGATCGAGTCCCTGTTCCGGCCTTATATGACCGGAGACAATCCGGTCGATATGGTCATGACCATCAGCCTGGGCAGCAGTGCCGGGGATTATGATATTGAGGGCTACGCGACCCAAAACCGCGGGGGCAGTTCCCTCCGTCCCGACAACAACGGGACCACTTCGCCCGAAAATACCGCGGTCAGCCAGGCGCCCGGGTCTTCCGGCGTCAATCCGAGGTGGGTCCGCACCCAATTGCCGTGGGTGGAGATCGTTCGGGGGGCCAATCTGGAAGGCAATGCGAGCGTGGTGCTGGATGCCGGCTATTCGATGGGGGCCCAGGAATTCTCGGAGCGGGAAGGTGCCTTGCGGGACCGGGCTTTGGACCAGGCTTGCCTGAGGAATGGGACGACGCGAGAACAGTACCTGGAAATGTTGCGGCTCCATACCAGTGGGACCTCCGAGGAATACGACCGGGCGCTGTTTGACCGCATCAATGCGGAAATGGTGCGCATTTACCAAAACTATAACCAGTCCAGCGTGGGCCGGGGTGACCTCGGCACTGGTTCCGACTCGGACCAGCATTTTTCAACCGCAGGTCTTGACAATGAACAAATGGAATCGGCTTCGGGGGGCAGCTACCTGTCGAATGAAATCATGTACCGAACCGGCCGCCTAGCCGCCCAGACGGGCTCCCAAGTACCCTACGGCCACCTCCACGTCCCCTCCAACGGGGCCGGTTCCGGGGGCTTTGACCAGAACCGCAACGGCGTCATCGCCCGGAATGTGAAAGAAATCATCCGGGCTTCACTCTCAGGATTGTAAATTGGGGCTATGAAATGGATCGGAAGCTGGCTGGTATTTCTGGTCTGGGGGCTGTTCGCGCAGGCCCAGACGGAGTCCCCGACGGTGGTGTTCTTCAGCGTCATGGGACCCGACGGGGTTATCACCGAGGCCTCCACGGACTTCGAGGTCAGTGTATTTGATGAGTA
The DNA here is from genome assembly GCA_963923035.1 of uncultured bacterium. Classification (GTDB taxonomy): domain Bacteria; phylum Bacteroidota; class Bacteroidia; order J057; family JADKCL01; genus CAWUKT01. Next base: position 31,718 of record CAWUKT010000051.1, read on the forward strand.
CTTCGGGGTCTATGTGGATGTGAAAACCTATCCCGCCTCCGACCTCTACCAATTTTCATTTGTCCATCCCGGCTTCTCTCCTGTCCACCCCTATTGCATCAGCGTGGAAGGCTCCGATGCGGCCATGGAAATCCACCTCCAAACCATGTTTGAGGATTGGAGACAGGCTTCGCTGCTCTTCAAGTTTGTACCCGGCAGCTACACATGGGATTTGGGAACACTTGATCCCGATCAACGGACCCTGGCGCCCTTGCGGGCGCAGGACCATTGGATTCAGGAGGAGGATTAGCCCAGAGCCTTGATGATTTCGCTGAAATCACGGCTTTTCAAGCTGGCGCCACCCACCAAGCCTCCGTCGATGTCCGGTTGAGCGAACAAGGAAGCTGCGTTGGCTGGCTTGACGGAACCACCGTAGAGGATCGTGGTGTCGTCGGCAACCGTATCCCCGAATTGACCGGCGATCAGGCTCCGAAGGTAGGCATGGACTTCCTGCGCTTGCTCCGGCGTAGCCGTTTTTCCCGTCCCAATCGCCCATACCGGCTCATACGCCACTACCAACTGCCCAAATTCTTCGGCCGTCAATCCAAAGGTCGCTTCCGACAATTGCGTCCGGACCACATCAAAGGTGCGCTCCGCTTCCCGGTCTTCGAGGGATTCCCCCAGACAGAAGATCGGGCGCAGGTCAGACGCCAATGCCCGCCGCAATTTCTCCTCCAACAGAGCATTGTCTTCGCCGTAATACTGCCGTCGCTCGGAGTGCCCGACGATCACAAAATCACAGCCCACGGACTTCAGCATACTTCCGGCAATCTCACCGGTATAGGCGCCTTTTTCGGCTTGGTGAAGGTTCTGGCCGGCCACGTGGAAGTTCGGGTGGCTCTTGACGAGGTGATTGACAGAATGGAGGTGGACGAAGGGCGGGGATAAAATGACATCGATGCCGTTGTTGATTTCGGTCTCGTAGACGTTCCGCAATTCAGAGGCGAGGGTCTGGGCCGCCTCGGCATCGAGGTTCATTTTCCAGTTTCCAGCCGCAATTTTCTTTCTCATGGTAGTGGGTTCAATGGTTTATCGACGGTACTGGGCCGTCTCTGCGAATACATTGGTCAGGATATCGTAGTCGGTCTGGGAAAATTCAATCTTTCGGCGGGCCATCACGATGCGGGCCGTTTCGGCCGCCTTGTCCAGGCGGTAGGTCGAGACGCCCTTGGGACCGCCCCAGCTGAAGCTGGGAATGAAGTTGCGGGGATAGCCATCCCCGAACACATTGGCACTGACGCCCACCACTGTCCCGGTATTGAACATGGTATTGATGCCACATTTGCTGTGGTCACCCATGATCAGGCCACAAAAGATGGTCCCGCTCTTCTTGAAACCATGCTTGGGATAGTTCCAGACCTTGACTTCGGTATAGTTGTTTTTGAGGTTGCTCGTATTGGTATCGGCCCCGAGGTTGCACCAATGGCCGATGACGGAATTGCCGAGGTAGCCATCGTGGGCCTTGTTGGAGTAGCCCTGGATCACCGAATTGCCGACCTCGCCGCCGACCTTGGACCAGGGCCCGATGGTCGAATCGCCCCGGAGCTTGGCGCCCATGCTGATGGTGGCGTGGTCGAGGATGGCGTGGGCATTCTGGATGATGGCCCCGGGCTGGATGGTCGCATGGCGCCCGATGTATACCGGCCCGCCTTCCGCATCGATGATAGCGGCCTTGATATTGGCACCTTCTTCCACGAAGATATTGTCGCGGCCGTAGACGGTCGTGTGGGCATCCTGGATCCCGTGGTTCGGGCGCTCGGCCCGGATGCGCTCGAGGTCCAGGAGGAAGGCATGGCGGTTGTGTTGGAAAATGTCCCAGGGATGGTGGATGGCGGGCGGCAATGCGTCCGTGTACGCGACCTCCTTCAGGCCGGCATCGGCCACAATGGCCTTGGAAATGGGCTCGACGGGGAGGGAAAAAGATTCGGAATCGGTCCGGAAGGCGATCACGTGGCCGGCATCGGACAGGAGAAAAGAATTCGGGGCCAATGCCTCGGTGAGGTCGCGGATGAAATCGGCTTGGGGGATGAAGGCCGCGTTGAAGGCGGTGTACTCCCCCGTGGGCGCGGCATCGCTGAAGTACGGGTGGAGGTAATGGGAGGCCCACTTTGCCGGCGGGGCCGGTAACAGGTGGGTCCATTTTTCATGGAGCTTGGAGATGCCCACCCGGAGGTCCCATAGGGGACGGGTCATGGTGAGGGGATAGAGGTCAAAGTGGCTCTGGCCTTCGAAAATGAGATATTGCATGGGGTGCGGTTCCGAACTTTGGTGGGGCTAAAATGCAAAAAAAAGAGCAGACCTAAGCCTGCTCTTTTCAATTCCCGTTGTGGAGGGATTAATTTTTCTTTCCGTAGCGCTTGTAGAACTTGTCGACCCGTCCAGCGGTGTCCACGAGCTTCTGCTTGCCAGTATAGAAAGGATGGCTGTCGCTGGAGATTTCCACCTTTACCAGGGGATATTCGTTGCCGTCTTCCCACTTGATGGTGTCCTTCGTGTTGACGGTGGACTTGGTCAGGAAGGCGAAGTCGGTGGATATATCTTTGAAGACGACCGGCCGGTAATTCGGATGGATATCTTTCTTCATGTTCTTTTTCTTTGAAATTAACGGAATGCAAAAGTAGTAGAATAATTTATTCCATCCAAACCTTCCTCCAATTCTGTCAACTCCTTCCAAAACGATCATTTCTCTTCGGCCCCCTCCAAAACGTTCCCTTGGAAAAAGTCACCATTCACTAATGTATCGGGCCTGCTCACAGTATTTTTTATTTGGGCGGGAAAGAATCGCCTATCTTGCCCTTGTCTGATCGAAACAATAGATTTCATTACACCACCATCCAACCACAACTATTTCCCTACAACCAAATTTTAGAGCTAATAGGAGGCCGCCCGGCCTCCTTTTTTGTGCCTGTGGGTGCGTAAGTTGCAGGGGACATTTCGCCCATCTAGGTTTGCCTTTGCGCCCAAAAAGGGTAGATTTGCATTATGCGTTTAGGAAGTATTTCGATTCCACTTCTGACCTTCGCTTTTGTTGTGTGTTTGGGTTTTCTGGCAGGAGCCCAGAATACGATCACGTTGAATTATTTCAACGCGTCGCCGGACGGAAGCGATGTCCTCGTGGCTTTTGAAGTGCCCCATGAGAACGGCGTGACGAACTTTAAGCTCTACCGCAAGGTTGACAACGAACCTTCCTGGACTTTCCTCGATCATGTCCCTCCGACGGGTACCAAGAGCTACCAATACCTCGATTATACCATCTTCAAGGACGAAGCCAAGGACATCACCTACAAACTGCTGGTGTACCAAAACGGCTCGGTCTTTACCTATTATACGAACATCATCCACAGTCCCACATCGGTCCAACGAACGTGGGGGAGTATCAAAGCGATGTTCAAGTAGAGATAGGAGATTTGTAAAAAATAATGCGCCGCTCTGAGAGCGGCGTTTTTTTATGTTGTATGTTGAGCGGAATCAGACCAACTGACGCTTTGCTTCCGCCTGTTTGATCTGGTCCAAAGTCGACTTCTGCATTTTCCGCCGCACCCTAAAATCATTCAGGACCGACTTGAGAATCGGAAATGCGGTTTCGTCCTCACGATTAAACCGCAAGCGTTTGAGTTCACGCTTACCCGAATGCTTGTCCCGCTTCGGAATCACCACCATATCGTAATGGGGATCACGGTCCAAACCCATGGGTCCAAACAGATAAATGTCCTGGTTCTTCAGCTTTGCAGTCACCTGGGTAGATTTCCCTACTGCATCCACATCCAAAATAGCTTTTTTACCGGCTCGGTTGAGATCCAGTAAAAGTCGAAGGGCGGTTCTTTGCTCTGAGTTGCTCATGCAGTATTCAATCGTGAATGCTCTTTCAAAATATACGAAAAATACACCAAATAGATTCGACGGAGCTTGACCATATATTTCACCAAGTAGTATTTATCCTCCTCCAAAAAATCATCCAAATCGGGACCAGAATATTTTGGAGCGAGAATGACCCGGTTAAAATCATGCAATTTGTCGACTGTCAGCTCCAGCAAGCTCCGTGTGGACCCTGTAATATCACTGACATTCAAATCGAAGTACTCTTCAAACTCTCCCTGGTCTATCTTTCGTATCATTCCCATCATCTGCGCCAGCACCATCTCGGACATTTCGGAAGGAGCGTGTTGAGACAGATACTCACGAACCATTTCCAATACGACCACCGCCGAGTGAAACCGTAGATAAGCCGGATCACCGTGAACTGCTTGGACCCTCTCACTGACATTCTTCTCCAACAACCGATGGTACTGCTTCAAGGCCAACACCTCCGAAATCGCCGCCACAAACCCCGTCACCGGGACGGGGCCACTCACGAACGCCTGAAACCAGGTCAGATCAGTGTCACCAAACAGCAAGAGGCTCCCAAAGCCCAACTCCAGCACCATGAAGACGCTCAAATACACCCACAAACGGGTGCGGGCATTCTGAAACCAATGCGGAGGAGCCGGTGATTCGGTTGACATCAAAAGGATTTTTTACAAGGGATTTAAGTCTACGTTCACCACCCCAAAAAGTTGCCCCAACTCCCCCTTCCTCATCCCCGCCCTTTTTCCTAACTTGCGCCTCCAAAACTCGAACATTGCATTCCATGTCGAACTACGATTTCATCGCCATAGAACAGAAATGGCAGGCTTTCTGGAAGGAAAACCGCACCTTCGCCGCCCACCAGGATTCTGACAAACTCAAGTACTACGTCCTGGACATGTTCCCCTACCCCTCCGGCAAGGGCCTCCACGTCGGTCACCCCCTCGGCTACATTGCCACCGACATCGTCGCCCGCTACAAGCGCCTCCAGGGCTACAACGTCCTCCACCCCATGGGCTTCGACGCCTTTGGCCTCCCCGCCGAGCAGTACGCCATCGACACCGGACAGCACCCGGCCGTCACCACCGACCAAAACGTCGCCATGTTCACCCGCCAGCTGGAACGCATCGGCCTCGCCCACGAGCCCGATTCCCACAGCATGCGCACCTGCGACCCCGAATACTACCGCTGGACCCAGTGGATCTTCCTCCGCATCTTCCACTCGTGGTACAACAAGGACACCGACAAGGCCGAACCCATCGCCAGTCTCGTCAGCCACTTTGAAGCCCACGGCACCGACAAGCTCAACGCCCACCACGACTACGCAGGCAGCTTCACCGCCGAGGAATGGAAAGGCTTCTCCGAGGAAGAGCAGCACAAAATCCTGCTGGACTTCCGCCTCGCCTACAACGCCTACACCGAAGTCAACTGGTGCCCGGCCCTCGGCACCGTCCTCGCCAATGACGAAGTCGTCAACGGCGTCTCCGAACGCGGCGGCCATCCTGTGGTCCGCAAGCCCATGCGCCAGTGGGCCTTCCGCATGAAAGCCTACGCCGACCGCCTCCTCGACGGCCTCAACCAGGTCGATTGGCCCGGCCCCATCACCGAACAGCAACGCAACTGGATCGGCCGTTCCGAAGGCGCCAACTTCTACTTCGAAGTCGAAGGCAGCGACGCCACCATCGAGGTCTTTTCCACCCGTCCCGACACCATTTTTGGGGCCAGCTTCATGGTCCTCGCCCCCGAGCATCCCCTCGTCGCCGAGCTGGTGAGTGCGGACAAGCGGGACGAAGTGATGGAGTACGTGGAATGGGCCAAGAACCGGACCGAAGTCGAGCGGCAGCAGGAGAAAAAGATCACCGGGAAATTCACCGGGGCCTACGCCAAGCATCCCTTTAAAGAAGGCATGCAAATCCCCATCTGGACCGCCGACTACGTCCTCTGGGGCTACGGGACCGGCGCCATCATGGCCGTCCCCTGCGGCGACGAACGCGACCACGCCTTCGCGGGCCACTTCGGCATCCCCATCCCGAACATCTTCCACGACATCGACACCACCGAGGAAGCCTATACCGGCAAGACCGGCACCCTCGCCAACTCCGAATTCCTTGATGGCCTCGCCGTCGCCGATGCGATCCCCGCCGCCATCCAGGCCCTGGAAGCCAAGGGCATCGGAACCGGCACCATCAACTACCGCCTCCGCGACCCCAACTTTAGCCGCCAGCGCTACTGGGGCGAACCCTTCCCCATTGTCTACCGCAATGGCGTCCCCTACCCGCTCGACGAGAGCGAATTGCCGCTGCGCCTCCCCGAAGTGGCCAGCTACCAGCCCGGCGGAGACGGAGAAGGACCCCTCGCCAACGTCACCGACTGGGTCAACCTGCCCGATGGTGCCCGCCGCGAGACCAATACCATGCCCGGCTACGCCGGTTCCAGCTGGTATTTCCTCCGCTATTTTGACCTCCAGAACAACGACGCCTTCGTTGATGGCGACCGCGAAAAGTACTGGATGAACGTCGACCTCTACCTCGGCGGCTCCGAACACGCCGTCGGTCACCTCCTCTATTCCCGCTTCTGGACCAAGGTCCTCTTTGACCTCGACCTCATTTCCCACGACGAACCCTTCCAAAAGCTCGTCAACCAGGGCATGATCCAGGGCCGCTCCAGCCTCGTCTACCGCCTCCGCGACACCAACACCTTTGTTTCCAAGGGCCTCGTGAAGCAGTACGAAGCCGAAGGCAAACTACTCGATCCCATCCACGTCCCCGTCCAGTACGTCGACGGCAACGATGTCCTCGACACCGACCAGTTCAAGGCCTGGCGGGAAGAGTACAAAAACGCTGAGTTGGTGCTGGAAGACGGCAAATATGTCTGCGGATTCCAAGTCGAGAAGATGTCCAAGCGCTACCACAACGTGGTCAACCCCGAAGACATCTGCAACGATTACGGGGCCGACACACTGCGCCTGTATGAGATGTTCCTCGGCCCGCTCGAGGACGCCAAGCCCTGGTCCATGCAAGGCATTGAGGGCGCTTCCCGCTTCCTCCGCAAGGTCTGGACCACCTTCATCGACCAGGAAGGCCAGCTCGCCATCACCGATGGTCAGCCAAACAAGGACGAACTGCGCGCGCTCCACGTCCTCATTGGCAAGGTCCAGCACGACATCGAGGCCCTGAGCCTGAACACCGCCGTGTCCGAGTTCATGAAATTCCTCAACGAGGTCCAGAAGCAGAAGTCCCGCAAACGCGCCATTTTTGAGCCTTTCCTGCTCACATTGGCCCCATTTGCCCCCCACATCGCCGAAGAACTCTGGGAACGCCTCGGCAATCCCGGCCCCATCGCCAACGCCGAATGGCCGGAGTACATCGAGTCCCATACCAAGGTCGCCAGCATCACCTACCCCGTCCAGATCAACGGCAAGGTGCGCGCCCAGCTCGAAGTCGACGCCGATCTCGGCAAGGAGGACATTGAGCAAGCCGCCCTGGCCCACCCCGACATCCAGTCCTGGATCGAAGGCAAGAACATCCGCAAGGTCATCGTGGTGCCGAAGCGCATTGTGAACCTGGTCGTGCAAGGATAAGTGGGCGACTCCCGGGCTCTCGCCCGGGACCGGGTGCTCCCTACTCGCTACCACCGCCCTGGCATCGGGCGGCGGTGAGTTCAGACAGGCCGGATCGCCCCCTGCCGCAGAATCCTGATTCCCGTTCGGTTTCTTTGCGACCAATGAGCTTTTGACTAAATTGGGCCGCTACACAGGTACTATAATCTTGGGACAGCCATGAAAAAAAAGCTATTTCTCATCACCGGAACCAGCCGAGGCATAGGCGAAGCATTGGTCCGTCAGCTCCTCGCTGAGGACACCATCATTTACAGCATCTCCCGCAACTCCAATCCCAGCCTGGCCGTGGAAGCCCAGGTAAAAGGATTTGAACTCCACGAGTTCAATGCCGACCTGTCCCAAACCGACAAGATCCAGCGGGTCATCCACGACCTCGTCCGCCGCATTGACTTCGACAACGCCGCCGAATTCACCCTGATCAACAATGCCGGGACCATTCATCCCATCCACAGCATTGGGCAGCCCGAAGTCAACGAGAAGATCATCCGCGCCATCACTGTCAACCTGATTGCCGCGACCCTCATCACGGACACCATGGTCCGCGAAACCGAGCACCTTTCCGTGCCCCGCCGCGTCGTCAACCTTTCCTCGGGCGCTGCCTACCGCCCCGTGCAGGGATGGAGCACCTACTGCTCCGCCAAAGCCGGGCTCCTCATGTACGCCCGTTGCCTCGCCAAAGAGCAGGAAGACCGCGCCAACCCCGTCAAGGTCATGTCCTTTGCCCCCGGGGTGGTCAACACCGAAATGCAGGCCGAAATCCGTAGCGCCGACCCCGAATCCTTCCCGGAACACCGCAAATTCCAGGACTACAAGGACCAGGGCCAGCTCCTGTCCCCAGCCTTGGTGGCCGAGAAACTCGTCGAGAAGATTTACGACAAAGACTTCGGTGAAACCATCGAAGTGGACGTCCGCGACCACCTCTGAGAGCGGGTAACTTTCCCGATTTGATTTTTCCCTTTTTGGACCGCCGAATTTGCGATATTTACGGCCAGGAAATCCCTGCTCCGGACCCAAGCGATTGAATGAATTCCAATTCTACGGCCCAACATCCCCCTTCCATTGCTGCTTACCTGCGGCAGTTTTACGGGTACCTGCGCCTGGTCAGCCTGGACGTCGTCGCCGGGGCCATTGGCAGTGGCATCATGGTCAACCGGTTCACCGGCGCTGAATTGGAATGGCCCTTTTTCCTGCTCCTCGGCCTCTCCGTCTGGCTCATCTATACGCTGGATCACCTGCTCGACGCCCACCGGCTTCGGGACAAGGCCAGCACTCCCCGCCACCGCTTTCATTTCCGCCATTTCCGTTGGCTCAGCGGGATTTGGATCCTCCTTGCGGTGGGAACCGGGTTCCTCGCCGTCTGGCAATTGAGCCTGACCGGAGTATTGTTCGGGTTGGGAATGGGGGGCCTGACCATTCTCCACCTGCTGATCGTGAAGCTGGTGGGGGACAAAACCTCCTTGTTCCTGATCAAGGAATTTGGCGTGGCGCTGGTCTACGCGGGCGGTGTCTGGGGCCTTCCCATACTGGAATCGGGTACCTGGGACGAGCCCCTGATCATATTGTCCTTCGTCCAATTTCTCCTCCTGGCCCTCACCAATCTCCTCGAATTCTCGTGGTTTGAAGTGGAAATCGACCAACAGGACGGCCATACGTCCTTTGTCCGGGCCCTCGGAAAGGCCTGGTCCCAACGGGTCATCTTCATTCTGCTCGGGGTCCTGGGGTGTGTGGGATTCATCACCACCGGCCTCGCGGATCCAACCACTTTTGAGGGTTGGTTGACCTATCGCGTCGCCCTCATCCACCTCCTCATGGCCACCTTGCTGGCCGCCTTGGTCCTCTTTCCCCAGTGGTTTCAACGCTACGAACGCTACCGCAGCTACGGCGATGGCGCCTTCCTCATTCCTTTTCTGAGCCTATGGATCATGCCCGCCTAGCGCGCACCGCCCGCGGATTTGATCGGTTGGCCGGGGTCTACGATGGCCTCGTGCGGCTCGTCTACGGCCGCTCCCTACGCCGCGCCCAATTCCATTGGCTGGATGAACTCGAGTCGGCCGACAGCATCCTCATCCTGGGCGGTGGAACCGGCTGGTTGTTGGAAGAGGTATTGCGGCGCAATGAACGGGCCCAGGTCATTTACGTGGAACTGAGTCCGGCCATGGTCGCGCGTTCAAGGGACCGCATCCAAGCCCATTTGCCCGATGCCCTGGAACGAATCCAGTGGATCGAAGGGACCATTCGGGAGGTCCCCAAAGATGTTCGGTGTGATGCTGTATGTACCATGTTTTTCCTCGACCTGTTCGAGGGAGAACGCCTCACGGCGGAATTGGCGGTCATCGACCGCCACCTGCATCCGGAAGCGGCCTGGCTCCTGACGGATTTTACCCCCGCTGAGCGGGGAGTCATGCGGGTTTTCAGTCGCCTCCTCATTTGGACCATGTACCGCTTTTTCCGTTGGATTTGCCGCATCCCCGCCGGGCGGCTGGGCGATTTTGTCCCGGCCTTACAACAGTTGAATTTCTCCGTCACCCATTCCCAACGCTTCCACCGCGGCATGATCATTTCCCATGTTCTCCGCCGCTCCTAAATCCATTTTTCCCGCAGCATCTCCTCCACTCCTTTTCCCTCCGCCCGGTACCGCACCCACAACACCAATTCTTCCCGCCCCGTCGTATGGGCCGCCCCCTCCATTTGCTCCAATTCCACCCCCAATTTTCCCCAAATCGCCTTCCGCTCATCGGCCGGACTGTCCATCAATTGGCGTACGGCCCTCAGAATGAGCTGTTCGTAGGGATACTCGCGGGGGCGGGTTCGGAGTCGCCGTTGGAAGGAACGCATCCGCGATTCGAGCACGTCAAAATTGGAGCGCTCGAAGTGGGACACAATCTCAAACATGCGCAAGGCATCAAAAATGTCCTGGCGGAGTCCCCGGTCGGGTTCATTCAGCAGGCGATTCGCGAGGCGAATCGTGGCCAGGTGGTCGCCCCCCAGAAACAGGGTGACGGTCAGGTTATAGAGCAGGGTCAGCTCAATGTTCCGGTTCAGGTAGGCCGCGTGCTGCTTCAAACCGGCCTCAATTTCAGGCTGTTGGGACTGGCCCCGGGCGAGTTGGCCCGCGGTGATGGCATAGCGCAGTTGGAGGTGCTGGCCGAGGTAGAATGCCCGGGCCTGAAGGCGCTCATTCGTGGTGGGCAGGGCCTCCATCTTGGAAATATGGGCGTCGAAATCGTCGAAGTGCCAGATGCGCAGACTCGCATCCAAAAAGGTGGTCAGGGCATTGAGGTATTGGTCGGGGTGGCTCCGCTGAAGTCGGGGAAAGCCTTCCCAGAGCAACAGGGCCGAGCGGTTGTGGCTTTGGGTGGCTTCGGAGGCGCCCTTGAGCCGGTGGTAGCTGGCGTGTATGAAATGGTAGGCGAGGCGGGCAAAAAAGGGCAACCCGTCGGGAGGGGCCTGCAACAAGGGATCGGAAATCAGCGATTCGATTTCCTCGGCCACTTCGGTCTTGCGGATGTCCACCCGGCTGGCCAGGATGATCCGTATCCGGGCGCGCAACGACAACAGCCGCGTCTCGGCTTTCAGGTCGGCGAGGGCCGCGTTCTCGGCCGCCTCCACTTCCCGGAGGATCTCCGGCACCTTGGGGCTACGGTCCACGACCACCAGCCGCCGCTCCCAGCGCAAGAGCTCGGTGACATATCCGGGCAATTGCTCCGAGCGGGCGCGTTCGAGCGACCGACGCAGAATCTTCCGGGCTTGCCCGGAGAGCCCCCGCTGGTGCAGCAATTCGATATGGTCCAGCGACCGGCGCAATTCCATTTCCTCAGAAGCCGCCTGCCGTCCGGACCGGAGACTTTGGAGGAGGGTATCGTAGAGGTAGGCCTTCGCCACCGAGAAGTTCCGGATGAATTTTTCCCCCTCGAACCGCTTCTTGATCGCAGCTTCATCGTATTCCTCCTGCTGGGAAATGGCATCGAACAAGCGGACGTAGTTGTTGGACGACTTTGGATTGCTCCGTTCGGCGTACCGGCGGAACTGCCTTTTTTCGGCTTTGCCCAGCGATTGGACCAATAAAAACAACTCATTTGAGGGCCCCATAGGCAGGTGAAAAACTTAGAGTTAGCCCCCAAAATAACAAATTAGAATCGTTTAAAAGCCCATTGCCCCAATTGAAATACTTAGAATGCTACTTTTCTTGATTGGGCAGGAAAAAAGGGAGCTCTACATTTGGAACATCAACAACAGAGTGCAACCTTCGGGATTATTCTTAACGAAAACGATGACTATGAAACACCAATTGCTCTATTTGTTCATCCCGTTGGCCCTGCTGGTAGTGAGTTGCCAGCCCACCAATCAGTTGGAGGTCTCCAAAGCGGAGGTTTGTCTGAATATGTACGGCAAAAGCACTTGCTTAAAAGACAAAGACCAGCTCTTGAGACTCCACCTTGTCGATGACTCGGTCCGTTTGGAACGGGTCTCACCTGACCTCCGCGTCGACTTCCGCAACTTTCCCCAATACGGAAAGCCCAGAAAAGTCCCGGCGGCCAGCTACGATGTCAGTGTCAAAGGCGGCCTGATATATCTCAAAGACAGCCTTGCCAATTTCGAAGTAAATGGAGAACTCGGCTTCTTAATTTGGAATGGACAGGGCAACAGCCACGTGATGATCTCCACTCCGGTGGACGAGGACTGTGGCAAATGGTCCCTCGTGATGGAAAATGGCTCCATCATGCGCAAGCTCCAAAACATGGGCTCCTCCATGACCGCCACCTCCCGCATGGTGGATGTCGACGGCGACGGAACCGCCATGATCGAAAAGGTCGTCACCACGGCCACCGCCCTCCGGACGATTCCCGGAGACACGGGCACCGAAATTGTCATCCTCGATGACTTCACCCCCAAGCTCAACGACTGTTGTGAAGAGGGCTACGAAGTCTGCTGCGAAGACAACGACAGAGGAGGCGTTAGCAACAACGATCCCATCGAACCCAGCCCGGAATTGCTCGAAATGGGCCTCGTCATTCCCATCGAAGACTGCTGTCTCTGGGAAGACTGCCACCGGATCGTGGTCGTGGATTGCCGGACAGGCGAGATTCGATGCTACGACACCCTTGAATGCTCAGTGACAATCACCCTCAGCGGCCCCTTTGTGGTCATATCGACCTCAGATGGCTGCGACAGCTCCCCCGGACTGACTGTATGTTCCGGCTGATACTCAAAGCAACCTCTATCTAATTACTACAAGCACACTTCTGCGGAGGTGAAGCCCCGGGAACCCCGGGGCACCACCCCACGCATGTCCAAAAGAAACCAAGATTTAATCATCAACATTACTGGAAGACGCACCTTTTCACTGTTTCTATTTCAACCTTCCAACCGCTCTTTACATACTGATCCTGATTCAGCCAGCCCGCTCCCCAAGCGGCCCCTGAATACGCTACAAAAAGCACTTAATATTATCCTGTTCTATTGATTGATAAGCGGAAGAACGCTTTTAAACCTTTTTCGAAATGAAGTTGTCCCCGTTTGGGACAACTTCACTTTTCTGACTGGCCGAATCGACCCGAGTGACTTTCCATTTTCATCCTGAAACCCCAAAAGCCCCATTGCCCTATGGACCACATGAAATACCAACAGCACATGAGCACTCCCTTCAACCAGGGATTTGACGAACATGTGTACTACGGCGGCTGTGTCGCGACGCCCCCGGAATTCAACATCACCGCGGGCATCGACGAGCCCCTACCCATCCACATCCCAACGATCCCGGAGATCATGGGCAATCCCCAGGTCCCCCAGCCCGAGATCGATGCCAAGAAAGCCATCGAAGCCAACAACAAGTCGGAATTTCGGATCGATTGGGTCCGGAACCTCCAGCTCGAATTGCTCGGGAGCCGGATCAGCACCGACGGCAACTTTGACGAAGCTACGGTGAAGCAGGTTGCCCGGTTCCAGCAAGTCATCATGGGACAGGACAAGCCCAGCGGGATCATCGACGGGGATACCCGTCGCAAATTGGAAGCCATCTACCACCGCCTCTACATCGAAGTCCTCGGCGACAAACTCGACGCGCGGGTCCTCGTTCCGGCCAGTGCGACCGGAGACCAACGCTACGACTACTGGAAAAAAATCATCCAGGACGCGGGCGGCCACTTCATGGAGAACGACAAGGAGGTCAACCTCCTCGGCATCCGCGGCGTCAAAATTGCAGACGGCAGCGACGAGCACCAGGTCAATGGAACAACCCTCGCCAGCGGGGACATTTACCAGACCGAATCCGCCAACGACTTTGCCAAGGCGCGCCAGGAAAATGCCAAGAGCGGGAAGGACAGCAACAAAGACAATCACCTCAGCGGCAAACACAATAGCTTTGACGACCTGATGGTCTCTCTCTGGATGGACGGGAAGGATAAAAAGGTCGAAGAGCGGCGGGGCAATGTGGACCCGAGAAGCAAATACACCGACGACAAATACGGCACCGGCCACCTCAGCGACGGCCAATACGCTTACCGCACCGGCCGGCATGGCACCACTTCGGGCACCCACAAGTCAGCGGTCAAAGGCATGGACAAAAAAGACCGCAAATACCTCAACGTCGCCGACTATACCCGCTCCGACGGCAAGAAAGGCGTCCGCTACGATGCCCTTGTCCCCACCCGGAACCAGGAAGTCTGGCGCGAGCACGACAAGAACGACCTCTACCTGAGCGAATCCGAGGAAAATTACAGCCGCGAGGCCATCTACAACCGGGACAAGAAGGTCGCGAAGTATGGCAACCGCTATGTGAACGACAACTTCGCCATGAACATCCACACGTCCAGCACCAAGCATCCGAATTCCCAGGCCTGCATGAATGTCCCCGCCGATGAGTACCCGGAATTCATGAAAGAAATCAAGGACAGCAACAACAAGAAGAATGTCCTCTTCACGTTGATCGATACGTCGAAGATCAGCGAAGGGCTGAAGGTGGTGAAAACCGAAACGATTCAGGAATAAAGGGGCTACTGGACCCAGAGCACCGAATTGCGGGAGCCAAATTCGTTCTTCTCCCAGAGGGAATTGGCCTTGTCGGAGATCCATTTACCGTCCACGATGAATTTGTAGGTGTTCTTACCCGGCGGCAAGTACACGCTGATCCGCCAGACATCGCCCACTTTCTGCATGCGATAGCCGCCGTATTTCTCCCAGCCATTGAAATTGCCGACCAGGGCGACCGACTTCGCCTTGGGATAGCCCTTCAACTCAAACGAGTAATTCGGATTCACGGACAATACGGAAGCCACGCCCTCCGCACTCTTGGTCCGGTGGGGATTCGCGGGATCAGGCTGGGCCGCGCCATCTACCAACAATTGGTAGACATAGTTGCCGGGCGGCAACGCATAGGGCAGGCTCCACCCCTGGTCGGAGCGGGCCAGACAATCGGAGTCGCTCCGCCACTGGTTGAAATCGCCGCGGACACAGACCGATTCGGCCTGGGGAACGCCCGCAAATTGGAACTCGAACGAGGCCCCCAAGACGAGGACGGAGTTTTTCGTGCCGAGTTCATTCGGAACGGTATTGTTGTGGGCGGGATCTACGATCCAGGTGCCATCGACAATGTACTTGTATTGGTGGGCGCCGTCGGCGAGGTAAACAGGCAGCTCCCAGCGGTTGCCCCGGCGCTTCATCTTCAGGGAGCTCTCCTCCCAATTGTTGAAGGAGCCAGCCAGCACCACTTCCCGGGCCTCCGGGTAGGCGTCGAGGACAAAGGTGTGGTTCGGGAGAAAATAAACGCTGTTCTGGTTGCCAACATAGTCGGTTTTGACCTGCGCATTGACCGGATCCAGGTACCATTTCCCGTCCACCACAAACTTATACAAATGCTGCCCCGGCGGCAGGTCCAGGGTCACCATCCAGCCCTTGGAACTCTTCTTCATCGGCGTCGCCAGTACACTCCACTGGTTGAAGGTACCCGCCAGGTGGACTTCCTTGGCATTTTCAAAGCCGAACAATTGGAACCGCACGCCACTCTCCAGCGCCTGGACCGACTTGGCGACGAACCGGTTCACCCCAAAATTGGTCCCGGCTGCCCACGTGGGCGGTGCATCGAGGTCAAGGTCGAGGGTCCAGCGGGTATTGTTGCGGAGAGAGGCCACGCCCCGCAGTTCTTTCAGCGGTTTCTTGTATTCGATTTGGGTATCGGTGCAGGAAACCAGCTTCCAGCCCTGGGCATTGCGGAGGGGAACGCCCAATTCGGCCAGGCTATCGGTTTCGGGCTTGGAACTGCCAATCAGTTGGAGGAGGCTGTCGACGGTCGCAGCGCTCAGGGAATTGTCGATGAGGGCAATGACCATCCCGTTTTCAAAGCGGTAGTCCACAGACGGAGCCTGGGCCACCAGTCCACGCGGCAAACTCCCGCCGACCAGCAGTCCTATCCAGAGGAGGATGATCCGTCCCCTACTCATCGCTGTGACCCATTGCTATCATACAATTGTAAACGCTCGTTCTTAAAGTCTATGACAAAACGACCCTGGGCAAAAAACGGATAGCCGAGGACTCCATCGATCTGGACTCCATACGCCCGGCTGATCACGCCTAGATTCGCCACTAAGGTACGCATTTTCCCTAAATTCAGTCCGCCCAATTCATAGCCAGCCACCCGCGTGACCAAGACTTCCGCCGTCGTCCCGTCGGCCCCCATCGCCTCGATCCGCTGCTGAATCTCCATTTCCTCAAACACCTCTCCCGGCAAGTCGCGGTCCAGGATATTCATCTCCGCGCCCGTATCGAGCGAGAAGCGGATCTTTTTTCCCTGCACCTTCCCCTTCACCAACAAAACCCCGTCCCGCAGCTTCATCGGCAGGTCCATCCGGAGGGCAGGCGCTTCCGGCAGGGTGGCCGGGGTCCGATGGAGAATCAGCTGCTGGCCCTGGAGGTCCAGCTCCATGATCATGTCCGAAAACAAGCCCACGCCCAGCAAGCCCAGGATTTGCACCCCGCGCTGGTTTTCTATATTGCCGAGGTTGGTCACGTCCGCCCGCAAATTCTCCATTTGGAGTTCACCGATGGAGAGGTGGCCGCAGGAGGTACGGCGCACGTATTGGTTTTCCGAGGTAAAGGTCCCGGCCACAAAGCTCGAGTCGATTTCGTACTCCCGGAAGTAGGTGGCGTTGAGGACCAGGTAGGGGGCCCCGAGGTCCAGGATGAAATTGCCCCGCAGGGAATCAATTTCGGCTTCGATGAGGAACAGGTTACCGGCCCGCTTCAGGGGGAGGGTGAGTTGGTCAAAGTCGCCTTGGGGAAATGAAAAAGCAGGACGGTCGCGGTGGGGTACATCGATTCTGTCTGCTCCAATGGGGGGAGTAGCTTCCGGGAGTCGGGCCGAGGCAGGGCCAGGGCTCCCGAGCAGCAAAACCAATCCCAGCCCGAGGGCGGCCAGGTGGTTGATCAGCTTGGGCGTCACCCTTTCCGCCCCACCAAATTCGCGCCAAACCCGAAATCCACCCGTAATTCCCGCCATTATGGCAGAGATTTTCTATTTTGGCCCTGAATCCAATTCACTTCCCCCATGAAACACATCCTCGTTACCGGCGCGTCCACCGGAATCGGCTACGCCATCGCCCAGGAATTCTGCCAGCACGGCTACCACGTCTACGGCAGCGTCCGCAAGCAGGCCGACGCCGACCGCCTCCAGCAGGAACTCGGCCCCAATCTGGAGCCCCTGATCTTCGATGTCACCGACCAGGCCGCCGTCCAGGCCGCCGCCGACAAGGTCCAGACCACCATTGGCCAGGAAGGCCTCGCCCTCCTCGTCAACAATGCCGGCATTGCGACCTCGGGACCGCTCATGCACCAGGAACTGGACGATATCCGCTGGCAGTTCGAGGTGAACATCATCGGCTTGATCGGAGTGACCCAGGCCTTTCTGCCCCTCCTCGGCGCGGTTCACAATCCGGGCTTCCCGCCCGGCCGCATCATCAACATCTCTTCCGTCGGCGGCAAAATGGCCGCGCCCTTCCTCGGCGCGTACTCCGGCAGCAAGCACGCCCTCGAAGGCATGTCGGCCTCGATGCGCCGCGAACTGCAACTGTATGACATCGATGTCATCATCGTGGGGCCCGGGGCGATCCGCACGCCCATCTGGGACAAGCCCAGCGCCACCGACCTGAGTCAATTCGAGCAGACGGACTTCGCCGAGGCCGGGCGGCGCTTCCAGAAGTATATGCTGAAGAGTGGCGCGGAAGGCCTGACGGCCGAATTCCTGGCCGGGAAGATTCGGATGATTGCGGAGAAAAAGAAGCCCAAGGCCCGCTATACCTATGCCCCGCAGAAGTTCCGCAACTTCACGTTGCCGTTGATGCTGCCGGTCCGCTGGGTGGACCGGGCGATCAAGAAAAACCTGGGGCTGTCGCCGCAGGGGGGTGGGAAGGATGAGATGAAGGGGCGGTTTGGGTGAATTGAGGGGTGCTGGAGGCTGGGATTTCCTTTCTATAAGGTCAGGAATTGGATGATAGGCATTCTCCCCGGAACAGAAAAACTGGCCCTGGCTGGCACTCCTGGTGCCAGGGGCATGGTGACCATTGGCTTGGTTCCTCGCTTTCTCTCCAACGCTCCCTCCTTCCGGATCAGAGATCCTCTATTCCCCCCCGACCCGCAGCTTTCCAACTCCCCTCCGCATTGCCCTGCCTCCGAACTCCTCCTGTCCAGTTCCAGACTCCCCTCTTCCAGCCCTCTCCCGGAGCTGTCTACAAATCCCGACCTACTTTTCACAAATAACTGCCCAACTTTCCACCTCCGACACAGGAATTTCCACCTCCGATACGGAACCGTCTACAAATCCTAACCAAGTTTCTACAAAAACT
>CAWUKT010000052.1:0-50003 GCA_963923035.1 uncultured bacterium
TAGGCATAGCCCCGGTACATCCCTCTGGTATTGAAGGCAAACTGGATATTGCCTTCCTGGTCGATGGCAATGAGGCCACCGTCGCCGCCGGCGGGGGGCAGGTCCTCGTGGATGAGGGCCTGGAGCGCCTGTTCGAGGCTTTGGCCGCCGTATTTCATCCGGGCGATCACGTCGTGGGCGACGGCCTTGCGGATGAAGACTTCACCGTAACCGGTGGTGGAAACCGCAGCGTAGCCGTTTTCGGCGTAGGTGCCGCATGCGATGAGCGGTGAATCGCCCACCCGGCCCCAGCGCTTGTTGGTGACGCCCCCTGTGGAGGTCGCGGCCGCAAGGTTGCCTTGTTTGTCTTTTGCGACGGCACCGACGGTGCCGAATTTCTTCTCGCCTGCCAGTCCGAGATGATCCAGGTCAATGTCCGGGGTCTCCCGGATACGTTCGAGTTGCATTTTGCGGAAATCGGTCGAGAACCAATCGTTGTCGACCAATTCGATGTTGTTTTCCCGGGCGAAGAGTTCGGCACCGGCGCCAATCAACATCACGTGGGGGCTGTCTATCATGACTTTCCGGGCCAATTGGACCGGGTTGCGGACGTGCCGCAGACCTGCCACCGATCCGGCCATCAGGTCTTTGCCATCCATGATAGATGCTTCCAGGATGTGCATGCCATTGTGGGCAAATACAGATCCTTTTCCCGCATTGAACAATTCACAATCTTCCAGATTCACTACGGCCAATTCCACCGCTTCATGGGCCAATCCCCCCTTTTCCAAGCATTCATGCCCCAATTTCAGGGCCTCTTCCAAAGCTGCATGGTATTGTTTTTCGAGTTCAGGCGTCATTTTTTCGGAGAGGATATTTCCTGCTCCGCCATGTACTGCAATACTGAATTCTTTCATGTCAGTAAATAAGGATTCAAGGTTGAATTCTGCAAGAATTAATGCAATCTATTGGGGACTTTGCTCCAACTCGTTCACTTTTTTTTCGGCTTCTTCCGCTTCTCCTCTTTTCCCCCTGCCTTTCGCTTTTTGTCCCGCACCCCCAATTGCTTTTTCTTGACTGCTTCTGACTTCCGCTTTTGGTCCTGCAACGAGAAGCGGCTGACCCGAACGGTTTTGCCCTTGATCAATAGGTTCTCCACCATTTCCAGCACCTCAAAGGCCGATTCGGGCAGGTCCACGACGGTATACTGGTCGTAGACCGCGATGGTGCCGATCAGATTCGCGTCCGCCCCGGAGGTATTCACCAGAAAACCAACCACATCCCCCGCCCGGATTTTGTCCCGTTTTCCCCGATTCAAATGCACCTTCACAATGCGGTCATCGGCGATTCGGATATCGTCTTTCTTCACCGGATTCACTTCCAGCGCCTTGATCTTGATGCTGAATTGGTCGTGGAAGCTCTTCGCAATGATCTCCTCCTTCTTGGACGCGATGAGGTTGTACACGGCTCCGCGCACGCCCGCCCGGCCGGTCCGACCACAGCGGTGTAGGTACACCTCGATGTCATCGGGGAAATGGTAGTTGATCACCGCCGGAAGGCGCTCCACATCGAGTCCGCGGGCCGCCAGATCAGTAGCGACGAGGAATTCGATTTGCTTGGTCTTGAAGCGGCTCATCACCGCGGCCCGTTCCACCTGGTCCAGCAAACCGTGGTAGGCCTGCGTCTTGCGGCCCACCGACCGCAGGAAATTGGCCACTTCCAATACTTCTTCCCGCTTGGAGCAGAAGATCAGGCCCTGCGGAATCCGGCGTTCCTTGAGGAGGCCGGCGAGGTAGCGGTGTTTCTGCCCGTTGTCGACGTAGATATAATGGAAAATGATGTTCTGGAGGGCTTCCTTGGGGCTGAGGCGAACGGTTTTCAGGGGGTAAAAGCGCTCGCGGATCATCTCCTCGACTTCGCGGGAGATGGTGGCGGAGAAGAGGGCCACCTGGATCATGTTGCGGACATTGGAGACGAGCTTGTCAAGGATGGTCTGGAAGCCAGATTCCAGCAGCTTGTCGGCCTCGTCAATGACGAGGTACTTGATGTCGCGCCACATATAATCGTGGCGGCCGGTCCGCAAGACATCCTTCAGGCGGCCGGGAACGGCCACGAGGATGTGGGGGGAAGACTTCACCTTGCGCTCGGAATCTTCGAGCGACATGCCGCCATAAATGGCCTCGATGCGGAATTTCTCGTGGGTGGTAAAGCTCCGGAGCGACGCCTCGACCTGCCGGGCGAGTTCCCGGGAGGGGACGAGGATGAGCACCTCGGTCTTGCGCTTGGTATAATCGAGCCGTGAAATGAGGGGCAGGCCGTATGCGGCCGTCTTGCCTGTCCCGGTGGCCGCCTCCACGATGACATTGCGTCGCTGGAGGATCAACGGGATGACCCGGTCCTGCACCGTCGTCGGTTGGTCGAAGCCAATTTGAGGCAGTGCCTCCATGATGCGTTCCTGCAATTGGAACCGCGCAAATCCACTCTTCTTGCTCATAGCCGCAAAGATGGTGAATTCAGCTTTCAGAATGCAAATTTCTGAGAGTAAAGGCGTCCCGGTTGACCTAGACCTGGCTTACCCTCAGGAAATATTCCAGGGTGAGGTAGCGGTTCTCGGTATTGACGATGGCCTCAGCGTACTCTTTCTTTTCCCCGGCCTCGGGACGACCAATGATTTCAAACCTCCGGTAGTCTTTTTCCAGGCCTACACTTTTTCGGTAGAGGGTCAGGCCATCCGGGTAGTTTTCACTGATGTACTTGATGGCTCCGTAATTGAAAATGGTGGCGGAGGGGACCAGCATATCATCGCCGATATCGCTCCAGTCAATCAGGCGGCGACCGATTGCCTGCGGGTCGATGTTGCTGAACAATTCCTCGGCGGATTCGGCGGGGAGCTTGACCTGCGCGAGCAGGTTTTCCCGGGTGTCCTGGCAGAGGACTCCATTGAGGTCGCCGTCTTTTTCATTGGCCCAGCTCAGGAATACAGCCACTTCGTTTTTGGCCAGCTGCATAAGTGGGAATCGGTACCCAATCGGGAAGGTCGGGTCGCCTTCGGGCGTCTCCCCAACTGCATCCAGGGTCGGTTTCAGCGCGCAATGTTGGGTATTCCCCGAACTGCCGACGTGGACATCGAGGTGAGAAGCGTACCACTCGGCCTTGTCGCCGTGGTCGTCATTGTAGTGGACATCACTGGCTTGCACGCAGATCAACTCGATTTCGTAGACCTCTTCTCCGGGGACGAGTTCGGGGGTGAGAAAGACCACTCCGGCCGCGTTGCGGATGGTTCCGGGGCCTTCCGGAAGCAGATCGGCAGCTAAGTCATTGCCACCCGCTTTGGGATTGTAGATGACCACCGGGGCGAAGTTGAACTTTTTTTCTGCATAGATACCGAGGTATTTCCATTCGGCGTCTCCACCTTCAGGAGTCAGCAGGTGGCCCGGGAGGAGAAAGGCATATTTTTCATTAAAACTTTCCCAAGGTTCCGGAATAATATCTTGGGGTGACCGGGAGGAAATATTAGGTGTATCCTGAGGCATGGTTTACTGGTTTAATATCTATTATGTCTGAATATTGGATGATCGGGAAAGTGAATCTAGGCTGATTTGGGGAGAAATGAAAGGTGATTGATGATGTAAGGGAATAGGGGAAAAAGATGTAAAATAATGCATTGGGGGCTATATGTTTCGTTTTGAGCTGGTTGGGTTTGGAGAGATTGTCGCCTAATTGTTTTCAAAATAACGCTAAAGGTGTATATCGGAGCTTAAATATTATTAGTGGATTTGGAAAAGGCAGATAAAAAGCTATTTTCACCCAACTCAACTAAAAAGTATTAACTCAAAATCATGACTGATCAAGACACGAGAGTCTCCATCACGGAGGCCAATCTCTCTTTGCAGAATTTTTTTATTACCTACCTCAATCCTTCCCGGACCGCCGGAGACAATGATACCGGGGGCTTACAGGCCGACATTTACAGCAATGGGGTGATGCGGGCCTGCTTGTTCATTGGTTATTCTTATACCCTTGGAGACGAGGAGGATGCTATAGAAGCTGATGATCTCGATGCAGCGGTCCAGACCAGCTTCCTGACCTCCACCCAAAACTATGTCTATACCCTCCAAAATCCGAATACCCGGATCCAGGACCTGGGGTGGACCTTGGTGGAAGGCAACAACCAGTTCCGGAACGACATCAACCACGAGGCCACCGGCAAACCTGCGCCTCAATTCAATGCTGCAACGGGTTCTTACACCGGTTACATCCGCGTCTTCGCGACGCCACCGACCGATCCCATCAACCACAAGCTGAAGGTCTACGGGGCCAATACAGCGATCCAGGTGACCAATACCCTCGATTTGTCCTGCAACATCCTGAGCCTGGAAACGAGCGACCTCGCCCTCAATGAATTTCAGATGATCGGTAAGCAGGGCAATTTTACCCGACTCCTCGCCCTCGGATATTCCTCCTCGGCCAATATCCCGGAGAAGTTGAAACTGAAGGGCATCGAAAAGGACGGGAAGTACGGCTTGACCCTGAGTGTGAGTTACCAAAAGACCTGCAACATCAACATGACCTATATCAAGGACGATAACGCCAAGGTCGCCGGATTTTTTGACCATCATCTATCTCCCCAGCAGTACGGTGAGTCTGGATTCAAATTGATTTTGGGAAAAAACGACGACTCTATCCTTGGGACTGATTTCAAAGGTCCCGATGATGATGGACAGTCAGGGGACAACGAGGGAACATTTTGGTGTAACGATGGGGATTGGGAAGAATGTGAGACTTTTTCTTCGACGGCCTTGACTGCTGCCTTCCAGTTTGGGGTTCCGATGGTAGCGGCTCTGGACAAAGATGATCTGAAAGTCAGGCTGGACAATTCCAACGGAAAGCGCTACTTGATCAACTACCACGAGAAATTGCAATATGCCTTTGACAATTGCGGCAACCGGGTCTGTTTTGAGATCCACTACCACAAGCGGGATTGGGAAGACGATTGGTACAACCCCAACAAGACCTGGCCCATAGTCCTGACTCGGGCTTATGCCTCCGGTGGCTGCAACGAATAGCCCTTTTTCCTTCCATTTCTCCACATACGACACATCATGCAACCACATACAAAAACTGGGGGAGGGAATTCTATATTCTCCGGTGCTCTGAACAATGTCCAGTTCTTGTCCGGAGGGGTTGACCCCCAAACCGGACTCTATACCTCTTCCTTTGATTTCGGTGACCTCGCCGGCAGCAGGTCCTTCGGGGCCACCTTCAAGCTGCAAATGCAATTCAGCCCGCTGGGGACGCTCAGCGAAACCAATGACAGCTTCCTGGGTCTGGGCTGGAGCTTTTTCCTGCCCGGCTTCGACCCGGGCAGTATGTTGATCACCCTCCTCGACGGCAAGACCTACAAGGTGGATTCCACCTCGTTGGGCTGGAACGACCAGGTCTGGAGGTCCAGCCGCCTGCTCCAGGATGTCAAAATCATCGGCAGTACCCATGAGCTATTCGGCAAGGTGATCACCGTCCAAAACAAGGACGGCTCCTGGTACGAAATGGTCGAAGACACCATGACCAACGACTTCATCCTTTACAAAATCTACGCTCCCAACGGGCGCTACCTCTGGATGAAATATACCGGGCTGCAAGGACGTGCCACCCTGAACAGCATCGTGGACGATGAAGGGGCCCAATTGTGCTCCATTCACTACAATGAAAACAAGGAAGGGAGTGCCACGGACAATGTGACCACGGTCAGGATGTACCCTGGCACCGTCGAAGAGCGGGTGATCGAGTTGAATTTCGCCAACGTGAACAGTACGCTGACCACACTTACGATGGTCCCCAATCCGGGGGAGGCCCTGTCCATCTCCTTCGGTTACCACGAGACCAGTTTGGCGTTCACAGGGGGCGGCTTCAATACCATGCGTTCGATCAATTCGGTGGTCCACCCATCGGGCGCAACCGAAACCGTCCTCTACGAGAACCGGATCGCCCTCCCCGCCGATGCTCCCTGGAGCAGCGACCTGCCCGCCGTGTCGGAGTACCAGCGCCAGGATTCCAATTTGGTGACCACGGTCAACACCTACGATTTGTCACTGACTGGAAAGAACTTCTTTGGCGCCGGGCAACAGGGGGTCTACTGGACCGATGCTACCGACTGCCTGGCCGATTTGGCGATTGTGTACGAATACACCAACCGCGTAACCGAGGATGGCACGCGGGTGACGGAGTACACCTACAACAAGTTCCACCAGGAGATTTCGAAGACGGTGCACCACGGCGATCCCACCCGCAAATGGACTCTGGCCACCGACCACTATGGGGAGGAAGACGTCGCGCTGGCCAATCAGGATCCCCGGTATGAACTGCCCGAGGTCCAGACGCTGACCATCGAGGATGACGGCCGTACCTCAGTCCGGTCTACCCAGTTTGTCCACGACAACTGGGGCAATGAAACCCAGAAAACCGCCATCAACGGAGTGGTGCAGACCACGGAGTTCTACCCCGAAACGGCAGTCAATGACCCGACCAATGGCTTCGTCTGTCCGGCCCATCCCTTCGGGATGCGCAATTTCCCCAAGATGGTCACCCACACGCCTACGGGTGGGGGCGATGAGGTGGTACTGGTCCATACCTATAAGACACGTCCCACAGTGGACGGCACAGGCAGCATGGTGGTCCGGGCCACGGTAAGTCAGAATGGCCAGACCGGCACCTTCTATTATGCGGGCGAGTCCGCATGTTCCGCTGGTACTTCCCCCGACGAGTTCGACCTGGCAGGAGCCATCTGCAAGGAGGTCCACGAGGTGGATGGTCAGACCCGGACCATGGCCTATTCTTATACCTTCGATGCGGCCCAGAATGCCAAGGTGACCACCCAGGCCTTTACCGGTTCCGATGGAACTTCCAGCAGTTCTGTGGAGACAGCCTCCTACCTTTCGGGGATTCTCCTTGCCTCGACCGAGGCCAACGGGACCACCCAGAGCTATGCCTATGACCGGATCGGAAGGATCACCGGGATGACCGAGGCCGTTGGGACCGCCTTCGAATCGACCACGTCCTACCGTTACATCGCTTTGGCGGATTTGGACGGGACCGTTGATTACCACGACGACATCGCCGGAGAAGTCGGTTGTGGGTGGATGATCTGTGAGGAAAATGCAGCCAAAGACCATTTTCAGCATACCATTTACGATGGTGACCGGCGGGAACTGCGGAGCTACGTCCGAGCTGCTTCGAATTCCTTTTACAAAATTTCGGAGATGGCCTATGATGGTCTGGGACGGGCCCGAATAGAACGGTCGTTGGACTACGATTTTCGGGGCGATAGTCCGGTGACCCACGAAGAGAGCGAGGAGACGATCTACGGCCTTTGGGGGGAGCCGTTGGAAAAGATCTCCCAGGATGGCCTCATCGAACGGACCGAGGTATCCCTGGTGGATTTGCAGGTGACCAAGCAAAAAATCCGGCGGGACAATACCGGCGCGCCGGAAACTGTGACGGCTTCCCAGAGCCAATTGCAAACCACCTACAACCTGTTTGCGAAGCCGGTGAGCAAGGTGAGGATCGGAACGGGTGATCCTGAGCCAGTTGAATCGAAGACCTACGATGGCTTTGGTCGGTTGAAGACCCACGAAAATGCTGTTGGGGATACCGTAGAGGTGGTGAGCCGGGATGCCAATGGCCGTCCTCTGGAGGTCATTCACCTGGACGGAAGCCTGTTCACGCTTACCTACGAGGCCACCAACCACGGCAAAACCCCGGCCTCCATATCCGTGCAGTCGGCCCCCGGCCAACTCAGGGACGCCGCTTCCTGCACGGTGGGAAGTCGGTCCACGGACCTGCTCGAGCGAGTCACGTCGCGCACCATCGGAACTGCCACCACGACCTACGATTACCACGGTGGAGCTTCCCATCCCTACCGGAGCATCAACACCCGGCAGCAAACGACCCTGTTTGACTTCATCCCCGCCCTCGGCGATCGCCCCCGGCGGGTCACGACCTTTCAGGGCGTCGTAACCGAAGACCAATGGGAGACTGCGACGAGCCTTTCCGACGATCATTTTACCTACGGCGACAACAGTACCCATACCGATACGCCCCTGGGAGAGCTCAAGGGAACCTCCACCCTCCACAGCAGTGCGATGGGCTATGTCCACAGGGCAGATGGCTTGGTGAGTGAGTCGAGCCAGACAACGAATGGGGTGACCTACCGCCATGAAATCGTCCACCAAACCTTATTGGGGAAGGTATTGGAGGTCAAGCTGGACGCGGATGGCCAGGCCCGAAACGTCCTGTTGACCTACGACGGGCAAGGCAACCTCACCAAAGTCCAGGACGGACCAACCACTGTGGAGACCGCGTTGGATGATTTCGGACAACCCTTCACGGAGAAAGTTTCGGAGGGAGGTGTGGAGCAACAATTCACCGAGGTTCTGTACAATGAGCATGGGTTGGAACGGAAGCGGACCATCCATTCAAAATTGGCCTCCACCATCTTGGTTTTGGAGACTGAATACGATGCCGAAGACCGGGTGGAAAGGAGACAAACGACCGTCAACGGAAGCCTGAAACGGGTCGAGACCTTTGGGTACGATGCCAAGGGAAGGCTCCTTGCCTACGGCCACGAGGAAGGTTGGGACGCCGCTTACCTTCCCGTCAATGAGTATGGATTGCCCTTTGTCTCGCAGGGATTCCTGTACGATGGATTCGACAATATCGAGCAATTGACCACCGTCCTGGCCAGCGGGGATACCAATACGGGGACCTATACCTATACGGGCCAGCAGTTGTCGTCGATCCAGAATGACCTGCATGGCGACGGGCAGTTTCCGGCCCAGGTGGACCTGGGCTATGATCCCGATGGGAACCTCACCCAAATGGGGCCCCTGACCATGGCCTACAATCCCTTCGGCCGCCTGGAAACCTGCAATGGGGTGACTTACCAGTACGACGCCCTCCAGCGGGTGGAGCGGGTCGGGGAAACCAATCGGATGTACTTCCAGACCCAGGTCATGGGCGAGGACACCGCCGGAGCAAGGACCGACTTGGTCCGGTCCGGAGTGCGGACCATCTGCGAACGATCGGGAGGGACCACGACCGTCCTCGGAACCGACCGCAATGGATCTGCGGTCATGAGCAGTGCGGACGGATCGGCCGAGGTCATTGCGTACAGCCCGTTTGGAGATGGAGGCAGTACGGCGCGGACCGGTTACAATGGAGAATTACGGGATGTCCAAAGCCAGGGGTATCTCCTGGGCAATGGCATCCGGGTCTATTTCCCCATACTTGGCAGCTTTGCGTCGCAGGATGATTTTGCGCCCTTCTCGGGTGGGGGACTCCATCCCTACGCCTATTGCCACCGCGACCCCATCAACCTGATCGATCCCAGTGGACACATGAGCGAGAAGGCCCAACTCGGCACCGCCATTGCGACCGGAATTTTGGGCGTACTGATGAGCATTGCCGGGGTGATCCTGGCCATTCCAACGGGGGGCGCCAGTTTGGGAGCCACCGCGGCCGGTTGGGCGGCGGTCGGGATGTCCTTCGTGGGATTTGCCGGATCGGTCCTCACCTTGACGGAGGCTTCCATCGCCATGGACGATTACCGAACCGGAAAGGACCGGTCGGAGCAAATGGGAAAATTGCACAAGGCCTCCTTCTGGCTTAACACAATCAGTACCATTTTCTCGGTGTCCAAGATGGGGTACGGATTGGTGGGAAAAGGCCCTCAATTCCCCAAGACCCTGGGCGACAAATGGGTCTACGATCCTCTGATGGACAAGGGCAAGGCGAAGTATGCCGACCTCCGCTCCCGCGGCAAGGTGCCTTCCGTCAAGAAGGCCAAAGCCAAGGCCCAATCCCGGTACCGCAACCTGAAGAACAAGATCACCAAGCCCTTCGGGAAGGAAAGTTACTACCTGGAGCACCTGGACGAGACCCCTGCCCCCATTCAGAGCAGTGGCAGCATCCGGAATGTCCCCACGCAAAACGAGCCGGTCTACCTGCCCGGAGATCCTCCCCGATTGCTCCTCAAGAGCGACGAAGTGATCGGCCCGCCGCCCAGCCAGCGACTGTGGACCGGACGGGCACTCGACACCTTGCGGATCACGTACGTGGCGATGAGCGTGATTCCCATCCCCTAAGGGACGCCACGTCAAATTGGACCGTGGGCCACCGCTATTCCCGGTGGTCCACGGTTTTTTAGTGGGCAGCCGGGAGAGATCGGGAAGGGGGCTGGGATTCGCCAAACACCCCCCAACCTTTCCCACTTAGGCGTATTTCCAGGTTGGTTTCCGCCCGAGGGGTTTCACAGAATGAAATAATTGGATACATTAATAGTTTACTCCAACGAAAAGATTATTTACCACTGCTAAACCCGCACCCTTATGTCCAACCTCAACTATACCATCCCGGTCTTACTGGATGAAATCTACATTGTCGACCGGAGAAAGGGCCTGACCTTTCGCATTGATGTGAAAGTTGACATCGCGTCCGGAACGATCCTGACTTCCGCGATGGTCTTCTTTTCTTCGGGCAAGGTCTATTCCGTTCCCGTTCAGTTTGCCCCGCTGGGCGCTGAGGCCGGTACCCTCCAGGCCCTGGTGTCCTCCGACAAAGACTACCAGGAAGTCAAATTGACCTATTCCGGGACCACCTACGATGCCCAGGTCCGGAAGAATCCCCAGGACCCCAACCAGTTCTTCATCAACCTGGGACGGCGATTCTCCATCATTGTCAAGGAGAACGCCCAGTTCAATATCTTCTGGTTCATCGTGGCCGGAGCGGCCGCGGTGTTCCTGGCGGACGACTGCGTGGATGACAAGATTGACCGGCTGGAAGATGTCGTGGACGATGGCATTGTGGTGGAAGGAACCATCGGCTTGGATGGTGACTTGCTTGGGATAGATGTGCTGGACCTTGAAATCAAGGTAGACCTGAAAGTCAAAGGGGGAGAAGGGGACAGCAAATAAATTCCATTTCGTACCGATTTCGAAGCCAAGGGACAGCCGCTACAAGACGGGTTGGGGAGGAGGCATTCCCATTCCCCGTTGTTGGATTTTGTGATGGTAGTGGGTTTGGCTCAATTTCCTTCGGACCACAACCACCTTTCCGTACCGGCGAAAGTCCCCCTTGAAGCTCTGGTGGACAATGCCTTTCAAAGTGCCCGGGTCCAACAGGGCCCAGGTGTAGAATGGTTTTCCCGCCTGACAGCGTTGCTGGAACCCGGTTTCACCTGAGTTGCGGAAGAAGGGATCGAGGGAAATGTTGAATTGGGTCAATCCAAACAGCCGAAGCATCAACAGGACCGCTTCGACCTCGGCAATGGAAATGGGGGCCGCAGCCTTGCGGCTGACCAGGACGTCGACGTCCCCAGCGGACGCCGGTGCCACCAAATAGGAGCCCACCCAATGGAAATGAAACTTGTGATTCAGTCTCTGATCAATGACAAAGGCCCGGAGAGCTGCTTCCAGTTCGGTGGGAGGGAGATGGGAAACGGGAGCCAGCGAAGCAGCCGGAGGGTACAGTTCGGTGAGTCCCGCCAGGAGGGAGGCATGGGAAATGCTTTGAGCAGTCTTTTGGATCTGGGAATATTCGATGCTCAAAAATAATGGGTAAGGTCCTTTATATTCAGGAGAAAAATTCCTTTATTGAGGAGAAATACAAGGGTAGCCCCCGCGCTATCTTTAAAGTTGACGAGTCGGTGATCGGGTTCTCCCCTTCTCCGGCTCTGTTTTTTTAGAGCGGTTGGATCCGGTTCCACATCGTCTCAAAATCCTCCCTGAATTTTCCCGCCAACTCCATCCGATTCCGAACCAACAGACGGTGGTCACAATGCCGCTGGATGGCATCGGTCGTCGAATTGGCCGTCCCGGTCAGCACCATTCCCCGGCTGGGATTCACCATATACTTCTGGTGCATGCACCTGGTCCCCATCCGCACTTCCAGTGGCAATTCTTCGGCCTGCGCCTTCGCCTGGAGCTCCCGCCCGAAATCCCCGCTCACCTGACGGTCCACGATGAGGCGGGCCCGGACCCCCAGCCGGACCCGGTCCAGAAGGGCGGTATAGTCCGCGACCCGCTTGGAGAAGGCAAACATGGCGATCAAGACCTCCTCGCCGGGCTGGGCCCGGTGCAGTACATCGAGCGCCAGTGTCGTCAGGGAAATCGGGACCTTCTTCTCCTTTCCATTGCCCTTCATCATGAAAAAATGCCGCTGTTTTCCACTCCCCGAAAACCCATTCCGGGCCACCTCTTCGTCGGGGCGTTTGGAGCTGAAGGCCAGTACCAGATCGCCAGTAAGGGGTTCCTTCAAGTGGTCCAGTTGGTGCCGGGGAATGAAGGGGTGACGAAGGGAGCGGGGATGGACAATGGAGGAAGAAGCATGGGACAATGCCTGGTGGAAAGCGTCTTTTTGGGCCAGCGCCTTTGCCAAGGGCAAGGCCAGGGCGGGGTTGTCCCACATGGCAAAGAACTCATTGTCAAATTCCTTCAGGATACGCAACTCTTCGCCGGTTTCGGGTGCGATCTCGACCAGGTTTTCGTAGTTGTTTTCCCCTCTCTGGGTCCAATTGTAGCTGCCCAATAGCATCTGAATCGGCTGTCCATCGACGGAAACGGAGATGGTCCGGTGGTGGAGCAGCCCAAGGCTTTTGTTATAGTCCCAGGCCAATTGGCCGAGTTGGCGGTTCCATTTATACGGCTGGTCGTATTTGAACCGCACTTCCAGATTGGCGGGGCCTCCCTCGGCCAATTCCCGGACGAGGTTCCCTTTGCCCGGCGCCACCAGGCCCCAATCCACCAACAGCCGGATCCGGAGATGAGGAAAACGTGCTGCCATGTCCACCAACCGGTCCCTGATCTCGGCATTGGTAAAGCTGAAGGCCATCAGGTTGATTTCCACGCCCGGCCGCTCGGCCGGAACCCGGTCCAGAAAGGCCAGCACGACGAATTTGAGGGGTTGGGGAGACGTACTTTTGAAGTGGGCGGAAATCATGTTGGGGGCAGAAATAGTTTCCTGAGGGGACAAACTAATCATTTTTGGTGGGGGGAAGGGGAGAAAGAGAAGGGGAGGGGCCTGCCGTGGTCCCACACCGCAATGGCCGAGTTGGGAACTCCGATGGCCGAGTTGCCGACTCGGATTCCCGAGTTCACGACTGCGATGGCCGAGTCGGGAACTCCGATGTCCGGGTTCATGACTGCGATGGCCGAGTTCTGAACCCCGATGGCCGAGTTGGGAACTCCGATTTCCGAGTTCGTGACTCCGATTCCCGAGTCTGGAACTCCAGTTGCCGAGTTCGCGACTGCGATGGCCGAGTCGCGAACGGCAATCCCCGGGTTCACGACACCAATTGCCTGGTTCTCCGCCGCGACAATTGCCCCCTTTTCTATTCGATTTAAGGATTTGTTTACATTCATTCACCTACCGACCTTTTCTGTTCATTTTCAAAGCCTTCATTCCCAGTGACCCACAAAAGAAGAGGAGAACAGAAGCGGTAAAAACCAGCCTCAAAACCGCTTTCTTATTAAATTTTGAATCGTTCTTCTCTGCGTCCGATAATTTCACTTATTTATGGAAAAGGCAGGGGAATTTGCTTTATTTGATGTTCCCTTTGGACCTTACCAAAGTTGATTAGATAAGAAACGCTTACGAAACCGGATGATGCCCGAAGAAGGACTTACCCCCGAAAATCCCGAATCAGA
Organism: uncultured bacterium; assembly: GCA_963923035.1. Lineage (GTDB taxonomy): Bacteria > Bacteroidota > Bacteroidia > J057 > JADKCL01 > CAWUKT01. The sequence continues at coordinate 13,677 of CAWUKT010000052.1, forward strand.
GGATGCCCAGACATCTCAGGAGGAGGTTCCTTCGGTCGACGACGTAGACAACTCTGTGGTGACAGAGGAGCCGAAAGATGAAACTCCGGTCGCAGAAGAATCAAATGAAGCGGAAACAGAGGCCTCCTCTGAAACTCCCGCCGAACCCACTTCTGAGACCGAAGCCGAACCTGAAGCCCCTGTTGAAGATGCGCCTGCCGATGCTACCGAAGCAACTGATGCTCCTGAGGAACAAGATGGAGAACCAGTCGAACCGGAAGCACCGGCCGAGACCACCGCAGAAGCGGCGACAGAAACGGAAGCCTCCGAGGACGGAGACGCCAGCGATGGCGACGCCGAGGAAGCAACCCTCGACATCGACCCGCCCGGAAACGAAGCCGCGTCCAGTCTCCTCGCCGAGATCCTCGGCGACGAAGACAACTTCGACTCGGTCGTCGAAAAGGCCAATCCCAACGAGCTGGCCCTCCTCATGGAGACCATTGCCGAGCGCGGCAACGTCGGAGAATTCATCTCCAAAGTCGGCTTGATCAAGCGCGACTTCGACAAGAAGACCGACGGCGATACCGCCGACAAGTCACTCCTCGAACGTTTTTCCACCGCCCTCGCCCGCTTCAACAAGAAGCGCAAGGCCTACTACGCCGAGCGGGAAAAGGAAAAGGAAGAAAACTCCACCAAGAAATACGCGCTTCTGGAGCGTTTGAAAATCATCGTGCTGGAAGAGCAGGTCACCAAGATCGGCGACGTGCGGCAGATCCAGAGCGAATGGCGCAAGATTGGATGGGTCCTTCAGAAGGACATTCAGCCGCTGAATGAGACCTACCGCCAGTACCTGGACGTCTTCTACAACTTGCGGAGCAAGTACCAGGAACTGCTCGACCTCGACCGGGAGTACAACTACAAGAAGAAGTTGGAGATCATCGACAAAGTCGATGCCCTGATTCCCGAGGAGGAAAGCAGCCGCGAGGTCTGGAACGATCTCAGCAGCAAGGTCCGGGCCTTCCAGGACGAATGGAAGCAGGCCGGCCAGGTCCCCCGCGACAAGGTCTCCGAGGTCAACAGCTCCTACCGCGACGTGCTGGACCGCTTCTACGAAACCCGCAAGGGCTATTTCGAGTTGCAGGACGCCCAGCGCGAGGACAATGCGGCCAAGAAGCGGGAACTCCTCGAACAATTGAAAGTGTACAGCGACTTTGCCTCTACCAAAGCCCGCGACTGGAACGAAGCCACCAAAACTGTCCTGGAGATCCAGGAGAAGTGGAAAGGGATCGGACCGGGGCCGTTGGAGGAAAACAAAGTCCTGTGGAAAGAATACCGCGCCCTCTGTGACAATTTCTTCACCAACAAGGGCAAATTCTTCAAAGACTTCGACCAGATCCGTTCGGAGAACCTGAAGAAGAAGATCGAGATTTGTGAGAAGGCCGAGGCGTTGCAGGAAAGTGACGATTGGAAAAAGACCGCGCAGGTTCTGAAGGACTTGCAGCGGGAGTGGAAAACGATTGGCCCCGTCCACGAACGCCACTCCAACAAGGTTTGGAAGCGCTTCCGCAAGGCCTGTGATACCTTCTTTGACCGCCGTAGCGACGCCATGAGCGCCGACCGGGATCAGTTCTCCGAGAACCTGGCCACCAAGGAAGCCCTGATCAAGGAGCTTCAGGAATTGGGCGAGGCGCCCGATGCCGGTCAGCGGATGGATGATTTCAATGCGATCAACACGAAGTGGAAGGCCACCGGCCACGTCCCCTTCAAGCAGAAGGACAAGATCAACAATGCCTTTAAAGAAGCCATTGGCAACTTCTTTGACAAGGCGAAGATCAGCAAGGGCGATGCCCGCCGGATGCGCATGAAGGCCGATATCAATTCCATCACCAATGAAGACCAGCGGACCCGCCGGATCAAAGGTGAGATTCGGAAGGTGCAGGGCAAGATTCGCGCGATCCAGTCCGAGGTCGATACCTACGAAGTCAATATCCTCTACATCGCCAAAGGGCGGAAAGGGGACACGCTCCGGAACCAGATTCAGGCGCAGATTGATTCCGAGAAGGCCCGGATCGCCGATGAGAAGAAGCGCCTGAAGGAGCTTCGCCACCTGCTGGACAATCCGCCCCAGCCGGAAGAGGAAGCCAAGGCCGAAGCGGTCAGCGAAGAAGAAGAATAGGAGCAGGAATTTCTCCTGCCCTCCCCATACAGACGGGCCACCCTTGCAGGTGGCCCGTTTTCTGTTCAAGTGAAAACCGGCCCGCCCCTTTGGGAGCTGGACCGGTTTCAAAAAACCTCACATTTTTCACTGTTGAACGGAATCGTACATAAAAAGGGAGTAGAGAGTAACTGAGATTTATTGTTGGATGACCCGGCCGTCTTGGAGGACGATGGTCCGGTCGCTGGCCTTGGCAAAGTCAAGGTCGTGCGTGACGACCAGAATCGATTTCTGGTGCTCCTCGATCAACTGCCGGAAGACGTCGAAGACCATGTCGGTATTGCGGGTGTCGAGGTTGCCGGTGGGCTCGTCGCAGAGGATCAGGTCGGGCTCGTTGATGAGGGCGCGGGCGATGGCGACGCGTTGCTGTTGGCCCCCGCTCAATTTGACCGATGCTTTTAAGGCCTGGTCCTTGACATCAAGGATTTCCAGGAGTTTGTAGGCTTTGGCCTCAATTTCTTCGTGGGAGTACCGGCCCAGCTTCATGGCCGGGAGCATGACGTTTTTGAGGGTGGTGAATTCGGGGAGGAGGTAGTGGAACTGAAACACAAATCCAATGTTTGCATTGCGGATGGCGGCCAATTTGCGATCTCCTTTTCCCGTCACCACCTTGTCGAGGACCTGGATCTCCCCCGTATAGTCATTGTCCATCGTACTGAGGCAATACAACAGGGTCGATTTCCCCGATCCACTCTTCCCAATCATCGAGACAAATTCGCTCTGGTACACCTTGATGTTGATGTCCTTCAGGACGTGGAACTCGACCGGGGAATGGAAGTATTTATTGAGGTTGCGGGTTTCCAGTACTGTCTGCTTCATAGTAGGTTCGGTGTTATTTTCTAAAGATTTCAACGGGGTCGACATTGGCGGCTTTCCGGGCGGGGAAGTATCCGGCTCCGAGGGTCAGGGCCAGTCCGAGGAGGGCACTCTGGACAACCAGGGCGGGCTCCACGTCGATGGGGAAATAGCCCACCGGCTGGCCGATGTAGATATTCGACATGATGGTGATGAGGATGACCCCGAGGATGAGTCCGGCAAGGGTGCCGAGCACGCCCATGAGCAGGGCTTCCGAGATGAAGATTTTGACCACGTCCCGCCCATTGAAGCCCGTGGCTTTCAGGATGGCGATGTCATCGATCTTCTGGGAGATGGTCGAGCTCAGGATATTGTAGATCCCGAAGCCGGCCAGAACCAGGATGGCGAAGGAAATCGCCGTCATCATGATCTGTCGGGTGCTGTCCTGGGTGATCAGGTCCCGGTTCGTCACCGTCCAATCTTCGACTTCATACGGCACAACCTCCGAGAGCTGTTCGGCGTAGGCCAGGCTCTGGTTGGGATCGATGGTATTGGCGTAGATGGTCGTGACAAAGGAAGCGCCCTCCTTGAGGAATTGCTGGGCGGTAGGGATGCTGACGTAGGAACGGCTCTCGTCCAATTGGGAGTTCCCGGTCTCAAAGATGCCGACGATGCGGAGGATCTTATTGACCCCGTAGGAAGAGGTCACTGTGATGTTCTGGCCCACCGTCAGGCTCAATTTCTTTGCAATCCCCGACCCGATGATGATGCCATTGTTGTTGTTCGCCAGGGCTTCGATACTGCCGGCTACCATTTTCTCCTCGGTCTCGAACATCTCCGCGTACTGCATGATGTCGACGCCCAGTCCGCTCCCCTTGAGTTGGGTATTGCCCCGGCTGTAGAAGGCCGAGAAATCAATCACGGGGATGGCATTGGTGAGGAAGGGCTGCGCTTCCAGCTGGCTCAGGAGCTGGTCGGGATTGTTCAGGCGCTTGGACAAGGTGGTGATCTGGGGGTTGGCGATTAGGGTCAGTCCATCTTCCGTCTCGAAGAGCGGTTGACTCATCTCATCCGCCTTGTAAATCTTGATGTGGGCGTTGTTTTGGAAGATATTGTCCCGGGAAAAGCCCGTAAAACCACTGTTGAGGGAGTGCATGAAGAGGTAAATGCCTACTCCAATGGTGATGCCCAGGGCCGTGATCAGGGTTTGCTTCTTCCGCGTGAAGATGTGCGTGAAGGCGATGTCGAGGTTGACGGGTAATTTCATGGCTGGGGGTTGGAAGGGTTAATCCAGGGCGATCACCAGGGTCGTTTGTTCATCAATGCCCTTGAGGACGTGGACCCAATCGTTGCTGATGGTCTTGGTGGCCAAAAGGGTCTTTTTCTCTTCCCCCTTGATCTGCACCATGCCGTTGAAGTCCAGGTACTCCCGGGGAATGACGAGAGCATTTTCCACCTCGCCGACGATGATATTCGTCTGCAACTGCGTCCCCAATACCTTGAAGTCAAGGGGATCGGTGAAGCGGAGCTCGCAGGAGAAGGACTGGTCCTGCTCGTCAAACATGGGCAGGATCTTGTGGACCTCGGCATCGAAGGGAGCTTCCGGGTGGGTATTCAATTGAACCACGGCCTTTTGTCCCACCTTTACCTTGGAGATGACACTCTCGTCGAGGCTGATATGGGCGTAGATGTCGGTGGGGTGGCCGATGGTGGCGAGGGCTTCCCCGCGGCGCACGTAATCGCCCACTTCCTTGAATTTCTTGTAGACTTTCCCGGCCACGACGGCCTTGGTTTCGACCTGGTCCAGGCTCTCGGAGCTGACCTGGTAATTCGTCCGGGAATTGATGAGCTGCTGGTCGGCTTCGACCTTCGCGCGGTTGTACGCCTCGATGGCCGAGGCGAGGTTCTTCTCCGAAGTCCGGTAAGCCAGCTGAATCTTTTCGTATTCGACCCGGGCCACGCTGTTTTGCTGCCAGAGCTTCTCGTAGCGGGCCGCCTGCACCGAGTCCTGTTGCAGTTGCTGCCGCGCGATGTCAATATTCGCCTGGGCCTGGCGGAGGCCCGGGGCGCTGCTCCGGGTATTCTGCTGCGCAATGGCGTACAGGTCCCGGTTGCCCTTGGTATTCAATGCAGAAGATTCATTCTCGATCACGGCCAGCGTCGCGCCTTTTGCCACCATGTCGCCTTCTTCAAAGTTCAGTTCGAGGAGGTAGCCATCGGACAGGGCGGTGAGGGTATAGGAATCTTCGGCCCGCAATTCTCCACTTCCGAAGACGGTCTCGGTGAGGTCCTTGCGGATGGGTTGGGTTTCTTCGATCTGTTGTTGGCAGCCCAGCATAAACACCAGGCAGGTGGCCAGGAGGAAAGATGGGATTTTCATGGTCAATTGAATTTGTTGTTGATGATGATCTTCGAAAGGGCGAGTTGGGTGGAGATGCGGGCTGAATTGACGGAGTAGGTCGCGTTGACCATGGCTTCGTAGCTGTTCAGGAGATCGTCCACGCTGATCAGGCCTTCCTTGTAGAGGTTGAGGTTCTTCTCGTAGGTATCGATGTTCAGTTGTTGAATGCTTTCGGCGAGGTTAAGGTTTTCCCAGGCCTCGGCGTAGGTGTTTTCAAGGCGTTTCGCCTCTACCCGGGCCGTGGTGCGGGCCTGCTCGAGTTCCTGGTTGGCAATTTCCAGGTCGAACTTGGCGCGTTGGAGTTGGGAAATGCTGTTGCTCGTGGGCAGGGTAATGTTGAGCCGGAGCCCGACGTAGTTGCTGTTGATCCAGTCGCCCGTGACGGGCTGGAATTCCTGGTTGTTGAGCTGGAAGGTATTGCCCGCGAAGAAGGACAGCGAGGGGTACATCACCGAGCGGCTCTGCTTCAGGCTCTGGATGGAATAGGCTTGGTTGAGCATCTCCGTTTTCAGCGTCAGCTGATTCATGCGGGCCTCCGGCGCCTCCGCCATGACCGACATGGACGCCGCGTCATAGACCTCCAATTCCTCGTCCTCTGGAATGTTGAGCAAGAGCTTCAGGGTCAGGTGCGCGTCCTTCAGCAAATAGCCGATTTGCTTCAGGCTCTTGGCGCTGTTCAGCTGGTTGACCTTGGTATTGTTGAGCGCCTGAGCTCCTACGAGACCCGCATCAAACTTGTTCTGCGTGATTTGCAGCACCGAATCGGCAATGACCAGGTTCTCTTCGGCACTCGCCTGCTGCTGGTTCAGGTTGACGATGTTGTAGTAAACGTCCGCCAGGTTCTCCTGGAGCTTTTGGCGGCTCAGTTCTCCATTCGCCGCGGCAATGTCCGAATTGATCTGGGCGAGGCGGTACGCGGACCAACCGCCCGGATTCACAAGTTGCAGGTCCAGGGTCTGGGAAAGGTTGGTGGTATAAGGCACCCCCGTCCGCAATTCCACATTGGAGCCCGGCTCTCCCCCGAAAATCTCGGCCGGGAGCAAGGTCACCGGCAGATTGGTATAGTGGGTGAAGGTGGTCGGAAGGCTGATGGTGGGGTTCACAATTCCCAGGCGGGAAGTGGATTCGTTCTGGCGGGCCTGCTGGGAGCGTAGATTGCTGATGACCAGGTCGATGTTGGCACTGTCAGCAAATACAAACACCTCCTCCAGGCTGCGGAAGCTCTGTTGGGCCAGCCCGACTTGGGCCGTCAACAGGAATAGGAGATATAGAAGTGGTTTTTTCATTTGACTTGTCTGGAATGACAAATCAAAAATGGAGGAGGGAAGCCTTTATTAAAGGAAGAAAAGCGGTGGAATGGACAAAATGGAGGATGGAATGGACAATTCGGGAGGGTCTTGCGGGAAGGCGGTTCCCCTTAGTGGTGGCTCAGCCAGTCGAGGAAGGCCTTGGTTTTGACCTTGCCGACGAGGATCTGGTCTTCGAAGGGAACCTTGAGGTTGACCAGCAGCTTTCGTTTGAAATGCTGCGAGGCGTCCTTCACCGCGACGCGGTGGATGAGGTGCTGGCGGTTGGCCCGGAAGAAGGCCGGCGCATAGGAGGCCTCCAGGCTGTCCATCTTCTTGTTGATCACATATTTCTCCCCGGTGAGGGTATAGGCCCAGACGATCTCGTGCTTGATGAAGAAGAGGGCGATGTCCTCGAGGGGCATGGGAATGTACTTTTCCCCTTTGTGGACGATGATGGAGGTCTTTTGGGGCGTGAACAGCCGGGCCGTGATGGCCTGGGTGATGGCTTCGAGGTCCGGCTGAGCCGGTTGCCGGAGCTGTTGGTATTTGTCGATCGCCTTTTTGACTGTCTCCCGCTCGAACGGCTTCAGGATATAGTCGATGGAGTGGGTATTGAAGGCCTCGAGGGCGTATTGATCGAAGGCCGTACAAAAGACGATGGGAGCGGAATGGGAGACTTGCTGGAAAATCTCAAAGCTCAGCCCATCGTTGAGTTGGATGTCCGAGAAGATGAGGTCAATGGGCGCCTGCGTCTTCAAAAAGGAAATACTTTCCTCCACTGAGGGCAATATCTCCACGATTTCTGCCACCGGATGAACCTCACAGATGGTCCGCTCCAGGTCCTTGGCGGTATACAACTCGTCTTCTATGATCAGGATTTTCATGGCTTCAGGACTGGGATTTTGACCAGGAAGGTGGTTTCGGTGTCCTCCACGTGAATGTGCGAACCGTTGGTCAGTTCATAGCGCTTGTTGAGATTGGCGAGTCCCGTTTCATTCCGCTCCGTCAATTTCAACCCCGCTTTTTCATTCCACACCACCAATTGCTCCCCCTTATACGTGATGTTGAACCGCAGGGGCTTCTTCTGGCTGAAGTAGTTGTGCTTGAAAATGTTCTCGATCAGCGTCTGAAGGGCGAAAACGGGCAGGCGGTGGGCGCGGACGGCGGTGGGAATGTCAATGGTATAGGTAAAGGCATCTCCAAACCGGATGGACTGCAATTCGATGTAGTTGAGGGTGAAGTCGAGCTCCTGCTCAATGGTGGTGAGGTCGTCGGTTTGGTTGGCAAATGAATACCGGAGGAAATTGGAGAGCTTGACGACGTAGGTTTCGGCATCTTCCTGGCTTTCGCCGATCAGGGCCTTGAGGGTGCTCATGGCATTGAAGAGGAAATGGGGCTGCATCTGGCGAATGAGGGACTGTTTCTGGGCCTCGAGGTTTTCGATGCGGAGCTTGTCAATGGTGGCCTGGGCCATGCGCTTGGCTTCCTGGGAGCGGAGGAGTTCAATGATGACCCAAACGATGACATTGATGATGAGGCTGTTGAGGGCCGGGACCAAGGTGGTGTCGACGGGGAGGTCCTGGATGAATTGGGGGATGGGAACGAGGGAGCGGAGGAAAAGGTTGATGGGAAAAATCACCCCAAAGCTGGTGAGGTAGAGGAAAATCATTTTCCCTTTCCGCCAATAACGGACCAGCAGGATATTGATGGTCCAGATCATTGTGATGTTGACGGTTATGAGTCCCATCACCGTCAGGATCAAATTCGTCGCCCCTTGAGCGAGGAAATAGGCCGGAAATATGCCCACCCCGACCACCAGGGGAATGGTGACGACAGCGACGAGGATGAGTCGGCGGAAAAAATTGCGGGACAGTTCCATGAGCAGATTAAAAATGGGTTCTATTTCCGAATTCCCAAAATCTGTTTCCCCCCTCCGGCCCTTCAAATCGGGGAATTATAGATGGGGAAAACGTCAGGGACCAACCAATCAGCCTTTTTTGTATATTGGGTGAGAGAACTAAACGGTTTTAGGAGGGAAAATCGCTGACTTATCGGGCTTTGGCAGTGCTCAAAGTGTCGTCAAAGGACCATTCAAGTCCTCCTCATTTCTTCCGTTTTTATTAATTTTAAAGTTCAAACATTTTTGGGTCGCCGATATTAAAGTATGAACGATTTCAACCCTACTACTTACTTGCTGCTACACACATACCGAAAACTCTTGATCGTCCTTCTGGCTTTGCTGGGGGGAGTGGGTACTGCCTGGGGGCAATACTGTACTTCCGGGGCCACGAGTACTGCTGACTCAAATTGTGAGGAGGTGATTTTCAATACCATCTCCAACAATACCGCGGGTGCTTGTGCGACTTATTCCGACTTTACCACTCAATCCACCAACGTCACGATTGGCAACAGCTACAATATTTCGGTGCGGATGGGTACCTGTGGGGGTAGTTTTACGAAATCGGGCAAGGTCTACATTGACTGGAACCAGGACCAGGACTTTACCGATCCGGGCGAAGAAGTCTTCACTTGTGGTCCGGGTTCGGCCACCACGACTTATACGGGTAATGTGACGGTTCCTCCGGCCGCGGTACTCGGTTCCACCCGCATGCGGGTGGTCGTAGAAGAGACCGGCTCCCTCAACAACGTCAACCCCTGCGGTAGCTTTACCTGGGGCGAGACGGAAGACTATACCATCAATGTGAACCCCTCGTCTCCCGACGACATCGGCCTCACGGCCATCAACGCGCCGAGCTCAGGTTGTAACCTGTCCACGGCCGAGAACGTGACCGTAACCATCACCAACCTTGGTACGAACAGCCAGTCCGTATACAACGCCTCCTTCCAGGTGGGCGCCGGTCCGGTCGTCACCGAAGCGGTCAACGTCACCCTGGCTTCCGGTGCATCTACCACCTATACCTTCACCGGCACCGCCAACCTCTCCGTTCCTGGCAACTATACCATCACGGCCTGGACCACGATGACCTCCGATACCGTCCCGGTCAACGATTCCTCTTCGATCTCCGTAACCTCCGTCCCCGGAGTTTCGGTCTATCCCTACTATGAAGACTTCGAATCTGGCAACGGTGGCTGGTTGGCCGGCGGCACCAACTCTTCCTGGGCCCTCGGCCCGCCCGCCAAAGCGACCATTCAGGGCGCTACCTCCGGTATCAACGCTTACGTGACCGGCGGCCTTGGCTTCACGACGTACAACCCGAATGAGGATTCCCGCGTACTGGGACCTTGTTTTGATTTCTCCGCCCTCCAAAACCCCTGGATTTCCTTGAGTGTATGGTGGGATTCGGAAAATAACTGGGACGGCTCCAACCTCCAGGCCTCGACCGACTTCGGTGTGACCTGGGTCAATGTGGGGAATGCCTTTGATCCCGGTAACTGGTACAACAACAATGGCGTGATCGCCCAGCCCGGTGGTTCGAGCGAAGCCTGGTGTGGAGGTGCCTTCGGCAGCCCGACCGGCAGTGGCTCCTGGGTCACGGCGGCCCACCGTCTGGATGGCCTGGCCGGTCAGCAGTCGGTTCGCCTGCGGATTACCTTTGGTTCGGACGGCTCCGTTCAGGACGATGGCTTTGCCTTCGATGACATCCGGATCGCCGAAGGTCCGGTGGCGAGCCTGGGACCGGATACGCTGTTGTGTGGCGGGGATACGCTCTTCGCCGATGGCGGCAACTTCGCCCAGTTCGCGTGGACGGGTGGGGGCCAGAGCCAGATCGATACGATCACCCAGGCCGGGACCTATATCGTCCAGGTGACCGACTCCAATGGTTTCTTTGACTTTGATACCATTGTCGTCTCCTACTCGATTCCGAGTGTGAATATCGGACCGGATTCCACGATTTGCCCCGAGGACACCCTGATCCTGGTTGCAGACAGCACCACTTCTTACCTGTGGCACGACGGATCCGTGAACCAGACCTTTGCGGCTACTTCCGGTGGTGCCAAGTTTGTGACGGTCACGGACTCAGTGGGATGTACCGATTCGGATACGATGATTTTGACCATTGCGATTCCGCCCTCGCTGGATCTGGGCAACGATACCACGGTTTGTGCCGGTAGTCCGGTGACCCTGGATGCGGGAGGTGGTCCGACCGGAACCGTTTATGGTTGGAACTTTGGGCCCACCAGTCAGGTGGTGGTCATCAGTTCGCCGGGAGAATACATTGCGGCCGTGACGACCCCGGGTGGATGTGCCGCGGTCGATACCGTCGAAATCTTCAACTTCCCGGCCCCTGGCGTGCAATTGGGGCCGGACCGGGTCCAATGTGGTACGTATACCCTGGATGCAGGTGCGGGTCAAGCCTCCTATGTATGGAGCACGGGTGACCAGACCCAGACCATCTCGTTGAGTTCGGGTGGCCCCATTTCGGTGACCGTGACCAACTCCGATGGCTGTACCCAATCCGATACTGTCAATATTACCCACGGCAGCGAGCCGACGGTCAATATTGGCCCCGACCAGATTCTGTGCAATGGCCAGAACATTACCCTGGACGCCGGCAACCCCGGTAGCTCCTACTTCTGGTCTACAGGTGCCAGCTCCCAGACCTTGAATGTGACCTCACCTGGTTTGTACATCGTCCTGGTAACCGATCAGGCGGGTTGTGAAGGCTCCGACACCGTGTCCATTGCAGGTTCCTTGTTGAATGTGAACCTCGGACCGGACCAATCCATTTGTGGAAATGGTGGCCTCGTACTGGACGCCGGGAACCCCGGTCAGACCTTCGCGTGGTCGACGGGAGACAATTCCCAGACGGTCTTCATTGCGAATCCGGGGACCTATACCGTCACGGTGACGGATCAGTCCGGCTGTGATGCGACGGACGATATCAATATCTCCGCGCTGCCGGGAATCTCTGGCGATTTCGGGCATCCTTCGATGGCCGACCTGTTGTTCCCCGTCCAATTCAGCGATTCTTCCAGCCCGACTCCCGTCCAATGGTTCTGGGACTTCGGTGACGGCGGCAGTAGTACCCAGCAGAACCCCAGCCATACCTACCAGGCGCTGGGCACCTTCACGGTCACTTTGATCGTGAGCGATGGTACCTGCCGGGATACCGTGACCTCTACGATTGAGGTCAGCAATATCATTGCTGTGGACGAGGAATTGGGTGCGCGGAGCTTTGAGCTGTACCCGAACCCCTCCAGCGGCATTTTCCACCTCTCCTTCGAATTGGATCAGGCCAAGGGGATTGAGATTGAAGTCCTGGACCTGAATGGCCGCCGCATCATGGGTGAAGCCTTGTCCCGCCGGATCAACTATCAGGGGGACCTTGATCTCAGCACCCAGCCCCAAGGCGTCTACCTGCTCCGAATCCGGGCGGGAGAAGGGGTAACGTATCGAAAACTTATCCGACAATAGGTGTTTGTTCACCTTTTGTTCACAGTGAAATAAAGGTGTAAGAATCATCGGGAAATGTGGTCGTTTTGGAGTTGGAGAAGAGGGTGGGAGAAGCATTTATCCGACTGAGCTACAAAATTTTAAAGGTGTCCCCAGATGGAAGAAGTCCGTCTGGCGACACCTTTTTTATACAGCTAGTAATTGTTAGCTAAGTTGTTATATTTGTGTATTGGGTGAATCAGAAAGTTATTAACCAAAATTGAGATGAGAAGAAGTTTACAACTCTTGTCGCTGGTAGTCGTTTCCTTCCTTGCTAGCTACCAAATGACATTCGGCCAATTGAATGGTGCTTACACCATTGATGCTAGCGGTGCGGCTAGCGCAACCAATTACCAAAACTTTAGCTCGGCTGTGAGTGACATGGCCAACGGTACCCGATCCGATGGGGGTACGCCCAACGGCTCCGGGGTTTCAGGAGCCGTTACGTTTACGGTGGCGACCGGCACCTACAACGAGAGCATCAGCATCCCTCAGATTACGGGGGCTTCTGCGGCGAACACCATCACCTTTGACGGTGTGAACCCTGCGACCCGTTTGATCACCACCAACTCAACGTCTTCCGGCGGCTCTACCATTCAGTTGAATGGCGCTGATTTTATCCGGATCCGCAACCTGGGCATTGGGAATACGGGTTCCTCTGATGGTTTCGGGGTTCAGTTGATCAGTAATGCCAACAACAACGAGATCACCGGCTGCGACATTTCCATCAACCCGAATGGTACCAGCTCTGACCAGGTTGGTATTATCCTCGGAAACACCATCTCTTCTTATTCTCTCCACGGTCAAAACCTTCTGATTCAAGACAACAACATCTCTGGTGGTTACCTGAACGTTGCTGCCAGCGGTCCTTCCGGCACCCAGGCAACCGGCATTGACATCATCGATAACAACCTGGAGGACGCCTACTGGGCGGGCTTCCGTCTGAATTATACCCGCAACGGTCAGATTTCCGGAAACAACATCGACCTCCGGACGCAGTACACCTTTGCCTACGGCATGTACTTCCGCTACTGCTCGGAATACGAAATCTTTGACAACGTCGTCAGCAACCCGGGCGCCTACGGTGTGTACATGTTCAACAACAACTACAACACCCTCGGCACTACAACCATGTACAACAACATGATCGGGGGTAATTTCCGGGCCACCGGTACCGCCTACGGGGTGTACATGTTCAACTGCCGGACCACGAATGTCTACCACAACAGCTTGCTTCTGGACAACCAGGGCAGCGGCGCCCGTGGCCTGTACGTCACCGGTAGCCAGTCTACCGGTTTGGACTTCCAGAACAACTCCTTCGCAGTCACCAATACGAGTGGATCGGCCGCGTACGCGTTCTACATTGTGAATGCCACTTATGTAGACAACATCGACTACAACAACTATTACTGTGCAGGTGGCATCATTGGCCGGATCGGCTCCAGCAGCTACAATACGATGGCAGCGCTCCAGGCAGCTTTCACCACCCAAAACCAGAACAGCCAGGAAGGATGGCCGAATTATATCAGCAGTTCCGACCTGCACACGGTTGGACCGCCCCTGAGCAACTGGGCCAATAACATTGCGGCCATCACGACCGATATCGACGGTCAATCCCGTCCCTTGCCTCCGGACCCCACCAAGGACGTCGGTGCAGACGAATTCAATATCCCGCCCTTTGACCTGGACATCGCCTCGGTGGTTTCTCCGTTGGTATTGGGCTTGGGCAACAACAACGTCACCGTCGAACTCGCCAACAATGGTTCTACCTCTCTGAACGGTACCACGGTTACCCTGCAGTACTCCACGGACGGCGGTACGACCTGGGCGGCAACGGAAAACTTTACGCCCTCCACCTTGGGCACGCCGGGTTCTACCCAAAACTTCACCTTCGCTACTCCCTGGACCGTGACCACTCCGGGTACCTACAACTTCTGTGTGCGGATCAACCCGCAGGTGACGGGTGACCCCGATGCGTCTGACCAGGTGTGCATGAGCGTTTGTACCGGTATGGGCGGTGCCTATACCATCAACTCCGCACTTCCCTCCGGCGGTACCAACTTCAACTCCTTCACGGATGCCGTGGGCGCGCTGAACAGTTGTGGGATCGTGGCGCCGGTCACGATCAACGTGGCAGCTGGTACCTACAACGAAACGGTGGACCTGGGCGTGATTCCGGGAGCTTCCGCGACCAATACCGTCACCTTTGACGGGGGCAACGTGGCTTCCTGTACCCTGACCTTTACCTTTACCACCACGAACAATTCGGTCATCCGCCTCGACGGTACGGATTATACGACCTTCCGGAACATGACCATCGACATTCCGGGTTCGAGTGGCTACGGGGTTTGGTTCCAGAATGGAGCCGACTACAATACCATCGAGGATTGCCAGATCCTGATGCCCTTGCAGTCCACGAGCTTCTCCCATATTGGGATCCTGTTCTCCGGTGTGAACTACTTCAGCTACGGAAATACGGGTAACTACAATACGATCAACAACAACCTGATCCAGGGGGGCTACTATGGCATTCGAATGAATGGTGCCACGACCACGGACTTTGTGGATGGAAACGTAGTGACCAATAACAATATCCGCGAGTTCTACTACTACGGCTACTACGGTCGTTACGTAGGATTCCCGACCATCTCCGGCAATACCATGACGGGCCGTACCGGTGGTACCGTGTCCAGCTATGGCATCTACGCCTACTACTGTGGCGGTGACTTCGTCTTCGAAGACAACGTCATCCACAGTGTCGGTCTCCGGGGGATTTACCTCTACTACGGTAACTATACGAATACTGGTCGCGGCCGCATCGTGAACAACATGGTGGGCGCGAACTATACGTCTACCTCCTCGGCGGCTTACGGCCTCTATATGTTCAACGTGAAAGACGTTGACATCTACCACAACTCCTTCGATGTTGGTCCCAAGAACGGGTACACCGGTTATATCTCCGGTTCCCAGTCTGACAGTGTGCGGATCGTCAACAACATCTTTGTGAGCCGGGCGGGGGCGCAGGCGTTCTACGTCTCCTCCACCGCGCTTTCCGGCATCCAGGAGATGGACTACAACAACTACTATGCGGGTGGCAGCGGTACCTTGGTTTACTTCGGAACCTCACACCCCAATATTTCTTCCCTCAAAGCCTACAACAACCAGTTCAACCAGAACAGCTTCGAGGAAGATCCCGGGTTCATTGGCGCGACCAACCTCCACATGGTATGTAGCCCGATCGACAATATGGGAACCCCGATGGGAATCACCGAAGACATCGACGGGGAAACCCGAAGCCTGACCAACCCGGATGTGGGCGCGGATGAATTCACCAACATCGTGATTAGCTACGATGTCGGTCCCGATACCGCTGGGTGTGACGAGTACGTCATCTGGGCGGATACCAACAACTACGTGGGTTATATCTGGTCCGGCGGGCAGCAAACGCCCTTCCTGAACGCAGATACCAGCGGCACCTACGCCGTGACGGTCATTGACTCCAACAACTGCCGCGCGACGGACAGCTTGTTTGTCACCATTTACGACCTGCCGAACTTCCCCTTCAACAACGATACCATCTCCCAGTGTAGCTATGATTCTGTCGACGCCCTGAACGTCGGTTCTACCTATGCTTGGAGTACGTTGGATACGTCTCAGGTCATTTATCCGCCGTCTTCGGGCACCTACGTTGTGGACATCACCTCGCCCGATGGCTGTACGATCACCGACCAGATCACGGTCAACTTCTTCGCGGATGCCATCGCGCAATTGGGGCCGGATACCAGCTTCTGTTTGGGCGGATCTGCGACCCTGAATGCAGGTAGCGGGCCGGTAGGTACCAATTACCAGTGGAGCACAGGTTCCATCAGCCAGGTGCTGGTCGTATCTGCTCCCGGCACCTACGCGGTGACGGTCTCCACGCCGCAAGGCTGTGCCGCCACGGATTCCATTTCCCTGAACGCCACCCTGCCGCCGGTCGTCAGCTTGGGCGCTGACCGTGTAGAATGCGACAACTTCGTCCTTGATCCGGGCATCGCGAGTATGACCTATGCGTGGAGCAACGGTGCGAATTCGCAGGCCATTACCGGATCCGCAACGGGCAACTACTCCGTGACGGTCACCGACGCCAATGGCTGTACCGATACCGACGATGTAACCATTACGGTTGCTCCTAACCCTAGCCCCAACCTCGGCAACGATCAGACCATCTGTGCCAACCAGAGCGTGACCTTGGACGCTGGTTTCCCCGGCTTCATCTACGATTGGAGCACCTTGGAAACCACCCAGACCATCACGGTCAGCACTCCGGGTACCTACCTGGTAGAGGTCACCGATCCGGGTTCCGGCTGTTCGGGAATCGACAGCATCTTGCTGACGGGCTCCTTCGTGAGCGTCAACCTCGGCAACGACTTCGGCCTCTGTATCGGCGAAAGCGCGGTACTGGACGCGGGTAGCGGAGCCTCTGCTTACCTCTGGGACGACGGTACCATCAACCAAACCTTGGTGATCAACAGTGCCGGTACGTACAGCGTGCAGGTTGCCGATGGAGGTGGTTGTGTGGACCGTGATACCATCACGGTGACTCCTCTGACGCCGCCTTCCGCTGGCTTCACCTCCCCGAATACGATCCCGATGCTCCAGAATATCCAGTTCACCGACAACAGCGGTGGCAACGTGGTCTCCTGGTTCTGGGACTTCGGTGACGGTTCTACTTCTTCCGCTCAAAACCCCATGCACCAGTTCCAGGCCATCGGTAGCTTCAATGTCTGCCTGACGGTATTCGACGGAAACTGTGAGACAACCACCTGCCGCGACGTGACCGTCTCCGCGCCTGTAGGCGTCGAAGACGAGCTCTTCGCCCAGTCTGTTGATGTTTACCCCAACCCGAACAATGGTGCATTCTCGGTCAGCTTTGACCTTCCCAAGGCCCTCGACCTCCGGGTAGAGATGTTCAGCCTGACGGGTCAGAAGATGATTGACCGCGAGTTGAATGCAGTCCGCGTCATGGTGGAAGACATTGACGTCAACAACAACGCGAAGGGCATGTACTTCCTCCGCATTACCTCCGACAAAGGAAACGAGATGATTCGCAAGGTCATTGTAGAATAATCTCTGAGTTAGAATGATAGGAATCCCGGGGTCACGCTCCGGGATTTTTTTTGTCCCACTTTCTCCTCAAATCTGATCTCAATCTGCCTCGGGAGGGCGCAGATTTTAAAGGGGAGTGCTTACATTTGCAGGATGGCGGATCGGACCAACATTTGTGTGATTGGAGCGGGGCCGGGAGGCGCAATGACGGCGCTGACCCTGGCTTCGAAGGGAATCCCCTGCACCTTGGTGGACAAGGCGAAGTTTCCCCGGGACAAGATCTGCGGGGACGCTTTGTCGGGAAAGGTGGTGGAGGTCTTCAAGAAATTGGATCCGGGATTGGTCGACCGCATGGCGGGTGATCCGACCCACCTGGGTAGTTGGGGGGTAAATTTTGTCGCTCCCAATACCAAAATGCTCCGGGTTCCGTTCCGCAAAGACTTTTCCCATGACGACCAAGCTCCCGGTTTCATCGCAAAACGCATTGATTTCGATGATTTCCTGGTGGAGGAGGTACGGAAAAATGAGCTGGTGGATTTGCGGGAAGGGGTGGCATTGGAGGTATTTCGAAGGGAGAATGAAGAATGGGTGCTGGAAAATAAAGCCGGGACGCAATCGATTCGGTCCAAGCTGGTCATTGCGGCGGACGGGGCCTATTCCCGGTTTGCCAAGGAGTTTGGGGCCATGAAAATGGAGCCCAACCATTATTGTGCAGGGCTCAGGGCCTATTACAAGGGCGTGACGGGGATGGACCAGGACAATTTCATCGAACTCCACTTCCTGAAGGACCTGTTGCCAGGCTATTTCTGGATATTCCCCTTGCCCAAGGGCATGGCCAATGTCGGGGTGGGGATGCGCAGCGACGTGCTGCGCAAGGAGAAGATCAACCTCAAGGAACGCCTCCAGCATGTACTCACCCATTACCCGCAATTGCGGGAGCGCTTCGAGGGCGCGGAGCTCGTGGATGAGATCCGCGGCTTTGGCCTGCCGCTGGGCTCCAAGAAGCGCCGCATCAGCGGCGACGGCTTTATGCTGGTCGGAGACGCCGCATCGCTGATCGATCCGTTTACCGGTGAGGGCATCGGAAACGCGCTGTACAGCGGCTGGTTTGCGGCCCACCAGGCCGCCCGGAGTCTCGAGGAAGGCAACCTGTCCGCGGATTTCATGCGGCAATACGACCGGGAAGTCTACGAACGGCTGTGGGACGAACTCCGGCTCAGCCGGAGGATGCAGCAGTTGGTCCGTTACCCCTGGCTCTTCAATTTCGTCGTCAACAAGGCCCGGAAAAACAAGGTCCTCAGCGAAACCATCTCCTGTATGTTTGAGGACCTGGACCTCCGCGAACGCCTCAAAAAACCCAGTTTTTACTTCAAACTGTTGTTTGCAAATGAACGTTAACAATCGCAGAAATAGCTTTTTCATCGTCATTGGCTTCCTGGTCGTGGCGGGTTTGGTATTGGTCTTCCAATGGGTGCTCCAGGACGACGAGTACCTGATCAACATGAAGAAGTCCCGCCAGAAGAAGGTGGAAATGCTCAAGACCGATCCCGGGTCGCCCATTCCGGACAGCTTGAAGGCCCAGTTTGAGGGGTTGACCTATTTCCCGGTGAGCAAACGGTGGAAAAAGAGTGCCCGATTCAAGAAAAACCCCAAGTTTCAGCGCATCCGCATGCCCAAGACCGATGGCCAGGTGGATGACTATATCATTGCTGGTTGGCTGGAATTCGAGGTGTCGGGGAAGACCTATAAGCTGACGGCCTACAATCCCAACGAGAACGACAGCAAGAGCCTGTTCGTGCCGTTCCGCGATGCGACCTCGGGAAAAGAGACCTACGGCGGTGGCCGTTACATCGATACCCGCCTGCTGGACGGGTATGCGATCCTCGACTTCAACGAGGCGTACAATCCGTATTGTGTGTATGACTACTACAACTGGGCCTGCCCGGTGCCGCCGGAGGAGAACCGCTTGCCGTTCAAGGTGGAAGCCGGAGAGAAGGTCTTCGAGTGGGAGTTGTAGGGGAGGAGGGCAAAAAAAATGCTCCGTTTCCGGAGCAATATTCTGTTTTGTGGGCCGAGCTTTAATGCTCGGCGTATTTCAACAGCTCGGGCATGTTGTCCAGTACCCGCACATTGTCGTTTTCTGATTCCATATTGCGGAGGGCGTGTCCAGCCGCTAAGATGATCGATTCCGAAAATTTGGTTCCGATCCGCTCTACGTAATTCATCGCACTTTCCTTGGGCGGATTCATGGTCAGGATGGTGTAGAGGTAATGGGGATGGTAAGACTCGTAAACCGAATCCAAGTCCTCTTCGGGCAGTCCCTGGCCGAGATAGATGACCCGGTTGCCCCGGGAACGGAGCAGGTAGGAGGCGAACAACAAACCCAATTCATGCAATTCGTGTTCGGGGAGGAAGAGGAGGTAGCGGGGAACTTCAGGTCCTTTAGGGACGACCTGGGCGTCGATGGCTACAATGACTTTCTGGCGAACGAGGTTGCTGATGAAGTGCTCCTGAGCCGGACGGATCGTGCCGGTCTGCCACAAGATGCCTACGCGTTCGAAAAAGGGATTGATGATTTTGACCATGGTCTCTTCGAAACCATAGCGGAGGGTATTGTTGGAGATGATTTTTTCAAACCGATCTTCATCCATGTCAATCATGCTCAAGGTGAGCGCATTGACCTGATTTTCGTGTTCTTCCGTGACCTCAAACAGACTCTGGCAGATTTCGTGAATCTCCTTTTTGTCCATCTTCGCAATCTTGGAAATCTTGTACCCGTTGTTGTTGAGCATGGAAATACTCAACAGTAAACGAAGATCATCTTCTTCGTAGTAGCGAATATTGGTTTCCGTACGTTTGGGATCCAAAATCGCATACCGCTGCTCCCACACACGTAAGGTGTGCGCCTTTATACCTGAAATTTTTTCAAGGTCGCGTATGGAATAAGTTGCCACGATAGTTCTTTTAGTCAGTGAACTTTATTGAAGCGAGAATGTTCAAGGTTCTACCCTATTTGGTACAACAAAATAAAGCATTCATCACCTAGAAATATAGCAATCCAATCCAAAATATGGCCCTGGCGACCGTAAACGACCATATAGGAGCAAAAATGGAAAAATATGATTTATTTCATCCCAATTGTCGCAACATAACATTCGTCAAAATTGGGTCAATACCTCGGTAAGTGCCGGACCCTCGCCCTCGACCTGGCAAGCCTTTAGCCCAATGGTCCGGGCGGCCTCCACATTGGCCTGCGAATCGTCCAGGAACAAACAGTCCTCTCCGTTCCATCCCATCTCCGTGAGGACCAGCTCATAAATCTCAAGTTCGGGCTTCCGAAATCCCATCTCGTAGGAGAGGAACAGGCGCTGGAAGGGGGCCAACAGGGCTTGGGATTGGGGGAGGAGGTGGCGGAAATGAATGGAATTGGTATTGCTGAGCAGGACCAGGTCGTGGTCCTGCGCCAACGCTTCCAGAATCTCGACCCGACCGGGGATCGGGCCTAACAACAAGGCATTCCATGCCTGGTCAATCTGAGCATCGGAGGCATCCAGCTCAAATTCCTCCCGGACCACCGTCCGGAATTCCGCTTCACTCAATTTTCCCCGCTCCAAGGCCTTCCAACCTTCGTGGTGCTGGACCGCAGCCAGAATCTGGTCGTGGGCCTGGCCGCCCATCAGGGCGTTGAACGCATCGATGGTGGCTTGGAAGTCGATCGCGTACAGGACCGCTCCCAAGTCAAAGATGAGGTGAGGAGGAAGCATCAGCTGAGGTGGTTGTAGTCGCGGATGACGGTGCGGATAAATCCTTCGGCATTCAGGTGGGAGGGAGGCACAATCCCGAGGACGTGGCAGACTTTATTGGCAGTGATATTGAGGAGCTTGCGGTTGTTTTCGAGACGGTAAATGTGCAGGACCTCGTTGAGCGTATTGATGTCCCGGTCCTTGAGGCTGATGGCGCCGGGGAAGAGCGGCTCGTAATCGCTTTGGGTCTTGGACATGATGGTATCGCCCATGCGGACCTTGCGGTTGATTTTGATGACGGTCGTGCCCGCCATGACATCTCCGAGGCGTTGGCCCTTGGGATTGAGCATCACCGTAGCGACTCCGATCGCGCCAAAGAAAAAGAAGGGAAAGGTCTCGATTCCCCGCATGAACCACCGGACAAAATAACTGCCGGGGTTGGGCGGGGAGCCATTCAACCGAACCACTTTGATGCCCAATGCAATTTTTCCCAGACTCCGACCGTTCAATACCCACTCACTGATCAGGTGATACAAGGCGATGGGGGTGACGAACGCCACATACGCATACCCGGAAGGATTCCGGAACAGGATGCTCGTCAGGGCCGAAGCGAGCCCCACGTACCCCACGATCAACAAAAAATCAATGCACCAGGCCAGAATCCGGTCGAACACGGTTGCCAACTCGTATTCGATGTCGATGTTCTGGGTAGTGGTTATTTTGATCTTTGTCACGGTTCAAAGTTTTTGTAATTTTCACAAGGTACAGTGTAGCCGAAGATAATGAGAGAAACTACCTTCCTCAAACAAAACGAAAAAAAGTGGCAAGACTTTGAAATGGTCGTTCGGGCCAAAAAGGGGACTGTTCCGCCGGACCGAATCGCCGAACTTTTTATCGAAGTGACCGATGACCTCGCCTACGCCCGTACCCATTATCCCAACTCCAATACCACCCGCTACCTGAACGGCCTCGCCAGCCAGGTCCACCTCGCCATCATCAAGAACAAGAAGCAGAGCAAGAACCGCTTCTGGAAGTTTTTTCGCTTCGAATTGCCCTCCATCATGGCCCAATCGCAGTGGAAATTGCTGTATTCCTTTCTGGCCTTCATGGTGGGCATCTTCATTGGGGTGGTGTCGACCCTGTACGATGAAAACTTCCTGCGGGTCATCCTCGGCGACGGCTATGTGGACATGACCATCCGCAATATCCGGGCCGGAGACCCCCTGGGGCGCCTGTACGGCGGCATGGACGAGATCGAGATGTTCCTCGGCATCACCGTGAACAACCTCAAAGTGGGCGTGATCGTGTTCATCGTAGGGATCTTTTTCTCCATCGGAACGACTTGGTTTGTGTGGTACCACGGCGTCATGGTCGGCGCTTTCCAGGCCTTCCTGTACCAATACGGCCTCCTGGGAGACAGCTTTCAGATCGTGTACATCCACGGCACTTTTGAGCTCTCGATGCTGGTCATCGAGGGGGCGGCCGGGCTGACATTGGGAAATGCGCTGCTGTTTCCGGGCACGTACACGCGCCTGGAATCGCTGAAACGCGGGGCCATCCGCGGAATCAAGATTGCACTGGGCGTGATGCCCTTTACCATATTGGCCGGATTCCTCGAGGGATTCGTGACCCGCTATACAAACATGCCGCTTTGGGCCAGCCTCCTCATCATTCTCGGATCGCTCGCCATCGTGGTGTATTACTTCATTGTGTATCCCCTGCGCCTGAAGGCCTTGGGAATCGACCAGGAATACCTGAAAGATGATTTCTAAAGAGCTGCTGAATCTGAACAAGTCCCGGGGTTTTGCAGAAAAAATCGGGGATGCGCTTGCCTTCCTGAGGCTCAATACTTCTGTATTGCTCCAGGCCCACCTGTTCATTTCCCTCCCCATCATCATCGTCCTCGCCGGAGCCTTTTTCCTCCTCTTCAACGGTTATTTCAGCCTCTTGGAAGTGGTCGATTCGGGCATCTTTCTGGATGATGTGGCGGAACAATTCGAGAAAAATGCCTGGTTCATCCAAAATATCCTCTTCCCCGCGTTTGCCTTCTCGGTGATCAGCGCGGTGACCTTTTTGGTGCTGCATATCTACGAGCAGGCAGCCCGGCCGACCATCACTTTTCAAGACGTCACCGCCCAACTCAAGCAATTGCCCCGCTTGTTGGGGGTGAAATTGGTCATTCTCCCGCTTATTTTCCTGCCCTACCTGCTCCTCCTCACTGTCGACGATGAAGTGGGACGCTATATGCTGCTCATCTTTGTCGTAGGGCCCATTTCGGTGGTGCCGTATACCCTGCTGACCTGTGCGGAGTTGTTGGTGTTGCAGCACGGATACAATCCCTTCAAGGCCATGGGAAGGTCATTTTCGGTGATGGGCAAGCATTTCTGGCCTGCATTCGCGGTGCATACCGTGACCCTGGGGCTGTACCTGATTACCACGGCCCTGTTGGAAACGCCGGCCTGGGTTGCCGATAGCCTGGAAGGCGTGGCGGTCCTCGATTGGGACATGGACAATGTATGGGGCATGGCGGGGAAGGCGTTCCACGCTTTCAGTGCCCTGGCGGGCTATTTGCTGTTCATCCTCCCGCCCCTGGTGGCCGGAGTGGAATACTTCAGCATCAAGGAACGGGTCCAACGCAAGAACATCATGGACAAGATCAACCTGATCGGCGAGGACGAACAACCCAAGGACATTTACGCGGAAGATGAGCAATACTAAGGCATATCGGCATTGGTGCAGGACCCTGATGATGGTCCTGATGCTGGGCGTCGGCTCTGTGATGGCACAGGGAGCCGCGGAGCCCCGCCAATTCGATCCCGAACGCCTGGAGCGCTACCGCAGCAATCCCGATTACCAGTACGACCGCCCAACGCCAGAGCCGCCGGAGCGGCCCAAACCCGAAGAACTGATCCGCGAGCGTCCCGAAGCCTATACCGATCCCCGGATTGAGATCGACGGCCCCAATATCGGCGGGATCGTCAAAGTGATTTTCTGGATTTTGGTGATTGGAGGGGGCGGATTCATGCTGTTGCAGATCTTCCGGGTGCGGCTGAAGAACCTGTTCAAGAAAAAGAGCGACGAGGGAAAAGTCGAATTCGAAGAAGTCCTGGACCCCGAAGACATTTCGAACCTGGAATTGGACGATCCCATTCGGAATGCGATCGACAAAGGGCAATATAGAAAGGCGACCAGGTTGTTGTATTTGAAGGCCCTCCGACAAATGCAGGACCGTTCCATGATTGTGTGGCGACGGGAAAAAACCAACCGCGACTATCTCCGCGAATTGAAAATCCGCGAACTGCGGCCACCCTTTCGCCAGATCACCCACCTCTTCGAATACATCTGGTACGGCGAAGTGCCGTTGGATCAGGACAATTTCAACCAGGCCTACGCGACCTTTGTCGAGTTTGACCAACAATTGAGGAGGTACGATGAAGGGTAGAATCCTCCCCATCGCGATCCTCGTGGTCCTGTTTCTGGGGTATATCGCCCTGGAAACCTTCGGTCCTAAGCAGGACGAGTGGAAGCCCAAATACGGGCGGGAACACGATTCCCCCTTCGGGAGCCAGTTGGTCTACGAAGGCCTGAGCGACCTGCTGCCCGACCAGGAAATCATTCCGGTGGAGACGTCGCCCGCCGATCACCTGCGGGAGTTCCAGAAGGAAAAGACGAATTATATCATCATCCAGCAGTCGCTGAACATGAACCGCAGTGATGCGGAGGCCCTGCTGCGGTATGCCGAAAACGGCAATACCGTCTTCGTCGCGGCCGCCGTCATGGACGGCGCATTCGGCAAGGAAATCGACCTCGACGCGGACGATTTCTGGTACCGCGTGACCCGCAACGAGTTCTCCCAGGATTCCTACCTGACGATTGGAGAGGCCACCGAAGATGAAGACCTCATCGCCGAACGGAAGCACTATCCCCTCCTCGACAACATCTATTATTCGACCCTCGGTTACTTCTATCAAAACGGCGAAATCCTCAGCACCGACGAAAAGGGCGAGGGCGTCATGACCCTGCTGGAACGGGGAGAAGGGCGCATTTACATCCACACCGTCCCGCTCATGTTCACCAATTTCTACATGGTGGACCGCATCAACCACGCCTATATCGCCCGGTGTTTATCCCATTTGCCCGTCCAGAAGACCTATTGGGACGAATACTACAAGCCGGGGAAAAAGCATGTGATCTCGCCCGCGACCTATATCCTGAGCGAGAAATCCCTGAATTGGGGGTGGATGTTGCTGCTGGGAACCATCATTGCGTTCATCCTGTTCGAAGGGAAACGCCGTCAGCGCCCCATTCCCATTGTCCAGCCCCCCGCCAACGATACCCTCGAATTCACCAAGACGATTGGGCGGCTGTACCTCGCTCACGGGGACCACAAAGACATCGCAGAAAAGAAAATCAAATACTTTCTGGAATACCTTCGCAACCGCTGGCAATTGGATACCCGGCAGGACGACGAGGACTTCCGGCGGCGGGTTGCGCTCAAGACGGGAGTAAAACGCCCCTTGGTAGACAACCTGTTCAACCTGACGAAGAAGGTAGAAAAGGAAGAAAAAGTGGACGAACCGACCTTGCAGGCCTTGCATGGGTACATCGAGGAATTCCACACCATGAGTAAATAGCAAAATTGACTATGGAGACTGAAAATATATTCAACCAACGCGTCGACCTCCAGGCCCTTCAGGATGGAGTGGAGCGGATTCGTGAGGAGGTAGGACGCATTGTGGTGGGACAGGAAAAAATGGTCGAGCTGTTGATTGTGGCCATCCTGGCGGATGGGCACGTCCTGATCGAAGGGGTACCCGGCATTGCCAAGACCCTGACCGCCAAACTCCTCTCCCGGACCTTCTCGGTTGACTTTTCCCGCATCCAGTTCACCCCGGACCTCATGCCTTCGGATGTACTGGGGACCTCGGTTTACAACCAGAAAGTGGGCGAATTCGAGTTCAAGCAGGGCCCGATCTTCTCCAACATCGTTCTGATCGATGAAATCAACCGCGCCCCGGCCAAGACGCAGGCGGCGTTGTTCGAGGTGATGGAAGAACGCCAGGTGACCATGGACGGGACCACCTATCCGATGGATTATCCTTTCCTCGTGCTGGCGACGCAGAACCCGATTGAGCAGGAAGGTACCTACCGCCTGCCCGAAGCCCAACTGGACCGCTTCCTGTTCAAGATCGAAGTGGATTATCCCACGCTGGACCAGGAGGAAGTCATCATCCGGGGGCACCACGAGCGGAAAAACAAGCAGCCGCTAAACGTAGTTCAGCCGGTCCTCAGCGCGGACCAGGTCCGCGACCTGCGTAGCAAGGTCCAGGACATCCACCTGGAGCCGAACCTGATCAAGTACATCGCGCGGATCGTCCACGACACCCGTGAAAACCAAAGCCTGTACCTGGGCGCGTCGCCCCGGGCTTCCATCGCCATCCTGAATGCGTCCAAAGCCATGGCGGCCGTGCACGGCCGCGACTTTGTGACCCCCGAAGACATTCGGGAAGTGACACCGTCCGTGCTGCGGCACCGGATCATCCTCACGCCCGAGCGGGAGATGGAGGGCATCAAGCCCGGCGAAGTCATCGAAGAAATCATCCGCAAAATCGAGGTGCCCCGCTAGTGATTGCCTTTTTCAAAAGCCTCTTCCTCACGCCGTTGACCTTCACCCTGTTGGTCATCAACATGCTCGTGTTCGTGGCGGCCTACTTTTTTCCGGTCCTCCACGTACCGGGAATCGGCCTCTTCGGCGCGATTGTGGCGGGCGTATTCCTGGATGGGGCTTTGCTGTTCCGCGTGCGGAAGGGCATCAACGGGTCCCGGGAGGTCCCGGAGAAGCTGTCCAACGGGGACGAAAATGAAATCGGCATTTACCTCTCGAACTACTACAACTTTGCCATTGGGTTTCAGATCTTCGACGAAGTCCCGGTCCAGTTCCAATTGCGGGAAATGCAGTTCAAGGGCGTGTTGAAGTCGGGGGAATACAAGCAAATCGCCTATGCCTTGCGGCCGGTGAAGCGGGGAGAATACACCTTTGGGGCGCTGAACATCCTAGTGCGCTCGCCCCTGTCGCTGGTCCGTCGTCGGTTCCGCTTCGATCAGGACGTCAGCGTGCCTTGTTATCCGTCCTACCTCCAAATGCGCAAGTACCAGCTCTACGCGGCGTCGAACCGGCTCCATGAATTGGGGGTGAAGAAGCTGCGGCGGGTCGGGCAAAGCATGGAATTTGAGCAGATCCGGGACTATGTGGTGGGCGATGACTACCGCAATGTGAACTGGAAGGCGACGGCGCGTCGGAATGGGCTGATGGTCAACCAGTACACCGAGGAGAAAAGCCAGCCGGTATACTGCGTGATCGACAAAGGGCGGATGATGAAGATGCCCTTTGAAGGTCTGAGCCTGTTGGATTATGCGATCAATGCGAGCCTGGTGGTGTCGAGCATTGCGGTGTACAAGCAGGACCGGGCGGGTCTGGTGACATTTTCGGAGAAAATGGGCGTATTGCTGAAGGCGAGCCGGAAGCCTACGCAGATGTACAAGATCACCGAGTTGCTCTACAACCAGAAGAGTCGCTACCTCGAAAGCAATTACGAAATCTTATACGCCAACCTTCGCCGGAAGGTGAGCCACCGCAGCCTCATGCTGCTCTTCACGAATTTCGATTCCATTTCCTCCCTCCACCGCCAACTCCCGTACCTCCGCCGCCTCAACCGCGACCATTTGCTCGTTGTCATCTTCTTCGAAAACACGGAGTTGCGCGCCCTGACCCTCTCGGAAGCCAATACCACCGAAGAAATCTACCTCAAAACGGTCGCCGAGAAGTTTGCCTTTGACAAGCGCCAAATTGTGCGGGAGCTGTCGGTGCAAGGCATTCAGTCGATCTTAACGACGCCAGAACAGCTGACGGTCAATACGTTGAATAAGTATTTGGAGATCAAGGCGCGGAATTTGATCTAACCCAGCATCCCCCCATCCTTGTCATCTGTGGCCCGGGCATAGCCCGGACAAAAGCGTACCGGCTGCGGCGGATACTTCATGAACCGGGGGTCTTCCCGGTTCCGCCGGCACATATAGAACACCGATCCGCGCTTGTTCTCGATTTTGCGGACGTTCAGACAGGAATGACAGAGTGAGTTGGCAAACAAATCCTTCTTTTTTCCAAAGCTAGTCCTTTTCCCCCGTTTTCAATGCCCCCATCAGGTTGGCTGCCGCCGAATTCCAAAATGTTCGGCCAGCTGGGCCTCAAATTCAGTGGGGGAACCAATCCGTGTTACGGCTTCCCGGTCGGGACCGGTCCATTTCAGTTCGGTGGAACTGAGCGTGACGCGCCCCGTACGGGTCGGCTTCGAGATGACCATTTTCCGCGTAAAATGGGAGCCCGGATCGGTCTGGTGGTAGCGGCACATGTCGGCGAACTCGGCGAGTTGCCGGGGCTGGGGAGCAAATTGGTATTGCGGTTGGACCTCGCCGGCGGCCAATTGGTCGATTTGCCAAATGCCGGGCGCCGGCTGGTGCAGCCGGAACGTCCCGTGGGGATCCTCCTGGATGCTGTCTGCGACGAACCGGAGCGGTTCCAGAACGAATTTTCCGAACCCCACATCCGCCAACCAGGTCTCGTTTTCCACTTCCACCAACAAAGCCATGTGGTCGAACTCCGGGCCGTAGGAATCGCCATCCTTGTGAACGCGGGCCGAGACCATTTCCACCGAAAAGCCGAGTTCTCGCAGCAAGGCCCCAAACAAGCCAGTCAATTCGTAGCAGAATCCACCCCGGCCCTGGCCGATCACTTTGTCATAAATGCGGTCCAGGTCCAGCAAGATGGGATTTCCCCAGTGGATGTCCAGGTTTTCAAAGGGGACCGCCAGCAGATGGGACCGGTGCAAACCGGTCAGGGTCGCCGCATCCGGGGTAAGCGGGCCATCGTAGCCAATGCGTTGGAGGTAGCGGGTCGTATCCATAAGCCTTAGAATTTGCCGGAATTGACCCACTGGTCGCGGGGAAGAATCTTCTCGACATTGTCCCAATGCTCGACCACCTTGCCATTCTCAATGCGGAACAGGTCCGCCTGGGCGTACTCGGCGTCTTTGTGCGAGTCCTTCCAGGTGGCCCGGCTGAGCGTGGCCACAAAATTGCCCTGGCCGACCAAAAGGACGACTTCCTCGTAATTCAGCGGTCGGTTCGGATCGGAGGCCAGGCGCTGAAAATGTTCCAATCCGTCGCCCACGTCGGGATTGTGTTGGATGTATTGCTCGCTGGAAATATACTCGGACAATTTGCTGGGATCGCCGCCGCGCATCAATCCATCCTGGAGCAGTCGCCGCACCAAATCCTTGTTGGCTTCCGTCTGGTCCAGATCGGTAACTTCCCGCGCGCCATCGATCTTGGTCCGGCCGCTGGGATTGGTTGCGCTCGCGTAGCGGCTCAGGGTATCCCAGTGTTCCACGAGCTTGTCATTCTGGTCCGTCCGGAAAAAGTCCATCGTCACCCATTCGCTCTCCCCGTCATTGAGATTCTGGTAGGCATGGACGAAGACGTATTTCCCATCCTCAAAGCCCCGCAAAATCTCCATTTCCCGCTTGGGATTGCGCTCCAGGAACTTCTCAAAGTACTCAATGAAGCCCTCCTTGCCATCCCGCACATGGGCATTGTGCTGGATATATTCGTCACCGACATGGTGGGCGATGGCTTCGTGAATATCGCCATCCCGGAGGCCCTTCATGTACAGACCGCGCGCATTTTCGAGTTTTTGTCCCATGTGAAAGTCGTTGTGATTGGAGGGGAAGATAGTGAGAATTGAGGGAGAGGAAAAGGCGTGGAATCAAGGGAAAGAATCAAACCAGAAAATCAGGAGCCTCGAAGCATTGGGGATGCTGAGGAAGGGGCAATTGAAGATTCGCTACGAGCCAAGAGACTCCATTTGGTGACGTTTGAACCCCACTTTGGAGATGTCAGAGGGCCCTTCGGAACAAAAATCCCCTCTTCGGAACAATTTTTACAATCTGTCTATAATTCTCCCTAGATTAATCCCAGTACAGATTCTTCAACTCTCGGCCTCTCCATAGAATTCTCGCCGAGGATCAGATGAAACGTGTTTTTTATGTTTTCTCATTTCTCCTCCCCCAAGAGAGCGAGACAGTTTTTTTATGCTCAAAGTCTAAGCCATCATGGAAAATCAACAATCGTCAACTGAGCATTCCAGTCCAGCCAAGGAAGAAAGTGGGAATGCATTTGGGGGACACCCCCTCGCTTCCGGAGGATTTGCCGATGGGGGAGATGCCCCTTCGCTGCCGCCTCCCGCATTGAATCTGGGAGGAGGTACAGCCGGCCCGGTCCAATTGTCCCGGGACCCGGGTGCCAATCTGCAGCCTCCCGTCCAGCAACGGTCCCAAGCGCCTTCCATTCCCCGAACTCCATCCGGCCCCCCGGTCCAGCGACAAGTCCAGTCCCACGAGGTCAGCTACTCTGAAAATGGCGAGATCCAGGACAATTCGCCGGGAGGTGGTTGGAGTCCCCCTCAGCAGCAAGACGAAGGGTATTTCCCTGAATCAGGCGACAATGAATTCCCTGAGACCTACGATGCTCCCAACGCCGATTTAGAATTCTTTGGCGTGAGTGTCCCCCGAATCGCCCCCAGTCATACCCTGTCGCCCTTCCCGGTGGCCAAGCGGATAGCGATGAACTCCGGCGTCAATACCCTCAAGACGAATCAAGGAACCACGACCAAGGATGCCGATGGAAAATTAGAGGAGGCCAGAGAAGCGGTCAAAGATCCGGTCCACGAGGGCCGGAAGCAGGTGGCCAAGGGCAAGGTGGACCACGGAAAAAACAATCCCGCTACGGAGATCGATCCGGGCGGCATCAACGAAAATGTAAAATCCAAAATCAGCGATATAGAGAGAAGCATCGACGGGTTCAATGGAAATGAATCCGATATCCGAGATTACTTTGCCAATGCCGCCACGACCAAGTTGGGGGAAATGAAAGGTCAGGCGACCACGAACATTGAACAGGGAAGAGGTGAACTCAAGGACGATGTCGATGTCAAGGAAGAATCGACCTATCAGCACCTGAACCAGCAGGGTGGGTCCTTACCGTCTGAAATTGAAGCGGCCCAAACGACGGAGGCGATTCAGGCGGGAGAAGGAGCCTTCCCGGAGGCCGTCGACGGAAATGCCGACATGGGCGGGTTGCTGGAAGCTGTGGAAACACATTACAATGCGGAAATGGCGGAAGAGGGGCATTTTGGAGGAGAAGGGGAAGGAGCGGAAATCCCCGGCCTGGAAGAAAACCCCGATTACCAGGAACTCAAACGGAAGATTCAGGAGGCCAACCTCGGGACCATTACGGCCGCCGTGGAACCCAAGAAAGGCGAATTGGTGACCACTTTGGACCAGGTGGAGACCGACCACAAGGCCGAAATGGACGTCATCCGAGAGGATAAACTGACGGTTGCCAAGGAGAAGCAGGCCGAAGTCAAGTCCCAAATCGAATTGGAAAAGGCGAGGGTGGCAGATGCGGTCAATATCCGGTTTGACCAGGTCAAGACCTTTGTAGACGACAAGATGGCTGAGGTCGACGGGATCGTGAACGGTACCATCGCAACGAACTACCCCTCTTCTCTGAGCAATTGCAATGTAAACGGATATTCCAATGCGATGGACTGGGCCATCAGCATGTTCTATACGGATGCCAACCTCGACCAGCCAGCGAGTACAGAAACCGTCCAGCCCAAAATGGCGAACGATGCCCCCATCCAGGCCAAGTTCGGAGCGGGGACAGTCGTACAGAGAGGATTTTGGAGTGATTTTCTAAATATTGTGGGAGGCGCAGGCTCTCAGGACCCGGGCGGCACCCAAAGTGGAAACTCCCTCGAACAGTTCCTCATCCCCACCGCCCGCAGCAATTTTGGGGAGCGGATGGACGCCATCGTGACCCACTACACGGGGATCATCGATCGGGGGATCAAGGACTGCAACGAGGCCATCCGGGTGGCCCAGGGAGAAATCCAGACCATCATCGACAATTCTACGCTGGGCGAAGAAGACAAGAGCGAGATCGAGGTTCCCCTTGATGAGCTGAGGGCCGAAGTCAATGACGAAGGCACCCTGATGAAGGATGAGATGATTGCGGAGAAGGAAGCCAAAGTGGCCGAAATCGACGAGGTCGTCGCGTCTCTCATGGTCAATCCCCTCAAAGACCTGGCCATGGCCGTCCTCAGCGCGCTGGGAGAAGGCGCCCTTTGGCTATTGGAACTGTTCTTCAAGGCCATTGGAGTGGACTTCGGCCCGGTGAAGGAATTCCT
Organism: uncultured bacterium; assembly: GCA_963923035.1. GTDB lineage: Bacteria > Bacteroidota > Bacteroidia > J057 > JADKCL01 > CAWUKT01. The sequence continues at coordinate 45,887 of CAWUKT010000052.1, forward strand.
CGAATCGGTCGCCAGTGCCATCATCAACGATCCCCTGGGCTTCGTCCGGACCCTCGTACTGGTGCTGAAGGAATCCTTTGTCGAGTACTTCGAGAACATTGGCCAGAACCTTCAGACCATCATCTCCAACTGGTTATTGGGGGACGATCAAGACTTCGACAATACCGGAATGGAGCAGGTCACCTTCCCCGATGGTTCGGCCGAGAGCTGGATCAACTTCTTAATGGGACCGGCAGGCCTGGAAGGCTTGCAAAGTCAGCTCATTCCTGAAGGGGCAGAGATCCCCGGCGGCCATTCCGTCAACATCTCCAATATCCTGGAAGGACTCAAAACCGGTGGCTTCAGCGGCATGTGGACCAGTTTGCAAGCCGAACTCCAAAACATCCCCATCGCGGGAGAATGGGTCGGCGGCGGACAGGAGGCCGATGGAGAAGTCAAAACCGATGCCGAAGTGCTGGAGGAATTCCAGAGTTCGGACATGACCTGGGAAAATCTGCTGACCCAAATCACCGAAATGGGCGTCGGAGGAGATTTCAGCCCGGCTGACCTGGAGGAAGCAGGGGCCATTTTCAAAGAGCTTACCGAACCCAATATTGATGCCTTCTTGCAGCGATTCTCCGGTGAAATGGGGCTTGATTTCAACGATCCCATGCAGTTCGTCATCGATGGCCTCAAGGATTGGATCCAAAATGACCTCGTCCAAATTGTGCCCAGCGTGCTGATTCAGTTTGCCGGAGGAGGAATCGGGAAAATCTTCAAGGCCATCTACGATACGATCATGTGGGTGATCGAGAACCAGAACCTGCTCGCAGGGATCTTCAATGGCGTTAAGAATGCCATTCAATTCATCGCCACCAATGATGTTGCAGGGGCAAAGGGAGCCGTCACCACTGCCATCAACAACATCGCCACCGCCATCATCTCGTTCGTTGCCGACGTAGGATTGGGCGTTAAGATAGGAGTGAAGGTCAGTGGAATGGTCGGGAAGATCATGGAGAAGTTCCAGAAGATCATCGACAAGGTCGTCGACAAAATCCAGGCGGCGTTGGAGAAGTTCATGAATGCGGTGAAAAAGACGATGGGCAAATCCAAGTCCAAGCGGAAGAAAAAGCCCGGGGAGGAGGGAGAAGAAACCACGTATGATTTCCCGGCGGGCGTCACCAAGGACAATATCAAATCCAAGATCAATGAGCTCAAAGGAGACGTGAGGACCGAGAGCAACGAGGATACGCATCTGCCCGGAAAAAGCGATGTGCCGGATTACAAGATGGACACGACCGATCCCATCAAAAATGACATCAAGACCTACAAGGTCCTCAAGGCCCTCAAAGAAGCGTATACCGAGGCCGATGCTTATACCAAGCACGCTGAAGGCGATCACTCCATGACCAAGGAAGAAGCCGACGGAATCGCCCTGCGGATCCAGAATCGGCACAATGTCCTCAAGTACTTCAAGGCCGTCATGCCTGACAAGGCCCAGGGTACCAAGGGAACCACCCCGGACGGCGAAGAATACCTCTATTGGGAGTGGAAGGCCAGCCCGACCCGCTGGCGGGCCGCCGCCCGCCATGAGCGGCAAGAAGACGAGTTCCGCCGCGTAGAATACGAGTCCGGCGTCCATTTGGGCATCCAGCTCTTCTTCGATGCCCAACGCAAAATCGAATCCATCCAGGTGGCCGGCCGCCCCGAACCCACCTTCGGCAACTCGATGGGCGACCATACGACGGCCTTCATCGTGCACGTGGAGGGCGTCCGCAACGGCCTTATCGGCAAGCCGCTCAGCGGAGCATTCGCCGAAATGCGGCGGCTCCAGACCGCGATTACCCAGTTGCCGGGCTATGCCCTAAAGCCAGATTTGCCCGAAGCCCATAGAAACAAGTTGCAGGAGCAAGAGGATATTATGTCCGGAGTAGCCAATTCCGATAGCAGTTCTACCGATGAGAATGTGCTGACGACCAAGCTCCAGACCATGATCCGGGCCTACCTCGAAGCCAGAGAACTGGTCCCCTTATCGACCATGAATATCCGGGGGAAAAGTGCCACCGGAGGCAGTGGGCACGGTGAGAGCAGCGCCATTGCCGTCCTCCGGGACTATGGCAAGGCCAACGGCCCTTCCGACAACGATGTGGTCCTGGCCATTGAGAAGCTATTCGATCTCAAGTCCACATCCCTGGTATTGGTAGAGACCAATTCGGCCCGGCGGGACAGCATGGCCCCGGGAAGCGGGGGCACGAAGCCCGATGGCAGCGCTTACACCCCGCAAGAATTGTTGGTCATGGCCTGGCACCAGCACCTCGATTCCATTGCCAACAGTTATCCCAACCTCATTTCATTTACGGGGGCCCCAGGTGCGACTAATCATGACTTCAGAAATAAATATGGAGACATGTCCAATTTGAGTCCCCTGATCTCTGCGGCTGAGAATGACATTGCATGGCATGGCAACCGATGCAAGAGCCGAATCGAAACACTTGATACGACCTTCAGCAGTACGATGGTCAATTTGAGTAAGGGGGTATTAAATAAACTAAGGATTGCAGCGGCACAATGGGAGGCAGAAAAAGAAAGTTTCTTACCATCATTCCGTTACAACCCAAAGGCCCTTGTTACATTCGTTAAGAATCGTCCCTACTTCTTTGGTGTCACCGGTAAGGATGGATTTGCGACGATGCAGAAGGAAATGCTGTATGTCGAGGAGTCCCTTGAAGAAGTCGAACTCTCTATCAGGATCCTGGAGGGCTTGGGGGATGCGAGCTCGTCGCCCAACTATGCCAATCTGCTGAATCTCAAATCATATCTTGAGAATAAATACGAGGTTTTCCTGGCGAAGTACCGCGATAAATTTGAGTTTGAAGGTCAGGATGCTCCAATGGATATCGGTGAGGACAGTGTGGATTGGAACAATGTAAACGACCTGGAGAAGGCACGGAAGGATGAGCTGGGAGATCCAATTGAGTACACGGGGGGCTCTGAAAAAACGGATTTGGAGACCTTCAGAAACACCTTCGGTATCCAGCTGGTGCTGGGAGATACTGGCAAGATCGAGCGGGTCATCACCGATGGCCGGACGGGCTCTCCCTTCGCGAATACCATGGGGGCGCATACGATTGCCTGGACGTTGCACATTTCCCATGTCAAATCTCTCATTTTGAAAAAGACGGTTCGGAATGCCTTCACCAGTATCGCTACTGAGTTCAAAGATTTTGTATTCGACCTGGAGACTACCCTGACCGCTAAAACTGCCGGAAGCGCCACTCTTAGAAACAAAAGAAATGAACTAAGAGGTGAGATCAATAGGTTGGTACGAGGGAATGCGAACGTTGGTACTTTGCAGGAATTGATCGCCAATTTGCTCGCCTTTACGAACTATATCCCTGGAATTACTAAAAATAAAGACAATACCGATGGCCACGGGGAAGCGGAAGCAAAACGGAAACTGGAAGAGTTCGAAGAGAATATGTGGAACCGGGTTCCGGAAACAACGTCCACGCTGAAGGAAAGCGATATGGTGGACCGGATCAAATCCCGGTATCCCAACGACAATAACCTGAAGGACAAGGCAGTTTACCTTGCGAATGCGGTTAAAGTCCTGCGGGATACCACCGGGAGAAACTACATCGAAATTCAGTACCAGATGGTCGAGAATACCTATCCCTGGTCGTACTTCACGATCCAGATGGGCAGGTTCAAGTTTTCCGGGGAAAATGATTTGAAGTCTGTACCCGCCGATCCGCATGCCAGTGAGCTGTTTTCGAATAAGCGCCCGGCTGAGGACGATGGAGGCAACCCCTCCAAGCGAACTTCTTGAAACAAGACGGGGGGCCAACTTGGTTCCCCGGCTAGGAGGGGGAGACTATATCGGTTGGTCATAGTATAACCTAGGTTGGTCTGGGAGTAACCCACTGAGGTCCCAGACCAACCGCGGTTACTCCCGATACAACCCACTGAGGTCCCAGACCAACCGCGGTTACTCCCGATGCAACCCACTGAGGTCCCGGACCAACCGCGGTTGCTCCCAGCACAACCCACTGAGGTCCCGGACCAACCGCGGTTGCTCCCAGCACAACCCACTGAGGTCCCAGACCAACCGCGGTTACTCCCGATGCAACCCACTGAG
>CAWUKT010000053.1:0-49421 GCA_963923035.1 uncultured bacterium
GACCGATGCCCTTTGCAACGGCGACAACAGCGGTTCGGCCCAGGCCAGTGCGACTGGCGGCACGGCGCCTTACAGCTTCGCCTGGAGCAACGGCTCCACCTCGGCCAGTGCTTCGAACCTGACGGCAGGAACCTATACGGTGATGATCACTGATGCAAACAACTGTACCGAAACGGCTACGGTGACGGTCAATGAGCCTTCCGCGATTCAGCTTTCGGCTTCTGCGACCGATGCCTTGTGCAACGGCGACAACAGCGGTTCGGCCCAGGCCAGCGTCACTGGCGGCACCGCGCCGTACAGCTTTGCTTGGAGCAACGGTGCCACTTCGGCGAGCGCCTCTAATCTGACCTCCGGTAATTACACCGTAACGATCACTGACGCGAACAACTGTACCGAAACCGCATCTGTAACAGTCGGCGAGCCCGCCGCAATTCAAGTATCGGCTTCCGCAACCGATGTCCTTTGCAACGGCGACAACAGCGGTTCTGCCCAGGTCAGTGCCACTGGCGGCACGGCCCCGTACAGCTTCGCCTGGAGCAACGGTGCCACTTCGGCCAGCGCCCCGAACCTGGTCGCTGGTACCTACACGGTAACGATTACCGACGCGAACAACTGTACCGAAACCGCATCTGTAACCGTCGGAGAGCCCGCCGCGATCCAAGTTTCGGTTTCCGCGACGGATGTCTTGTGCAACGGCGACAACAGCGGTTCGGCCCAGGCCAGCGCCAATGGCGGCACCGCGCCGTACAGCTTCTCTTGGAGCAACGGTGCCACTTCGGCCAGCGCCCCGAACCTGGTCGCTGGTACCTACACGGTGACTGTGACCGACGCCAATAACTGTACTGAAACCACGGCTGTAACGGTTGACGAGCCTTTGCCGATCCAGATTGCGGCGACGATCACCGATGCCCTCTGCAATGGCGATACCAATGGAACCATTGCCCTGGCTGTGAGTGGTGGCACCGGCGCGTATACCTATGCCTGGAACAACGGAGCAACGACCCCGAACCTCCAAAACCTGGGCGCGGGAAGCTATTCCGTAACGGTGACCGATGCGAACAACTGTACTGAGACCAGCACCCACGTGGTTAATGAGCCGCCGGTATTGGGCGGTACGATCGCGAGTACGGACGTCACCTGCAACGGGCAGGGAGATGGAGCTATGGACCTGACGGTAACGGGTGGAACCACGCCGTATACCTATCTGTGGTCCAATGGAGCCACGACGCAAGACATTGACAGCCTGGATGGCGGAATTTATTTCGTCACTGTGACCGATGGAAATGGATGTGATGCCGAGGTCGTCGGATTTGTTGCCGAGCCGGCACCGATCCTGATCAGCTGGTCGGTTACGCCGATCGCCTGTGCCGGAGACAGCTCCGGAACCTTGATTGTGGTGCCCTTTGACGGAACGAAATTCTATGAATATGCGTGGAGTACGGGTGATTCTACCCAGGCCATCACGGGCATTTCCGCCGGTACCTATACGGTCACCGTCATTGATCCGCTGAGCGGATGTGTCATTGTGGTGGACACCACCCTGGCCGATCCGAATCCCTTGGCCTTGAGCTTTAATTCCTCGGATGTCACCTGCTTCGGCCAGGCGGATGGTAGTGCAAGTGCCGTTGCCTCCGGTGGAAGTGGTGCCCTGAGTTACCTGTGGAGCAATGGTGCGACCACAGCCTCCTTGAGTGGTCTGCAGCCGGGAACCTATTCTGTGACGGTCACCGACACCTCTGCCTGTACGATTTCGGGCAGCGTGTCCATTGGCTCGCCCACTCAACTTGTGGCCCAGGCTTCGGTCATCAACAATGCGGGTTGTAACGTGGCCGGTGAAGCAGATGTCACGATCAGCGGCGGTACGGCTCCCTATTCCATATTGTGGAGTGATGGGCAAACCACCGCGGTTGCGTCGAACTTGGCCGCTGGCACCTATACAGTATCCATTACCGATGCCAACAACTGTACCGCGACTGCCTCTGTGACCATTACCGGAACGACTTCCGGTACGATTGCGCTCTCCGGCAACGACATTTCCTGCACTGGCGCCAACGACGGAAGCATCACCGCTTCGGGCGGTTCGGCTCCATATACATTCTCCATTGGTCCTGTTCCCACCTCCATCGTCAATCAGATTGGATTTGGGGCGGATGATGCAGAGGAAGATCAAACCGGATTTGTGCGACGGGGAAATGCAGAATTGGAAGTCGTTTATGACAATCCCACCCGCGGAAACCAAATCATAGGGCTTCGTTTCCGCAATTTCAACGTGCCCCAGGGAGCGACGATCCTCAAGGCCCATTTGCAATTCACTTCCTTCAATACCAACAATGTCAACCCCGCCTCTTTCCTCATCGAAGGAGAAGACGTGGACAATGCAGCGTTGTTTGTGAATGGCGCCAATAACGACTTGAGCAACCGGACCCGCACCACGGCCAATGTTGCTTGGTCGCCGGCCGATTGGACGGCAGCGGGCCAGGCCGGACCGGATCAGGAAACGCCTGACCTGAGTACCATCGTTCAGGAGATCGTCAACCGTCCCGGTTATAATGCCAACAACCAAATGGCTTTCTTCCTGTCGGGTATCGGTCGCCGGAGTGCCGCGGCATTCAACAGCAACGCCGCCAACGCTCCGATTCTGACCATTGAATACACGACTGGTCCCACGAATCTTACGAATGGCAATCTGCCCGCCGGCACCTACCTGGTCTCGGTGACCGATGGCGGCGGATGTACCGGAACCGATACCATCACCATTGCAGAACCGACCCTGCTTACCGCTAGCGCCTCGGGTACCGATGTGACGTGTGCGGGAGGAAATGACGGAACGGCTTCCGCCGCTGCGGGTGGTGGAACTGCACCTTATACTTATGCTTGGAACAACGGAGGGACTTCGGCCAGTTTGTCTGGCTTGACCGCTGGTTCCTATACCGTGACGATCACGGATGCCAACGGATGTGCTGCGACGGTAAATGTTTTCCTGGGTGAACCCGCTCCGATTGTGGTGTCCACAACGGATGCGACCTGCTTCGGAGAAGCCAGTGGCAGCCTGGCAGCGAACGGCGGTACCGGACCTTATACCTGGAACATTGCCTCCGTCAATCCCCTGTCCTTCTCCGAACAAATTGGGTTTGGGCGGGACGATGCGGAACAATGGAGCAACGGAAATGTCAGCTTGGGCAACAACGACCTCGAGCTGGTATACGATGGCCCCAACCGCGGTAACCAGATTGTAGGGTTGATGTGGCGAGATGTCAGCATTCCCGCTGGCGCGACCATCAATTCGGCGTATATCCAATTCACCGCGAAGAACACGGGCAACCAGAATCCGATCAACCTGACCATTTCAGGTTTGGACGATGGCAATGCGCCTTTGTTCCAAAACGCCACCAACGATCTCTCCACCCGGGCCAAAACCAGTTCCAATGTGAGTTGGGCTCCGGCCAACTGGACTGCAGCGGGCCAGGCAGGCGCCGACCAACGGACCCCTGACCTCTCCACCATTGTCCAGGAAATCGTAAACGGCAACAACTGGCAATCAGGCAACCGTTTGGGTGTCCTCATCGAAGGCCAGGGACGCCGCCGCGCACTCTCTTTCAATGGGTCCCGTGTGGATGCGGCCGTTCTGGTTGTTCAATACAGTCTGAATAGCCTCACCGATCCCAGCGCCCTCGCCGCTGGAGATTACCTCGTCACGGTTACCGACGCCAATGGCTGTACCGTTACGACCCAGGCCAATATTGCCCAACCGGCTGAAATCATCGCAACAGCCAGCCAGACCCTCGCCGCTTCGTCTTCGAGCGCGAACGACGGTGAGGCCACCGTCTCTGCGACGGGCGGAACCCCGCCGTATACCTATCAGTGGAACAATGCCGCGGGCGGTCAGACGACCGCGACGGCTTCCAACCTGGGAGCAGGCGTCTACTTCGTCGATGTTACCGACGCCAACGGCTGTTCCGCGACGGATACCGTGGCCATTTCGGTGACGGTGAATCCCTTGGTTGCTTCTGCCAGTGTTACCCAGACCATTTTGTGCGCGGGTGACGCGACCGGAGCTGCCACCGTCAGTGCATCGGGTGGAACCCCGGGCTATACGTACCAGTGGGACAACAATGCGGGCAACCAGACAACGGCTACGGCAGTTGGGTTAGCGGCCGGAACCTATTCGGTAACGGTGAGTGACGCTGGCAATGGCCAGGTGGTGGTCAGTGTAACCCTCACCGAGCCGAGCCCACTGGCATTTGCCACCACCGATGTCCTCTGTGCTGGTGACGCAACCGGAAGCATTTCGGCGACCGGCGGTACCGCACCTTATAACGTAAGTATCCAGGGCCAATCGGGGACCGTTTCCCTGCAACCCGGAGCCTCGAATGATGATGCAGAACAGACCCTGGCCAGCGGGGCGATGAACCTGAACAGTCCGTCGCTGGAAATTGGTTGGGACAACAATAACTCCGCCGACCCCCAGGCGATTGGCATCCGGTTCCCCGGCGTCAATATCCCGCAGGGTGCGGTGATTACGGGAGCGACCCTGACCTTTACGGCATTGAGCAATGCGAGTGGGGCGGCCAGCTTCGATTTTGTGGCGGAAGCCAGCGATGATGCGGCCAGCTATACCAGCGCCAACAACAATGTCGACGGGCGTCCTTCCACGACCGCTTCGGTCAACTGGGTGCCCGGAAACTGGAGTACCAACCAGACTTATACCACACCGGATGTGAGCAGTTTGATCCAGGAAGTCGTCAACCGTGGGGGATGGCAGAGTGGAAATGCCCTGGCCATCAAAATTACGGGAAGTGGATTCCGCGAAGCCGATGGCTTTGATAGCAATCCGGCCGATGCCCCGACGCTGGTGGTCAGCTATTCCTTGTCCAGCAACGCAAATGCGCTGACGGCAGGCACCTACAATGCCACCGTGGTCGATGCAAATGGATGTACCCTGACCGGATCCGTGACCATTTCCGAGCCGGCTCCGCTGAGCCTGACGGGAACGACAGTAGGTTGTGGTGCGACCGGACAAATTTATGCAGGCGGTGGAACTGCTCCGTACAACCTGACACTCCAGAGTGGTGGCCAGGTGGCGGTACGGGTGGCGCAAGGAAGTGATGATGTCGAAGAAACCCAATCCAGTGGCGCGATCAACAACAATAGTCCGTCGTTGGAGATTGGGTGGGACAATAACAACCCGAGCGATCCGCAAACCGTGGGCATGCGATTCGAAGGAATCGCCATCCCGCAGGGCGCGACCATCACCAGCGCCAGCATCGACTTCAATGCCCTGAGCAACCAGTCCAGTGCGGCCAGCTTCAACTTCTACGGCGAAGATGTTGACGATGCCTCGCCGTTGACGGCGGCCAATTCCGATTTGGCGAACCGTACCGCTACGACCGCCAATGTCGCCTGGAACAATGTTCCTGCCTGGTCGACCAGCCAGGTCTACGGCAGTCCGGACCTGAGCAGCATTGTCCAGGAAATTGTGGACCGCAATGGCTGGGTCACTGGCAACGACATGGTCTTCATGGTCGATGGAACCGGCCTGCGCGAAGCACGTTCCTACAACAACAGCAGTTCGCAAGCTCCGCTGTTGAATGTCACGTGGATCCTGAATCCGATCACGGCTACCGATACCCTTTCCGGGCTCCAGCCCGCCGATTACCTGGTGACCGTGGTTGACGCTAATGGCTGTACCTTCACCGATTCGGTGGCGGTTGGCAGCAGCTGCAACCCCTGTGCGACCCAACGCGTGGCCAATGGCCTGATCGCCTACTATCCCTTCGTGGAAGGCAGCGGCAATGTCGTACACGACCTCAGTGGCTATGGAGATCCGCTCCACCTGAGCATCCTCGAGCCTTCCAAGGTATCCTGGTTGCCGGGCAGTGGAATCTCGGTCAATGCCAATACGATCATTCCGGCCAAGACCCCGGCCGATAAGATCATCGATGCGTGTAGCCAGACCAATGAGATTACTGTTGAAGCCTGGGTGGTTCCGGCTTCCCTGAACCAAAACGGTCCTTCCCGGATTGTGACCTTCAGTACCGATCCCTTCGAACGGAACTGGACCCTGGGTCAGCAAAACGGCACCTATATGGCCCGCCTGCGGACCTCTATCTCCCAGACCAATGGTACGCCTGATCTTAGCACCGGTAACGATGTGAACACGGCGCTTCAGCACGTGGTCATGACCCGCGCGGCCAATGGTGATTGGAACATTTATGTGGATGGTGTGGTCGAAGCAAATGGAAACCGTGGAGGCAACCTGAGCAATTGGGACAACCGATTTGATTTTGCCCTCGTGAATGAGCTGACTAATAACCGGCCTTGGTTGGGTGAAATCTACCAGGTAGCGGTTTACGATGTGGCCCTGACCCCGGCCGAAATCCAGCAGAACCTGATTACAGGAGCTGGCTGCGGGGGCAATTATCCGCCGGTCGCTTACTGTGCGGCCGAGCCGCGTCCGTGTGAGGATGCCCAGACGGTTGATTTTGATGCGAGTGGCTCTGTGGATGCAGATGGCCAAATTGTGAGCTACTTCTGGGACTTCGGCGACGGCAACTCGGCTGCGGGTGCCACTCCGACGCATAACTACGTGAATCCCGGTCAGTACACGGCGACGTTGATCGTCGTGGACGATCAGGGAGCGGCTGATACCTGCATGACCGTGGTCAATGCGACCCCTAACCTCAATGGCCGGGTCAATACGGACCTCATTGCCCTGTACACCTTCACGGAAGGAACGGGCAGCACGGTCTTCGATTACAGTGGCTTTGGCGCGCCGTTGGACCTGACGATCCAGGATCCGAACAATGTCACCTGGAACCCCAATGGTTCTCTGACGATCAATTCCGGAACCATGATCCGTTCCGGAGTCGCCGCGACGAAGGTGACCAACGCTTGCCAGGCCTCCAACGAGATTACTGTCGAGGCATGGGTGGCTCCGGCCAATACGACCCAAGGTGGTCCGAGTCGAATCGTGACCCTGTCGCAAGACACCGGAAATCGGAACTGGACCCTGGGCCAGAGTGATTCCCGCTATATGAGCCGTATCCGCACCTCCGGTGGCGGGGGTGGCAATGGCATCCCGGACCTGAATACCGGCACGGGCATTGTCCAAACGCAGTTGCAGCACGTGGTCTTTACGCGGGCGACCAACGGGGCCTGGACCATTTATGTGGATGGCGCCATTGAAGCCGCCGGCAACCGCGGTGGCAACTTCAGCAACTGGAACGGCAACTATGAACTGGCATTGGTGAACGAACTCACCAATAACCGGGATTGGCTGGGCGACTTGTACCTGGTGGCGCTGTACGACCGCGCCCTGGATGGCAATGAAATCCAGCAGAACCTGATCGCAGGTCCGGATTGTATTGGCAACCTGCCGCCGTCGGCGGTCTGCGATGCGACCCGCGACCAGTGCAATACGCCGCTGGAAGTGGCCTTCGATGCGACCGGTTCCACCGATCCCGACGGCCAAATCGTAGGCTATACCTGGGACTTTGGGGATGGCAACAGCGCGACTGGCATTTCCCCGAACCATACCTACGCTGCGGCCGGCACTTATACGGCTACGGTGACGGTTACGGATGACGAAGGCGCCACGAGTACTTGCTCCTCCACCGTCAGCATCATTTCGACTCAGGGAGGCCGGATCAACAGTAACCTGATTGCCCTGTACACCTTCACCGAAGGTTCAGGCACCACCGTTTCCGACCTCAGTGGATTCGGTGCGCCGTTGGACCTGACGATTCAGGATCCGAACAATGTGACCTGGAATACGAATGGTTCCCTGACCATCAATTCCGGTACGACGATCAGTTCGGGTGTTGCGGCGACGAAAGTGACGAATGCTTGCCTCGCCAGCAACGAGATCACCGTAGAAGCCTGGGTGGCGCCTTCGAATACGACCCAAGGTGGTCCGAGTCGCATCGTGACCTTCTCGCAGGACACGGGCAACCGGAACTGGACCTTGGGCCAGAGCGGATCTGCTTACAGCGCGCGTCTCCGGGCAACCGGTGGCGGCGGCAACAATGGAACGCCTGATTTGAATACCGCGAATGGATTGGTCCAGACGCAATTGCAGCATGTGGTCTTTACCCGCGCGACAACTGGAGCCTGGATCCTGTACGTGGACGGCAATGTCGAAGCTACGGGCAACCGGGGCGGTGCCTTCACCAACTGGAATGGCAACTATGAATTGGCGTTGGCGAATGAGCTGACGAACAACCGCGATTGGTTGGGCGACATGCACCTTGTGGCGCTGTATGACCGGGCCCTGAATGGAGCCGAGATTCAGCAGAACTTCGCGGTAGGCCCCGATTGTATTGGCAACTTGCCGCCTTCGGCGCTGTGCAGCTCGGTCAATGACCTGTGTGGCGATCCGCTGGACTTCTCGTTTGACGCGAGTGGTTCGAGTGATCCCGATGGCCAGATCGCGAGCTATTCCTGGGACTTTGGAGATGGCAACAGCGCGTCCGGCATTTCCCCGAGCCATACCTACGCTGCGCCTGGTTCCTACGCGGTGACCCTGACCGTCACTGACAACGACGGATTGGCGTCGACCTGCACCCAAACGGTCAAGATTGTCAGTGCTCAAGGAGGCCGGGCTGCTACTGGTCTCATCGCCCTGTACAACTTTGATGAGGGTACGGGCAATGTGGTAACCGACCAGAGTGGCTTTGGAACGCCGCTCAACCTCACCATTCAGGATCCGAACAATGTGACCTGGAATACCAACAATTCCTTGACGATCAATTCGGGCACGATGATCCGGTCGAATGTACCGGCCTCGAAAATCCATGCGGCTTGCACGGCTTCCAATGAAATCTCAGTGGAGGCCTGGGTACAGCCGGCGAATACCAGCCAGGGCGGCCCCTCGCGGATTGTGACCTACTCGGTGGATCCCTTCAACCGGAATTGGACGATGGGCCAGAGTGGTTCCCGTTATATGAGCCGCATCCGGACGACGGGTGCCGGGGCTCCCAATGGCACGCCCGATCTGAATACCGGCAATGGCGATGTCCAGACGGCGCTGCAACACGTGGTCTTCACGCGCAATGCGGCGGGCAACTGGCTGATCTATGTCGATGGTACCGTCCAGGCGACCGGCAACCGGGGTGGCAACTTCAGCAACTGGGACAGCAGCTACGAGTTGGCGCTGGTCAATGAGTTGACGAACAACCGCGACTGGTTGGGCGAATTGCACCTGGTGGCGATCTACGATACGGCGCTCTCCGCAGCCGATATTCTCCAGAACTACACGGTCGGTCCCGACTGTGGAATTCCCGGAACGAATGCCAAGCTGGGTGGAGGCGCTCAGGCTGGAGTCGCAGATGAGGCTTTGGTGATGGACGTGGAAGTCTATCCGAACCCCTTCCAGAACGAGTTCACCTTGAAAATGCAGACTGAAACGCAGCTGGATCAGGTAACCATTCGGGTATTTGACCTGAAAGGACAGTTGATCGAGGCCCGCGACGTACGTCTGGATGACAGTGTGACGGAAGCTGATTTCTCTCTCGTGGATTATACCAGCGGCAACTATGTCGTGGTGGTCCAGGGAGCTGGATTTAGCCGCCGCCTCACGATTGTAAAACAGTAGAACACCAACTAAATGATAGCTTGGCCCGTCCCCGTTTGGGATGGGCCATCTTTTTTGGGGGAGAATCAGGTCAGGAAAAGGCGAATGCCGGCGATTCCGGCGGCTCCGGCAGCTTCCACCTGGTGAATATTGTCCCAGGTGATGCCTCCGAGGGCGATGATGGGGAGCGGGCTTTGTTGGCAGAGTTGGGAGAAGGTGTCGAGGCCCAAAGGATGGGCGTCGGGATGGGAGCGGGTCGGGAAAACGGGAGAGAGGAAAACGAAGTTCCGCCCGTGACGGACGGCTTGGTGCAGATCGGCCAGGGAATGGCACGATTGGCAGGACAGGGATGGCTTTGGGAGGGCGGCGGCGATGGCATTGGACCGAAAATTCACGCCTATTCTTTCCCCCGCCAATTCCTTCCACTGATCAGAAACCAAAATAAGTAAACCGGTTTCTTGCTCGATTTGCCCAATCACTTCTTTCTCCCACGGCAGCCCCCGGTGCATCCTTATATACACAGCATCGGCTCCTTTGGATTGGACCTGCGTCGCCCATTGTCGGGTTTCTTGGGCACGCGCACGCGTAGACAGCTCCCCACAAGGGCGGGAATAACAGACCAAGGGATCCAAAATGGCAATGCGTTGCGGTTGGAAACTCACTTCTTGAATTTGAGTTTCCGCTTTTTGATCCTATCCGCGGGCTTTTCCTTGAACTTCAGCGGGAATTGTTGGACGTGTTCTTTGCGGCTCAGGAAAATACCTCCGATGCGAATTTCGCCCATGGGCGTCCAGTAATCCCGGGCGGCCCGAATACTCTTGTCATTGTTGAAGGTGCGCTCGTGCATGTAAAGCGGGCCGGCCGATACCTCGAAGTAAATGGTGCCGCGGTGGTTCAGGTTGACGTGGATGCCGGGCATGACCATGTAGATGTGTTGGCCCCGGCGGAATTCGTTGGCGCGGCGATTGGAGAGGAACCAATCGTTCATGTAATACGCATTCAGGATGAGAATCCGGTCCTTGCGAACCTTGGGCCGAAAGAAGGCCAGCTGGTAGGTGAGGCCGCCGCCGATATAGTAGAGCCCGGGCGAGAACCGGGCGCAGAGACGGTGCCAATGCAGGTCAATGGAAGGGCTGCCCCAGCCGTGCACGCCGCCAAAGCCTGCGCTCGCGCCGGGCTTCAAGCGGTGCGGTTCCAGCCATTGGCCGGAAACCGACGGAGCCGTCGCCCCCAAAAAGAGTGCGATCAGCAAGGTGGCCCACCAGGGGCTATAGGAGCGTTGCTTCATTGCCTACCCAGATTACGAAATCCCTTCAACAATATTTCCATATCGAGCTCCGTGGAGTAGGACCGGGCGTAGTGCCGGTCGAGGCCCCGCGAATGTTCTTGCGATCCACCAGGGGCCTTTTTGACCCGGTGGAGCATGTTCAACACGCCCTTTTTCAGGCGGGGCAGGCCCTTGGGGTTCTCCTCGATATAGCCCACGAGGTGGTACTTACCGATGAGGACATTCCAAATATTGCGGAAGGCGCCGAGGGGGCGCCGGAAACTCCAAAAAGTCGCCGGGAACAGGACCAGCAGGATGAGGCTGCCGAAGACATCGAAGAGCCGCTTGCGGAACTTGACCTCTTTTTGGTCGAGGCTGAAAAAGGCCGATTGTTCGTGGCGGCTGGCGTGGATGACCGCCGGACCGATGAGGTAATCAACGTCGGGCGGGACGATTTTGTAGCTGAGGCCGGGCCGCTGGATATGGGACATCACGGTGATGATGCGCTCGGTTTCCATTTGTTTATTGGCGAAAATCACCTCGTCGATCTTGTAAATTTGGACGATTTCGCTCAACTGTTGCATGGTCCCGAGGCAGTCCTCCCGTCGCGGACGGGCATTTTCCTCGATGCGCACCGTTCCTTCGATTTGCACCGGATAATTCAACTCCCCCGTGATCATTTTCCCGATCCGTTCCACTTCCGTATCCATTCCCACAACCACGACCCGCTTTTTGTTCTCCTCCGTGAAGAAGAAGTTTCCGGTTTTGCGGTAGTTGATGATGTTCCGGTTGATGAGGGCAATGCCGGCGATGGCCACAGAAGATAGCCCTACAATCATCCGCGAGAAGTTGATTTCGGGGAAGATATAGCTCACCACTGCGATGGCCACGAAGCCAGAGAAAGCGGCGGTTTGGATGGGCTTCACCCGGAATGGTTTTTTGTATCCTCCCGCAATCCACAGAAAGGAAATGAACACGAGGGTATAAATCGGCGCGGCGATGTAGTCAAATTCTTCGGGGTAGGGGCGGCCGTCTTTTTGGAGCTTGTGGATGTATTCCCAGTATTCCTTGATGCCAAAAATGGCCCCGTACAGCATCCCCGCCTCGATGGCCGGGAAGGCAATGCGCTTGACGATCCGGCTGAGGATGGCGAGGAAAGCCCGGAAATAGACCGCGAAGCGGATCAGCAGGATATAGAGGCTCCGCCCCCGTTTGCTGAAATGCTTCCGCGCGAAGATGATCATCGCGTTGTAAAACACGCGGACATAGTTGATACTGCCTTTTTTCGTGCTTTCGCCCTTGTAGTGGATGATCTTGGTGCCGGCGAAGTAGTAATTTTTGTAGCCGCCGAGTTGGACGCGGTAGCTCAGGTCGATGTCCTCGCCGTACATGAAAAAGGTCTCGTCGAGGTGACCAATCTTGTCCAGTACCGTTTTCCGCATCCACATGAAGGCCCCGGACAGCACATCAACCTCGTGGTCGGCGTCTTTATCGAGGTAGGTCAGGTGGTACTTCCCGAATTTTTTGCTTTTGGGAAAGAGGCGGGCGAGGCCGAAAATCTTGTAGAAGGCGACCCAGAGGGTAGGGAGGGAGCGTTTGGATTCGGGCAAAAAGTTCCCTTCGCCGTCCAGCATCTTTACCCCGAGCGCGCCCGCATCGGGGTGCGCGTCCATGAACTCGATGCACTTGCGGAAGGTGCTTTCCTCGACGACCGTGTCCGGATTCAGGAGGAGGACATACTCGCCCTGGGCCTGGCGGATCGCCAGGTTATTGCCGCGGGAAAAGCCCAGGTTGTCCTTGCTTTCGATCAGCTGGACATCGGGAAATTTCTCCTTGAGCATGGCCTGGGAACCGTCGACGGAATTGTTGTCGACGACCCAGACGTCGCCATCGATGCCCTGCATCGCCTTGCGCACGGAGAGCAGGCACTGCTCGATAAAGTGCTTGACGTTGTAGTTGACGATGATGACGGAGAGCTTTTTCACAAAGATTGATTCGAAGCTGTCGAGAAGTCGGTGCGGTTCATGAGGGAGCGGGCCAACGTGATTTCGTCCGTGAATTCGAGGTCGGAGCCGACGGGAATGCCGCGGGCAATGCTCGACATTTTCACTTCGTGTTGCTGGAGCCGTTTTGCAATATAGAAAGAAGTCATTTCGCCTTCCATGGAAGTGGGCAGGGCAAAAATAATTTCCTTGACCTCTTCTTTCTCAACCCGTAGCAGTAACGATTCGATGTTCAGGTCGCCGGGACCGATGCCCTGCATGGGGTGAATGACGCCGTTGAGGACATGGTAGGTGCCGGTGTACTGGCCGGTGTTTTCGATCGCGATGACGTCTTTGCAGTCTTCGACGACGCAGACCGTTCCTTGGTCGCGGCGGTGGCTGGAGCAGATTTTGCAGATTTCATCGTCGGAGATATTGCCGCAGTTCTTGCAGAAACGAATGTCCCGGCGGAGGGCGATGAGCGCATTGCCGAGTTGCTCGGCGGCATCTTCAGAGCCCCGGAGGATGTGCAAAGCGAGCCGGAGGGCGGTTTTCTTACCGATCCCGGGCAGGCGAGACAATTCATTGACTCCGTCTTCGATGACTTTGGAGGGAAAATCCATAGGGTCCAACAGCGTTTTTACCGGCGATAAAGTTAGTGAATTTCAGAGACACCTTATTGATAGCATGACATCGGGATTGGAAAGGGTAAATGAGGGCGGGAAGTGGGGGAGAAAAGAGCGGGGAAAATGATCTCGGGGAGCCAAATTAAAAGGGAAGGGAAAAGACCATAGAAAAGGAGGCGGGAAGGAAACAGACCGATGGAAATGGAGTTGGGGAAGTAAAGGGAGCGATAAAGTCGGGTTATTCCGGTTTATGCAAAGGAATTGACACCTGAGGTTCGTCGGCTTTTGTTTATTTTAGCATTCCGAAAACAGGTCGGGTACGTAGAGAATCGAATGGAACTAAGAAACTTACGTTGGACCATTGCCTTGCGCATTGTTGTTGTAGCAGTTGGCTTGACGGGCGGAACGCTCAGCAGCCAGCTGATCAATACGTTGTACGGCTGGACGAATTATGTCAGCAGCAATGCCATCGTGGAGATCGCCCAACGGGGTGAACACCTGTACGTGGCCACGGAAGGCGGCATGTTCAAGGCCAATATGCAGAGCCGCGCTACGCGCGTCTTCACCACGGTCGAGGGCCTCAGCAGCCTCAACACGACGACCATTTATACCGATGAACCATCCGGCCTCATCTTCCTCGGCTTCTCCGACGGCCGCATCAATGTCATCGACGCCAACGATGAGATCAATTACGTCACCGACATCGCCCGGACCGAGTTGTTCACCACCAAGGCCATCAACCGCTTCGCATCGCAAGATGGTCTGCTGTACGTCGCGACCGAATTCGGCATCGTGGTCTACGACATTGCGCTCGACGAGACGCGGTTCTCCGTGACGAAGATCAGCGAAAACAGCACGGGCACGCCCGTGAAAGACATCGCCATCGGGCAAGGCCGCCTCTGGGCCGCCCTCAGCAACCAGGGTCTCTACTCCGTCGATCTGAACGATCCGAACATCACGGTTCCCAGCGCCTGGCGCCTGGAATCCGGCTCCAACGGCCTCTCGGCCGGAGGCGTGAACTTCGTCTGCCAGGCCAACGACATTGTCTACGCCACCCGCGGCGATACCATCCTCCAAAAGGTCAACGGCCTCGATTGGACCTACGGACCTTTTCCCTTCGAAGAATATACCTACCTCAATGCCCACGGCGGTGATGTCTTCGCGACGGCGGGCATCTGGACCTATACCTATCTCGAGGATGGGACGTTCAAGGGCTACAAGAATTTCAGCGTGCCCCGGGCCGCGTATGTCACCGGAGATACCCTCTGGTGCGGCGACAAGGTCTTCGGGATGATGTATTTCAAGGAGGACAGCTCCTTGAATTTCCTGTTTCCCCAGGGCCCCTTCAACAACTTCATCACCGAGATCGGAGCTGGAAACGGCGAATTCTACATTGCGCCGCGGGGCAAGCGGGGGTCCTCGGACCGCTGGTACGACCAATCGGGCATTCCCTATTTCAGTTTCCTGGGCGGCGGTTGGAACCCGAACAGCTTTCTGACGGGTGAACTGTCGACTTCGGCTGTTTGGCGGGATTTTGCCCGCGCCTATTACGACCAGCGGACGGGCTTGTGCTATATGGGCTCCTTCGCGGAGGGCATTGTGGTGATGAAAGATGGCGACCCGGTGGAGTATTTCAATGCCGACAATTCGGGGTTGTTGGAAACCGGGGACCGGAACCGCGTGAGTGGCCTGTCGACGGATCAGTTCGGCAACTTGTGGGTGACCCAGATCGTGAACGATTTCCCGATCCATGTCCGTACCCCGGAAGGGGCGTGGTACCGGATGAACCCGACGAATATGAGTCCGATTGGCCTGATCATCGACGATTACGACAACAAATGGATTGTCAACCAGGGCCAGGGATTGGTGGTCTACCACGACAATTTTACGCCGGAGGATCCGAGCGACGACCGCGTGAAAAAGTTGACCACGGAGATTGGGCGGGGGGGACTCCTCGACAACTCCGTGTATACGGTGGCCCAGGACCGCGATCAGCAAATCTGGATCGGGACGGAATCAGGCGTGACCATTTACTATGACCCTTCGATCATCTGGACCGACCAAATCCAGGACGCGGCTTGTCCGCTGATCGACGGCTTCTGCTTGTTGCGGGACCAGCGCGTCAACGACATTGAAGTCGATGCCGCCAACCGCAAGTGGCTCGCCACGGAGAATGGCGCCTATCTTGTGAATGAAGATGGCACCGAGGTCATTTACCATTTCACCACCGAAAACTCCCCCCTCTTTGACAATGACGTGAAGACCCTGGCGGTGGATCAGAGTACCGGCGAGGTCTTGTTTGGGACGGCCAAGGGCCTGGTGGGCTTCATTGGCGACGCCATTCAGGGGCGCCCCGAGATGGTCGACAGCTTGTACGCATTCCCGAATCCGGTCCAGGAAGACTTCAGTGGCCGGGTCATGATCAAAAATACCGACCAGAATTCCCGCATCAAGATCACGACGCCGAACGGCCAATTGGTGCGCGAATTGGACTCCAACGGGGGAGAAATTCCCTGGGACCTGACCGATACCTATGGCAAGCGGGTTCCGCCGGGGATATATGTGATTCTCGTGGCCACCGCGGATGGCGAAAGTGCCGGGGTGACCAAATTGGCTGTGATTGAACGGCCCTTCTAACTGGGACAGGCAGGTTTCCTGTCAATCGAACGCACACATGAAGATCAATTCATTCATCATCGCCTTGCTGCTCACCGGAATGTTTTTTCCGGCCCCGACCCTCATGGGTCAACGCACGACGACGATCGGTAGCTGGACGCCCTACCTCAGCTTCGATTATGCGAAAGATATCATTCGGGACGGCGATTTTTTCTACGTGAATACCCAGGGCGGGTATTACTACTGGGATACGCGCGACGATTCCTACCATACCTATACGCCGATTGAAGGGCTGAGCGATGTGGATGCGAGTACGATGTACCTGGACAGCGCGTCGGGGACCATTTTCCTTGGCTACGAAGACGGCACCATCAACTATTTTGCCAAGCCTTTCGGTCCGGTCCGCATCATGTCGGATATCCAGCGCTCCAATTTGTTCACCTCCAAACGCATCAACAAATTCCTCTCGTACGAAGGGATGCTGTACATCGCGACGGACTTTGGGGTGGTGATTTTCGACATTGACAAGGAAGAAACGCGGAGTTCGGTGACCAAGGTCGGTGAGAATCCCTCCGGACAAGCGGTGGTCGACATGGCCATCATCAACGAAGAACTGTATGTGTGTTTGCCGGGAGGGTTGTACAAAACGTCCCTCAACCAGGTCAATATTACGGTGCCGAGTGTATGGGAAAAGATGGACGGAAAATTGGGGATGCCGAGTGGAGGAGCAAAGGAAATTGAGCACATCGGAGAAACGGTATTTGTGGTCGTGGCGGACAGCAGCTACCAGAAACCGATCTGGTCGCCCACGTGGATTCCCGGTCCCATGCCCCAGCTCGACTTTGACTTTTTCCGCGCCACCGACAGCGTCCTCTACGCCGGCTACGGCCAATATATCCGGGTGCACACCCTCGACGATCCCCAGTACCTGATCGTCAACGACAATGGTTCGGTCACGGCGTACATCGATTCTCAGTACTCGATTTACTCCGATCCCGTCCGTTCCCTGCGCCTCGTCCAGGAACCCGATACCTTCGTGGAAGTCGGTCCCGACGGGCCCAATACGAATATCCTCACCCAAATCGCCGTCGGCAACGGCGAAATCCACATTGCCCCGCAGGGCCAAGCCGGTGCCACCTCCGGACCTTCTTATGTGCCCACTGGCTTTTACTACTTCAACCAGGAAGACGGCTGGACCAACTTCCTGGTCGAGGACCAGATCAGTCGCGATTCCATTTACCGGGACATTGCCCGGCTCCATTACGATCCGGTGAGCAAGACCTGCTTTTACGGCTCCTGGGGCCAGGGGATCGTGCGCTTTCAGGAAGGCGAAATCTTGAAGAATTACATGACCCAGAATTCGGGATTGCCGACGAGCCTGACGACTTCGGGCATCGATGAGGTGCGGATCTCGGGCATGGACATGGATGAAGATGGCAATCTCTGGGCCTGTTCCATCCTGGCCGACGAGCAATTGAGCGTCCTGACGCCCGAGGGTGAATGGTACAATTTCAGCCTGCCGGGTCTGCCGGTGGATGTCCTGATCGACGATTGGGGCAATAAATGGATCATCAACAATGGGCAGGGACTTGTGGTGTTCAATGAAAATGGCACCCTGGACAATCCGGCGGATGACATGGTCGAGGTGCTGACCACGGCCAATGGCAAGGGCGGGCTTCCCTCGGGCAGCATCAACGCCCTCGCGAAGGACCGTAATGGCCATATCTGGATCGGGACGCTGGAAGGCATCGGCGTCTTTGCGAATCCCAGCCGGATCAATGCCGGGACGCTCCCCGATGCCAGTTGTCCGGTCATCGACGGGTTCTGCCTCTTGCGGGACCAGCGTGTCACGGCCATCGAAGTCGATGGCGCCAACCGCAAGTGGATCGGCACCGAAAATGGCGTCTACGTCGTCAACCCCCAGGGCAATCGCCTGATTGAGCACTTGACCGTCGACAATTCGCCGCTCTTCAGCAACGAAATCCGCGACATCGAAATCGATCCGGTGACGGGCGAGATCTTTTTCGCGACCAACAAAGGACTGCTTTCCCTGATGGGTGAGTCCATCCAGGGCAAGGAAACCAGTGACGAGCTTTACGTTTTCCCGAATCCGATTTACGACGACTACGATGGCGAAGTGGCCATTTCGTGTTCGGTGGCGGATGCGGAGGTGCGCATCGCGAGTGCGAGTGGCATGGTGCTGCGGGAACTGAAGGCGTTGGGTGGTCAGGCGGTCTGGGACGGTCGGGACGCAGCTGGAAACCGGCTCTCGCCGGGGGTTTATTTGGCGATGGTGGTAGATTCCGACGGACAGAACGCAGGAATCGCTAAATTTGCCGTCGTAGCTAGAAATCCATGAAATTACTCATCTTCAACGAAGCCAATCTCCGACGGACGCCGTTCATCAAGCAGTTTGTCTCGGAGTTCCACCAATTCAAAGACAAAACCATCCTGTTGCACGCGCCCTTCGGGAAGCCGCGGGACACATTTTTTGTGACCAAGCGCATTTCCTCCCTGTTGAGCGAAGTGCTGGTGGTGAACATGGCTTTGTCGGGGGATCAAAAAGGCTTGCTGAACCGGGAAGCGGGGGAATTGAAGGTGGATGTGAATCAGATCACCCACAAGTTCAAGACCCTGCAAATGGTGGTGATGAATACGATTGTGGGGGGAACAGACGGAGAAATGGCCTCGGTTGCGGAAGTAGCTCAATTGCTCCGCCAAGAACTGCCCATCGAAGAAACCCTCGTTTTTTATACCAACAGTATGTCCCCGGTTGCGGCGGAGAAGAAGTTGGTGGAGGGAAATGACGACATTGCGGACTTGTTGAAGGTCTACGATGAGGAAGCCCCCGCATTGGAGCAAGCCGCCAGTTTGGCTCCCGCCTGGCTGGTCAGCGCGTCGAATTTCGCCAAATAAGGTCCTTTTCTTTCTTCATTTTTCTGCCAGGAACGAGATTTGTTCGGTTCTCGACTCAACCCTTGATTTTCCCTGACGTATGACCAGAAGCATTGTTGCTGCTGCGCGAATGAAGTATTATTAGGATCGAAATTGGCATTATGAGACATCTGGGAACGTTTGGTTTGGCATTTCTTCTGCTCTTGGGAGGCTTTTCTGGTCTTTCTGCGCAGGCATATTGGGTCTTTTTTGAAGATAAAGGACCGGAAAAAGACTGGTACGTTTCCCATCCCGACCATTTGCTTTCTCCCCAAGGTCTCCAACGCCGCCAACAACGCGGAATTCCGCTGGACGAACGCGATGTTCCAGTCAGCACGACTTACCTGGCTCAATTGCGCGCGGCCAACATTGAAATTCGGCATACTTCCAAGTGGCTCAACGCGGCCAGCATCGTGTCAGACCTGAGCCTCGCAGAATTGCGGGCGATCTGTCCGGCGGTGCGCGATATGCGGCCCCTGGGACGGTTCGTGCGTCACCAGGTTCCGACCGATGCCACTCCCACCCCAACGCCACCTCCTACGACCTTTGATTACGGTGCCACCCAAAACCAGATCGAAATGCTCAACGTCGATTGTCTCCACGAACGGGGATTTGCGGGCAAGGACATTTTGGTGGCCATTTTTGATTCTGGCTTTCTGAACATGGATACCATCACGGCATTTGATTCGCTGTGGCTGAACAACCGGGTCAAGGGCGTCTACGACTTCGTGGACAAGGACACGCTGGTATTCGAGGAAGACGGCCACGGAACGATGGTTACCTCCTGCTTTGCCGGGAACGATCCCGGCGTGTATGTGGGCTCGGGTCCCCGGGTGGACGTGTTGTTGGCCCGGACGGAGACGGTATTCGAGGAAGTGCACCAGGAAGAAGACAACTGGATGGCGGCGGTCGAATGGGCCGATTCACTCGGCGCGGACATCATTCAAAACTCGCTGGGCTATTCGCGGTTTGATCCGGGCGAAGGCGATTATACTTACGCCGACATGGACGGCAATACCACGATCATCAGCCGGGCGGCTGATATTGCGGCCTCGAAGGGCATTTTGGTGGTGACCAGTGCCGGGAACGAAGGCAATGGCAACTGGCACTATATCATTGCGCCTTGCGACGCGGACAGTGTCCTGTGTGTGGGGGCGGTGACGTCCTTTCAGTTTCGGTCGAGCTTTTCCTCGGTGGGGCCGTCGTCGGACGGCCAGATCAAGCCGGATGTCATGGCCCTGGGCTCTGGCGCCAGAGTGATCAACCCTTTCAACGGCGGCGTGGCCAACCAAAGCGGGACCAGTTTTGCGACGCCCTTGGTGACGGGTTTGGTGGCCTCGCTCATGGAGGCGCATCCCCTGCGCAGCAATATGGAAGTAATCCAGGCGGTACGCGAAAGCGGTGACCGCGCAATGAGTCCCGACACGGCCTACGGCTATGGCATTCCCGATGCCTGCGTCGCCGATTCCATTTTGGCTGAGATGGATTCGCTGGCCACGAATGCTGATATTCAATTGAATCCCGACAAGTACTTCAACTTTTACCCGAATCCCGTTCAGGACCAGCTTGTCATTGAGGTGCAGAGCCTGACCAGTCCCGTTGAGCGCGTTTCAATGTACGCCGTGGACGGCACGCTCATTTCTTCATTTGCTCCTCAGGAAGATGATGACCGTTGGATCCTCGAAACCAGCCACCTTTCGCCCGGAATTTATCTTTTGAAGCTCCATCTATTCGGAAATCCTTTTGTTTCGCATAGATTTGTAAAGCAATAAAGCGTTTTCCATCAATGAATTACCCTGTGTACCGTGAGCTTTTTCAGTGAATTTGGCGAAGGACTGAGTTCCTACGGCCGGGCGCACCGCGCCATTATCGAATACAAACTTTCCCGTTATCTGGTCCTTCCGGCGATCATTTCCCTGGCCTATGCCGTGGGATATTTCGTCCTGTTCTTCGCTTTGGGCAGCCAAATCGAGGTGGGCGGAGATTTGCCGTGGTACATTTCATGGATGGGCGGGGCGCTGGATTGGCTGCTGCGGGTTGGTTTCTGGATCCTGATGGCCTGGCTGTTCTGGCTGACCTATAAATTTGCCATTCAAACGCTCTTGTCGCCGGTTTTGGGGGCATTGAGTGAGAATTTGGAACGGAAAATGCGGGGTCGGGAGCCGGTGGAAATGGGGTGGCAAGATTATATCCAGGACATGATCCGGGCCCTGAAATTGTCGCTTCGGAACCTCTTCATGGAATTGCTGCTGACCCTGGTGGCCGGTTGGATTCCGATTGTGGGGGTGATTTTTGTCTTTCTGATTTCGGCCTTTTATACCGGGTTCGGATTCATGGACTTTGTGTTGGAAAGAAAACGGTATACCATTTCGGAGAGTGTGCGGTTCGCGCGGAAGCACAGCGGCCTGTGTACGGGCATTGGTGTCGTGGCGAACCTGTCCCTCCTGATTCCCATCTTCGGCTGGATGATCATGCCGAGCTATTCGACGGCGGCCGCCACCTTGGAAACAATGGATGAACTGGAAGAGTTAAAGACGGGAAACAGTGGCGGTGGCACGGGCGATCCTTTTGCCCGGGTATAGACAATCTTTTACATGACGAATCAACAAGAGACGGACGGCGCCGAAATCGCCGAACGGATGGAAATGCTATTGCTGTCGGCAGATGCGGACAGTGTCCTGTTGGGCCTGGAACTGGCCATGAATCCGGCCATCGCCCGGGGCCAGTTGACTTTGGTGCTGGCGCTGTACCTGTTTCACCGCTCGGCGCGGGTGCAGGAACTGGGCGGGCGGGTCTTCGCCCACCTCGCCGGACCCGGTTTGCGGGACCATGTGGCCCGCAATTGGGAGCCGACGCACCTGAAAGGCCATCCCGATGTCTATTACAATGCGATCAAAGCGGTCGGGCAACATCCCGACCTCGAAGAGAACCGCCTCATCAAATTGGCGGTGCGCCTGCGACGACGGGCGCCCGAGACCGTCGCCCAGCATTTTCCCCAGGCCTTCCTGGAATGGGCGCGCATCTACGTTGTCAACGACGAATTTCTCCCGCTGAGCGGGTACCGGTTTCCCTATTTGCCCGGCTCCCTCGCTGAATTGTCCTTTCTCCGCGTCCTCGAAGCCAACAACTGCGGCCTCCGCCGTTTGCCCCAATCCCTTACGGCCCTCCTTGACCTCCAAATCCTGGACGTCTCCGACAACCTTCTCCGCGAACTGCCCGATTTTCTGGCCGATCTTCCCCAATTGGAGCAAATCAAGTGGGGCGGCAATCCGGTGCGGCATTTTCCCCCGGTCCTCGCCCGCATGCCCCGTTTGAAAAGCCTGGAACTGGACCTGCGGCACCTGCGGAGCCTGGAAGGATTGGAAACCTGCCAACAGGTGGAATGGCTGAAAATGAAGTACGGGCGCATGGAGACGTTGCCGGAGGAGGTGATGAAATTGAAAAGGCTCCAGGGATTGACGGCGCGGAAGGCAGGGTTGAAGACATTGCCCGATTCGATGGTGGATCTGAAGCGACTGGAAGACCTGGATCTGGAGGAAAACAGCTTTGCCGAAATGCCTTCAGTATTGGGTGAGCTGACAAGTCTTCAGTTCTTGAGCCTGGGCGAAGTGCGCTCGATTGGGTCGGTGGAGAAATTGGCGAAGCTGAATAAACTGAGTCGCCTGACGATGGCTCCGATGTTCAAAGAATGGCCGGCTGGTTGGTGTATGCTGCCACGCTTGCGGACCTTGCGGCTTAAGGATGGTCGCCTCGAATCCTTGCCCCTCGCTTTTTCCCAGCTGATCGAACTCCATTCCCTTGACCTTAGCAATAACCGTTTCACGGAGTTCCCGGAGGCATTGCAACACGTCGATTTGATGGACCTGAACCTCCACGGAAACCGAATTTCCCAGGTTCCGGATTTCATCCAGGACATGACTTCCCTGTCGGTCCTTGACCTTTCGCATAACCCTCTCAAAGAGTTGCCCGAGGCCATTTTCAACATGAAACGCCTGGTGCGCCTCGAGTTGCAGAATACCCAGTTGCCATTGGCGCAGATCAAGCGCCTGACGGAGGAGCTGCCGAATACGCGGGTTCGCTTTTCGTGATTTGGCGGGGTTGAAACGGCTGCTTAACTTCGCGGAGCATTTGATCGGTCTATGTCACGTTCCCTCCTCATGCGATTGATTCCCTGGTGTGTGCTCCTGCTGGCGTACATCGCGGGGATGTTGGTGGACATCATGGAAATTGATGCGACGCAGTACGCGGTGATGGCGCGGGACATGCTCGAATCGGGCGATTGGCTGCATTTGACGGACCGGGGCGAGGATTATCTGGACAAGCCACCGCTCGTGTTTTGGGCGTCGGCGGCGAGTTTTGGGTTGTTTGGGGTGAATACGTTTGCGTATAAGTTGCCCTCAGTGCTGTTTGCGCTGCTGGGCGTATGGTCGACGGGCCGCCTGGCGCGTCGCCTGTACGATCCGATGGTCGGCTTCTGGGCGGCGTTGATTTTGGCGTCGACGCAGGGCGTATTTGTGATGAACAACGACGTGAAGACGGACATGTTCCTGATCGGGGCGGTGGCGTTTTCGCTGTGGATGCTGGTGGCCTATATGGCAGACCAAAAGTGGTGGCAGCTCGTGTTGGGCTTTGTGGGGATTGGCGTGGCGATGCTGGCCAAGGGGCCCTTGGGGCTGGTGATTCCGGCGTTGGCGTTGGGTGGTCATTTGCTGCTGCGGAGGGATTGGAAAAACCTATTCCGGTGGGAATGGCTGGTCGGATTGGTCATTGTGGGGATTGTGGTTCTGCCATTTTGCATTGGGTTGCACCAGCAATTTGGGCCGCGGGGCGTTCGCTTTTTTCTGTGGACCCAGAGTTTTGGCCGGGTGACGGGAGAAAGTGAGTGGGCCAATGATGCGTCGCCTTTTTTCCTGATCCACACCTTTGGTTGGGCCTTTCTGCCGTGGACTTTCCTGGCGGTGGTGGCATTGGCGCGGGAACTCCGGCGCCTCGGCCAACGTTTGTTTCGACTCCCCAACGTTGAAGAAGGCCTGACGGTGAGCGGCTTCGTGCTGATTTTCATTGCCTTTTCATTGTCCCGCTTCAAACTCCCCCATTATATCTTCGCGACTTTTCCCTTTGCGGCCATTTTCACCGCCCGATACCTCACCCAGCTCATCGACCAACCCCTGAAGCGCCGTTGGAGTACCGTTTTTCAGGGCCTTCACCTGGGATTTTTCATTTTGGGTCTCGCTGTGGTCCTGTTCCTGGTCTTTTGGGCCTTCCCGGGTCCTCCGTGGTGGTTCTGGGTGGTGTCTGCGCTCGGGACAATGGGGATTCTGGCGGGCTTTTTCCTGGAAAAAGAACCTCTCTGGAAGCATTTATTGCCGGCGGTCATCGGTTTTGCATTCCTCAATCTCCTCGTCAACAGCTACCTCTATCCGCAGTTGCTGTCTTACCAATCTCCGGCCATTGCCGGGAAGTATATTACCGAGCAAGGCATTCCGCCGGAGCGGGTCCGACCAATTTATTGCGCGGGTCGGGCCATGGATTTTTACGGGGGTGAAGTGATGCAGGGCCTGGGGACGCCCGCCGATATTGCGCGGGAAGGTTGGTTGAAGCGAAATGGTCCGCCGCTGTGGATTTATACGAATGAGGAGGGGAAAAAGCAGCTGGAAGGGGCACGGGAAAATTATCGCTTGGTTGTGGAGCAGGAGTATGAGGATTTTCGGGTGGGAAAATTGAGCTTGCCGTTCCTGAATCCCGAATTGCGACCCAAAACGATTGACCAACGCTACCTGATCCGCGTCGAGCTTCCCTGAACCGATTTTCTTACCTTGTGACTCCATGCACGCGGCCCTCCATCAATACAAGCTCCGCCTGACTAACCTGAGCCAATCGAATCGTTCGCTCAAGCTCGCGAAATTGTCCCCGGCGCGGGACCTCGACCTCACCGAGACGAGTTTTGCAAACAACCTTTCCCCGGCCGAGATCCTCACGCGCGTGGTTGCGGGCCGCAAAGTGACCCTTGTCAAGGCCCTTTCCGCTCACCATGAACCCACCAATGTACTGGACCGCCGTCTCAACCGGATTTTTCGGGAGGTGCGGACCATCCACGAAGAGACCGGAACCTACGACCTCTTTGTTGGATACCCGTTTGTTGAAGGGCGTTTCCTGGACGGTTCCGTGGCGCGTTGTCCGGTGCTGTTGTTCCCCGTGCGCCTGGTCCGCAACCTGAGCCGCTCCCCCCGCTGGCAGCTGGAAGTGCCTGAGGGAGAACCCATCGTATTCAACAATACCTTTTTCCTCGCCTACGAGAAATTCCAGCAGATTCGCCTGGAACGCTCGTTTTGGGAGGCCGAAGTCGAGCACGCCAATGACCTTCAGGAACTCCTCAATGGCCTGTACGCCTTTTTCAAGGAGCACGAATTGGCCCTGCACTTCGATTCGGAGCTGTTCCAATTTCAGGTCAAGCCTTTCCCAAATAAGACCAAGGCTGAATTGGAAAGTATCCCGCTGGGCAAGCTAAAATTTCATTCCCACGCCGTTCTGGGCATTTTTCCGCAGTCAGACAGTGCCTTGCTCAAGGATTATGAAGTCTTGGAAGAGCAAGCGGAGCAATTTCGGCTGGATGAGTTGTTTGCGCCGAAGGTTCCCGGGATGCCCCGACAGAAGTATATCCCCGAGGCGGAGCGGTTTTTTGTGACGCCGGTGGACCAAAGTCAGGAAGAGGCCCTATTGGCGGTGAAAAATGGGGCGTCGATTGTGCTGCACGGGCCGCCCGGGACCGGCAAATCGCAGGTGATCATCAATTTGGTGGCGGATGCAATGGCCCGCGGTCAGCGGGTGCTGGTCTGCTCCCAGAAACGGGCCGCCTTGGATGTGGTCTACCAACGCCTGGAGCAGCTGGGTTTGGGGCGTTTTGCGGCGCTCGTCCACGATTACCGGGGGGATCGGACCCGGATTTTTGCCAAGATTCGGCAGCAATTGGACGACTTGACGGCCTTCGAAGAAGAATCCCGCGACCTCAACCTGGCGAAATGGGAGCGGGATTTTCGGAACCACGCCCGCCAGATCGACGAGCACACCCGCTTTTTCGACCAACTCCATACAGCCTTAGTCTCAGACGAACCGTACGGCATTTCTCCCCACCATCTGTACCAGATGGTTTTGCCTGACAGACAAGAGTTACCCATTCAAGACCTCACTGATCGCTTTAATGCTGAAAGCCTGGACCAATTGCTGCGTCGGATTCGGGATGTGTTGGCTTACCAGGAGTTTTTTGCGGCGGATTACCCCTTGCGGAATCGCCTGCCGATGTACCGGATGAAGTCGACGGATCAAAAACGCCTGAAAAACCACCTTCAGGCATTGGCGGGAGACTTCCACGATCTTTGGAAACTGATTGATGCCACTTCAGTTTCCTTTGATCATGACATGCAAGAGCTGGAACGACGAACCGATGTTTATGAGGATTGGGCGAAGAAATTCGAGGTGCCGAAACTGAGGCAAGGTTGGATTGATTTTTATGCCCAGGAGCTACAAGTCTCATACATCCGCCGGAAGTTGGACAGCTTGGAGAATATCTTCCGGGAAATGGCCCGCTTCGAATGGCTGCAAGGCTTTCAAATGACCTTGTTCCATGACCTGTCGGAACACGTTGCCAACTACCGGACGCTCCACAAGAAGGGCGGGCGGTTGCTGTCACTCAAGTACCTGCGCGCAAAATGGTACCTGAATGCCTTGCTGAAGGACAAAGATGCCAAGGTCAACCGGAGGAATTTCAAAGAAATTTGGGCGGAATTTCGGGTATTGGAGCGGCTGATGAAGCATGCCGAATCGCTGGAAGGGGAGTATTTTTTCGAAGATCTGCCCTTGACCGATCGCCCGGGAGCATTGTTGGGATGGGTGTCGGAAAAACGGAAGCAGCTCCAGATGATCCAGGAAGAGAGGAAGATTCGGTTTTGGACGGGATTGAAGCCGAAAGTGGAAGCAGGAGAAAGAAGATTGCGCGAAAATCAACATGAACAGTTTCGGGAGCGGCTTCTTGCCTTGAAGAGCTATTTGGGTCTGCGGAGAATAATGGAGCAGGGTTGGAAGTCCTGGCTGCATGCCCGTCAGATTGAAACACTTCGGAAATTTACTGAAGGCCGTGGCGACCTGGACAGCGTTGTGGGCCCCTGGCAAACAGCCTTGGAACGAGACTTTGTCGAGTTGCAGCAACTGGACGGATTGCTGGCCGAAATGACCGTCGACGAGCGCATGGTGGTGGAGCGTTTGACCGATCAAATCGGACTAGTCGAAGATGTAGACGGTTTCATCAAACACCTAAAAGACAATATTCTAAGGGCGTGGATCGAAAGTATTGAGTTAAACCACCCTGAATTGTTGGAGGTCAGCTCGAGGAGAATGCCAGGGCGACGGGAAGATTTCCGGATCAAGGTCCGGGAGCGGCAGGACAAGGTCGTCCGCCTGATCCTGCGGCAGTTGAAGGAGGCGGTGGCGGTCAACCAGGAGTACAACCGCCTCGGAAACCCGGTCACCTACCGGGAAATCAGCCACCAGGTCCGCAAAAAGCGGCTCCTGTGGTCGGTGCGGCGGCTCGTCCGCGAGTTTTGGGAGGAGAGCCTCGGCAAATTATTGCCCTGCTGGTTGGCCTCGCCCGAGTCCACCGCGGCAATTTTCCCCATGGCGCCCGATTTCTTCGACCTGGTCATCTTCGACGAGGCTTCGCAGTGCTACGTGGAACGGGCGCTGCCCGTCATGTTGCGCGGCCGTCAGTGTGTGATTGCGGGGGATGACCAACAGCTCCCACCATTTGACCTCTACAAGGTCAAGGTGGACGAAAACGAAGCCGAAATCGAATCGGTCGGCGTCGCGCTGGAAGTCGAAAGCGCCCTGGACCTCGCCCGGAACATTTTTTCCGACCAACACCTCAATTGGCACTACCGCTCTCAGGAAGAGGAGCTCATCAATTTTTCCAACTACGCATTTTACAAGGGCCGCCTCAAGGTCATTCCCCCCGCCCGCCATTCGGAAGGTCCGCCCATTGAGTTCATTCCTGTTGCCGGCCAGTGGGCCAACAATTCCAATGTGGCCGAGGCACAGAAGGTCGTCGAATTGGTCGAAAAGTTAATTCAGGCACTTGAAAGACAATCGATTGGAATCGTTACCTTCAACTATCACCAGAGAGAGTTGATTGCGGATTTGTTGGAGGCGCGAATGGTCCAGGTCGAACGCGAAGGTCGGAATGAGTTGGCCGCAGCTTATGTGAATGCCTTGGGCCGAGGCAAGGACCAGCAGCCGGGAATCTTTGTGAAGAACATTGAAAATGTCCAGGGCGATGAACGGGACATCATCATCTTTTCGGTCGCGTACGCCCGCAACGAAGCGGGTCGGTTGGTCACCCATTTTGGCTTGCTGAGTCAGCGCGGGGGCGAAAACCGCCTCAACGTGGGGGTGACCCGAGCCCGCCAAAAAATCTACGTGCTGGCCAGTTTTGCGCCGTCTGAGCTCGACGTCTCCACGGCGAAGCACGCTGGTCCGCGTCTCTTCAAGAAATACTTGAGGTACGCCCAGGCTGTGAGTGCGCAGCAACCCGAGGTCGTGGCCGGAATCTTGAAGGGGTTGCAGAGTGGAGAGATGCCATCTGAGCGGCCGTTTTCGGACGACGGGACATTTCAGCTCAAGACCCAATTGGCGGAACGATTGCGGAAAGAGGGTTTGGAAGTGGTAGAGGACGTGGGCGAAACGGGCTATCGGGTCGATTTGGCCATTGTGGGTCCGCAGGGGACGTACCGCTTGGGGATTGAATTGGAAGGGCCGAATTATTTCAGTGGGCGCTCATCCAAGGAGCGGGAAGTGTACCGGCTGGGTCTGTTGGAGGTGCGGGGCTGGAAAATTGTGCGGGTGTGGGCGCGGACGCTGTTGATGGGCGAGAAGGCCTGGCAGGACGTGGTGAATCGAATTGTGGGGCTTGTGACGGACGATGGCTAAAGGGGCGATAGGGGATCTATATGGCCTGTGCCCAACCAAAGGGGAAATAACTTGTCTGGTCCCGATCGTCCGGTGAAGTCTTTTTTTCAGCGTCCCTCTTCAATAATCTTTTCACCTCTTCAAATTCCTGTCTCAGCTTTTCAAGTTTGGCCTTCAATTGGTCGGCAGTGTCCTCCAGCGCATCGAAGTCCGGGCCATCTTCAATGGGGCCATCATCTGGATTTTTATCGGAGGGGTGTTCCATTTTGGGGAAGATTAGGGGTGAAAATGGAATGCCAGACCGATCCTAGCGGACCGAGCCTGGCACCAATCAACAGAGAAACGCGTCCCGAAGAATGTGGGACATTTAGATAAAAAGGAGATAATTAAAACAGTTAGTCTTTCAAATATGCTTTTCAAAGAATGTCTTCTTTTGTACTCTTCAGGAGCGGTTGCATGCAATGTGTAGCAAACCGATGCACTTGCGCAGCTTGAACACCTCAAATCGACTCAGTGCCGCTAACAAGATGAAACAAAGGTATGGCATCTTACCGGTTACCGAAATCTTTTTTTTCTACAAAATGTCTTTGATAACTGGTTATTTTGGCCCCCATTTAAGGTTTAAGCATCTATAAATCAGTCCTGTATGGGTTTTTATTTATTGCGCTGGAAACTGAAAATGGCTTTCAGGAAAAATTTATCTTTTTTGGAAACCAAACATATCCAAAAGAGATACAAAACGTCATCTTACCAATCTTAAATTATTGCAAGACAGTAATTTATATATTATTAGGCAAATGGGGACGGGCGTTGTAAATTCCTGAAATAATTTTTTTGCATGGACATCAAATTTGTTGGAACCGGCGGTCCCTTCGATGTAGGGCTGGGAAATTCAGCGGCCATTGTTTCCCTGGGCCAACAAAAACTCCTCCTTGATTGCGGCCATGCAGTTTTTCCGCGTTTATTGGAACAAAACATCGCCCACGAAATTGACGGCGTATTCATCAGCCATTTCCACGATGACCATATCGGAAGCCTTTCTTCCCTCGTGATTTACCATACTTACATTATGGGCCTGGATCCCTTGCCCATCTATGTTCCGACTGCGGAGTTTGGCCAGAAGGTCATGGATTTTCTGGAATTCTCTCTCGGAAAATCAACAGAAAGGGTACAAATCGTGGTAGATGGACTTGAAGGTCGTGTATATTATATAGATACATTTGGGCAGCATGTATCTAAAATGCAGACGTGGGCCTTCATTTTCATTGACAACGGACAAAAAATTGCTTACTCGGGGGACTTGGGGCAACCGGAACATTTCTTCAACGAAATCCGTCGGATTGCCGGTCCGGGCACCACAGTTTTCCATGACGTTTGCTTCAACGCATCCATGCCTGCCCATGCGCATTACAAACAACTGGAAAGCTACGCCTCTGAGTTTGATATATATGGTTACCACTGCGACCCCGCCCAGCGCCCGGCGGACCTTCGGCTCAAGCTCGTGGCCGATCACCCCCATTTATTGCTCTGAACGCATATAAATCCACTGGTGATAGGGATAGCCCCGGCGATTCGAAAAGATGCGAACCAATTGGTACCTGCTGAACCGGGCGTCCGACTGGATATGCTCCGCCTCCTCGATATAGCGGTAATCCTCGGCATCGTAACTGGTCATCACTACGGCTTTGGCATTGTGACTGAAAAAATAATCCGCCGCTTCTTCAGGCTGGGGATGTTCGTGGGCTAAAAAATGATCGTTGAGGCGGCCAAAATCAACGCAGGGATTGGGAAGAGAATACGGAATCCAACCAGCATCCTGGTAACAGATCACGAGATCGTCCGGTTCGAGCTGGGTCCGAAGGAATTCCGCCGCTGGTTTCCATTCTTCTTCCATCACCGCCCGATAATTCAGAATGTACCCTCTCGTAGACAAGGCTTTCTGCGCCATGATGACCAGGAAGACACCGCCTCCCACCACCAAGGTCCGCCGAATCCATCGCTGTTGAACACTTCCCGGCGTCAATTGGTGCCAGCCCCGATGGAGCCAATGGCAGCCAACCAGGATCCCGATGCCCAGCAACGGATAAAACATGCGGTCACCATAATTCATGAACAGTTGGCTCCGGCCGTAGCCCACCAGCAGAATTCCACCAGAAACGAGTCCGAACAGTACGAGGAATGTTCCTTTAGCATCTCGGGCTGCTTTTTCCTTCATTCCTGCCAACCACACCATCCAGCCGAAACCCATCGGAAGCGCGAGGTAGAGGGCCACAAATTGGATGAAGGCCTTGATGCTTTCGGGATTGATCCCTGGAAATTGCTTGGCGTAATAGGTATTGGGCAATAAATCGCCGTAGAATCGGTATCGAAGAAGGATTGTGAAAATGGTAAAAGTAACGGATATCAATAGCCAATAAAACAGGACTTTACGTTGCTGAAAGAGAAACAAACCAATCCCGAGGGCCGCAAAAACAAACACGATGCCCTCCGGCCGGGTAAGGATGATTAAAATCGCGCTCAAAGCTCCACCGATGATCATCCCCCAATGTTGCTTGGTGGCTAGAAGAATGAACATCATCCAAAGGGAAATGAGGGAAGAAAATATATTTGTTTCCAGCCCACTATGTAGATGCATATAAACAATAGGTATAGCCAAAAGAACCAGAGTCGGTAGTAATTCCCATCCTTGGCGCATCCCCATTTGTCGCGCAATGATGACCAAGCACAAAATATTGATCAATAAGAAGTTGAGATTGATAAAGTCAATCCATACTTCAATGGTGTTTTGGGAAAACAAAGAGGCAATCAAGGGGAGCAAATGACCCGTATATCCTTCTACCCGGTCACTGTCCGGATGCCAAACCAAGCCTTGTCCATCCGCGAAGTTTTGGGCGTACTGATAACTGATATAGGCATCGTCCACCGTCCAATTCGGGATAAGCGTCATCCCCAGAATCAGCATTCCAATTGCCAATCCGCCCCCGATTATCAGCCTTTTTGAACCTGAAAGGACCATTTTCCCCAAGATGCAGTTTCATCCGTTGAAATCAAATCCCCATTCACAGTTACCGAAATCGCCCTCTATTCAAGCGAAGTGATTTGATGCGAGGATTATTTAAAGTCCTGTTTTACAGTTGGTTGGGGTGGTTTAAAGAGAAATGGATCGCCTTCGGGCCAAGGGTGGATTGAGTGAAATGAATCGATTTGCAGTTACCATTCGGGAAAATTGTCCAGCCAACTCCGGCAATTGTTTTTTTAGATTTGCCCCAGAACAATGAAATGCAGCGATGTTGAGATGGATCGACAAAGAAGAAAAGCAGGTAGACCTTGTGGAAGGTTTGGCCCGGCAATTGGCGGGTAAGGACGCGTTTCCAATTGCCATCGCCAATATTCTCTTCCAACGGGGGTTTGACTCCTTTGACCGGGTACGCGAATTTTTGCGTCCGGATCGGGAAGCGCTGCATTCTCCATGGGGATTGAAGGGAATGGAAGAAGCAGTGGAACGAATTGTGAGGGCCGTTGTGTCGCAGGAAAAAGTGCTCATTTACGGCGATTATGACGTTGATGGGACCACTTCGGTGTCGCTGCTGAAGTTGTTTCTGAAGGATTGGGGCATTGAGGCCGATTATTATATCCCTGACCGCTACAAGGAAGGCTATGGCATTTCATTCGAAGGCATGCACTTTGCCGCCCAGGCGGGCTATCAGCTGGTCATTGCCTTGGACTGTGGGACCAAGGCATTGGACAAGGCGCGTTTCGCGCGGATGCGCGGCATCGATCTGATCATCGTGGACCACCACACCCCCGGCGAAGAATTGCCCTTGTGCGAAGCGATGGTCAATCCTTTCCAGGCGGGATGCAGCTATCCCGACCACGCGCTCAGCGCCTGCGGACTCACCTTGAAATTGACCCAGGCCCTCAACGAACGCTTTCGGACGGTCGTCGAGCTGACCCCGCCTGAGGCGGGTTACGATCCGTTTGACCACTACGCCGACCTCGTCACCCTCAGCATCGCCTGCGACCTCGTTCCCATCACCGGCGAAAACCGCACCATCGCGAGCTTTGGCATCGCCAAAATAAAAACGGCGCCCTTGCCCGGAATCGCGGCCCTCATGTCGCTCTCCGAGCACGAACGCTCCTGGAACATCGGCGATTTGGTTTTTTTCCTGGGCCCCCGCATCAACAGCGCCGGCCGCCTGCGCCACGCCAAGGCCGCCGTCCAGCTCCTCCTCGGCGATCCCGAGGAACGCGATGAGTTTGCCGCAGCCCTCCACCGCTTCAACGAGGAGCGCCGCAACCTTGACAAGGCCATCACCGATGAGGCCCTCGCAATGATCAAGCAGGATCCCCAGGGCGCCCAACGGGCCGCTACGGTTCTGTACCAGGAGACCTGGCACAAGGGCGTAATTGGCATTGTGGCGTCCCGCGTGGTGGAGCATTACCACCGCCCCACGATTCTATTGACCCGGGACGAGAACAATTGGGTGGGTTCCGGCCGGAGCGTGCCCGGATTTGATCTGTACGAAGCCATTTTGGCCTGCCAGGAGCATACCGTCCGGTTCGGTGGCCACAAATATGCCGCCGGGATTACCCTGCGCGACGAGCAATTGTCAGAATTTGAGAAGGAGTTTGAGCGCATCGTGGCCGAACGTATTACCCCCGAGCAGAAGATTCCCATTCTTGAAATCGCCCACCGGATCCATTTCAAGGACATTACCCCCAAATTCATCCAGATGCTTCAGTTGCTGGCTCCATTTGGTCCCGGCAATCCCGAGCCTGTATTTCTGACGGAGGAAGTCACGGTGCAGGATTACCGGATCCTCAAAAAAGACCATATTCGATTGACGCTCTTCAAAGATGGAATCCGGTTTGAGGCCATTGGCTTTAACCTGGCTGAGAGGTGGCACGAGGTCAATTCAATCAATCTCCACGTGGCTTTTCAGCCTGGAATCAAGACTTGGCGGGGGAGAAGTTTTGTCCAGCTAAGGCTCAAAGATTTTAAAGCGGTATGATGGCAAAAGTGTACCCTGATTTACATTCAGCGCCGGAAAAGGCCCCCCGCAGTCATCCAATTTTCCCTATATTGTCAGTTGGACAGAAATCAAGACTGCAAATAGTGTCTATGGGGTCTTCAATGGGAAAATACCTTCTGCTTTGCCTGGTC
The DNA here is from genome assembly GCA_963923035.1 of uncultured bacterium. Lineage (GTDB taxonomy): Bacteria > Bacteroidota > Bacteroidia > J057 > JADKCL01 > CAWUKT01. Next base: position 34,115 of record CAWUKT010000053.1, read on the forward strand.
GGACTGTTGGTGACGCGCACCCAGCTCCACTCCCAATTCCTGTTTTGGGACTACTACAATATACTGGATGAGAGCCGGGAATCGGGCTCGCGTCCGGACATGGTCGTGGACGGAATGGGCATGAAGCACATCGTGTACTGGCATTCTACCGAGGACCGGGCGATTTACATGCAGGAGCAATCGGATGGTACGTACCTCCGCGAGTATATCCAGTCGTCGACCTCCAATGGCTATGTGGTCAATATTGCATTGGATGCGAATGATTTGCCCCATGTTGTGTTCATGGAAAACAACAATGGGCTCGCCGAATACCGGTACGGCTACCGGGTCGGTCCGGACAGTTGGGTGGTCGAATCGATTCCCAACGATCCCGTGAAGGGCTGGGGCGGCTATGGCCCGAACTCCCCTACTGTTTCCAGTGATCGGGTCCAGCATACGGCCGACATCCTGATCGAGGCCGATGGCACTCCCCAAATTGTCTTTTTCGATGGCTGGGTCAGTCCCACTGCGTTTCCCCTCTGCAATGCCGCCAGCAACTACGAATTTGAGATGATCCAGGCGACCAAGAAAGCCGGTCTTTGGGTGGTCAGGAGCTTCGGAGAAATCGCCGACAACAACAACAGTTGCGGCGATCCCAACGCCACCACTTTCCCGTTGCCGAACGGGGACCGCTACGGAGAATTCCCTCAGATCATCCAGAAAAGCGACGGTTCGCTCGAAGTATTTTGCCACAGTCGCTACAACAACCATATCCTCCGCTACCAATCAACGCTGAACGATACCACCTGGGCGCTCTCCCAGACCGATAGCATGGCCAATCAAATCGACTTTGCGAATTGGTTCTGGGCCACGGTGTTTTTCACCTTCCAGGGCATTTCGGCGGAGGTGGATGCGAACGACGATGTCCACATGGTCTACGGAAGCTCATTTGAATACGGAGACAATTTCTTTGGCCTTCAAAGCACCAATATCCTCACCTACGCCAAGGTCGTCGGGGACGATTCCGTCTATTATCATCCCTTTGGGACCGATGGATCGTATACCTACCGGCCCTATTCGGATATTGCGATTTGGGGCACGGACACCATTGGCATTGTGTATTCCGACCTGACCACCTTCGAATTGCAATCGTGGATTTCCTACGACGGCGGATTCTCCTTCACCCAATCCAAGATTTTGGATTACCTCGGATCGGCGCGCTCGCCCATCGTGTGCGACGGCGATTCGTTTTACATCGCTTATTACGATTCCCGGGTAGACGGTTTGTTCATGGCGAGCCAACACCTGCCCGATACTGGTGGGGTCCCGATGGATTGGCAGATCCGGAGCATCACCCAAAGTCAAAACCACGGCGAATCTTTTGATGGAGTATTTGTGCCGTTTGGAGGCGATACCGTCAGCCATTTGGCTTTCAACGACGGTTTCAGCGGGGCCTTGTACTACGCCAATGGCAGTCAGTCCGGAAGTTGGAGTTTCTCCATTGATACGCTGGAGGCACCCGGATCGGGTGCCCGCGCCATTTCCAATGCGGTTTCGACCGGAGAGACCCCGGTTGTCGCTTACGTGAGTGGCGATGAAGGCGCGGCCCGATTGGCCACCCTGGACCAGGGAGCATGGTCCTTCGAGACCGTGGGCGACAGCGCCAACGCGACCTTTACCGATGTGGCCATCTCCGCGTTGGATACCATTCACCTGGCCTATTACGACGCTAACCGCCAGTGTTTGCGGTACCAGCACCGCCACATCAACGATCCGGTTTGGATCCGCGATTCCGTGGACTGCGATACCCTGCCCATCGGAGAGCATCCGAGCATCGCTTTGAACGGGGAAACCCCGCACATCGCCTATTTTGATGCCTCCGGTTTACAACTGAAATATGCCTTCCGCGATCCCATTTCGCGGATGTGGGTGACCGATACGGTAATTACGTCATTGTCCTCCCCCGTCGGTAAGTTCAACTCGTTGAAATTGACCAGTACGGGGCTGCCCAAGATCGCAACGCTGGACGAGCAGCGGACCCATGTGGTCCTGGCGGAGCAAGATGCGTCCGGTGTCTGGACCGTTTCCGACGTGGACACCGCCGAGGTGACCAATCTGGGCCGTCCCATGGACCTGGTCATCGACCAATTCGACAATGTCTGGATCGCTTACAATTACAACCAGAACATTGACCGGGTCAAATTATTGCACCGGGACAGCCAGTGGCGGGAGGTCGCGGTCGGTTCGACCGGGCAGATTGCCAATGAATTCCACTTTGAGATCATAGGTGGAGATTTATATTTGGCGGGGAAGAAAAATGAGCCGCAGAATACTGGCCTGGCCATGTTGGCGTCACCGGGTGGGGTATTTGTGGAACAAACCGAACCGCAGCCGTCGGCGCCGGAGGTCATTGTGAAGGCCTTTCCCAATCCATTTTCCGAATCCACCACCTTCCGATTTGAATTGTCCCAACCCCAGCAAATCAACATGTCCATTTTTGATTTACACGGCCGGGAACTGGTGCGGGTGCTTGAGCAACAGAAACTTTCCTCGGGCGTGACCGAAGTGAATTTTGAGGGAAATGGGCTTTCCCCGGGTATATATTTGGCGGTGGTGGAAAATGGCCAATCAAAGTTCATCCAAAAACTGATTGTGAGCAATTGATAAACCAACCAAAATGGAGTATTTTGCTCCCAAAGGGTCTTAACAAAGAATACCGAAATATTTAATCCAGTATGAGAAAAGTACTTTTCCTATTTGCGCTTGTGCTTGCTTACGGAACCAACTGGGGTCAGTACACGATGAATTCATCCGATATTTTTGCCATCGGTGAATCCCGTGTTTACAATGCCCTTGATACCACAGGAATTGTGGAAGGAATGGGCGGAACGGGACTTACCTGGGATTTTTCCGGAGGTACCGTCACCACCCAAACCAGGGTCGTGTCCGTCATCCCGGCTTCCTCTCACCCCGAAGCCGCCGACTACCCGACTTCCACGCACGCCGTCACGTTTGACAATGGTGAATACTTCTTTTACACCATTGACAGCGATTCCATCATTTTTGATGGTGAAGTCTCCCTGCTGAATTCACCCATCAACTACTCCATTAAACCCAAGGTTTTTGCTTATCCGCTCAACCAGAATGACATTCAGCAAGACTCCCTGTACAGTTTCTACAATACTGGGTCCGCTGGTTTCGCCTTCCGGTTCGGAAATTACAATACTCTCTTCGATGGCTCCGGAACACTGATTCTCCCGGGTGGCATTACCTACAACAACGTCAACCGGACTCTGACCTTCATCGAAGCCCGTGACTCCTCTCAGGCATTCCCGGTTTTTACCGATATCCAAGTTGCCCGTTATGAGTGGTGGGTACAGGGCGTGACCCTTCCGGTCATGGTCTCTGAAATCCAGTCTGTATCCGCCAATGGCGGTGCGCCGACGACGACCAAGGAGGTCTTCTTCCTGGATTCCAGCGTGGTGGCCATCGACGATCCGATCCTCGATACCCCCATGGAAATCTTCCCCAACCCTGCGACCAACCTGGTCCAGATTCGTTACCAGTTGAATGGCGACAGCGATGTCAGCCTGCGGGTCTTCAACATGATGGGCGAAGAAATCTGGCTGCAAAGCGAAGGCGTCCAAATGGCCGGCGAATACAGCTTGCAAATCCCCACCGATCAGCTTTCCCGTGGTGTTTACATGGTCCAGCTCAACGCGGGCAAAGACTCCCAAACCAAGAAGTTGATACTCAAATAATCGAAACAAAACAGAACTTTGATACAATGCGGGGGCTTCGGTCCCCGCATTTTTTGTCCCAACACCAACCGTTTCAACCCAAACCTTTCACGCAAGCCCATTTCAATTCTGCATTTCTTTACCCACCCTCTTGATGGAATCACTTTGATATTCAATTAATTGGGCGCGATTCGAAATGAGCCCTTCCCTGGGTTACGTTGATTATCCACAAGAAAGAATCCGGTATTGACGGAAAATCGGGTATAGAATTTGTTGACCAGTATTAAATTCTATGTCAGCAATCAAAAATCCTTAACAAATGTTACGAATCACCTCTAAAAGCTCTCTGATGGAGGGCTACCGCACGGCTGTACCCGTCGTCGCCGGAAGTCAATTGGCCGTCATGCTGGATGATCAGGGCCGGCCCGAACTCTATTCCCTTAACTCCAATGGAGACATTGTCTTGATCAGTCAGCAGTCATCTTCGGAGGTGGGTTGGCAAACGAAAACCATCATGACCGGCAAGAAGGCCTTTCGAGTCGCGCAACTGCAAGACGGAACCCCCGTCATTTATGCTTCGGAAAACCCCTTCAGCGGCGAAGGGGAACAGGTAGGGGCCGTATACGCCCGACAATCGGATGGAAGTTTCCAAAATGTCTACCCTTGGGTCCCGGGGCTGGGGCGCCTCCACGGGATGGACCTTGGCCTGGGCAGTTCCGGCAAGCTCAACTTGCTGGGCCTGGTGACCCTGCCCGATTCCGAGAACGGATTGGGGCTCTTCCAATACAATGAGACAGCGCCGAATTCCCACGATTTTAAATCGTATTTCTATCAGGCCCTATCTGGCTGGTCCGATGCGTCCTGCCATATCCTGCCTGCGGACGGCCACAACATGGTCCGGACCGTGCTGCTTCACCGCATCGACAACAATCCCGCTGTCCTGTGGGCGTCCAACCAATCCTCCGGCGACATCATTTCCATGGCTGGCCCCAACAATACCCCCAATGCCCTGCGGGCGTTTACCCAGACTTCGGACGGGCAGGGCGGTGCCGTCATCGCGGCCTTGGGATTGCAGGCTGGAAAGACGGAAGCTGATGGGATGGACCTGTACGGCATTCGCTTTTCCGACGGCAAATGGCAGACCTGGCAGAAGCCACCCCTGCAAAAGTTTAAGCCCTTGCGCCACATCGTAAGTGCTGGGGCCATTGGCGAGGCAGCCCAATTGATCGGGGTTTCCACCGATGGTCGTTTGCACCACATCGAGCAAGACCTCAGCTCGGGGGCGATACTCCATACCCATGACCTGGGCGGCAACTTTAGCCACGCTTCGGCGACGGTGGATTCCAATGGAGCCATTCACCTGTTTGCCATTTCCCAGGATTCGGAGCTTTCCTATTTTCTCCGCAATCCCAACGATACGGATTGGAATGAAGTCCCGGTGAAGGTGGAGGCGGAGGACAATTTGCAGATGACGAAGGGCTATACCACGGTGCTTCAGCTCACCGACGCGGACGGCAATCCTCAGTTGGGGGGCGAGATTCAGGTATCGGTTCCCGGCGAAGCGGTGCTGGACATCAATGGGAAATATGTGTTGGTGGGGCCCTTGCAGACCTATACGGCCGAGGCCAATTTCCAAGGTCAGGTGATCATCCGCGAAGAGGTGGATTCGTTGGCGGCGTCGACCTTGCAGGTCTCGGCGGGGACGGGTGCGGACCTTGTTAGCCTGAGATTGGAGCCCAACCAAAATTTGCAGGACCGATTCCATTCGGTGACGGCAGAGGACGTAGAAAATGGACTTCAATTGCCTGCTCAGCAGGCCGAGGCCCTGGCGCCGGCCTTGCAAAAGGCGGCGTCGTTGCTCAAAAAGAAGGCCGCTGATACCGCCCAAATTGATATGGCGCAGGTCCAGCCCCAACGCTGGCACCTTTCCCGGGACCCGCATGGGAACTTGGCGTTCCGCGAGTTGTCGGCGGATGAATTGGACCAGGTTCGGGCGACCGCAATGGACCTCCCCCGTCTGAGCAGCAATTCCATTTTGCCCGATTGGGGCGATTTGTGGGAAGCGGTCCGCAAAGGCGTGGCCCAGGTCAGCGATTTTGTCGTGCACACGGTCGGCGACCAGGTGGTGTCGGCAATCAACGCGACCTTCACCGTCGTGATCGATGGCATTTCCCACCTCATGGAAAGCAGCATCACCATTTTCCAACAGGCCATGGACCTGATTGCGGGGTTGCTGGAGGCTGCGGGGAAGTTTTTCATTGACCTCTTCAAATGGCTGGGCATCCTGTTCGATTGGGACGGCATTCAGCGGGCCCAGGCGGTGATCAAGCATTTCATTTCGGAAGGCCTGGACTACATGATCGAAGGGGCCACGAATTTGAAGACCACGACCCTTGCTTTGCTTTCCACTATCCAACAAAACTATTCCCAGGACTTCTCCCAACGCGTGGGTTCGGACGGCAACCAAGGCATCCGCAATTATGCCCGCAAGGACCAATCCGAGTTTCCCAAAGTGCCCGAAGATCCTGCCAGCAATTTCCTCAACTCCATCTTGGGGCAGGACATCAACGATAAATTCGCTCATTTTGGATTTGACCAGGGGCTTTTCAGTTCCTCGTTTGTGACGGCGGTGGGGAATCTGGTTAAAAATGCGGCAGCGAAAGAGATCAAAGGTCTGGGAAATAAAATCGAGGCCTTGTTTTCATTTGTCGTGCAACAAATTGATTCCCTGACGCCGGATCAACTGTTGACCAAAATCCAGTCCTTGTTGCTCGCGGAGGCCTTTGATACGGTGAAAACGGTGGTAGGGCTCGTCTTTGATTTGTTGGAATTGCTGGGAAAAGAATTGAAGCGGCTGGCCAATACCGAGTGGAAATTGCCGGTGGTGGACGAGCTGATTTCGACTTATATCGTCAAAAGACCCTTGCCCGGAGTCACGCCGCTGGACGTGGTTTCCTTTTCGTTGGCCGTCGCGGCGAATTCCAATTCCCGCGCCGAACGGAATAACGCCTCGCTTTTTTCCGAAGCCGATGCCCAAACCCTGCAAGGCCTGAGCTACCAACAGATTTTTGGGCTAGAATCCACCACCCTGACCACCGAGGTGGAGACCTCTTTTCCTCCCGAAAACCCCAAATCCGAGGTTCCCAAGGGCTGCCTAACCTTTTTCCTCAATTGGTTTGGCCGTCCCCGGCCCCCTAAGACGACTCCGCCGGTTTCCTTTGTCGCCACCAACTCCAATGACGTGGACCATGTCGCCCTGTTTGCCGGGCTGAGCTATGCCTTTTCCGCCTCTGTCGCGGCGGGTGCGGGCATCGGAGCGGGCCTCAAATTCACCAAGGCCAAGGGCAATCCGGCGAGCAAAGGCTTGGCGGTCATCAAAATCCTGAGCGATTTCTCCGCCTGGTACCTGAGCGCGCCCTTCGTATTCAGCCGTTCCATCCCCTCCGAGGTAATCCAGGCCCGGTCCGGCGTTTGGAGCATGCGCTTCATCTATACCAGTTTTTTCTGTGTCAGCCAGGTCTTCGAAGATCCGGCTTCCGGCTTGACCTTCGCGGCCCTGAATTCGATCACCGGGACGGTCCACGCGCTGTTGGCGGGGTGGCTGATCGGGATCGAGCAGAATGCGATCAGCAAGAAGACCTTGCAAATGGATGCCGGGGACTCGGTGGCCAAACTCTTCCAAAACCTGACCGGGGCGACCGTGAAGATGTCCTCCCTACCGGTTCAGGCGGCCCAGGGCTTGGCCAAGTTGACCCTCATTGCGGGATTTGATGGGTTCCTCGGGACCGTCGCCGTCCCCTCGATCAATTATGTGCGGACGACTCTGAACCTGCAAAAGAACCTCGACCAGCGAATGGAATAAAATTGAGCGCCCTGTTTTCCCTTGGGAAGACAGGGCAAAATTTTTGGCCGTTCTTTTTTGGCGGGGATCGGTTAATCTTGGGATTCCCTGGGAAGAAGGCCCGGTTTTCGAAGATTCAACCGGAAAGTCAGAAAATATTCAATTCGGCTGCCAACCTTTTCCCAAAGGGGTGCATCTTTGAAGGTAGGGGAGTGGTCTCCCGCGCCATGGAAAACCTATTAATGAGTTATCTTTAACTATGATCCCGAAGCACACAATCCTTTGGCTGGTCGCCCTGCTTGCAATTTTTGGTTGCGGAAAAATCGATCCCAAACCGGCCCCTCCGGCGGGTGAATTCGTCATTGGGGGCGAGGAAGGCGATGTGGCATTGGATGCGGTTCAAATGGCGGATGGGAGCTGGTTGATGGTGGGGGGATTGACGGAGAATGGAAATGGCTATACGCCCGCCCTGGTCAAATTGGATGCGGAGGGCAATGAATTGTGGCAGCGGACCTATCCCGAAGCCGGCAACGATGCCCTGGCCCGGTTCATCCTGGAAGACCCCAATGGAGGCTACGATCTGGTGATTTGTGACTTCAATGGCCAGAGTTTCTACGGATATGAGTTCAGAATCATGAGCTTAGATGCCGATTTTAACATGACTGATGGGGGGCGAATTCCGGAATCCTTTGCCCAGCCTGCGGCGAGTTGGCCGGGAAACAACGCGATCAAATTTGGTTTCGATCAATACATCATTTCCACCCACAACCAAGGCACGCATACGGTGATATTGGGCACTCCTGATTTTCCGCCCCAATACCTTGTCACCCAGAGCTACACCTCCAGCTATCTCATTTTCAAAACCCTATTTGAAAAGCGGCCCGGGGGTTATCTATTTGTACGGGATGGAACGGAATTCAACTCCAATGGCATCTATGTGGAGTATTTCCAGGAAAATTTGATCAAAGACACCCACTATTCCCTCTTCTCCCGCGACTTTTTCGGCGATGATTCCGATCAGATCCATCCGACAGCCATCTGCCCCCTCGACAGCCATTCCTTCATGATGGCCTTCAATATCCGGTCCCAGGACTTTGGATTGGCCCGGGTCAATCCGGTGCTCAACCAAGTGGATATGATCGAATTTGGGCAAAATCCGGTGACCGAAATCGTGATGCTGCCCGACAGCTCATGGTTGGCCGTCGGAGATGATTTTCACCTCGAACGCCTCGGTGTGCGGGGCCCCGATGGGGAAGGCGCCCAGATTTACATCACCCGGGTCGACAAGGACCTGAACGAAGTCATCAGCCAATCGACGCTGGGCGGCGAAGACAGCGACCGGGTCAACCGACTGGTCATGGGCGACGATGGCAGGGTCCTCATCGTGGGGCAGACCCAGAGCTACGGCGAAGGCGGTCTGGACATGTACTATACTTTTTACCAAAATTGAACCCGATTTACTGCACCAATAATGAAAAAACTGAGTTCACTTTTCGCGCTTTTGCTCTTTCCCCTGGCCTCCTTGATGGGACAGCAGACCGTCCAGATGGATACCATTGTGGTATATGAGTACCCACCGGTCAACAATATCCTCAAGCTGAGCCCCTTCCACTTCGCGGAAGGAACCTTCATGCTGGCCTACGAGCGATTCCTGGGCGAGCGGTCCAGCATCCAGCTCGGCGCAGGAGTCCATTCCCGGGAGCAATGGTTCTCGAATACGCCTTCCTTCGGCACCCAGGGAGAACTTCAGTTCCGCTACTATGCGATTCCGCCCCGTAACGTGGCGGAAGGTCGCCGGCCATTTTTCTTCTTTAAAGGAATGTTTGCCGGGCCATTTGTCAGCCACCGATGGCGGCAGCAGCAAATCCAGACCTGGGATTGGATCGCGCAGGAGAATGTCCTCGTTGATGAGAACATCCACGAATACGGCGGTGGGGTCCTCATCGGGGCCCAGATTTCATTCGGGAATGTGGTCTTTATCGACGGTTATTTTGGCGGCGGCCTCAAGCGCGCCTTCGGCCGGAATTCCAGCAACCAATTCTTTTCGGGAGCGACCGGCGTCGGCTATTCGGGCGTGTTCCCGAAGGCAGGCCTGAACATCGGCATCGGCTTCTAAATCACCAATCCGTCCGCTCGAGCATCAGGATCGAGGCCTGCGGAACGATCATGTACTTCTCTTCCTGGTACATCACCTCGAAGGCCCCCTTCTGGAGAAAAATCGCCAAATCTCCCTCGCGGGCCTGCAAGGGGACATACTTCACCTTTTCTTCCGGCGTTTTCCACGGCTCCAGCGCATCGTCCGTGGGAATGGGAATCGGGTAGCCCGGCCCCACCTTCATCACGTATCCTTCCCGGATATCCTCTTTTTCCTGCACCCCCGGCGGCAAGTACAGCCCCGAAGCCGTGCGGTCCTCGGCATCCTTCAATTTGATCAGGACCCGATCCCCAACGACGATCAGGTGGGAGAGCTTGTTTTCAACCGTTTTTTCCATTGCTGCGAAAATAACATCGAATCTGTGCCCTAAAAAACGGTTTCTACCGGGAAAAGTTTCCCCCAATTCGCACCGGAACCTTTTGGCCCCATTTACGTTTTCCCTAGAAAGATTGATCCCCCATGGAATCCACCAAAACAACCCTCGTTCTGGGCGCCTCTCTGAAACCTGAGCGCCACTCCAACATGGCCGTTCAGCGTTTGCGCGATGCGGGTCACCCGGTCCTCGCCATCGGCGGGCGGGAAGGAACCGTCGGCGACGTTGAGATCACCCGGAACCCCGAGGACGTGGCCGGCGAATCGGTCCACACCGTGACCCTGTACATGAACGCCCAGCGCCAGGCCCCCTACTACGATTTCATCTTTGACCTCCAACCCGAGCGCATCATTTTCAACCCCGGCGCCGAAAACCGCGAACTCCTCCGCCTGGCCCGCGAACGTGGTATCGAGGCCGAAGAAGCCTGTACCCTCGTCAAGCTCACCTTCCGAAATTATTGATCCGACCTTACGGACCGTTGGAAATAATGAGCCCGCCCCCTACCTTTCGGTATGAACCCGAATGCTCCCATTGGCGTATTTGACTCCGGACTCGGCGGCCTGACCGTCGTCAAGGCCCTGTTTGAGCGGCTTCCCCACGAATCCCTGATCTACTTCGGGGACACCGCGCACCTGCCCTACGGCGACAAATCTCCCGAGCTCATCCGGGCCTATTCTCGTCAAATCACCCAATTTCTCCTCGATTCGGGCGCCAAGGCCATCGTCATCGCCTGCAATACCGCCTCGGCCGTCGCCAAAGAAGCCGTATTGGAGCTCACCGGTCGCATTCCGGTCATTGATGTGATCATCCCCGCCACCCAATTGGCGTTGGACGTAGGCTTTACCGATAGCATCGGCGTGATCGGGACCAAAGCGACCATCCGTTCCCAGATTTATACCCGCACGATCCGCGAAAATGCGCCTTCCTGCCGGGTCGTGGAGAAGGCGACACCGCTTCTGGTGCCCCTGATCGAAGAAGGCTGGCACAACAACAGCTTCAGCCGCGAGGTCATCGAAGCCTACATGAGCGATACGGGATTTGCCGACATCCAGGCGCTGATTTTGGGCTGTACGCATTATCCGCTCATCCGCCCCCAGATCGAGGCCTATTTTTCCCTCAACCAACAGTCCATTCAGGTCATCGATCCCAGTGAAGCCGTGGCCGAGACCGTTTTCAAGCGCCTCCACCACCAAAATGCCCTCCATCTGGAAGGCGATGCACTCGAACACAAGTTCTTCGTATCGGACTTTTCCCAATCCTTTGCTTCCGCCGCCGACATGTTCCTGGACCGGACCATTACCTTCCAAAAATTGGCCTTGAAGCGGTCGTAAGTAGAGGGCGATCCGACGGCTTCGCGCGGCCGGGCCATCCAGAGTCGTCTCCCTCGCGGGCGGACTCCAACAATTCTTCCTGTCCCTATCGCAAAGGGAGTTCCCGGAACCAATATGTGAATTGAATTTTAAGCCGTGGCGGGGGCCAGGGCCATCTCTTCGATTTCGGACAGCGTGTCCATGATCTCGTTCAGGTCGTCGGACGTGACGAGCTTCAGGCGCAGCGGCTTGAAATTTGGGATGGCGCGGAAATAGGCGCTGTAATGGCGGCGCATCTCCACGATGCCGTCGCGCATGCCTTTCCACTCCACGCCCGTGGTGAGGTGGCGGCGGCAGACGTCGACGCGCTCCTTCAGGCTGGGCCGGGGCAAGATTTCGCCCGTCGCAAAGTAGTGCTTGATGTCGCGGAATATCCAGGGATTGCCGATCGATCCGCGCCCGATCATGATGCCGTCCACGCCGTATTTGTGGCGGTATTCCTCGGCTTTCACCGGTCCATCCACATCGCCATTCCCAAAAATCGGAATCTCGATGTCCGGGTGGTCCTTCACCGTCTTGATCGGATCCCAATCGGCGACGCCCTTGTACATCTGCTTGCGCGTACGGCCGTGGATGCTGAGCGCCTTGATGCCCGCGTCCTGCAAGCGCAGGGCCACTTCCACGATGCGGATCGTCGAGCTGTCCCAACCCAGTCGGGTCTTGACGGTGACGGGCAGGTGCGTCGCCTCCACAATTTCGCGCGTCATGCGCTCCATTTTCGGGATGTCCTGGAGGATGCCCGCGCCGGCTCCTTTGCAGGCCACTTTCTTGACCGGACAACCGTAGTTGATGTCCAGGAATTCGGGATTGGCGCGCTCGACCCACTTGGTCGCCGCCCGCATCGATTCGATTTCCGCCCCGAAAATCTGGATGCCTACCGGTCGCTCTTCGTCGTAGATGTCCAGTTTCATGACGCTTTTCTCCGCGTCCCGGATCAGGCCTTCCACCGAAATGAATTCCGTATAGACCACATCCGCGCCGAGTTCCTTGCAAATCGCGCGGAACGGCGGGTCACTCACGTCCTCCATCGGAGCGAGCAAGAGGGGAAATTCTCCCACATCGATGCCAGCGATTTGTACCATGCCAGTAGATTTTCGGGAATGCAGCCCCCTGAACCTGGACCCAGGAAGGGGTGACCGCAAAATTTTGCGTAAATTTAATGAATATTCTGCTTTTACATTTTGCACAGCTCCCCAAATAGCCTTGTCGAACGATTTTCCACGCCCCGGATGGCCCTGGCGCTGGGATTCTTTTTCCTGTTCGTCTGCTATACCTTCGCCGGAATCGCCGTGCCGACGATCATAGGCGCCCTGTACGACGGCAGCATGGAGCCCACCGAAATGCTGACGACCCCGACCGGCCAAAATGTATTTCGGATCAAACAGATCGTTTCGGCAATCTTCATTTGGGGGCTTTCAGCTACCTTTTGGGGCGTGTACACCGGCGGCTTTGGGCGGCGGCTGGGACTGAACCGCCGGACCTGGTGGGGCTTTTTTCCCTTGTCGGCCCTGATTGTCCTGATTGCATTTCCCTTCGTCCAACAATTGATCATCCCCGCGGGCAGCTTCAACTTGCCGGAATCCATGCAGGGATTCGAAGAATGGGCCCGGGAAACTGAAAAATCCACCAAGGAAATTTATACCCTTCTCCTCGGCAACTTCTCCAATGGCGCGATCCTGGGGAATTTTTTGGCCGTTGCGGTCGTCCCAGCCATTGTAGAAGAGTTGTTTTTCCGGGGCTTTCTGGTCGGCGCCATTCGGCGGGTGGCCAATCCCCACGTGGCGGTTTGGGTAGGGGCCTTGGTCTTTTCCCTCTTCCATTTCCAGTTCTACGGCTTCTTCTCCCGTCTTTTCCTCGGTGCCTTTCTCGGCTATCTGTTTCTTTACGCAGGCAATTTGTGGCCGTCCATTCTGGCCCATTTCCTCCACAATGCCATTACCCTGACGATTTACCTCCTGGCCCTGCGCGGCACCTTGGACGCGGGTATTTTAGAGGACGATTTCGCCTTTGGTTGGGCTGTGAGCCTCTGTTCGGCGTGCATTACTTTCCTCCTTTTATACTTATATTCCCGCCATTCCAAAAATCGAAACACGAGGTTGAGTTATGAGTGAGCTTTTGAAACGGTTCCTGACGGGCCTGATTGCGGGTGGGGTGGCCACGACGGCCATCGTTATTTCCCCGTGGGGCCTGTTCACATTTGGTGTGATCGTTTCGATGGTGGGCCTGTGGGAATTTTTCAAGATCACGAACCTGCTGGGAAAGCGGGTGCCGTGGATCGCGATGGGCTTTGGCATCCTCATTTGGGCTTATTTCCTCCTTTACTTCGTGGAACTGACGGCGCCCCTCCGGGCCTTTGTAGAGTTTGTGGAGCTGAATTGGGCGGTGCTGACCTCGGCGGCCCTCGGCCTGATTTCGATGGGCGCGCTCTTCGACAAGAAGGAAGAAAACGCCGTGCGAACGATGGGGCTGATTTTTGGCGGCTTCTTCTACGCGTTCATGCCGATGGCGATCTATTTTATGCTCGGGATTTCCCCCTGGGCTAGGACCGAAATTGGGGCGGTGGACGCCGCGGGAAGTTATAATTTCCAGTATCCGCTGGGCTTGTTGTTCCTGCACTGGTTGCTGGACGTAATGGCCTATTTTGGGGGCCGGTTTTTCGGCCGGAAGCCCCTGTTTCCGCGCATTTCACCGAAGAAAACGTGGGCAGGCGCCATCATTGGGGCCATTTTTTGCATTGGATTCGGCGTGGTGCTGGAGTTTTGGTTCGACGACGTTCACTGGAATTGGATTGTGGTCGCGGCGGTGGTCAGCGTTCTTTCCCAGCTCGGCGACCTCCTCGAATCGATGTACAAGCGCAGCCTCGACATCAAAGACAGCGGCGGGATCCTGCCCGGTCACGGCGGCTTTTTGGACCGCTTTGACGGGATGTATTTGACGGTGCCGGTGCTGTATTTGTACTTGTTTGGGGTGTATGCGTTGGCTTATTGAGGAACTTTTCGGTTGGGAAATGCGTTTTTGATGGTATGGGGGATGTCCACGACAAAGCGACCCGCAGTTACAACATGAGCCGCATCCGGGCGAAGGATACGAAGCCTGAATTGTTGGTCCGAAAGTTTTTGTGGGCCAATGGGTTTCGGTACCGCCTCCACGTCAAATCACTTCCCGGTACCCCTGATCTGGTCCTTCCCAAGTACAAGACTGTGGTATTTGTCCACGGTTGTTTTTGGCATGGGCACGAGGGCTGTAAGTATTTCAAGCTGCCCCAGACCCGCCGGGAATGGTGGCGCGCCAAGATCCTGCGGACGCAGGTAATTGATCGGGAAGCTGAAGAAGCTTTGCGGAAATTGGGCTGGAAGGTTTTGGTGGTATGGGAATGCGGATTGAAGGGAAAGGGGAGGTCGACGCGGTTGGTGGAGCTGATGGGAGAAATTTTGGGAGGGGAGGGATATTGAGTTTAAGGAAAGCTAGAAGGTGGGCACTCACTTTGTTTCTTTAGAAGAAAAGGCCATTTTTAAGAAAACGATAAAATTTCTGAATTCTGTGAAAGAAATTAAAGCAATTGATCTTTTTTGTGGGGCTGGAGGAAGTAGTTATGGAGCACGTAAAGCAGGAGCTACTATTCTTGCAGGGTTTGATATATGGGAACCTGCACAAAGAGCGTTTGAAAAAAACTTTCCAACTGCAAAAGTATATCTTGGTGATATTAGAAGACAGAGCCCAAGAGCAGTAAAACATGAAATTGGTAAGGTTGATTTGATGTTAGCGTCACCGGAATGTACAAGTCATTCTGTAGCTAGTCGGTCCTGAAAAACCCACAAAATCCTCCACTGCACTCTCCCCATCCACATT